>NZ_CP098825.1:1833856-2445142 GCF_030759015.1 Paramuribaculum intestinale | reverse complement strand
GTGGTGTGGCAGGGTCGAGCCGAGGGCGGAATGCTCCGGTGGCCTGTGGAAAACTCCGCCGGAAGGCGCGTGGCCTCGGGTGTGTATTATGTGCTCGCTTCAAGCGGGCGTGATGTAACTCCCGCGCGCGGAGCTGTGGCGCGGATACTGGTGGTGAACTAACGGCCGTCCGGCGCGGTTAGAATCAATAGGCGGCGATGCCGTAAGATAACGGAACTCCGTCACAATCGGTTGAAACGTCCGGAAGTGCAGATGGTAAAACGAAATTCTTTCAGCAGGTCACGACAGTCCCTGCCAAACAATATAAACCGAAGAGATATGGAAAAACTGAGTTATACGAACGAAGACGACAAGTGCTACGGCGCCACCGGCATGGCCATAGGCATAGTGGTGTTTGACGGCGAGGACAAACTGGCCGGCGTGGGACTTGATGCCGATCCGGGCGATATGATGGAGATGCACAGCAGTTTTTATTTTTCAGGAAATCCCGGGCTCTCGGCCAAGTCGGCATGGGCGGAGATGCGTGAGAATTTCAGTCTTTCGGTGGCTATGATGATAAGCAATGTCATGTGCCGCCGCATGGTGCTCGACCGTACACTTGTGGCGCCGGAGGTGCGTCAGGGACTTCAGGACACTGTCGTGGAGGAGGGGCGTGATGCATGTTCGCTCGAGGAGGATGAGGTGAGGCGCATATTCGACAAGGAATATACGTATCTCTTCAGGGTTTTCAATCATCAGGGCGTGCACCGCGTGGCGCATGAGTTTGCCGACGCGCTCAAACGCCGGCGTCATCTTTCGCGTCTGGAGGTGCTGGAGGAACTTAGGGCTCTTTCGTCGCTGTGATGGAGGAGGTGACTTTCAAGTCTCGGGGATAATTCATGTTTTGACAATGGCCGCGGAGGGCTTAAACAGATATGAGCGACAGACTTAAGATATATTGTGTCAACATCAAGGAATATGTCGATATAGAGGGTGGCGAAACGCTGCTCGACGTGTATGGACGCATAGCGGGTCGTGTGGGCTTCACGCCGATATGCGCGAGGGTCAACTATAAGACCGAGGATCTGAGTTTCCCGGTATATGCTCCCAAGATGGTGGAGTATCTGCCTGTGGAGAGCGATTCGGGACACCGCACTTACATAAGATCTCTGTGCATGATGCTCTACAAGGCTGTCAACGACTGTCTGCCTGGTGCGCGGCTTCAGATAGTGCATTCGCTTGCGCGGGGCTATAACTGCCGTGTGACTGGCGGGGATGTGACTCTCGACGAGCGGACGGTGGAGCGTCTGAAGTCGTATATGAAAGATCTTGTGGGGCGCGACATCAGGTTTGAGCGTAAGGAGCGTCTGACGTCGGACGTCGCAGAGATTTTCCGCCGTCAGGGGATGGATGACAAGGTGCGCCTGCTTCAGACGCTTCATGACCTGTATACGGTGTATTACCGTCTGGACGGTCTGTGCGATTCGTACTACGGGCAGCTTGCTCCGTCGACCGGTATGCTCGGAGTGTTTGATCTGCAGCTTTACAAAGACGGGTTGCTGCTGCTCGGCCCTGATCCGGCCAATCCGTCGGAACCGCGCCGTCCGGTGAGTCAGGAGAAAATGTACAAAGCGTTCACCGATTACCTGCGCTTCAACTCCATCGTTGGCGTCAGCAACTGCGGCGAACTTAACGAAGCTGTGGCCAACGACCGGACGGCGATGCTGATCAATGTCAGCGAGGCGCTCCATAACAACCGCATAGCCACTCTGGCCGACGAGATATCGCGACGCTTCAACGAGGGGGGAGCCAGGATAGTGTTGATAGCGGGGCCTTCTTCGAGCGGCAAGACGACGTTCACGAAGCGTCTGGCCATACAGCTGATGACTTGTCTGCTGCAGCCGCAGATGATATCGCTCGACGATTATTTCGTGGATCGCGAGCATACGCCCCGCGACGAGTCGGGCGACTATGACTATGAGTCGATCTATGCGTTGGATATCAAACAGTTCAATGCTGATCTAAACCGTCTGCTTGCCGGCGAAGAGGTGGAGCTTCCGTATTATAACTTCTCGACCGGGATGCGTGAGTACCGCGGCAACAGGATAAAGCTTGGCGACCGCTCGATATTGCTCATAGAGGGTATTCATGGTCTGAACCCCGAACTCACGGCGAGTGTGGATCCGTCGATGAGATACCGCATATACGTGTCGGCGCTGACCACGATAGCCATCGATGACCACAACTGGGTGCCTACTACCGACAACCGTCTGCTGCGGCGGATCATCCGCGATCACAAATATCGGGGTGCTACGGCGGTGGACACCATCAGACGGTGGCCGAGCGTGAGGCGTGGCGAAGAGCGCTGGATATTCCCGTTTCAGGAGAATGCCGACGCGATGTTCAATTCGTCGCTGCTGTTTGAGCTTGGCGTGATCAAGGAGGAGGCCGACGGTGTGCTTGCCGGAGTGCCCCGCGACATACCGGAGTATGCCGAGGCTTTGCGGCTGAGGAGATTCCTGAGCTATTTTGCTCCGATCGGCAAGGAGTATGTGCCGTCGACGTCGCTGATACGCGAGTTCATAGGCGGCTCTTCGTTCACTTACTGAGGATCGCGTCCGCTCACTGAGGATCCGTGGCGTTGTCGGGATCGGTGTACCAGCGCGAGTACATCAGATAGTTGCGAGCTATCTTGATGTTGAGTTCGCGCGCCTGATCGGGGTCGACCATCTTGATGAATTTGGCGGGTGCTCCGCCCCAGAGCTCGTTGGGGCCGATCTGTGTGCGCGAGAGCACTACCGATCCGGCGGCTACGAGCGCCCCTTCGCCGACCACGGCGTCGTCCATCACCACGGCTCCCATGCCTATGAGCGCGAAGGGACGGATGTGGCATCCGTGAAGAGTGACGTTGTGTCCGATCGACACATCTTCGCCGATCTCTATGGTGGATTTCTGATAGAGTGTGTGGAGGACGGTGCCGTCCTGTATGTTGACGCGGT
This sequence comes from Paramuribaculum intestinale, assembly GCF_030759015.1. GTDB lineage: Bacteria > Bacteroidota > Bacteroidia > Bacteroidales > Muribaculaceae > Paramuribaculum > Paramuribaculum intestinale. Next base: position 2,442,164 of record NZ_CP098825.1, on the reverse strand, counting down.
CGGCGATGCGAATGGAGTTGACATCGCCGCGTATGACGGTGTTGAACCATATCGAGCAGTCGCGTCCGATGACGACGTCGCCGATGATCGATGCGTTGGGTGCGACGAATGTTCCTTCGCCGATGCGGGGTGTGAATCCCCTGACAGGGATTATGGTTGCAGACATGTTTTGTCGATGTTTGGTGGGTTATACATGGGTGTGCGGTGCGGATCGTTGGGTCACAGTGGCATTGTGCGTTCGGTCAGCCATGCGTTTTCTTCAGGCGAGAGCAGCGGCGACAGCTCGCGTCGTACCTTGTCATGGTATTCGTTGACCCATTGGATCTCCTGGGGTGTCATGATAGAGAGGTCGAACAGCTTGCGGTCGAAGGGGAACAGTGTGAGCGTCTCAAATTTCAGGAAGCGGCCGAACTCGGTGGTCCTGGCCGGCACGGTCAGCACGAGGTTTTCGCAACGGATTCCATATTCTCCCTCGCGGTAGAGTCCCGGCTCGTCGGAGGTGATCATTCCCGGACGGAGCGGTGTGGGATTTTCGTTGAGGCGTATGCTCTGCGGTCCCTCGTGGACGTTGAGGAAGTGTCCGACGCCGTGTCCGGTGCCATGCAGGTAGGAGAGTCCGTGCTGCCATAGGAACTGGCGGGCAAGCGCGTCGAGCTGTGCTCCGCGTGTTCCTTCGGGATATACGGCTGCCGCGAGTGCGATATGTCCTTTCATGACGAGGGTGAAGTCGGTGCGCTGACGTTCGGTGGGTTGTCCGAGCGCTACGGTGCGTGTTATGTCGGTGGTGCCGTCGAGATAGTTGGCTCCTGAGTCGATGAGCAGCAGATTGTCGGTGCGGATGCGGGCGTCGGTGTCTGGTGTGGCCGAATAGTGGACTATCGCTCCGTGGGGGCCGTATCCTGCGATGGTGTCGAAACTCTGGTCGAAATAGAGCGGTTGCTGCGAACGGTAATGTGTGAGCAGGTCGGCAATGCCCATCTCGGTGAGGGGCCGCTGTGCGGCGACGTCGGCCTCGATATGCATGAATGCCTTGACGAGGGCGGCTCCGTCGCGGCGCATGGCCTGGCGGATGCCTTCGATCTGAGTTTCGTTTTTGCATCCTTTGAGGATGGCGACAGGCGAGTCGTGGCGCACTGTGCGGTTTTTGCCGAGTGCGCAGGCGACATCGCCGGCGGTCTGCGAGGGGCTGACGAGCACGCGCGCCGTGTCGGGGAGGGCGGCGAGGAACGGCAGTGTCCGGTCGTAGGGCTGCGTGGCTATTCCGCAACTGTCGAGGTGGGCGATGACTTCAGGTGTGAGCTTTCGGGGGTCGACAAACAGCGTGGAGTCTGTTTCGGAGAGGTAGAGGAAGGATATCGCCACGGGGTTTGACTCGACGTCGCGCGAGCGGATGTTGAGGGTCCATGCTATCTCGGCGAGATCGGAGATGAATATTGCGTTGGCTCCGCAGCGGAATGTTTCGGCGAGTATGGCAGCGATTTTCGACGAAGGCTCTTCTCCGGCGTATTTCACGTCGTGGACGAAGATCGGCGCATCGGGGAGGGCAGGGCGGCCGGTCCAAAGCTCGCCGGCCGCGTCGAAATCTGTGTCGAGTTTGATTCCGGCCTCACCGAGCCGGCTGCGGAGCGCCTCGGTGGCGTCGATGGAGAAGAGCATTCCGTGGATTCCGACGGTCTGTCCGTCGGTGAGCCTGGAGCATATCCATTCGGTGATGGCGGGCACTTCGGGCTTGCCTTCTTCCATGACTGCGATGCCGGTGCCGGAGAGCTGTGCGGCGGCCTGCAGCCAGTAGCGGGAGTCGGCCCATACGTAGGCTTCTGTCGGTGTGACTACGAGCGCTCCGGCCGATCCGGTGAATCCTGAGAGCCATCGTCGCACTTGCCAGTGGTCGGCTATGTATTCGCTCTGGTGTGGGTCGGTCTGGGGGAATATTGCTGCGTCGATGCCTTTGGATCGCATCAGGTCGCGGAGTTGCTTGATCATGGCTGTAGTGTTGTTTTTGATTAGTATGGGCGGTCATGCCCGCGCATGGTTGAGATGCAAATGTAGCGATTATTTCTGTGGCAGACAACAGATGAAGCTGGTAAGTGGTAGAAATATGTCTGACAATCAGGTGAAAATGCTGTTTTAGGATAAATTTTTGCAAAAAAAATGCCGGGATGTTTGGAGATATGGAAAATGGGTTGTAATTTTGCATCGCTTTTGAGCCGAATGCGCTAATGCGTCAGCAGCTCAATCCTTGCCTCTTTAGCTCAGTTGGCCAGAGCACGTGATTTGTAATCTCGGGGTCGTTGGTTCGAATCCGACAAGAGGCTCTTCTGAAAGACAGCGGGACGCCCGCGGCGGGGAAGGAGTTCTCCGTGATCCGGTGTTAAAACGTCGGACGGGTTGCAAAAGTTTGTTTTGAATTCAAGGGCGAATACCAGAGTGGCCAAATGGGGCAGACTGTAAATCTGCTGGTTTTTACCTTCGGTGGTTCGAATCCATCTTCGCCCACACCGGTCGGCCGGTTTTTGAGCAGCGGTTGCGCTGTCGAGATCCGGGGTGGCTGCAGAATGCGGAAGTAGCTCAGTTGATAGAGCATCAGCCTTCCAAGCTGAGGGTCGCGAGTTTGAGCCTCGTCTTCCGCTCCATTTTTGAAATGCCAATGTAGCTCAGGGGTAGAGCACTTCCTTGGTAAGGAAGAGGTCGCGGGTTCAAATCCCGCCATCGGCTCCAGAAAGACTCAGACGCTGCCCCGATGGTGCATCCACCGTCGCGGCGTTTGTGGCTAAAAGAGATAACAAACTAACAAAGAAAATAAAGCAGAGTTATGGCTAAAGAAAAATTCGAAAGAACGAAGCCGCATGTAAACATCGGCACGATCGGCCACGTGGACCACGGTAAGACCACGCTGACCGCCGCTATCACCACTGTACTGGCCAAGAACGGTCTTTCGGAGGTGAAGTCGTTCGACCAGATCGACAACGCTCCCGAGGAGAAGGAGCGCGGTATCACCATCAACACTTCGCACGTAGAGTATGAGACAGCCAACCGTCACTACGCTCACGTTGACTGCCCGGGACACGCTGACTATGTGAAGAACATGGTTACCGGTGCCGCTCAGATGGACGGCGCTATCATCGTGGTTGCCGCTACCGACGGCCCGATGCCCCAGACTCGCGAGCACATCCTTCTCGCCCGCCAGGTGAACGTTCCCCGTATCGTTGTGTTCCTGAACAAGTGCGATATGGTTGACGACGAAGAGATGTTCGAACTCGTGGAGATGGAGATGCGCGATCTGCTTTCTTCGTATGAATATGACGGTGACAACACCCCCATCATCCGTGGTTCGGCTCTCGGCGCTCTCAATGGCGAACCCCAGTGGGAGGCCAAGGTGATGGAGCTGATGGAAGCTGTCGACAACTGGATTCCCCTGCCTCCGCGTGACGTGGACAAACCCTTCCTGATGCCTGTCGAGGACGTGTTCTCGATCACCGGTCGTGGTACTGTTGCCACAGGCCGTATCGAAACCGGTATCGTGAAGGTTGGTGACGAGGTTCAGATCATGGGTCTGGGCGCTGACATGAAGTCGGTAGTCACCGGTGTGGAGATGTTCCGCAAGCTTCTCGATCAGGGCGAGGCCGGCGACAACGTAGGTCTGCTTCTCCGCGGTATCGACAAGAAGGATATCAAGCGTGGTATGGTAATCTGCCACCCGGGTGTCGTTAAGCCCCACAGCAAGTTCAAAGCTTCTGTATATATCCTGAAGAAGGAAGAGGGCGGTCGTCACACTCCGTTCCACAACCACTATCGTCCGCAGTTCTACATCCGCACACTCGACGTGACCGGTGAGATCACTCTTCCGGAGGGCGTAGAGATGGTGATGCCCGGCGACCACGTTGAGATCATCGTTGATCTCATCAACCCGGTAGCCTGCGACCAGGGTCTGCGTTTCGCCATCCGTGAGGGCGGCCGCACCGTAGGTTCGGGTCAGATCACCGAGATCCTCGACTAATATCCGGATTGTATCCAGATAAGATAAAAATCATAAAAGCGGCAGGCCGTCTACGAGGCCATGCTGAAGCAGAGCGCCTGCCGCTTTTACCTATACAGGACTAGCTCAGTCGGTAGAGCACCGGTCTCCAAAACCGGGTGTCGGGAGTTCGAGCCTCTCGTCCTGTGCCAAAAGAAAAATAATGAAAAAACTGAAACTACTTACGGATATCGAGGAGTCGTATACCGAGTTGCGGTATAAGACTTCTTGGCCGACCAAAGGTCAGCTGATCAAAAGCGCGATTATAGTAATGATTGCTTCCATCATAATCGCTTTTATAATCTGGTGCATGGATCAGGTGGTCGATAATCTGATGCATTTCATCTACAGTCTGGGTAAGTAAAAACAACATCTAACAAGGAGTCAATGGCTGAATCGAAGTCAAAGTCCGACGTTGCGAAGCGTCCTGTGCGAGCATGGTATGTGCTTCGTGCGATATCGGGCAAAGAAGCGAAAGTCAAGGAGGTGCTTGACGCGGCAATACGCAACACCGACCTTGGCAAATACGTTTTTCAGGTGCTGATTCCCACGGAGAAGGTTCTTACCGTGCGCAACGGCAAAAAGGTGATCAAGGAGAAAAACCTTTATGCCGGCTATGTGTTTGTAGAGGCAATCCTTGTGGGTGAGGTCATCCATGAGCTTCGCAATACGACCAACGTGATCGACTTCCTTAGCGTGAAGGATCGCGGAACGAACGTTCCGGAGCCTCTTCGCCAGAGCGAGGTGACGCGTATGCTGGGCACGCTCGACCAGATGGTGGACGAGACGGCCGACGGCGCTAACGATTATATCGTAGGCGAGTCGGTAAAGGTCAATTTCGGACCGTTCACCGGTTTTACCGGGGAGATCGAAGAGGTGGACCGCGAGCGAAAGAAGCTGAAGGTTATGGTCAAGATATTTGGCCGCAAGACTCCTTTGGAGCTGGAGAATTCGCAAGTAGAACGCGTGTGATCCTGCCGGGCCGGAAGATGCTGTTACGGGCATGTGTTCCGGTTTGTCTGTGATAAGTCACGCAAACCAAAAATCACCAATATCTAAAATTTCAGAATCAAAATGGCTAAAGAAATTGCTGGACAGATCAAATTGCAGATAAAGGGTGGAGCAGCCAATCCTTCACCCCCCGTCGGTCCCGCTCTGGGTTCGAAGGGCATAAACATCATGGAGTTTTGCAAGCAATTCAATGCCCGCACCCAGGACAAGGCCGGCAAGGTTCTGCCAGTAGTGATCACGTATTACTCTGACAAGAGCTTTGACTTCATTGTCAAGACGCCTCCGGTAGCGATACAGCTGCTGGAAGCCACCAAGATCAAGAGCGGCTCGGCTCAGCCCAACCGCAACAAGGTGGCTGAGGTGACCTGGGATCAGGTGAAGGCTATCGCAGAAGACAAGATGCCTGATTTGAACTGTTTCACCATTGAATCGGCAATGAAGATGGTTGCCGGCACTGCCAGAAGTATGGGTATCACCGTGAAAGGTGAGCAGCCCTGGAATAACTGATAAAAACTTCAATTGAACAATGAGTAAACTTACAAAAAACCAAAAGTTGGCTTTAGAGAAGATTGAAGCTGGAAAGTCTTATTCGCTGGCTGAGGCAGCCGAGAAGGTCAAGGAGGTGAACTACGCCAAGTTTGATGCTTCTCTGGACATCGACGTGCGTCTGGGTGTTGACCCCCGTAAGGCCAACCAGATGGTGCGCGGCGTTGTCACGCTTCCTCACGGAACCGGCAAGCAGGTGCGCGTACTGGTGCTCTGTTCCGCCGATGCCGAGGCCGGTGCCAAGGCAGCCGGAGCCGACTATGTGGGTCTTGACGAGTATATCGAGAAGATCAAGGGTGGCTGGACTGACATTGATGTGATCATCACTCAGCCTGCCATCATGGGTAAGATCGGTGCTCTGGGACGCATCCTTGGTCCGCGCGGCCTGATGCCCAACCCCAAGAGCGGCACTGTGACCATGGATGTGGCCAAGGCTGTCGAGGAGGTAAAGAAGGGCAAGATCGACTTCAAGGTAGACAAGAACGGTATCGTTCATTCCTCTATAGGCAAGATGAGCTTCACTGCAGAGCAGATGAAAGACAACGCCAAGGAGTTTATCAACACTCTGATCAAGCTGAAGCCCGCTGCCGCCAAAGGCACCTATATCAAGAGCATTTATCTTTCGAGCACGATGAGCCCGGGCATCAAGGTTGATACCAAGGGTCTCGACGACTAACCTCACAAAACAGGAAAGAAAATGAAAAAGGAAGATAAAATCAAGATCATAGAGCAGATAGAGGAGACGATCAAGGCTTATCCGAGCTTCTATCTGGTAGAGACAGCCGGACTCAACGCCGAGCGCACGAGCGAGCTTCGCCGTGCATGCTTCAAGGCGGGTGTGAAACTGATGGTGGTGAAGAACAAGCTTCTCCACAAGGCTCTCGAGAACCTCGAGGGTGACTACTCCGAGCTTTATCCCGCTCTGAAGGAGTCGACCTCTCTGATGTTCACCGAGGTGGCCAACGCTCCCGCCAAGCTTCTTAAAGACTTCGTCAAGAAGGACGATGTTCTTCCGAAGCTCAAGGGCGCATACGTAGAGGAGACTGTCTATATGGGTGCCGACCAGCTCGACACTCTGGCTACCATCAAGAGCAAGAACGAGCTCATCGCCGACGTTGTGGCTCTGCTGCAGTCGCCTGCGAAGAATGTCATCTCGGCCCTCACATCGGGTGGCTCGAAGCTCCATGGCATCCTCGAAACTCTCTCTCACAAAGAAGACTAAACACAACCAACCAATCCAGTAAAAACAAACAATTAAATCATAAACAAAATGGCAGATTTAAAAGCTTTTGCAGAACAACTTGTTAACCTCTCGGTAAAGGAAGTAAACGAACTTGCTCAGATCCTGAAGGAAGAGTACGGTATCGAACCCGCCGCTGCAGCTGTTGCCGTAGCCGCTGGTCCCGCCGCAGCCGGCCCCGCTGCTGAAGAGAAGACTTCGTTCGACGTAGTGCTGAAAAACGCCGGAGCCAACAAGCTCAATGTCGTGAAGGTAGTGAAAGGTGAGACCGGTCTTGGCCTGAAGGAGGCAAAAGAACTCGTAGACGGCGCTCCCAGCACTGTCAAGGAAGGTCTGGCCAAGGCTGAGGCCGAGGCTCTGAAGAAGGCTCTCGAAGAGGCCGGCGCCGAAGTGGAACTTAAATAAAATTGCCTGTCAATCAGGTACTCAGGTTAAGTATCGCCCTGTCGGGCGGATACTTAACCTTTTTGTGTTAATATTTCAGCAGGTATGGGTCGTGCACGGCCCGAATGGAAGATTCAACACATTGGCCGACAGCTGTGTAGTTGTCGGATGATATGGCCGGCTGCAGTCGGTCGGAAACAAGTTATCCTGCCTTATTTGAGTTACGTTAACGTATTTTATTAGATGTCAGTAACAACAAAAAAACCTCGCGTAAACTTCGCTTCGGTGAAGAACCCGTTGCCTTATCCTGACTTTCTGGAGGTGCAGCTGAAGTCGTTCCAGGACTTCCTGCAGCTTGACACTCCTCCCGAGAAGCGCAACAATGAGGGCCTGTACAAGGTCTTCGCGGAAAACTTCCCGATCGCGGACACCCGCAATAACTTCGTGCTCGAATTTCTCGACTACTATATCGACCCTCCCCGCTATACGATTGAGGAGTGTCTGGAGCGTGGTCTGACCTACAGCGTGCCTCTGAAGGCCAAGCTGAAGCTTTATTGTACAGACCCCGATCACGAGGATTTCGATACGGTGATCCAGGATGTGTATCTGGGTCCGATCCCGTATATGACGGAAAAGGGCACTTTTGTGATCAACGGTGCCGAGCGCGTGGTGGTGTCGCAGCTCCATCGTTCGCCGGGCGTATTCTTCGGCCAGAGCACTCATGCCAATGGTACGAAGCTCTACAGCGGCCGTATCATCCCGTTCCGCGGTTCGTGGATCGAGTTTGCGACTGACATCAACAATGTGATGTATGCCTATATCGACCGCAAGAAGAAATTGCCGGTGACTACGCTTCTGCGTGCCATCGGTCTGGAGAGCGATAAGGACATCATCGACATATTCGGTCTGGCCGAGGAGGTGAAGGTGACCAAGAGCGCCCTGCAGGCAGCCAAGGGACGTCGCCTCGCAGCCCGTGTGCTCCGTTCGTGGGTGGAGGATTTCTCCGATCCCGACACCGGTGAGGTGATGACGATGGAGCGCAACGAGGTGGTCGTGGACCGTGAGGAAACGCTTTCTGACGAAAACATAGAGCATATCCTCGAGTCGGGCATCAAGAGCATTCTGCTCCACCGCGAGGATGCCAACACCAACGAGTATTCGATCATACTCAACACCCTGCAGAAGGATCCCACCAACTCCGAGCGCGAGGCCATCCAGTATATCTACCGGCAGCTCCGCAGCGCCGAGGCACCTGACGACGCCAGCGCACGCGAGGTGATCACCAACCTTTTCTTCTCGGAGAAGCGCTATGATCTGGGTGAGGTGGGCCGCTACCGCATCAACAAGAAATTAGGGCTGACGACTCCTATGGACGTGAAAGTGCTCACGAAGGAGGATATCATAGCCATCATAAAATATCTCATCGAGCTGATCAACTCAAAGGCCGACGTGGATGATATCGACCATCTGTCGAACCGCCGCGTGCGTACGGTCGGCGAGCAGCTCTACAATCAGTTCGGCGTGGGTCTGGCCCGTATGGCCCGCACGATCCGCGAGCGCATGAACGTGCGTGACAACGAGGTGTTCACGCCGATCGATCTGATCAACGCCAAGACTATCTCGTCGGTGATCAACACTTTCTTCGGCACGAACGCTCTGTCGCAGTTCATGGACCAGACCAATCCTCTGGCCGAAATGACTCACAAGCGCCGTATGTCGGCTCTCGGTCCCGGCGGTCTGTCGCGTGAGCGCGCCGGCTTCGAGGTGCGCGACGTTCACTATACCCATTATGGCCGTCTGTGTCCGATCGAGACTCCTGAAGGACCCAACATCGGTCTGATCTCCTCGCTCTGCATCTATGCAAAGATCAATGATCTGGGCTTTATCGAGACTCCTTACCGCAAGGTGGAGAACTCTAAGGTGGAGCTCAACAACGACGAGATCGTCTATCTGACGGCCGAAGTGGAGGAGGGCAAGGTGATAGCGCAGGGCAATGCGCCGCTTAACGACGACGGCACTTTTGTGCGCGACCGTGTGAAGGCGCGTCTTGACGCCGACTTCCCCATCGTGCCTCCGACCGAGGTGGAACTGATGGACGTGTCGCCCACACAGATCGCTTCTATCGCTGCCGCTCTTATCCCCTTCCTGGAGCATGACGACGCCAACCGTGCGCTGATGGGATCGAACATGATGCGTCAGGCCGTGCCGCTGCTGCGCAGCGAGAGCCCGATCGTGGGCACCGGCCTGGAGGGTCAGCTGATCCGCGACTCGCGCACGCAGATCATGGCCGAGGGCGAGGGTACGATAGAGTTTGTCGACGCCACTGTGATCCGTATCCGCTACGACCGCACCGAGGAGGAGGAGTACGTGGCATTCGAAAGCGCCGTCAAGGAGTACCATATACCGAAGTTCCGCAAGACCAACCAGAATACCACCATCGACCTTCGTCCGATCTGCGAGAAGGGTCAGCGTGTGAGCAAGGGCATGATCCTCACCGAGGGTTATTCGACCGAAAACGGCGAGCTCGCTCTGGGACGCAACCTCAAGGTGGCATTCATGCCCTGGAAGGGTTATAACTATGAGGACGCCATCGTGCTCAACGAGCGCGTGGTAAAGGAGGATTTACTGACTTCGATCCATGTCGACGAGTTCTCGCTCGAAGTGCGCGAGACAAAGCGCGGTGTGGAGGAACTGACCTCGGATATTCCCAATGTCAGCGAGGATGCCACGAAGGATCTCGACGAGCGCGGTATCATCCGCGTGGGCGCGCATGTCGGCCCGGGCGACATCATGATCGGTAAGATCACACCCAAGGGCGAGAGCGATCCCACTCCCGAGGAGAAGCTGCTCCGCGCCATATTCGGTGAGAAGGCCGGCGATGTGAAGGATGCTTCGCTGAAGGCCACTCCGTCGCTGAAGGGTGTGGTGATCGGCACCAACCTGTTCAGCCGTGCCGCCAAGCAGCGTCGCACCAAGAGCGCCAACGCCCAGCTGCCCAAACTCGACGAAGAGTATGAGAGCAAGCAGACCGAGCTGAAGAATCTGCTTGTGAGCAAGCTCATGAAGCTTACCGACGGCAAGTCCTCGCAGGGTGTGAAGGATTTCCTCGGCTCTGAAATCATAACGAAGGGCGACAAGTTCACAGCTGCCCGTCTGCGCGACATAGACTACGATACGATCAATCTGAGCAAATGGACAGCCGATGCCCACAGCAACGACCTGATCCGCTCTACGATCGTCAACTATCTGCGCAAGTCGAAGGAGATCGACGCTGAGTTGCGCCGCAAGAAATTCGACATCTCGATCGGCGACGAGCTACCTTCGGGCATCATGCAGATGGCCAAGGTGTATGTGGCCAAGAAGCGTAAGATCAGCGTCGGCGACAAGATGGCCGGCCGCCACGGCAACAAGGGTATCGTCAGCCGCATCGTGCGTCAGGAGGATATGCCCTTCCTGGCCGACGGCACTCCGGTCGACATAGTGCTCAACCCTCTGGGTGTGCCTTCGCGAATGAACCTCGGACAGATCTTCGAGACCGTGCTCGGATGGGCAGGCCGCGAGCTGGGCGAGAAGTTTGCCACTCCGATCTTCGACGGCGCCGATCTCGACGACCTCAACGCCTGGACCGACAAGGCAGGCGTGCCGCGCTACGGTAAGAGCTACCTCTACGACGGCGGCACTGGCGAGCGTTTCGACCAGCCGGCCACCGTGGGTGTGATCTACATGCTCAAGCTCGGCCACATGGTCGAGGACAAGATGCATGCGCGCAGCATCGGTCCGTACTCGCTGATCACGCAGCAGCCTCTGGGCGGTAAGGCCCAGTTCGGCGGCCAGCGTTTCGGAGAGATGGAGGTGTGGGCGCTGGAAGCTTTCGGCGCATCGCACATCCTTCAGGAGATACTGACTATAAAGAGCGACGATGTCACCGGCCGTTCGAAGGCCTACGAGGCGATAGTCAAGGGCGATCCTATGCCGCCGGCCGGCATCCCCGAATCGCTCAACGTGCTGCTCCACGAGCTGCGCGGCCTCGGACTGAGCATCAATCTCGAGCAGTAAGCATTAATCCCAACGACTCTCATCCAAAATCAATATAATGGCTTTTAGAAAAGACAACAAGATAAAGACCGTTTTCTCGAAGATATCCATCGGACTCGCTTCGCCCGAGGAGATACTCGAGAAATCGAGCGGCGAGGTGCTGAAACCGGAGACCATCAACTACCGCACCTACAAGCCCGAGCGCGACGGCCTCTTCTGCGAGCGCATTTTCGGTCCGGTGAAGGACTATGAGTGCCATTGCGGCAAGTACAAGCGCATCCGTTACAAGGGCATCGTGTGCGACCGCTGCGGTGTGGAAGTGACCGAGAAGAAAGTGCGCCGCGAGCGCATGGGTCACATCAAGCTGGTGGTGCCGGTGGCTCACATCTGGTATTTCCGCTCTCTGCCCAACAAGATAGGCTATCTGCTTGGTCTGCCCTCGAAGAAACTCGACTCGGTGATCTATTACGAGCGCTACGTGGTGATCCAGCCCGGAGCTGCCGCCGACATCGAGAAGAGCGAGAGCGCCGAGAGCATCAAGAAGCCCGAGCCCCTAAAGCAGCTCGATCTGCTGAGCGAGGAGGAGTATTTCGACATCCTCGACAAGCTCCCGCGCGAGAACCAGATGCTCGACGACAGCGATCCCAACAAGTTCATCGCAAGGATGGGCGCCGAGGCCATCTATGATCTGCTGCAGCGCATCGACCTCGACGCGCTGGCCGACTCGCTCCGCGACCAGGCTCACCGCGAGGGTTCGCAGCAGCGCAAGACCGAGGCTCTCAAGCGCCTCCAGATCGTTGAATCGTTCCGTGCCAGCCGCCACCGCAACAAGCCCGAGTGGATGATACTTCAGGCCGTGCCTGTGATCCCGCCCGAGCTGCGTCCGCTGGTGCCTCTCGACGGCGGCCGTTTCGCCACGTCGGATCTCAACGACCTCTATCGCCGCGTGATCATCCGCAACAACCGTCTGAAGCGCCTGATCGAGATCAAGGCGCCCGAGGTGATACTCCGCAACGAGAAGCGCATGCTTCAGGAGGCAGTCGATTCTCTGCTCGACAACAGCCGCAAGTCGTCGGCCGTCAAGACCGATGCCAACCGTCCGCTCAAGTCGCTTTCCGACAGCCTTAAGGGCAAGCAGGGCCGCTTCCGTCAGAACCTTCTGGGTAAGCGTGTCGACTATTCGGCCCGTTCGGTGATCGTCGTCGGTCCTGAGCTGAAGATGCACGAGTGCGGCATACCCAAGAATATGGCAGCCGAGCTTTACAAGCCTTTCGTGATCCGCAAGCTCATAGAGCGCGGCATCGTAAAGACTGTCAAGAGCGCCAAGAAGATCGTCGACCGCAAGGAGCCGGTCGTATGGGATATCCTCGAATATGTGATGAAGGGTCATCCGGTGCTTCTCAACCGTGCCCCGACACTTCACCGACTCGGTATCCAGGCTTTCCAGCCCAAGATGATCGAGGGCAAGGCCATACAGCTTCATCCGCTGGCATGTACGGCGTTCAACGCCGACTTCGACGGCGACCAGATGGCTGTCCATCTCCCGCTGGGCAACGAGGCCGTTCTTGAGGCTCAGATGCTGATGCTCGGCTCACACAACATCCTCAACCCCGCCAACGGAGCGCCTATCACCGTGCCGTCGCAGGACATGGTGCTCGGTCTGTATTACATCACCAAGCTCCGCAAGGGCGACAAGGGCGAGGGTCTGAAATTCTACGGACCTGAGGAGGCTCAGATAGCCTACAACGAGGGTCGTGTGACGCTCCACGCTCCGGTTTCGGTAGTGGTGGACGACATCGACGAGGAGGGCAATCCGATACAGCATCTTGTGGAGAACACTTCGGTGGGCCGCGTGCTTGTCAACCAGTTTGTGCCCCGCGAGATCGGTTATGTCAACGAGATACTTTCGAAGAAGAGCCTGCGCACTATCATCAGCAAGGTGATCAAGAAGTGCGGTATTCCGCGTTCGGCGCAGTTCCTCGACGATATCAAAAACCTCGGTTACTATATGGCCTTCAGAGGCGGCCTGTCGTTCAACCTCGGTGATGTTATCATCCCGAAGGAGAAGGAGGAGTACGTCAACGAGGGTTACCAGCAGGTGCAGGAGGTGATGAACAACTACTCCATGGGCTTCATCACCAACAATGAGCGCTACAACCAGATCATCGATATATGGACGCATGTCAACGCCCGCCTCGCCGACACTCTGATGAAGCAGATCTCGGCCGACCAGCAGGGCTTCAACCCCGTCTACATGATGCTTGACTCCGGCGCCCGTGGATCGAAGGACCAGATCCGTCAGCTTTCAGGCATGCGTGGCCTTATGGCCAAGCCGCAGAAGAGCGGTGCCGAGGGCGGTCAGATCATCGAGAACCCGATTCTGGCCAACTTCAAGGAGGGTCTGTCGGTGCTGGAGTACTTCATCTCCACCCACGGTGCCCGAAAGGGTCTGGCCGACACGGCTCTGAAGACCGCCGACGCCGGTTATCTGACCCGTCGTCTGGTTGATGTGGCTCACGACGTGATCATCCACGAGGAGGACTGCGGCACTCTCCGCGGCCTCGTATGCACCGAGATCAAGAAAAACGATGAAGTGGTGGTGTCGCTCGGCGAGCGCATCCTCGGCCGTGTTTCGGTCCATGACATCGTGGATCCGAAGACCGGCGAGATCATCGTTGCCGCCGGCGAGGAGATCAACGACGTTGCCGCCGACCGTATCAACGAGTCGCCGATCGAGTCGGTTGAGATCCGCTCGGTGCTCACCTGTGAGTCGAAGAAGGGTGTCTGCGCCAAGTGCTACGGCCGCAATCTCGCTACCAACCGCCTGGTGCAGAAGGGCGAGGCCGTGGGCGTTATCGCCGCACAGTCGATCGGCGAGCCGGGCACACAGCTGACTCTGCGTACGTTCCACGTCGGCGGTGTGGCCAGCAATATCGCTGCCGTGTCGTCGGTGACCTCGCGCTACGAGGGCGTGCTTGAGATTGATGAGCTGCGCACCGTCACCACCGACGAGAAGGATGCCAACGGCCGGCCGGTGGAAGTGGTGATCGGACGTATGGCCGAGATGCGCATCATGGATCCGAACACGAAGATGATGCTCACCAATGCCAACATACCTTACGGTTCGAAGCTTTATTTCGGCAACGGCGACAAGGTGAAGAAGGGCGACGTGATATGCGAATGGGACCCCTTCAACGCCGTTATCGTCAGCGAGGCCGGCGGTGCGGTACGCTACGACAACCTTATCGAGAATGTGACCTACCGCACCGAGAGCGACGAGCAGACCGGTCTGCAGGAGAAGATCATCATCGAGTCGAAGGACCGCACCAAGGTGGCCGAGGCCAAGATCGTCGACGCCAAGGGCGAGATCATCAAGAGCTACTCGCTGCCTGTGGGCGCTCATCTTATGCTCGACGACGGCGCAGAGCTTAAGCCCGGCCAGATATTCGTCAAGATACCCCGCGCCACCGGCAATGCCGGCGACATCACGGGCGGTCTGCCCCGTGTCACCGAGCTGTTCGAGGCCCGCAACCCGTCCAACCCGGCCATCGTGTCCGAGATCGACGGCGAGGTGACCTACGGCAAGATGAAGCGAGGCAACCGCGAGATCATCGTCACATCGCGTCTGGGCGAGGAGAAGAAATACAATGTGCCTCTGTCGAAGCAGCTCCTCGTGCAGGAGAACGACTTCGTGAAGGCCGGCACTCCGCTCTCCGACGGCGCTATCACCCCCTCGGATATCCTCAATATCATGGGCCCGACGGCCGTGCAGGAGTATATCGTCAACGAGGTGCAGGACGTCTACCGTATGCAGGGTGTGAAGATCAACGACAAGCACTTCGAGGTGATCGTGCGCCAGATGATGCGCAAGGTCAACATACTCGATCCGGGCGACACCAACTTCCTGGAGCAGCAGATCGTCGACAAGCGCGCCTTCATGGAGGAGAACGACCGTATCTGGGGCAAGAAGGTAGTGGTGGATCCGGGCGACAGCCTCAATGTGCGCAAAGGTCAGATCATCACCGCCCGCAAGCTCCGCGACGAAAACTCGCCGCTGAAGCAGAAGGACCTCAAGCTCATCGTGGTGCGCGACGCCGTTCCGGCCACTTCGGAGCAGATACTTCAGGGTATCACCCGCGCCGCTCTCCAGACTTCGAGTTTCATATCGGCCGCATCGTTCCAGGAAACCACGAAGGTGCTCAACGAGGCCGCCATCAACGGCAAGGTCGACACTCTCGAGGGCATGAAGGAGAACGTCATCTGCGGTCATCTGATTCCTGCCGGTACCGGCCTCAAGGAGTATGAACGCCTTGTGGTGGCATCGAAGGACGATATCACCGAAACCATCGATGAGATGAAATAAATCGCCTGTGGTGTGCCGGAGCGGATCCTTCGCCGGACCCGCTCCGGCAGCGCCCCTCCGAAGCCCGTGTGACGGACGTTGTTACCGGCGTTCGTGATTATGATACAAAGCCCCTGCGTCCATGATGCGACGCAGGGGCTTGCTTTCTATGGGTAAAGCCCGGTGGGATTGAGGTCAGAATGTGATGGACGCGCCGATTTCGAGACGGCGGAGGGATGCGTCGATGATCCAGTTGCCCCGTCCGAGGCATCCGGGTGCTTCGGCCTTGTAGGAGCGCTCCGAGTGGTTGAAGCCAATGAAAAGATAGCGCAGTTTGAGATCTACCGGACTATTGGCGATGCGATAGGCTATACACGGTGTAAATCCGACCTCTGTCATGTCGGTATGCTTATATGGATATGTATTATTATATCCGTTGATAAGGTATCCGTTTGAATCGTAGGTATTAAATGTGGCGTGAGCTTCGGTGATGAGGCGAAGTCCTGAAGCAAATCTCATGAAGCTCTATTCTCCATATATGCCGACCCCGACATACTCGTTGTAATCTTTGAATTTTTCATATCTGAAAAATGCACCGGCCTCCCAGTCAGCGTTGAATTTATATCCGATACGCGGCGAAGCTACCAGACCATAGTGGTTGTCGCTGTGATGATTGAAAGAGCGATGGCTGTGGCTGACTCCGAACAGTGCCGATACGGTGATTCCTCGGTCGTCGCTGAAGTCGATGGCTTGGCTCTGGTATATAGCACAAAAAGCGGCCATGATTGTAATAATAAGTCTTTTCATGGAGAAAGTGTGAATTAGATGGGTTATTTACGATGTTTATATTGTCGACCGGATGGTAAGTATATTCTGATAGTTATTGGATTGGGTTTTGCGCAAAGTTGTAGAATTTAATTCTGAAAATCAAGGTTTAATATTGTTAAATAAGATTAATAACAGTAAGGCGTGTTATGATATTCACAACATATTAGCTGAATGGGTAATACGCCCGTTGGACGTTGTGCGGCGTCGGGATCGGATGCGCGTAGCGAAGGGTAATGGTGACTATGCAGCGGGATGATGGTGGTGTGGGATAGTCAGAGGGAGTGATAGAGGTCGAGGACGGCGGCGGCGATGCGATCCCAGTCGTAGTCGGCGAGGTTGTAGGTGCGGCGTGCATGGCGCGCGGTCTTGTCGAGAATAAGTGCGGTCAGGGCGGCGGCGTCGCCGGGAGGAAAAAAGTCGGCGGGAGCAAGCTGCGGCAGGCGGCACGATTCGATGTCGCTCACAGCTACGTCGAGGCTGTGGCTCATGGCTTCGAGGAGTGCTATGGGGAGTCCTTCGTGGAGCGATGGCATTACAAACAGGGCTGCATCGGCCAGCAGGGCGTTGATGTGTGATCGGTCGACGGCTCCTGTCATCACCACTCCGGATTCGGCTGCGAGCCGTGTGAGTGCCGCCGAGTAGGCTGTCGGATGGTCGGCTCCTCCGGCCACTACGATGCGCAGGCCGGCTTCGCGCAGTGCGGGGGCTGTTTCTATAAGTGTGTGGAGGCCTTTTTCGGGCACGAGGCGTCCGACGGCCACGACGTAGCGGCGCGGCTTTAGTCCGAGCGACGAGATCCATTGCGGGTCGGATGCTCCGGCGTCGGGAGGGTTGACTCCGTTGGGTATTGTGAGGAGTCTCCGGTGAGAGCCGTAGCGTGAGGTCAGTGACTCTGTGATAGGCCCGGAGATGGATATGACGGCGTTGCTTGTCAGCATTGCCGCGCGCTCTCCGAGGCGCAGTGCGAGGCGTGCGATGCGTCCCCATTTAGCGCGGTTGTAGTCGTGGCCGTGGAGTGTGGTGACCACTTTCATGCCGAGCAGACGTGCGATGGGCGCCATGAGAGCCGGTCCGCAGGCGTGGAGGTGGATTATGTCGGCTCCGGCCATTCGTGCCTTTACGACGGCCAGAAATGTGTGTATGATAGTTTCGGTCGACTGCCGTCTGGGGGAGTAGAGTGTGTCGAGCCTCACGCCACGGTAGGCGGTGCCGGCATCGGGCGACATATACGGACGGCGGCACATCACAGTCACATCGACTCCCCGGGCGGCTATCCGCGTATAAAGCTCGCGGCAGTGGGTCTCGACGCCTCCCTGTATGCCGGGAAATCCGCGTGTGCCTGCTACTGCGATCTTCATGTGGTGGAGATAGCTATGATGAGGTGCTTCGGATCAAAGCCTTCGAGCTGTCGTATCAGGTGTCGGCGGCCGGTGGTGTTCCGGCCTACGATGAGGAGCAGCGCAGCGCCGTCGGCGTCGGCAAGGGTGTGCAGTTCGTCGAAGTGTCCGGGATCGGGCACTTCGACGAACAGATAGTGTCCGGCCGACGTCGCGGCTTTTGCCCGCGAGTCGAATGCCGGCGACAGTAGGGTGTCGTTGTCGGTGACGTCGTTGATGATGTCGGCTGTCATTCCGGCGCGCTGCATGGCGTCGGTGATGGCCGTGATCGCTTCGCCGGGGGCGTCGATCAGGGCTGTATAGATGGTCAGCGGAGTGCGTCCGGCGGTGATGAGGGAGCGGAGTGTGCGCGCTCCGTCGCGGGGTTTGGTGAGGTCGATGACGGATGTGCGCTCTTCAAGTCCGCATCGCCTGAGGTCGAACGGGTCGGCGAGGCGGTCGCGGCATCGCAGGGTGAGCGACACTCCGGCGCCGATGAATCCGAGCATTGCCACAAGTGCGAGCGCGGTAACTGTCAGTGGTCGTCTGGCCGAAGGCTTGAGGGCTGTTATGGCCGGGTCGATGATGAAGCCGGTGGTGTTCTCCGAGTGGTATTGCAGCAGGGCGTTCTCGCGTTTCTGCAGCAGGAATGTGTAGAGTTCGTTCTTGATGTTGTTGTCGCGGAATATCTCCATGAACTCGCGCTCGTACGAGGGGAGTGCGTGGAGGTGGGAGTCGAGCGCTCCGGTGGCGCCCTTGCGGCGGTCTTCGGCCATTCGTGCTCCTTCGAGGAGCTGTGTGAAGGATGAGATGATACTCGTGCGCAGCTGGTCGATGCGCTGTTCGGCGGCGATAAGGGCGGTGTTGCCGGGCTTGGCTGAGCGCAGCAGTTCCTGTCGGAGCATCACCTGCTCGTTGTAGGCAGTTATGAAGGCGTTGGGTCCGCTCTCGGAGCCTGCGCTCGCCGACGATCCGGGGATGACTACTGCCGGAAGGAGTCCGGTGTGTCCTTGCCGGAGTGTGTTGAGTATCTGTTCGAAGTAAGCTATCTCTGCTGTGGTCTTGAGTGTCTCTTCGTGGGAGTCGAGGCTTTTCTCAAGAAGAATGGGGGCTTCGTTGCCGATGCTGATGAAGTTGGCCTTGGTCTTGAATTGTTCCACTCGCTTTTCGCTTTCGGTCAGTTCGGAGAAGATGTCGGCTATACGTTCGTCGAGAAAGCGTATCTCGGCCTCGGCGATCAGGTGTGTGCGTTCAAGTCGCTTGATATTGTACTGTCGCATGACCTCGTCGAGTATGGCGCGCCCGCGGTCGCGTCCCACGTCGGTGATAGTGAGGCTTATGGCGTCGGACATCTTGTCGGCTATTTCGATAATCACCTTTTTGTAGAGCATGGCGGATGCTTCCGGCGTGCCTGTGAGGGCTGCAACAAACCGGCGTGAGTCGGTCGATGCGGTGTCGAGCGATGGCCCCGGGGCGATGGTGACATCTCCGAGCGGTGTGGGGATGCTGACGGGCAGCTTCGCGTCAGAAACCTGGGCGGAGTATTTTCCGGCTTTGAGCGATGCGGAAACCTTGCCGTCAGGGTGCAGGGTGATCTCGGCCTTGACCGGGACGGTGAGTGTGTCGAGAACGCTCCGTGCCATGCCGACGAGCAGTGGAGGCTCGGCAAACAGCAGGAGTTTGCGCAGTCCGTGGCGTTCGGAAAGCTCCGTGTTGAGGTTGAGCGCCGTGACGGTGCGCCGCATCACGTCCATGGTGTTGACGAGCATTATCTCGTTGTCGACGCTTGTGGTGGAGGCGCCTCCGATGGAGAATGTGCGCATCATCTGTGCCATGGGGTTGGCTGTCTGCGCTGGTTCGGACGAGCTGTCCTCTATGAGCATAGTGGCTGTGGATTCGTAGCGCGGCTGGGTGATGCAGCAGAATGCCGTGGCCATGGCCGCTATGAGGGCGCATCCGCCAAGATAGATCCATCTGTGGGAGCGTATGGCGCGCGCTATGCGTCGCAGGTCGATTTCGTTCTTGTCAGTGGTGGTGTTGGTTGCCATTGTCGGTTGGGGAGGATATGATTGACTTTATGACTGATTTCCTGAGGTGTGCGATCCGTAGGTGGCGGGAGTCGCGGAGCAGATGATGCCGAGGAGCATCATGCTTACTACTCCGGGTGGCTGTACGAGGGTGGTGCTGGCTATGCTTTCGATCAGCATAAACAGTATGATGATCCATGCGATGGCGAAAAGCGCCTTGCCTTGTGCCAGTGTGCGTCGGATGCGTCGCAGCTTTGCGGCTACGTATATCCAGAAGGCAATGAATAGCGCCACGCCGGCGAGTCCCAGCTGTGCGAGCGAGGGGTAGTAGGCGTCGCAGATGAAGTCGGGTTGCGCGGGCGTGAGTCCGTAGACGTGGTTGAGACCATATTCATAGTAGACCTTCGAGTAGTGGATCTCGCCCGATGCATGGGAGGCGAACGATGCGAGTCCGCTGCCGAAGGGGATGCGCGAGATCATGATCAGGAGGGCTGCGGCATAGAGTGCGGGGCGTGCGAGGTTTTCGATCCCTCCGCCACCGCCTCGGAGGTCGTAGCCGAGGTCGATGAAGTAGAAGCGGAATTTATTCCATCCGACTGCCGCCACCAGTCCGCCGACCACAATGGCTGTCAGTAGCTGTCGGCTCGGTCTTATCG
Source organism: Paramuribaculum intestinale (assembly GCF_030759015.1). Lineage (GTDB taxonomy): Bacteria > Bacteroidota > Bacteroidia > Bacteroidales > Muribaculaceae > Paramuribaculum > Paramuribaculum intestinale. Next base: position 2,421,704 of record NZ_CP098825.1, on the reverse strand, counting down.
GTCGTCGGATTCGCATGTAGACGAGGATGAAGTATAAGCTCACCACGCATGTGCCGAAGAATTTGGCTCGGCCGGAGGGGAGTCCGAGGGCGAGGAGCATGAATGCCATGGCTTTGTCGGTGGCCGATATGCTTCCGTCGGGACGGATGGAGCAGAGCAGCCACACGGCGAAGCTGATCACGGCGGTGATGCCCACTATGCTGATATGCATGATCAGGAGCTGTACGGTCTGGTTGCTGAAGGCCGATATGGCGGCTGCGGTGATCGCGTTGACCACGGCTATAGCGCGGAGTATCCGGCGGTCGGCGTCGGTGAACCGCGGCCCGACTGCCACGAATACGGCGAAAGCTATGTAGGGTTTGAGTTGTATGAGGTAGTCGACGGCGATGGCGTAGGGGGTGTTGTAGCTGACGGCTGTGATCGAATAGGCGGCATAGAGGGCCATGATGCCCGTCATTACCCACAGCAGGCTGTAGCGGCACCATGCGCTGTTGACGGCTGAGTCGGTCAGTGCCAGGGCTATGAGGGCTATGACAGTAAGCTCATCGACAGGCTTGACCAGCTGCGTGGATGGGAGCAGCAGAGCCAAGGCGAGGATGAGTATCCATGTGCATATTCGGTCGGTTTTGAGCACTTTGTCGAAAGGTGGTAGGGTGAGGTCGGTAGTGTAGTGTTTCGGTGGCGTCTGTTGACGGTCAGTGGACGGCGAGGGCTATCACCAGCGATGCGATGACCGATATGGCTCCCACTACGGTGGAGATCACCGATAGCTTGAAGGCACTGTGCTGGTTGTATCGTGAGTTGGCCTGACGTATTTCGTTGGGTTCGACGATTATCACGTCGTTCTGTTTCAGATAGTAGTAGGGCGAGGCTGTGATGGCCGGATCACGAAGGTCGAGCCGGACATATCGGGCGCTGTCGGCCTCTTCGCGTATGATGGTTACATTGTCGCGGCGTCCGTACTCGGTCATGTCGCCGGCGGCGGCGAGTGCGTCGAATATCGAGAAGCGCTGCGATGGCACATGTATGCGGTGGGGGTTGCGCACCTCGCCCATGACATTGACGTGGAAGTTGGTGATAAGCACTCTGACGTTGGGATCCTTGACATGCTGTCCGATCCGCTCTATGAGCATGTCGCGGAGCTGCGACGTGGTCATCCCGGCTGCGTGGATGGTGCCGAGTTTCGGGAATTCGATGTTGCCTTCTCTGTCGACGAAGTATGACTGCTGCTGGCTGTCGGTGATGAGGTTGCCGACTCCGGTGGAGAATGAGGCGTTGCTGTTGGGGAGGTTATACTCCGATGTCGCGGCCGGTATGGCAGAGGTGACGATGATCTGGAGTTCGTCCTCGGGCTGTATGGTCACTTTGTAATCGGATTTTGACAGTGTGCCCTGGCGAGAGTCGCCGAGCTGTTCCATGTAGGTGAGATGGCTGGAGTGGCGTCCGGTGCGGCATGAGGCCATGGTCAGTACTATGGCTGTGATGAGCGCGATGCGTGTGATAATGGATCGGTTGTTCATTTGTCGGTCGTGATGGCGCGGTGGCGCCTGATTCTCTGTTTGAGATAACGTCGAAGGTGTTCCGATATTGTGGAATGGCGGCTGAGGGGGTGATAAAAAAGATCCGGCCACCTTTCTATCAAGGGAGCCGGATCCTTCGGCATCATGCTGAGATGATGCCAGATGTTGTCTTAGGTTGAATTATATCTGTTGTATTGTTGTCATGTCTTTCTGACCTTAGGCGCCTTGGCGGACGGCTGTCGGTCAGATCGACGGGAGCTGTTCTCAAGCCTTTTTGGCCGCGGGTTTGCGCCCGGGTTTCTTTTTGGCGGGAGCCGGCTTTTCGGCAGTCTCGGTCTGCTTCTGGCGGAGGAGATGTTCCTCGTTGTAGTGTTCAAGGTTCTGCCGCATGGAGCTGACTTCCTTGTTGAGCTGTTCTATCTCGCGCTCCTGGTTGCGTATGGTGGTCAGGAGTGAGTTGAGCTCTTCGTTGTCGATGGTGAGGGGGTACTGTTCCTCGACCCTGACGATGAAGTCGGCCAGCACGTTCATGTAGTTGGTGAACGCCTGGAAGGGTGTGTCGTAGGGCGAGAAGTGGGAGTGGACGGCTCCGTCGGCAAAATGCTTTGTGGCCATGTAGAAGAAATGGTCGGATGCCTGGAGGTAGTTCCAGTCCTGTTTGAGGCGGCGGTCGTCGCAGAGTCTGACGCGTTCGGCCACGGAGTATAGCTTGTCGAACGCTTCCTGCTGGAGCTTGTTGCCGAGCCATGCCGATGTGTCGCGTGCCTCGTCGGCCCACGATATGGGGTGCATCACCGACAGTTCGCCCACGGCCTTGAGCTTCTGCACGGCTTCGGAGGGTGTCCAGAAGTCGATGCCGCGCTCTCTGGCGAAGCGCGGGAGCGCTTCGAGGAACTGGAATATGCCTGTGTCACGGCTCTGCATCTCGCCGAAGGTCTCGAGGTTCATGAACAGGTTGATGATCTGCTCGTCGGCGGGTGTGGATGCGATCCAGTCGATGTATTTGTCGGCTGTGAGGGGATATGCGTCCCATTCGGGGTTGGAGAAGCGGAACGAGATGTCGTCGCTCAGCTTGGAGTTTTTCAGCAGGAGCTTGAGCTTTGGCTGAGTGGCCGCGGCGTAGACGTAGTTGGGGCTCTTCCATCCGAGTATGTGCTTTGCGCCCTCGGTGATCACTCCCTTGTAGCCCATGGAGTAGATGTGCGGAGCCATTTCGTCGCAGTAGATCAGCTCGGTGTTGCGGAGCACTTTGGGCTTCACGCCGAAGAGCTGCTCTATCTTGTCGTCGTGGGCCTTGACCTGTGCGGCGAATTCCTCGGGGTCGGCAAGCGACGAGAGGGAGTGGGCGTAGGTTTCGGCGAGGAACTCGCACTTGCCGGTCTCGGCGAGGCGTTTGAGCAGGTCGATGAATTCAGGCACGTAGTGCTCAAACTGCTCGAGGGCGGTTCCGGTGACGGAGATGGCGCAGCGGAACGCTCCCTTGCTCTCGTCGATCATCCTGAGGAGGCTTTCGGCGGCCGGTATGTAGGAGTTGCGCGCTATGCGGCTGACTATGTCGTCGTTGGCGAAATCGTCGTAGTAGTAGTGGTCGTTGCCTATATCGAAGAAGCGGTAGCGCTTGAGGCGAAACGGCTGGTGAATCTGGAAATAGAAACAGATCGCTTTCATGATTGATTATGGTGAAGTTTTTTGTTTTCTAAGGTGTTGTCACGGCGCTCAGTGCACGTAGCGCTTGTAGATGTCGATCACTTTTTGTCCGGCTTTGTCCCAGGTGATTTTGTTCACTTCCTCGAGTCCGTCCTGCCGGAGCTGCTCATACATGGCCGGATAGGTGATGATGGAGTTCATGGCGTCGGCCATTGCGTCGATATCCCAGTAGTCGGTCTTGATCACGTTGTCGAGTATCTCGGCGCATCCGCTCTGCTTGGATATGATCGATGGGCATCCCATCTGCATGGCTTCGAGGGGCGAAATGCCGAACGGTTCGGAAACGGAGGGCATCACATAGACGTCGCTGGCCTTGAGCATCTCGTAGACCTGTTTGCCGCGCTGGAATCCGGGGAAGTGGAAGCGGTCGGCTATGCCGCGCTCGGCGGCGAGCTGTATCATCTTGTCCATCATGTCGCCTGAGCCTGCCATGACGAAGCGCACGTTGTGATTGTTCTTTAGCACTTTGGCGGCGGCTTCGACGAAGTATTCGGGGCCTTTCTGCATGGTGATGCGTCCGAGGAAGGTGATCACCTTGTCCTTCGACTTGTGTTCGGGCACGTCCTTCTGCTCGTCGGTGAGCGGTGTGACGGCGTTGTGGACGGTGGTCACTTTTGCGGGGTCAACTCCGTAGTTGTTGATGACGATGTCGCGTGTGTGGTTGCTGACGGTGATGATGTGGTCGGCGTGGTTCATGCCGTCCTTCTCTATGCCGAACACCGTCGGGTTGGGCTTGCCTCTGGAGCGGTCAAACTCGGTGGCGTGGACATGGATCACCATCGGCTTTCCGGTCACCTGCTTGGCGTGGATGCCTGCGGGATATGTCAGCCAGTCGTGGGAGTGGATTATGTCGAAGTCGAGCGTGCGGGCCACGACGCCTGCCACGATGGAGTAGTTGTTGATCTCCTCGAGGAGGTTGTCGGGGTAGCGTCCGGAGAATTCGAGCGCGCCGAGGTCGTTGGTGCGCATGTAGTTGAAGTCGGCGTAGATGTGGTCGCGCAGACGGAAGTAGAGGTCGGGATCCATCAGTCGGCCTATGCGCTGCTCGACGTAGTCGCGGTTGACGTCGCGCCATGCGATTGGCACCTGCGATGCGCCGATGATGTGGGCGAACGTCTTGTCTTCGTCGCCGAAGGGTTTGGGTATGACGAATGTGATGTCCATGTCGCCACACTCCCACATTCCTTTGGTGAGTCCGTAGCTGGCGGTGCCGAGTCCGCCGAGGATATGGGGCGGGAATTCCCACCCGAACATTAGAGCTTTCATGGAGCGTTGTAGGGTTTACAGATTGAATTTTTTGAGTGTGGTGAGCGTGCGGAGTATCTCGGCTATGTTGGTGACATGGCTGATGGCTCCTCGGCCGGAGAATGGCGGGTTGCCGTCGTAGAGCTGCGAGAGCGATCCGATGCACTGGTTGGTCATCTCGTCTTCGTAGCCGATGAGCATGCGGTCGAGATAGCCCACTCCGCTGACTCCGAACACGCGCAGATAGGCGTCGGCGTAGAATCCGAAGAGCCATGGGCGTGCGGGGCCGTTGTGGAGCGCCATCTCGCGTTCTTCAGGCGATCCGAGATAGAAGGGACGGTAGCCGAAGCTTTTCGGCGAGAGCGTGCGCAGTCCTTTGGGGGTGAGCAGCTCGCGGGTCACCACGTCGAGCACTCCCTTGCGCTGGCGGCGGTCGAGCGGCGAGTAGTCAAGTCCGATGGCCACGGCCATGTTGGGACGCACCGATGGATCGGCATACGTGCCGTTGACGTAGTCGTAGAGATAGCCGTAGTCGTTGAGGAAGGTGTCGATGAACGACTGTTTGAGCTTTTCGGCCGTCGACACCCAGAGCTGACGCTGCGGGGCGTCGGCCTCGGGCAGCTCTTCGGTGAGCGATGCGCACCACATCAGGGCGTTGTACCATAAGGCGTTGAATTCGACCATGTAGCCTGAACGCGGAACGAGCGGGCGTCCGTAGAGCGAGGCGTTCATCCAGGTGACCGGTGTGGCTGTGCCGATGGAGTAGACCAGGCCGTTATCCTCCACCCGCAGGTTGGGGTGGCGGTTGGAGATGATATATTCCATGATCTCCTTCACGAGCGGGAGATAGCGTTTGATGGTGTCGTCTTTGCCGTAGGCTTTGGCATATTGCTGCAGAGCCCAGATACACCAGAGCGGTATGTCGGGCAGGTCGATGCCTCCGATGCGCTGCGAGAGTTCGCCCGTGTTCATGAAGTGGACGAGCGCTTCCCGTCCGCTCTCCATGATGGCCTCGAAGTCTTCGCGGTGGTTGATGGCTATCGTGGCTCCGGGCAGTGCCATGAATGTGTTGCGGGCGAGTACTTTGCCCCAGGGATATCCCGAGAGCAGGAACATTCCGTCCTTGTCCTTGAAGTAGCACTGCTTGACGGCGTTTTTCAGACAGTTGAAGAACGAAGTGCGGCAGGTGCGGGTGGCTATCTCGGTCTCATACATCTTGCTGATGGAGCGTGGCGACACTTCGCTGACTCCGGCCGAGAATATGATCGATTCGCCTTTTTTTATCGGTATGTCGAAATATCCGGGCACCCACAGGTCCTCGGTGTAAGGCACGCCGCGCTCAAGATCCTTCAGATACTCGAAGCCGTTGTACCAGTTGGGCTGATAGTGCCATTCGGGTTTGTGGTTAAACTGCATGTAGAGCCTCGGATAGCCTTGGTAGAGGCAGCAGCTGACTCCGTTGGGGGCGTCGTCGACCTGGGTGTTGATGGCGTCGTTGGCCATTACCAGGGCGTTGGCTTCGCGGAACGCAAGCATCGGGCGGAAGCGGAGTGTCGTGGGTGAATGTGCCTCGACGAGGGTGTATCTTACGAGAATGCGGTTTTCATGGGATATGAACATCTTCTCCTTGGTGAGGATCACGCCGCCCACGCGGTAAGTGGTGCGGGGCACGCTCTCGCAGTCAAACTCGCGTATGTATTTGTGGCCGTTTGGACTGTATACGCCTCCGCTGTAGCGGTGGAGTCCGAGATTGAACTCCGCTCCATGCTGTATGACGGTGCAGTCGAGCGACGACAGCAGTACGTGTGACGAATTGCCCATCTCCGGGATGGGTATCACGAGCATGCCGTGCTGTTTGCGGGTGTTGCAGTCTACCACAGAAGTGCAATGATAAGCACCTGACTGATTGGTGCGGAGCATTTCCTTCATCAGACTCTGCTCCAGATTAATCATGAGGTTTTTATCAAATTTCAAGTAGCTCATGTTATTGTATTGTTAAGGTAAAAATTTCAAGGGTATGATTTATTGAGCGAATGTAGCCAATTTTTTGATGAAGTGCAAATTTTTCTTGAATTTTGGCTGAAAAAACCCTTTATTATGCCGTCGACGGGTAGCTGTGGCGTCATTTTGTCGCTTTTGTGCCGGCAAAGCAAGGCAGTGGGGCGGCCGGTAGCCGCCGCAGCTGAAAAGCTATCATCAGAGCGGTGACGATGGTGGCCATCACGTCGCTCGACGGAAACGAGAGCCAAACGCCGTCGAGTCCGAGCCGGTCGGGCAGCGTCAGCAGGAGCGGTATGAGGAATATCACCTGGCGGGTGAGGCTGAGGAATATCGACTTCCCGGCTTTGCCGATCGACTGGAAGAAAGTTGTGGCCACGATCTGGAAGCCGACCGCCCAGAATGCGAGCAGCGACAAAGAGAGCGCTCGCGAGGTGACCGCTATCAGTGTCGGGTCGGTGGTGAATGCGCGGGCTATGAGTCCGGGCCATAGCAGCCCGAAGGCGCATCCGGCGGTCACTATGGCTGTGGCGGCTCCGGTGGCGAGCCAGTAGCATCGCTTCAGACGACCGTAGAGTCCGGCGCCATAATTGTAGCCGAGGATCGGCTGCATGCCCTGGCACAGTCCCACGACCACCATCACCAGCAGCGACGTGTAGGTGGTGAATATTCCAGAGGCCGCCACGGCGTTGTCGCTTCCGTGGGTATAGAGCGAGGTGTTGACTATCACGTTGATGGCGCTTCCGGCCAGATTGACGAGGCTCGGGGCGGCTCCGATGCTTATGATGCCGGCGATTATGCGCCAGCGCAGCCGGTAGATGCCGCGGGTGAAGCGCAGTGTGCTGTCGCGGCGCATGAAGTGGGCCATGACGAATATCATGGAGCATGTCATGGCTATGTCGGTGGCTATGGCCGCTCCCTTTATGCCCCAGTCGAATACGAATATGAATATAGGGTCGAGGATCACGTTGATGCCCGCTCCGATAAACATCGTGAGCATGGCGCGGGCCGGATAGCCCGATGCCCGCATGATGTTGTTGAAGCTGAACGATATGTTCATCACCATCATGCCCGGCAGCAGGCAGACCATGAAATCGCGCGCGTAGGGTAGCGTGGCCGGGCTGGCTCCGAAAGCGAGCAATATGTCGTCGAGAAAAATCCGGAAGAGGGTCAGATATACCAGAGCGTTGACGACGATCAGCACCAGCGCGTTGCCGAGCACGAGCTGCGCGCCGCGCCGGTCGGAGGCTCCGAGCATTATTGAAACGCGCGCGGATGCGCCCGCGCCTATCAGCACTCCGATGGCCGTCGACACGTTCATGACCGGAAACGTGATGGCGAGTCCGGCGATGGCCTCGGTGCCCACGCCCTGGCCTATGAATATGCGGTCGATCACATTATAGAGCGAAGTCACCACCATGCCCACCACCGCCGGCAGGCTGTAGCGCCACAGCAGCCGGGCTATGCTGCCGGTGGCGAGTCGGTCGAGGTTGCCTTCGGTAGGCGTGTCGTGTTCCATTGCGTTGGCAAATTTACTGAAAAATGGCGAAATGTTTGGCGGTTAGCTGAAAAATTGCTTACTTTGCACTCTGATTTACGGGCCTGTATGCAAAAGGCGTCGGGAAATGATGCGCCCGGAGCCGATATGAGAGCGTCAAGGCCGCGGCGTAAATCCAACCGCTTCAAATAATTAACAACGACTAAATAACACAAAAAGCCATGTCACAGATTTGTCAAATCACGGGCAAGAAAGCAATGGTGGGCAACAATGTGTCGCATTCGAAGCGCCGCACCAAGCGCAAATTCAATGTCAACCTCTTCCGCAAGAAGTTCTTCTGGGTTGAGGAGCAGATGTGGATTCAGCTGACTCTCTCGGCAGCAGGACTCCGCACCATCAACAAGAAGGGCCTTGACGCCGCTATCAAGGAAGCTGCTCAGAAGGGTTATTTAACGGAAATCAAATATTTAGCATTTTAATCGACGATGGCAAAGAAAGCTAAAGGCAATCGCGTGCAGGTAATACTCGAATGCACCGAACACAAGGCCAGCGGGATGCCCGGCACTTCGCGCTACATCACCACAAAGAACCGCAAGAACACTACCGAGCGCCTCGAACTCAAAAAGTACAATCCGATCCTCAAGAAAGTGACTGTACATAAGGAAATCAAATAATCGTAACACCACCAGGATATGGCAAAGAAAACCGTCGCAAGCCTTCAGAAAGGCGAAGGACGCACCTACAGCAAAGTGATTCGCGTTGTGAAGTCGCCCAAGACAGGCGCCTACACATTCCAGGAACAGATGGTGCCCAACGACGCCGTGAAGGACGCTCTCAAGTAAGCATTCCCCTCACCACGCGTATATAAGACAACGCAATCCTGCGACCGACCTCCGCAATGGAGCAACGCAGGCCTGCGCACTGAATATAATCATAGAAGAGCGCTGAAAGTCAATCCGACTTCCGGCGCTCTTCCTGCGTATATGCGCCGCCGTGGAAATGGACAAGTGTTTCAGTCCCGTCGATGCTGTCGGGATAACGGGGGCATGGCAAAGATGTCGCGGATGCAAGCGGATGGCGAAAGCCGGAGAGGTACCATGGCAATGGGGATGATGCGGTAGACTCCGTCGTGTCGAGCTTACGCCGGGAGTGGATATGACAGACCCCGCCGGGACGCTTCGTGCGCGGCGGGGTCTGCTGTATGCGGTTTGTGGCGATAGCCTGTCAGAGGTAGCGGGCGAGCGACTGCTGCAGGGTGGTGATGTCGTCGACGCGCTCGGCGATCTCTCCGTTGGCCACGATAAACGTGGTGGGGAGCGCTGTCACATTGTATTTCAGAAGGTTTTCGGCCGACGCGGTCGATGGGTTGTAGACCGTGATCCAGGGCAGTGTTCTTGCAGCCTGTTTCCATACGTATTCGTCGGGGTCAACGCTGACCTGGTAGATGGTCATGCCGCGGTCGTGGAAAAGCTCGTAGGCCTTGTTGAGCTCGATATTGTAGGCCGGGGCTGCCTCGGCGCTGTAGACGGTGAAGTTGAGCACCACCACTTTGTTGGCGGCTGCGGCATCCGACAGTTTCTGCATCTGTCCCTTGTCGTCGTAGAGCGATATGTCGATCAGCGGCACCTCTTCGGCTGTGACGGTCTGGGTGGCCGATGGCTGGCGCGACGACAGGAACAGGCGCTTCAGATAGGCTGTGCGCGGGTCGTTGGGGCGATACTGGTCGAAGGCGTTGGCCACGGCTCCAATGATGCGTATGTCGGTTTTGTTGGTCGGATCGTAGAGGGGCTTGCCGTTGAGTTTCTTGTTGAGGATGTAGTACGACACTATTCCGGCCGGATCGGCAAGCATGATTTTGGCCAGTTCGCGCTTGAGCACACTGTCGGTCTGTATGCCTTGGCCGCTGTTGCCTGCAAGGGCGGCCATGAGCTGGCGGTCTACCGACATGAGGCGCTGCGCTGCGTCGCTGCCGTCGAGCGTGTACTCCTTGTCGAAAGCGTCGGCGCGGCTCACCACGGTGACCGTCTCAATGCTGTCGATCGGGAAATAAAGGGTCTTGTCGGCCAGACGCAGGCGATAGATGTCGGGGTATCCGGCCGCCTTGTGCGATATGGTGAAGTTGCCCGATTTTGGGAGTTTCACGGAGTCGAGAGCATACCAGCGTCCGTTGGTCGACGCTTCAAGCAGGAGTGTCTGATCGTCGGCGCCCTCGATCTGGCCATTGACGGTCCACTCGTTTTTGCCCGTGCAGGCGGTCATGAGAGCCGCTGTAGCCATAAGGGCTATGCCATGTATTATTTTCATCATTGATATGGAATGTGTCTTTTGTTTCTCGAAATGTTATTTTCTGCAAATTTAGCTATAAATCACGAAATGTCGGCACCCCGCGCCTCAAAAAACGCATCGGACGTTTATCGTTTTATATATTGTTTCATATTGTTTTCGACATGCATGCCGCCTCGGCGGCGGGCGTGATGGGCGCGGTCGTGGAGGGTCTGTCGGCAGCGATCTGAACGTTGTGATGTCTGAGCCGTAGGGCGGCGGAGCAAAATTGGAAAAAATTGCTTAAATTTGCGGTAACGTATGCTGGCGTTTGTCGGTGGCGGTGTGTGACGTGCGTCGCTGCCGACTGACGTTCAGGTAGTTTTGCTTATCACAGATCTGTTGCAATGGATTCTACGACTTTCCTGTTTATAATAGAGATGATCGGCACTGCGGCCGCCGCCATAAGCGGCATCCGTCTGGCAGCCAACAAGAGCTTCGACTGGTTCGGAGCCTATACCGTCGGTCTGGTGACAGCCATCGGAGGCGGAACCCTCCGCGATGTGCTCCTCGATATCCCGCTGTTCTGGATGCAGTCGGCATGGTATCTTGCCGTGACAGCCATGTCGCTTGCCACGGTGATAATGTTGCGCCGGCAGCTCGTCAGATCCGACCGGATACTGTTTATATTCGACTCGATCGGTTTGGCTCTGTTCTGTGTCATAGGCATACAGAAGACCCTTGCCGCAGGCTATCCCATGTGGGGGGCGGCGGTGATGGGGGTCATCACGGGTGCTTTCGGCGGAGTGCTCCGCGACATACTCATCAATGAGGCGCCGCTGATATTCAGCAAGGATATATATGCCACGGCATGTCTGGCCGGGGCGCTGGTCTACTGGCTTGTGATGCTGCTCGGAGGAGGCTACGTGTGCCAGGGACTGGCATGTGCGGCCACCGTCATACTGCTCCGTGTGCTCGCCTTGCGCTACAATCTCGCGCTCCCCTCCCTGTCGGCAATACCTGTCAACAACAATAAATAATCGCGAAATGAGAATCAAAAGTCTGTTAGTGGCGGCTGCACTTATGGCCGCAGTGATGCCGGCGGGCGCCAAGCGTATTGCCGACCATGTGATTCTTATCGGTCTTGACGGATGGGGCGCCTACAGTGTGGAACGCGCCGATATGCCGCGCGTGAAGGCTGAGATGGAGCGCGGAAGCTGGACTCTGGCCAAGCGTTCGGTGTTCCCCTCGTCGAGCGCTCCCAACTGGGTGTCGATGTTCATGGGAGCGGGGCCGGAGCTGCACTGCTACACCGAATGGGGTTCGCAGACGCCTGAATTCCCTTCGCGACTGATCGGCGACAACGGCATATTCCCAACTGTGTTTCAGATCGCACGCCGGCAGATGCCGCAGGCCGAGATCGGATGTCTTTATGAGTGGGACGGCATAAAGCATCTTGTAGACACTCTCTCGCTGAGCTATCACGCCCTTGCTCCCGACTATGAGCGCAATCCCGAATTGCTCGCCGACATGGCAGCGGGGTATATAAAGACAAAAAAACCGGTGCTGGCGGCCATCTGCTTCGACAATCCCGACCATTCGGGTCATACCGACGGACATGACACTCCGGGCTATTACGCCACACTGGCGCAGCTCGACGTGTATGTGGGCCGTGTCATCGACGCTCTCAAGGAGGCCGGCATCTATGAAAACACGGCTATCATACTCACATCCGACCATGGCGGTATCGACAAGGGTCACGGCGGACGCACCATGATGGAGATGGAAACCCCCTTCATCATTTCCGGCATGGGAGTGAAGAAAGCCGGGGAGTTCAAGGAGAGCATGATGCAGTATGACGTTGCCTCGACCATCGCATGTCTGCTCGGACTGGAACAGCCCCAGGTATGGGTGGGCCGCCCGATGAAGCAGGTGCTCGAAACCGAGTGATCAGGAGATACCATTGATTTTATGGAATAAGGCCTATGGGACCGCTTGATCCTATAGGCCTTTGCTGTATTTCCCGGTGTCGCTGTGCTCAGCGCTTGCGGGAGCGCATCCAGGCGTTGAGGCCTGTGGCCTCGTTGAGCTGCTGCAGTGTGATGTGCATGCGGTAGTTCCACGGATTGTGAGGATCGGCCGGATCGTTGATCTGTTCCGCGGCGGGATCCTCGCGGTGGAGCGCAGTGTCGTCGGCGGTGGCCAGCCAGTCCTGCAACGGTAGGATGACGAGCATCGACGGCGACTGCAGATGCATATCCACTATGCGGCGCGCCGTGTCGGGTTGGAGTATGCCGGGGGCTTCGCCCGACTCCCGGAGCACGCCGGTCCAGTAGCGCTGTGCGCGCTGGCGGTCCTGCTGCCACCAGAGCCGTAGCGGCGGCATGTCGTGGGTGGAGGTGGTGGCCACCGATGTGTAGGGGTATGAGGCCGTGTCGGCAAACTCGCGGTCGACGGCGTCGGGCATCCGCTGCACTTTAAGCGACAGGATGCGGAGCCGGTGGAGCACGTCGGGCACGCATGCCGGTATCATGCCGAGATCCTCTGCGCACGTGAGCATCGGGGTTGCGTCGATCAGCGGCGGCAGTTTCCATAGTGCCTGACGGCGCCAGAAGTCATCGTTGCGCACATAGTAGAAGTCGTGGTAGAGTGCGTCGTAGGCGCGTCGCTGCTCCTCGCTGAGAGCGCGGTAGGCGGCAGTGTGCGATCCGTCGATGCGCGGATGATAGGCTTCGGGCCGCTCGCTGTCGGGCAGAAACAGCACGTCGTCGATCAGCCCGAGCAGACGTTCGCGCATTGCGGCGTCGGGTCGTTCCTCGCAGGGCAGAGCATGGAAGTGGCAGAGCATGTCGCGCTGGGTCTGGAATCCCTGGCGCAGCAGATAGTGGCCCTGAGCCTGCGGGTCGGGCATGAGATATTGCTCGCGTATGTCGCCGGTGTATGCGCCGAACGTGTCGGACAGCACGCTGTCGGTGATCCATGGCGTGGCGTGGAGATGTTCGTCGAAGCCGAAGTTGTAGCTGTCGCGCATCTCGGCGGGTGTCAGCGGCAGTGCGGGGCTGAAAGTGCCGAGCAGGCCGTGGGTCTGCTGCGACGGAATCTGCCAGATGCGGAAAAATCCGAGTATATGGTCTATGCGGTAGGCGTCGAAGTAGTCGGCCATCTTGCCGAACCGTGCGCGCCACCACGCGAATCCGTCGCGGGCCATCGCCTGCCAGTTGTAGGTGGGGAATCCCCAGTTCTGACCCAGGCGGGCAAAGGGGTCGGGCGGTGCTCCGGCCGAGGTGTCGAGATTGAAGAGCTGGGGCCATTGCCATGCGTCGACGCTCGTGGGCGATATTCCGATAGGTATGTCGCCCTTGAGGCATATCCCTTTGAGGTGGCAGTAGTCGCGCACGTGGCGCAGCTGCCGGTCGAGATGATACTGCACGAAGTAGTGCAGGCCGATTTCCCGCTCGTGTTGTTTTGCGAGGCGCTTTATGAGTGTGGGGTGAAACCGTGCGTATTCGCCCCACTGGCGGTAGTCGGGCGTGTGGTGCAGGTCGCGCAGGGTGCAGTAGGCGGCGTATGGGAGCAGCCATGTGGAGTTGCGGCTCACGAAGTCGCGGTATTCGGCTGTGGCGCGGGTGGCTTCCCCCTCCATCTCGTAGAGCCGGCGGGCGTAATCGAGTTTCAGCCGCAGCGCTCCGGCGTAGTCGGCGGCCGGGAGTGCGTTGAGCGTGGCGGCGCGGCGGCGCATTTCAGCGGTGGCTTCCGCATCGTTGAGCGATCCCATGGCCTCCGGCCGGAGATACACCGGATTGAGCGCGAATGTCGATATGGCGTTGTAGGGATATGCGTCGCCGGCGTCATACGCCTTTGTGGTGTCGTTGACCGGGAGTATCTGTATGATGCTCTGTCCGGTGGCGGCGGCCCAGTCGGCCAGTGGCATCAGGTCGTAGAAGTCGCCTATGCCGTAGTCGTCGGGCGAACGCAGGGAAAATACCGGCACGGCGGTGCCCGATGCTTTCCAGAGCGGCATCGGGTCGGTGTAGGGGGAAAGCTCTACGATCCGGCTGAAGCTGTCGCTGTCGGGGGCGTCGGGCAAGCGGAGATTGTCGCCCGCGGGCCATGCGACGGATGCATCGCGCCCTATGGATATGATCTTGAACTCTGCACTGCGTGCCTGCTCTGCCGTGAGGTCGAGCGTGGCGCGCCATAGCGGAAACGATGAGTCGTCGAGCGGCAGGGCGGATTCGGGATTCCACCGGCCGAGCTGCGGCAGATTGCCCGATATGGCCAGGCGCCGCGACGGATCGATGGTTGGAGCCTCTATGGTCAGGGTGAGGTTGCCCGCCATGTCGTTGCGGGGGTGTGTCGGACGCCGGTTGACGACGTCGCGCAGCAGCGAGGAGTAGAACGGGGCGTCGGCCGGACGGTCGTGCCACCGGTCTTCGACCGACAGCGGCCCTCCCTGCAGCGCTATGGTGCGTGGCAAGCCCCATTCGGTGCGCACCGGCAGGCTGACGCCGTCGCACATCAGCAGGTAGGAGTAGCTCAGCGAGGCCGGAGCTTCGATTTCGGCTTCGGCCGTCCAGTGGCCGTCGCCGGTGTGGGTCATGATGAGTGCGGCGCCGGGGGAACCGTTGCCCAGTGCGGGGCAGTTGCCGCTGACAGCTATCTGCTCGCCCCACCGGGTGTGGTAGTGGATGTGGAATCTTACTTTCATGGCCTCATCCGCATTTAGAGGTGCCGCACGATGTGCATATCAGGCAGCCTTCCTGATAGATGAGGGTTTCCTGGCCGCAGTTGGGGCAGGTCTGACCCGAGGCTTTCATGCCGTTGGGGAGATATTTCTTCAGGGCGCGTTCCACACCCATTTTCCATGTGTTGATCGACTGTGAGTTGAGCTCCAGTCCGCCGACGAGTTTGATCACCTGGTCGATAGGCATGTCGTAGCGCAGCACGCCCGATATCAGTTTGGCGTAGTTCCAGTATTCGGGATTGAACTTGTCCGACAGTCCCTCGATTGTGGTCTTGTAGCCGCGCTTGTTGATAAACTGGAAGTCGTAGCGCTTGTTGCCCTTTTCGTCGACAGCCTTTATGATCTTGCCTTTGGTCACCGACTTGGGGCAGAAAATGCCGTCATCGTCGTCGGCCAGGCCGGTGAATATCTCGTAGGGGCGTCCGTTCATCAGACCCACGAAGGCGATCCATTTTTCTTTGTTGTTCTGGAATCTCACCACGTCGGCCTCCAGCTCCATCGGGCGCTTGGCCGCGTGGGGCACATGTGTGGCAGCTCCCGCCGTGTCTTTCTTTTTGTCGATGGATACGAGCACACCCGATCGCGAGCCGTCGCGGTAGACGGTGCATCCCTTGCATCCCGAGCGCCATGCCTCTACGTAAAGCTGGTTGACGAGGCTCTCGCTCACGTCCGACGGCAGATTGATGGTCACCGATATGCTGTGGTCCACCCACTTCTGGATGCGTCCCTGCATCCTCACCTTCTCAAGCCAGTCGACATCGTTCGAAGTCGCCTTCCAGTAGGGCGAGCGGACCGTTATTTCGTCGAGCTGCTCCTGTGTGTAGTCCTGACGCACCTCTATGCCGGCGGCCTGCATCCATGTGAGGAATTTGGGATGATACACGATGTATTCCTCGAAGGCGTCACCGCTGTCGTCGACGAAGTCCACCCTGACGTCGGTGTCGTTGGGGTTCACCTTGCGGCGGCGCTTGTAGACGGGCATGAACACCGGCTCGATGCCCGATGTGGTCTGCGTCATGAGGCTTGTGGTGCCTGTGGGCGCTATGGTCAGGCATGCTATGTTGCGCCGTCCGTGCTTGGCCATGTCGGCGTAGAGCTGCGGATCGGCCTCTTTCAGGCGCATTATGTAGGGGTTGTTTTTCTCGCGTTCGGTGTCGTAGATCTCGAATGCTCCGCGCTGGCGGGCCAGTTCCACCGATGCGCGGTAGGCGGCCAGGGCGAGCGAGCGGTGCACGAGTTCGGAGAAGTCGGTCGCTTCAGGGGTGCCGTAGCGCAGACCCAGCGCGGCGAGCATGTCGCCTTCGCCGGTGGTGCCCACTCCGGTGCGTCGGCCCATGAGGGTCTTGCGGCGTATCTTCTGCCACAGGGCAAGCTCGGTCTGCTTCACCTCGGCTGTTTCGGGGTCTGATGCGATCTTCTCGATTATGGCGTCGATCTTCTCGGCCTCAAGGTCGATTATGTCGTCCATGATGCGCTGTGCGGCGCCCACGTGTGCCGCAAACTTGTCGAAGTCGAATCGTGCGTGGTCGGTGAACGGGCCGTCGACATACGAGTAGAGGTTGATGGCCAGCAGGCGGCAGCTGTCGTAGGGGCAGAGGGGTATCTCTCCGCATGGATTGGTGGAGATGGTGCGGAAGCCGAGGTCGGCATAGCAGTCGGGCACCGACTCGCGTATGATGGTGTCCCAGAAGAGCACTCCCGGCTCGGCCGATTTCCAGGCGTTGTGCACTATCTTGTTCCAGAGCCGGGCGGCATCCACCTGATGTGTAATCTCCGGATCGGGGGAGTCGGTGGGGAAGCTCTGGCAATAGGTGGTGCCGTCGATGGCGGCCTGCATGAAGGCGTCGTCGATGCGCACCGACACGTTGGCGCCGGTCACCTTGCCTTCGGTCATCTTGGCGTCGATGAATTTCTCCGAGTCGGGATGCTTGATGCTGACAGTCAGCATCAGGGCGCCGCGTCGGCCGTCCTGGGCCACCTCGCGGGTGGAGTTGCTGTAGCGTTCCATGAACGGCACGAGACCCGTCGAGGTCAGCGCCGAGTTTTTCACCGGCGTGCCCTTGGGACGTATGTGGGTGAGGTCGTGTCCGACACCGCCGCGGCGTTTCATGAGCTGCACCTGCTCCTCGTCGATCTTGATGACGCCGCCGTAGCTGTCGGGATTGCCGTCGAGGCCTATCACGAAGCAGTTGCTCAGCGATGCCACCTGATAGTTGTTGCCGATGCCTGTCATGGGGCTGCCCTGGGGCACTATGTAGCGGAAATGGTCGAGAAGTTCGGTCACGCGCTCGTGCTGCATCGGCTCGGGATATTTGTTCTCGATGCGCACGATCTCGTCGGCCAGACGACGGTGCATGTCGGCCGGAGTGCGTTCATAGATATTGCCGTAGGAGTCTTTGAGCGCATATTTGCTGACCCATACGCGGGCGGCAAGCTCATCGCCGCCGAAATATTCAAGGGTGGCCTCATAGGCCTCGTCGTAGGTGTAGGTGTTCTTTTCCACTGCTTGAGGGGGTTGTGTTTTTTAGGTCTGCAAAGTTACGAAATAATTGAGTAACTTTGCAGACAAAAAGATGCTTATGCCTACAGATACATTTTTCACACGGCGCCGCACTGTGCGCCGTTATTCCGACCGTCAGCTGTCCGACGACACTCTGCGCGAGCTGTTCGAAGAGGCTTCCCATGCCCCCACCACCGGCAATATGCAGCTCTATTCGGCGGTGGTCACGCGGTCGGCCGAAATGAAGCGCCGGCTGGCTCCGATGCACTTCGGGCAGCCGCAGCTTCAGGGATGTCAGGCGGCGGTCACGGTGTGCGCCGATCTGCGCCGCTTCACGCGCTGGTGTGAGATTTCCGGCGCCGAAGCCGGATTCGACAATCTGCAGATGTTTTTCGCCGGTGTGCTCGATGCGGCGATGTTCGCACAGCAGCTGTGCACGGCGGCCGAAGGCCGCGGGCTGGGCACATGCTATCTCGGCACCACTACCTATAATGCTCCCGAAATAGCCGAGGCTCTGTCGCTGCCGCAGCTCGTGGTGCCCGTCACCACGGTGACCGTCGGCTATCCCGACGAGTGTCCCGCCGATCCCGGACGCCTGCCTGTCGAGGCCATAATGCATCAGGAGAGCTACGAGGACTTCTCCGATTCCCGTCTCCGCGAACTGTATGCTGCCAAGGAGGCCCGCGAGGATTCGCGGCGGTTCGTCGAGGAAAACTCGCTTGAGAATCTCGCGCAGGTATTCGCCCGGGTGCGCTATCCGCGGGAGTCTAACGAACGCTTCTCGGAGTCGTTTGCGGCTTTTATACGCAAGGCCGGCATCAATTTCTGAACATCACTAACGCACATACACCGACAATGAAACGTCAGGATTTTGAAATAATGGCGCCCGTGGGTTCCTATGAGTCGCTTCAGGCGGCCATCAGGGCCGGAGCCGACGCCGTCTACTTCGGAGTGGAGGGGCTCAACATGCGTTCGCGGTCGAGCGCCAATTTCACTCTCGACGATCTCCGCCGCATAGCATCGCTCTGCTCTCATGCGGGGGTGAAGACATATCTTACCGTCAACACTATCATCTACGACGACGACATACCGCTGCTCCACGATATTGTCGACGCTGCGGCCCAGGCGGGCATCTCGGCCATAATTGCGGCCGATCCGGCGGCCATATCCTGCGCCCGGAGCAAGGGCGTGGAGGTGCATATCTCCACGCAGGCCAATATTTCCAACATCGAGGCGGTGGAGATGTATGCGCAGTGGGCCGACGTTGTCGTTCTCGCCCGTGAACTGTCGCTCGACCGCGTGGAGGCCATCTACCGCGAGATCTGCTCGCGACCTGTGCTCGGCCCGTCGGGCAAGCCGGTGCGTATCGAGATGTTCTGCCACGGGGCGCTCTGCATGGCTGTCAGCGGCAAGTGCTACCTGAGCCTGCATGAGATGAATTCGTCGGCCAACCGGGGGGCATGCACCCAGATATGCCGCCGGTCATACACGGTCACCGACCGCGAGACAGGCGACCAGCTCGACATCGAAAACCAGTATATCATGTCGCCCAAGGATCTGTGTACGATCGGCTTTCTCGACCGTCTGGCCGATGCGGGCGTGAGGGTGCTGAAAATCGAGGGACGCGCCCGCGGACCCGAATACGTGGCCACCGTGGTCAGTGCCTACGACCGCGCGCTGCGCGCGCTGTGCGGCGAGGGAGTCTACGACCGGACGCTGGTCGACTCTCTGACAGCCGATCTCCGCAAGGTGTTCAACCGCGATTTCTGGGACGGCTATTATCTCGGCCGGCGTCTGGGAGAGTGGTCGGGCAAGTATGGTTCGTCGGCCACGCGTGTCAAGCATTATGCGGCCAAGGCGGTGAAGTGGTTCCCGCGCATCGGTGTAGGGGAGTTCATAATGGAGGCAGGCGAGCTGTGTGTCGGCGACGAGATCGTCATCACCGGGCCTGCCACGGGAGCGCTGATCACCACCGTGAGCGAGATCCGCGTCGATCTCCGGCCGGTCGATAAAACGGTCAAGGGAGAGGCATTCTCCATCCCTCTCCCTTCCCGTGTCAGGCCTTCCGACCGTCTGTATGTATGGCGTCAAACCGCTATGGCTGCGGCCAGCGGCGAAAAGTGACACCTGTCGATATCCGTCAGTATATCCGCCCTGCGATCACTGCCGCACGCTCTTTCCCTGCGGAGGCTGCGCGCTCAAGCATGGCGAGCATGACCGATTCGCTCGCCTCGGCCGACTGTGTGTAGCAGGCGGCCATCTCCGGATCGCTGCCTGCATATAGCCCGGCCAGTGTCCGGCGGCCGGCGGCGTGCGTGATCAGGCGTGCGGTCAGTCCGCGTTCGGCGTCGCTGAGCGACTCGGGAGTGTCTATGGCTATGATCTCTCCGTCGTCGGATACCACGGTGATGTATGGCGCCGCACTGGCTGCGGTCTGTGCTGCCGCAGCTCTCGCCGTCACGGCCAGCGCCTCGCGGTTGTCGGGGGTGAGCAGTCCGGGAGTTGATCGGCCAAGGCGTCTTCTGAGGGCGTTGTCGGCCAGTATTTCCGATATGATTGCGTCTATTGAGATTCCTGTCATTGTCTGGGGGCTTAATTGTTTCTGGAGCTGTTGGTGATGTGTTCTCTGTCAGGTGATCGGTTCTGTGCGTCGCAGGGAGCGTCGCCGCTGTCTTATCCGCTGATATAGCCTCAGGGCGGTCGATGGCTCGATGAAGAAGCCCGATGCGCCTCCGGCAAGCACGTGGGCAAGCGCTTCGCCGCGCCCTATTCCGCGTTTCTGTTGCAGCAGAGCCACTTTGCGCTCGATCTCTTCGCGGCGGCTCGCGGTCGACGGATGTTCGCGACGTCGGCGACGGGAGCTGACCGTCGGCCGGTGAAGATGGCGCATGGCTTGTTCATGGCTTAGATAATACGACGGCGCCGGCATCCGCGAGGCCTTCATGGCTATCTCGGCGGCTGTGAGCGAGCCGCCGCGGGCCGACTCCACCACCGTGCGGCAGGCGGCTATGAAGTCGCGGTCGCGCGGCGATAGAGTCTGATCCTTGGGTCGGTGTGTGGTTGGCATAGTCTTGAACGTGTGAAAAAGGTGTAAAGGGTGTGTGGTTGTGATGTCGGGTGATGCAAAGTTACGTCACGGCATGGGCGATAATCCGACACTACCGTGTTAAAACAGATAAATAAGTGTAGCCGATGTGATGTTTTTTCTTGCTTGTCAGGCGTAGGTCTCTGTTCTTGTTTCGCTTTGTATGCCGTCGATGAGGCGGTTGCGCGAGTCGACAAATGTAGCGAATGCCTCTATCAGGTCTATCAGTGCGGTGGTGGCGTTTCGTGTGCGGGCGTCGTAGAGGGCGGCCGAAGTGTTGCCGGTGGTGTCGCGTCCCTGCAGCGAGCTGTTCACTCCCGAGATCTGTTCGAGCATCGAGGTCTGGATCTGTAGCATCTGTTGGGCGCCGCAGTCGCCCGACGTGGTGAGCTGCCGTGGTTCCGACGAGCGTTCCGACGGTTTGAAGGGCACTATGGCGCCGGGTCGGCTCCACAGATCGGCCAGATCGGCCCAGCTGAGGTCGGACGGAAGCCGGTCGGTGGGGAAGAGCAGCACCCCCTTGGCCGATACGCTCATGATCTTTTCCATCAGCGTGATCATGCGGTTGATGATGCGTTGCTGATCCACTACATCCTCCACAAAGGAGTGGATCTCGCCGTCGGTCAGCGGATACATCTTTATGGCGAACGGATGCCGCCCGTGCGGCCACGGGGAGTCGTATTCGGCCATGACCGTGCCGTCGGGGGCTATCCACCGGCAGTGCCACCGCAGGGTGTCGCAGCGCTTCCAGCTGATGGGTCGGTGTGTGTTGTTCGGTTTGGTAGCGGTGCGGTGTGATTTGCGGCGGCGGTTTATGCGACGGAGTTTGGCTTCCTCCTCCGGATCTACTGCAAACGCCGACCCGCTCTCCGGGTCATAGCAGCGTGTGATGCTGCGTGTTTCGAGTGTCCATAGCTCCACGGCTCTGCACCGGCCGGGCGATGAGGGGCGCATCATCTCCTCTATGGCTTCGGAACTGTAGCCGGTGTCGCTTCGGCCAGCTCGGTTTATGTCAGGGTTTAGATATATCCGCTCTATTGCACGGCGTCGGGCGGTGTCGTGGCGTCCGAGTCTGACGGTCAGCTCCCGAAGGCTCATCTCGTGGATCATCCCTGCTACCTCTATGTCGGCGCCGCGCGGATCGAGGTAGCGGTTGACGAAGAAGCGTTCGGGACTGACATTGTCCACCCACACCCCCTCGCCGTCGAGCCGTTTCTCCGCCACCACGCGCTGCACCGCGCATCCCGATATCAGGAATTCTTCAAGCATTCTCGCATCCATTTCGCGCAGGCTGTTGCGGCGGGCTGTCGTGGCGTCGGTGCCGCAGTCATTCTGGCAGAAGTCACGCCGGTAAAGTCCCACTACGCTTTTCACGAGCTGCCTTATGAGATTGTTTGTCATCGGTCGTTCGCCTCCGTTTCCGGCTGCCTCGCCTTCGCTGACGGTCAGCCCCGACGGGAGTCTGACCGGATCCGACCACTGGTCGCCGTAGGTGTAGCGTTTCAGCCGCCGGCGCTGTTCGCGCAGCGTGCTTCCGGCCATCCATGCCGTCGCAGCGAGTTTCAGTGCGTTTTCGTCGTTATGCATTGTCATCATTTTTTAATTACAACATTCGGCGAGAGAGTGGAGCATGGCCGCGGTGAGCAGATATTCTCCGTCGGGTGGCATCACTACGGCCGTTATACGCTCGGCCGCGGGTCTGTCGCCGTCATAATCGCCATATAGGGTCAGATGCCCTCCGCCGTGATCCACGGCCACCGGTCGGCATCGCCCGGCGCGGCCGTAGGGGTTGCCTTGGTCGGCGGCCGCCTCGCTCTCCGGAGTGGTCATGAGTGCGTCGGCTCTCCATCCGCGCAGCCTCACGGTGGCGGCTCTTATGGCGCGTGCCGGCATATACAGGTCGCAGCTCGAATGGTCGTCGGCGCGTGCGGCGAGTGTGGCCGTGGTCGTGCAGTCGGTAAGCGGCAGATCAGCCGCGTCGGCGTCGGTCATCATCTCTTCGTAGCGCATCCGCAATGTGGTTCGAAGCCATTGGTCGGCCACCGGGGCGTCCTCGCGCGTTATCTCGGTCTCTCCGTCTGCGTCGCCCGAAGGCTCCATGCAGCGCGCGAGTCTCACGCGCTGCAGGAGTTCATCTTCGGTCAGTCTGATCGTGACTGCCATAGGTCAGACGCTGCGGGTCACTCTGACGTGCGACTTCGGATGGCGCAGAGCCAGACAACTCGCTTCGGTGGCTACCACGGCTTCGGTGTTGCGCTGTCCCGATTTGCGCAGGTCGAGGCGCTCCACCTTGAAGGGTACGTGCACGTACTTCACCAGATACTCGGGGTCGATCACCAGGCCGTCGTACTCATGGCCGCACTGGTCGAACACTTCGGCATGGATCACGTAGAGCGAGCCGAACTTCGAGCGTATCTCCGAGAAGTCTATCCCCCAGTGGGTCACCTTGTCGGAGGCCTGCGCCACGCGGGTGTAGCTGATCTTGTTGAGGAGGGCTGTCAGTTCGCTTCCGGCCAGCAGCACTTTGCGTCCCGAGCCGGCGTTGGTGCCTGTGAACGCGCTCTTCATCAGGTCTATCAGAGTATTCTCGTTGATGGTCGTATAGCTGAAGTCGCTTCCGGCCTGGTTCCAGATGCCGCCGGTGAAGAGCACTTCGTCGGAGCGCAGCGGGTCGGTCACTCTGGCTTTGGTGCCGAATAGGAAGCTTTTCTCCATGCCCAGCCGCATGTCCATGATCGCTACCTCCTCCTGGTCGCTGAAAGTCCACCCGGTTTCCTTGGCGCTCTGGCGGGCGAGAATGCTCTGTTCCACTTGAGCCTTAAATATTTGACAGTAGTTTCGGGCTTTGCGCGGAAGGGCTTCGAACTGAGGCGTCTGCACATCGAGCTCGGCTGCGGCGCGTCCCATTCTGACGAGGGTCTTGCCGTTGATCTCTTCGTCGGTTTCGCCGCTCTCTCCGGCGTTGACGGCTATCACGTGAAGTCCCTGACCGCCTTCGCCGCGCCCCACCACGTAGAGCACCAGCGCCGGAGCCGCTTCGCCGGAGCTGTCGGCCACACCCTTGGCACCCATCACCATTATAGTGTCGGTCGGGGCGAAGATGTTGTCGTTGTCGGTAGCTATCTCATACACCGTGCGGCCGCTGCCGTGCTGGTCGTTGAGCGCTTTCAGGTCGCCTATGCCGCGGGCGCTCTGGGCCTTGGTGTCGACCGAATAGTAGTCGACCACCATCGACGCGGCGCGGCGGGCGCCTATCATGCGCGAGATCTGGTCGACAGGAGTGGCCATCGGTCTGACGCGCGCCACGCGGCTGTCTACGTCGTTGCGAAGCAGATCGCCCGAGACTTCGCGGATGTTCACGGTGGTCAGCGGGCCGTCGGCCACGTGGGTGCCTCCGGCCATGCCGTCGGCTTTCACAGAAATTTCTCCCATAATTGTTCTTGGATTTAGTCGTATTATTAAATAGGTGTGTTTTGTTTTTGGCAGAGATCGTGATGCCGTCAGGTCAGTCCCATGCCGTAGGTCGTATGCGGGTCAGGAATTCGTTGTCAATCTCCAGTCGGCTCTGTCGCTCCTCCTCGGCGTCGGTCAGATGACGGTCCTCCCACATCGAGCGGTGGCTCCGGTGCTGTAGCTGTTTTCTCTCCTCCTCGGCTCCCTCACGGCGTCCGCGTTCATATCCCTTGCTCTCGGCCTCGGCTATCATCCTTACCACCTCGGCGAGTTTCATGTCGCCGGTCGTCGGTGTGGCCTCTGTGCCCGGTGCGACTCCGTCAGCCTCGGGTGGAGTGCTGTCGGCGGGCGGATTCTCGTTGTCGGTTGGTTGCGGTTCTGTCAGCTGCAGGCTCTCCCCTGTGGCCTTGGCCTGTTCTTCGGTCTGTTCTTCTTTCATAGTCGTTCGTGGTGTTGTGTTGTTATGCGTTGACAATGCAAAATTACTCCACGTCGACCCCCTTTTCTCTGCGCGTTTGTCGCGTCTGTCGGTTCTCGGTCGATCCCTTGCAGCGGGTCATGATTGGGTTCACGGAAGCTCCGGGATCACCTGCTTCACCTCCTTGAACCAATACTCCCGCCCGTTGTCGAGTATCAGCCGCCCGGTGCGTTCCACCCGGGCTATGCCGGCTCTGAACACTTCGCCGCTCGCCGCATCCTCCCACAGATGCCGGCCCTCGCGGCGCCACAGCCTCGCGGCGTAGCTCCGCTCTATCTCGTCGGCACCGGCAGGGAGCATGGCCGTCAGCCGCGCCACGCGCTCCACCAGAAGCCGGGCTGTTGCGGCCGTATCATACTCCTCCCCTGTGAGCTGACGCATGCTCACCGGATTGGGGGCATCGCTCCGCCACACGCTCTGATTTACATTAAGCCCTATTCCGGCTATGGCGCGGCTTATGCGTCCGCCCTCGAGTCCGCATTCTATCAGTATGCCCGCTATCTTCTGTTGGCCGACGTAGATGTCGTTGGGCCACTTCACTTCGGCCTGAACCCCTGTCAGCTCGGCGACCACACCGGCCGTGGCTATCGCCACAGCTTCCGACACCATGAACTGCTCGCGGGCCTCAACACCCTCCGGACGCAGCATCACCGACAGTGTCACGTTCTGTCCCGCCTCGCTCTCCCAGCTGTTGCCGCGCTGTCCGCGTCCGGCAGTCTGGCGCCGCGCCATGATGGCGTAGCCGTGGGGCAGCGCTTCGCGGCGGTCGGTCTCGGTCATGACGCTGTTGGTCGAGCCGGCCTCGTCCATGATGGTCAGCAGTGCCTGATGTGTGCTGTCGCCGGCGGACGGGCCGGCGCTTTGAGCGCTCTTTGCGTGTCGGTATGATTCGTGCATTTTCTACGTTGAATGAATTGTATTATATATGCAAAATTACGGAAAAATTACAATTTTCAAGAATTGACTGTTAAAATCGGAGAATTTATCGCTGTGTCCTTGCGAGATTTATTAAAAACGATTAAATTTGCGCTTTGATAATTTTCGTTGACACATTTTCACGTCTCTCTGTAGCCGGGTGTCGCGGAAGTTTCGCTCCGCTCCGTCGCTGACGGCAAGGAGCACGGATTCAGCCGCGTGACGCGGATTCCGGTGTTGACCAGTATTGACAGTCACATATTGTATAATTATTTTTTAGTATGAAAAAGTTGTTTTTGTTACTCATGACCGTGGCTATGTTTGCGGTTGCTTCCGCCCAGGAACGCACCGTGACGGGTCAGGTCATCTACGCCGGCGACGGCGAGCCTCTTGTAGGCGCCTCTGTCCTTCCGATAGGAGGGGGCGTGGGATGCTCCACCGACATCGACGGTAATTTTACACTTAAAGTCGGTGCCAATGTGAAGCGGCTCAAAGTCAGCTACGTCGGCATGAAGACTGCTGAAGTCGACATCACATCCGACAAGATGATCATCAAGCTCGACGATGCCGAAAACCGACTCGACGAAGTCATGGTCGTGGCCTACGGTACAGCCACTAAGGAGGCATTCACCGGATCGGCCGCCGTCATCGACGCTTCGCAGATCGAGAAGTCGCAGGTCAGCAACGCGCTCAACGCCCTTAACTCGAAAGTGGCCGGAGTGCAGCTCACCAATGCTTCAGGAGCTCCCGGCACCACCACACCCACTATCCGTATCCGTGGTATCTCTTCGATCAACGCCGGCAACGCGCCGCTCGTGATCGTCGACGGAGCACCCTTCTCGGGCGATATGAACACCATCAACTCGCAGGATATAGCATCGATGACTGTGCTTAAGGATGCTGCTTCCAACGCGCTCTATGGTGCCCGCGGTGCCAACGGTGTCATCCTCATCACCACCAAAAAAGGACAGCTCGGAACGGGTGCCACTGTGACAGTCGACGCCAAATGGGGCGCCAACACACGTGCCACACAGGACTACGACCTCATCAAGGATCCCCGTCAGTACTACGAGGTCTACTACAGCTCCCTCAACCGCTACGCGATGGACAAGATGCAGCTCAGCTCGCAGGCGGCCTACCAGTGGGCCAACCAGAACCTCACCGCAGCCAACGACTACGGTCTCTGGTATCAGACCTACACCGCACCTCAGGGACAGTATCTCGTGGGTGAGAACGGTAAGTTCAACCCCGCCGCAACAAAAGGCTACATGCGCTCGTATCGCGGTGAGGAATACTGGATGGAGCCCGACAACTGGCTCGACGCTTCATATAAGAACAGCCTCCGTCAGGAGTACAACATGAGCGTGAGCAACGGCACCGACCAGACCTCATTCTATGCATCGGCCGGATTCCTCAACAACGAAGGTATCACACCAAACACCGGATTCAAACGCTTCACCGGGCGACTCTCGGCCGACACACAGGCCAAGTCGTGGCTCAAACTCGGCGGAAGCATGAGCTACACACACTACTCCGCATCGCGCATGTCGGAGGACGGAACGAGCAACTCGTCGGGCAACATATTCGCTGCAGCCACCGAGGTAGCTCCCATCTACCCCCTCTTCATCCGCAACGGACAGAAGGACATCATTATCGACCAGAACGGCATCAAGCGCTATGACTACGGCGACGGAGAGAACGCCGGACTCCAGCGTCCCGTGTTCGGACAGTCCAACGCTATCTCCAGCACTATTCTCGATACCAACAAATACAACGGCAACGCTCTCAGCGGCTCAGGTTTCGTGGAAATCCGCTTCCTCAAGGACTTCAAGTTTACATCCAACAACTCGGTTGACTACAACGAAACACGCTACAGCTCTATCACCAACCCCTACTACGGAGGATACGCTTCATCCAACGGTATAGTCACCAAGACCTCCACCCACCGTCTGAGCACCACATTCCAGCAGCTCCTCAACTGGAACCACATGTTCAACGGCGTGCACGAAGTGACCGCCCTCGTTGGCCACGAGTTCTATCAGGATAAGTACAACTACCTCTCGGCCAACCGCTCGAATATGTTTGATCCCTCCAACGACGAACTCGATGGAGCTATCCTCTCGGGTGAGTCTGGATCTTACCGCACCTACTACAACAACGAAGGCTGGCTCTTCCGCGGACAGTACAACTACGCTCAGAAATACTTCGGATCGGTTTCGTTCCGTCGCGACGCTTCATCGCGCTTCCACCCCGACAACCGCTGGGGCAACTTCTGGAGTGCCGGCGGAGCATGGATCATATCCAAGGAAAGCTTCTTCGACGTTTCGTGGGTCGACATGCTGAAAATCAAGTTCTCTTACGGTGAACAGGGTAATGATAATATCAACAACTTCCTCTACACCAATACCTACAACATCATCAACGGTTCGGGCATGCCCGCAGCCACCCCCGCCACCAAGGGCAACCCCGATATCTCCTGGGAGAAAAACGGCAACCTCAACGGCGGCGTCGAGTTCGACTTCTTCAACTCGCGCCTCTCGGGTAGCATCGAAGGCTTCTACCGCAAGACATCCGACATGCTCTCATGGTTCCCCCTCCCCCCGTCGTTCGGCTACACCGGCTACTGGGACAACATCGGCGACATGACCAACACCGGTGTCGAGGTCGACCTCACTGGCACAATCATCAACACCCGCGACATCACCTGGAGCGTCAACGCCAACCTTACCTACTACAAAAACAAGATCTCCTACCTCCCCGAAGAGCGTAAGACGATGGATATCGACGGATATCGCGGATATTCATCCGGCACCCACTTCTACGGCGAGGGACTTCCCCTCTACAGCTACCGCATGTACCGCTACGCAGGTGTCAGTCAGGAGGACGGTACAGCTCTCTACTACCACAAGGTCCTTGACGAAAACAAACAGCCTACCGGTGAACTTGAAAAGGTTTCATACGACAAGCTGACCAACAATGACTACTTCATCCTCGACAGCGCTCTGCCTAAGGTCTACGGCGGATTCGGCACGCAGCTGACCGCCTACGGTTTCGACCTCTCGCTCGACTTCGGTTACTCGATCGGCGGCAAGGTCTATGACGGCCAGTACGCTCTCTTCATGGGCAATCCCACCTCAGGCTCGAAAGGCTACAACTGGCATGCCGACATACTCAAGGCATGGACTCCCGAAAAACCCTCCAGCTCCATACCGCGTCTGCAGTACGGCGACCTCTACGCCACTTCGACATCCGACCGTTTCCTCGAAAGCGCCGACTACCTGAGCCTCAACACCATCAACTTCGGATACACGCTGCCACAGAACATCACTGCCAAGATGTTCCTCACAAAACTCCGTGTCTATTTCCAGGCCGAGAACGTATGGCTTTGGACAAAGCGTCAGGGCATCGACCCCCGTCAGTCGCTCAGCGGCTCTATCAACAACACCTACTATGCGCCCATCCGCACACTCAGCGGTGGCCTGACAGTGACGTTCTAAACTTTTCAAACGAATTACACAATGAACAACATATTCAAGTCATTACTGGCTGCAGCAGTCGTAGCGCCCGCGCTTACCGGCTGCGTTGAGGAAACATTCCCCACCAGCGGAGCCACACAGGATCAGCTGGCCGCTTCCTCCAAGGCCACCGAGGCCCTCCTCTGGGCTATGCCGGCCTACTACAATACATTCGACATCATGGACAACGGTCAGGCCTACGACTGGGGCTACGGCGCGCTTATGCATGTCCGCGACGTCATGACCTCCGATTTCGCAGTTTGCGCTTCGGGCTACGACTGGTTCTCTGCATGGGAGCAGAATCAGTATATCGGTCCGATGTATATGCGCACGCAGTGGTACTGGAACTTCTACAACAAACAGGTGCTCACATGCAACAACCTCATGGCATCGTTTGATCTCGCCACTGCCGACGAGGCGCAGAAGACCTTCTACGGAGCCGGACTCGCTTTCCGTGCGTCGACATATCTCGATATGGCTCGCGTATATGAGTTCCTGCCCAACGACGGAACATCCTCTGTCAACCTCAACGGCAACGACGTAGCCGGACTTACCGTGCCCATCGTTACCGAGAAGACCACCGAGGCCGAGTCGCGCAACAATCCCCGCGTGCCCCGTCAGCAGATGTTCGAGTTTATCATCGGCGACCTCGACCAGGCCGAGCAGCTCATCGCTTCCGGCGTTCAGACCTCCGACGACTGGCACAACATCCCCGACATCGCCGTGGTCTACGGACTCAAGGCCCGCACATACATGTGGGTTGAAGACTATCCCAAGGCTGCCGAATATGCCCGCAAGGCCATCGACACCGGCAAGTACGCTCCGCTGACCCGCGAGGAGTGGCTCAGCACCACCGACGGATTCAACAACTCCCAGCTCGGACGCTCATGGATGTGGTGCGCCAAGACTATGAAAGAGGACGCATGCGTGCAGTCGGGCATCCTCAACTGGACCGCATGGGCATCCAACGAGGCGCAGTACGGCTACGCCGCGGCAGGTCCCTACAACATGATCAGCGTCGCTCTCTACAACAAGATGAGCGACCGCGACTTCCGCAAGCTCTCATACAAGGCTCCCGAAGGTTCTGTTCTGGCTGGCCAGGAACCGGTTATCGATGCAGCTTTCGCAGCTACGCTTCCCGCTTACTCTTCGTTCAAGTTCCGTCCCGGAGCCGGCAACATTGACGATTACAATGTCGGATCGGCTACATGTCTGCCATTGATGCGTATCGAGGAAATGTATCTCATCGAGGCCGAGGCCGTGGCTCACACCGCTCCCGCGCAGGGCAAGCAGCTTCTTGAGGACTTCATGAAGACATATCGTTACAATGTTTACTCCTGCCGTGCTACTGACAAGGACGGTATTATCGACGAGATCTTCACCCAGAAGTGCATCGAGCTGTGGGGCGAGGGACAGACTTTCTTCGACTACAAGCGTCTCAACAAGCCAGTTGTCCGCGGCTACGAAGGTACCAACTTCCAGCAGTCGGCACAGTTCAACACCACCACACGTCCCGCATGGATGAACTTCTGTATCGTTGAAACCGAAGGCAACAACAACGAGGCTGTCAAGGACTGGAACAACCCCGATCCCTCTGACTGCTACCCCTCGCTCAAATACTAATCAAGCATCATAATACTTTTTAGAATATGAAATTCAACAAAATACTCGCTCTGCCGGCCCTGGCCCTCACTATGTGGGGACTCGGTGCCTGCACCGACGAGGTGAAATATGATCCCGCAGAGCAGCTCTCCACGCCGCAGGTCTATTTCCCCACTACAACACCGTCCGCTGTCGACATCGAGGAAAACCAGACATCCGTCACTGTCAACGTCGAGCGCGTCAACACTTCGGGTGCCATCACCGTGCCTGTCACTGCCACTGCTACAGTAGGCGGAGAGGCTACCGACATCTTCACCGTGTCGAGCGTGGCTGCTTTTGCCGACGGATCGGCTACTGCTCCCATCTCCATCGACTTCGACTTCTCGAAGATACAGCAGGAAACCAAATATACCATCAGCCTTGCCATCGAGGGCGCTGATCTGACTCCTTACGGCAAGTCGCAGCAGACCATCACGCTGCAGTATGCTCCCTGGACCGCATGGACTAAAGCCGGTGAGGCTGTATACACATGCTCTGCTTTCGGATTTACTGAGTCGCAGCCTGTTATGACACGTACGTCGCTTGTCAACCCGGATCTTCAGGAGTTCAAGTTCGCTGCCGGAACTCTTTTCCCAAAAGAGATACTTGTGCAGCTCAATAAGAAAACCAACATCGTTACTGTTCCGCGTCAGGCTACAGGCGCCAAGAATGGAGAATATGAGGTTCAGATCTGCGATTTGTACACCTTCACCACGCAAGTGGCTGGCGGGCTTGACTCGACTCCTTATGAGAAAACAAGCCGCTTCGACCAGGCTACAGGACTGATGACCATAAATATGGCTTATTTCTGGGACAAGGGTGCAGGACAGCTTGGATGGACTGGCCCGGATGGCTTCGACTATATGCAGCTCCCGGGATACCCTGACTATGAGATGATGGTCAGCAACGACGGTTCGTTCGTAAGCGAAGACAGCAAGGAGTATGCCATACTCAATGTTGTCAAGGGCGCTGATGTTGCCAACTACGCTTTCCGCATCTATCCCGGAGCGCTTGGCAATGCTGATATCGCCCAGAAAGTCGCCGATATAAAGGCCGCTATAGCAGCTGATACGGAAAGCCTCTACAGCGCAGGCAGAAGCTTTGAGATCCAGATGACCACGACCGGTTATTATACCGTTGTCATCCTCCCGGTCAATGCCGCCGGAGAGGCGCAGACCGAGTATGTCTATACATTCCGTTATGAGATGCAGACTGTCGACTGGAATGCAGGATGGAAGACTGTTACTAAGGTCGTTGACGACCAGGAAGTGCCTGTGCAGGCTCTTTACAGCGATGCATTCTTCGCAGGTCTGATCACGCGTCAGCCCATGCAGTGGTTCGTTACCGTTCAGGAAAGCATCAAATACCCCGGTTACTACCGTATCGTTAAACCGTATGCAACAGAGCTTGACGAAGATGGAACCACAGTGGGAGATTACTACGGTTATCCCTGCGATCGCGGTCACTTCTACGTTTACATCGATGCTACCGATCCCGATAATGTTGTGGTAGAGCCCTCTTCCATAAGCATGGGCTTTGCAGTCGGAAGCGCTAAAAGCGGTAAGCTTGTCGATGGCACCAAGTTCGTGTTCCCCGCTCAAAGTGTAGGTATTTACAATGGCGTAGATCCTGCAACAGGAGAATATCTGTGGCGTTGCGCATGGAACGAAGAGTGTGCGATCCTTGATCTCGATCCGAAAGCCGACGATGAAGAAGAAGCTTCGGTTTCTTCTGTCAAAGTGCCTTACGCGGTTTCGGCCAAGCCCGCAGCTAAGGTTGCAGACCACGGTATGCCTGTGAAAGTTCGTAAGCCTATGTCAAAGACATATACTGTCAAGGCACTCTGAATCGATTATATGCAGTGACGGTGTCGGATCTGATGCCGTCAGTGTGTTGGACAAGCATTCTATACCTGTTGAGGGGCTGCGTCATGCGATGCAGCCCCTCTGTCTGTTTCCTCCTTTTTGCGTTCGAGGCATTCAGCCCAGGGTATGATTTTGCCGTTTAGGGAAACTTTCTGTAATTTTGCGATGTTTCTACTTGTGAGAAATTAATGACTCGCAAAATTGGCTATTAGTGATTTTTGAGAGTTACTTACCGTTTGTTAATCTATAATCCACTTCTAAATGAACTTCTTCCGACATCTTGTCATCCCGGCACTTGCAGCTGTAGCCACTGGTTGCGGGCACCGCAGCGCAGCGCCGGCCACCGATCCGTCGGCATATATGCCGCTTGATTCAATAGCGCTTGCCGACTCGGTCAGCCGCGACGGATCGCAGGCATCGGTCAATATCCGGCTCGTCTATCCTGTAGGAGGAGATGCCGCGGCCGACTCCATCCGTCAGTGGATAGCCGACGTCATGTCGGCGGCATCGGCCGGAGAATATGGCCCCACGGCCTTCACTGCCTCCGGAGCTGAGTCGGTCCCGTCGGTGGCGCGTGAAGTGGCCGATTCGCTTCTGGCCATGTCGGCTCGCGATTTCGCTTCCATGCGCTCCGAAATGCCCGACAGAGATATGTCCTATACATTCGATTACTCCGCCGACACCGTGGCCGTAACCCCGGGCTACGCCACGTTCAGTTTCAGCGGCTACACTTACCAAGGAGGCGCCCACGGCTCGGCATACGTCATCCCTGCTCTGTTCGCCCTCCCTTCAGGCCGGCAGATCACATGGGACTCGCTGATCGCTCCCGGCAAGCAGACCCAGCTGCTCGACATGATACGCCGCGCGCTCATGGAGCAATACTTCGAGGTGTCGACCACCGAGGCATTGGCCGACATGCTCCTGGTCAGTCCGTCGGAGATACAGCTTCCCGCCGCAGGCCCGGCACTGACGCCACGCGGACTCGAAGTCATCTACCAGCAATATGAGATCGCACCCTACGCAGCCGGTATGCCCTCCTGCACCATCCCCATGGACGACCTCCGCCCCCTTCTCGACCCCTCCCTCCACCTCTGATCCCGCTCTCACTCTCTTCTCTCTACTCTCTCCTCTCTACTCCGACAGAATATACGATTACTTCGATAGCTCTGATTACTTCGATCCCCCCGAAAAAATCCACGCCCGAAGGCTCTTGGCTCTCCGGGCGTGGATTTTTTTTATATTGCAGGCAGCGCGTCAGCGTATGAAAAGCAGCTCGCGGTATTTGGGCAGAGGCCACATCTCATTGTCGACCATCAGCTCAAGCTTGTCGATATGATAGCGGATAGTGTCCATGTGGGGCACCACACGGTCGTGGTAGGCCAGAGCCTTCTCGCGCTCCGACTCCAGACGGTTGGCCACACGGCGGTCGTCGACCATCGCGGCCACCTCCTCGCGTATGACGGTGATGTGCTGGGTGAGTTTCTCGATCGAGTCGGTCACCGAGGCGGTGAGATCCGTGCGGTCGATGCCAAACACCTGACGCATCTTCAGCACATTGTCGAGAAGTATCGACTGATACTGCGTGGCCACCGGTATCACATGGTTTATTGCCAGATCGCCGAGCACACGGGCCTCGATCTGCACTTTCTTGGTGTACATCTCCCATTTCACCTCGTTGCGGGCCGCAAGCTCCACTTCGGAAAACACTCCCGTGGTGCGGAACATATCCACCGACGATTTGCGCTGATAAGCGTCGAAAATCAGCGGCACCGACGTCTCGCAGTCAAGACCGCGGCGGGCAGCCTCCTCCTTCCATTCGTCTGAGTAGCCGTTGCCGTCGAAATGTATCGCTTTCGACGATTTGATCAGGATGTGGATCTCCTCAAGTATCGCGTCGTTCTGGCTCAGGCCGGAGGCCATCCGCTCGTCGACGGCTTTCTTGAAGAGTATGAGCTGCTCGGCTACGGCTGCGTTGAGCGCTATCATGGCGGCGCCGCAGTTGGCCGAAGAGCCGACGGCGCGGAATTCAAACCTGTTGCCGGTGAAGGCAAAGGGCGAAGTGCGGTTGCGGTCGGTGTTGTCGCGCATGATCTCCGGTATCTGACTCAGGTTCAGCTCCAGCTCCTTGCGTGCGGCCAGATTGGTAAGCTCGGCGTTGGTGGAGTGCTCGATGCGCTCAAGTATGCCAGCTATCTGCGAACCCATGAATATCGATATGATGGCCGGGGGAGCCTCGTTGGCGCCCAGACGGTGGGCGTTGGTGGCCGACATTATCGATGCCTTGAGCAGGGCGTTGTGGCGGTGTACGGCCGCCATCACGTTGACCGTGAAGGTCAGGAATCGCAGATTGTCGGTGTGGCTGCGGCCGGGAGCGAAGAGCAGGGTGCCCTTGTCAGTGCCGAGGCTCCAGTTGTTGTGTTTGCCCGAACCGTTGATGCCGGCGAAGGGCTTCTCGTGGAGAAGCACGCGGAAGTGGTGGCGGCGCGCCACCTCGGCCATCACCGACATGATCAGCTGGTTGTGGTCGTTGGCCAGATTGGCTTCCTCGAATACCGGCGCAAGCTCAAACTGGTTTGGGGCAACCTCGTTGTGGCGTGTCTTGGCGGGAATGCCGAGCTTGTGGCACTCTATCTCGAGGTCGAGCATGAACGCCTCCACGCGCGAAGGTATGGCACCGAAATAGTGATCCTCGAGCTGCTGGTTCTTGGCCGATTCATGCCCCATGAGGGTGCGGCCTGTGAGCATCAGGTCGGGACGCGCCGAGTAAAGGCTCTCGTCGACAAGAAAATACTCCTGTTCCCAGCCAAGATACGTGCGCACATGCTCCACATCCGGATCAAACATCTTCGCCACAGCGGTTGCCGCCTTGTCAACGCTGTTGAGCGCGCGGAGCAGGGGAGTCTTGTAGTCGAGGCTTTCGCCTGTATAGGATATGAATATGGTGGGTATGCACAGGGTGTTGCCTATGATGAAGGCCGGCGACGATATGTCCCATGCCGAATATCCGCGGGCCTCGAAGGTGTTGCGGATGCCGCCGTTGGGGAAGCTCGACGCGTCGGGCTCCTGCTGCACGAGCAGCTTGCCGTTGAAGCATTCGATCACTCCGCCCTTGCCGTCGTGCTCTATGAAGGAATCATGTTTCTCTGCGGTGGTTTCGGTCAGAGGCTGAAACCAGTGGGTATAGTGGCGAGCGCCGTTGTCGAGCGCCCAGCGCTTCATCCCTTCGGCCACGCTGTCGGCCACTTCACGCTGCAGAGGCTGTTTGTTGTCGATTGCGCTGCAGAGCGCCTGATAGGTGTCGGCAGGCAGGTATTCAAACATCTTCTGGCGGTTGAACACATACTTGCCGTAATACTTTTCGGGTCTTTCACTCGGGATTTCCACCGGGTCGGCCTTGCGGTTAAACGCTTCATCGACCACTTTGAATCTCAATGATTCCATCTTTTCGTTAGCTTTAACGGTTAATATTTATTGTTGTTCCGGCTTTCGAGCTATCTACCGGCCGGGTCTTTTGTCATGATTGTCAGCCTGATTTTTTTTCTATAGGCGGAGCGCCGCGATGCGGCTTGCCGCCTCGGCTGTCGCCTCATGGGTGGCAAACGCTGTCAGACGCAGATAGCCCTCGCCCGACGGGCCGAATCCGCAACCCGGAGTGCCCACCACGCGGCAGCGCTCCAGCAGCATGTCGAAAAAGCCCCACGACGTCATGCCGTCGGGAGTCCGCAGCCATATGTAAGGAGAGTCGGTTCCGCCATAGGCCTCCAGACCCGCTTCGCGCAGAGATGTCAGCAGTGTCGACGCATTGTGCTTGTAGTAGGCTATCGTTTCAGCCACCTGACGGCGCCCCTCCTCGGAGTAGATCGCCTCGGCGGCGCGCTGCGTAAGATACGATGCGCCGTTGAATTTCGTGGTCTGCCTCCGGAGCCACAGGCGGTGCAGGCTCACCTCACTGCCATCGGCAGCAAGGCCGCAAAGTTCGCGCGGTATCACCGTGTAGCCACACCGCAGGCCGGTGAACCCCGCTGTCTTGGAAAAACTTCTGAATTCTATCGCCACACGTCGCGCGCCCTCTATCTCATAGATCGAGCGCGGTACCTCGGGAGAGCTGACGAAGGCCTCGTAGGCGGCGTCAAACAATATCAGCGAACCCTCCCGGAGCGCATAGTCCACCCACACTTTCAGCTGGCTGCGGGTGAGCACGGTGCCGGTAGGATTGTTGGGAAAACAAAGGTAGATAACGTCGGGCCGCTCCGACGGCAGCGAGGGCACGAATCCGTTCCCGGCCGTCACCGGCAGATATATGATGCGGCTCCAGCGTCCGTCGCTTCCGAGTGTGCCGGCGCGTCCGGCCATCACGTTGGTGTCGATATATACGGGATACACCGGATCGGTCATAGCCACCCGTGTGTCGGACGCAAGTATGTCGCCTATGTTTCCGGTGTCGCTCTTGGCGCCGTCGCTGACGAATATCTCGTCGGCGCTCACCTCTATTCCCCGGCTGCGGTAGTCACCCTCGGCTATCGCCTCGCGCAGGAAGCCATAGCCCTGTTCCGGACCGTAGCCGCGGAATGTCGCCGCCTCGCTCTCGTCGGCGGTGGCGCGATGCAGAGCCTCCGAGGCTGCGGGGCATATCGGCCGGGTCACATCGCCGATACCCATTCTGATGATCTTCTCGCCGGGATGAGACGCGGCGAACGCTTCCACCTTGCGGGCTATGTCGGAGAAGAGATAGGCCGACGGAAGCTTGGTGAAATTATCGTTGATATGTACCATTGTGTAAATCGTGTGTCAGTTTCTGATATAAGTGCCGGTAAACACTTCTGTGGCCGGCCCGGTCATCATCACGTGACCCCCTTCGCTCTCCGGCAGCCACTCTATCGTCAGCCGGCCGCCCGGCAGACTTATCTCGGCCTTGCGACCGGCCAGTCCGTTGGTTGCCGCCGCCACCAGTGTGGCGCAGGCGCCGGTGCCGCAGGCCATGGTCTCGCCTGAACCGCGTTCCCATACCCTCATCGTTATCCGGTCGGGTGCATCTGTGCGTGCAAACTCTATATTGGCGCGGTCGGGCCACATCGGGTGTCTTTCAAGTTCCGGGCCGTGGCCGAGCACCATTGCGTCGGAAAGATCGTCGGTGAATATCACTCCGTGGGGATTGCCCATCGACACGGCTGTCAGTCTGTGACGGCTGCCGTCGGGCAGCGCCACCTCGGTGTCGACGACACCCACCTCCGGGCGTCCCATGTCGACGGTGACGCTCTCCACCTTGCCGTCGGACCCTTTGCGGGCCATCAGCCGGCGTATGCCTGAAAGTGTTTCGAGAGTGAGGTCGGTGCGGTCGGTCAGCCCCTGGTCTATCACATACTTGGCTATGCAGCGCGAGGCGTTGCCACACATCCGGGCTTCCGAACCGTCGGCGTTGAATATTCGCATCCTGAAGTCGGCTTTGTCCGACGGACAGATCATCACTATTCCATCGCCGCCCACGCCTGTATGGCGGTCAGATATCTCCCTCGCCAGAGTGTCGGGGGATTCCGGTTCCGACTCCATGCAGTCAATATAGATGTAGTCGTTGCCGATGCCGTGCATCTTTGTGAATCTGATCTCTTCCACAGCAGGAAAATTGAAATTCGTAAAAATTAAGGCGCAAAATTAATCAAATAATTCAGAAATGACGTCGGACGACCATTTTTTAACGCAAAAAAAATCTACTCATTGCATCCTTGACGGCTTCTTCTGACGGTTTAGTGCCTTGGCTTAACGTTTTCGTTGTATGACAGTAAACGTTTTCTGGCAGATTTATTTGGTAAAAAAGTTTGAATTTTGGCAGTTTTGGCTGCAAAATGTTGCCGTTTGTTACAAAAATATTAATTTTGTGCGGTCGGATGGATGGTCCGGCTTGCGTTCAATTATGCCTCACGTTGCGCCTCAAGGCTGCGTGAGTAGTCTGTGTCAACACACGTAACCGAATTCATACGTTATGATGGATCATGAAATCAGTCGT
Organism: Paramuribaculum intestinale; assembly: GCF_030759015.1. Lineage (GTDB taxonomy): Bacteria > Bacteroidota > Bacteroidia > Bacteroidales > Muribaculaceae > Paramuribaculum > Paramuribaculum intestinale. Next base: position 2,383,277 of record NZ_CP098825.1, on the reverse strand, counting down.
TCACAGAAGCAGGATCTTCAGCGCTACGCTTCCGATTTCAGCAATTTTGGCGACGACTATTTTTTTGCACGCTTCGACAGGCTGCCGATCGAGGGTATTCTTTCGGGGACGCCGACGCGTGTGACCGGGCTGGCGATAATACTGATGCTCAAGGGCAGGATGACGGTCGATGTCAACCTTGCCACTTACGGTATGATACCCGACTCTGTGCTGCTTGTCGGGCCGGAAAGTCTATTTCAGCCTCGGCATATCGACGATGGCGACTTCGATATATGCCTGTTTTTCGTATCGCATGAATTCATGCGCGACATAAACCTGGATATCAATACGCTCAATTCCATTGGAGTGTCGGGAAGCCACTCGCCGCTGATGCTGCTTACGCCCGAAGAGATGATGCTGCTCAGGCGATATTTTGCACTTGTTAAGGAGAATACGCGCGGCAACACCGAGGCCGTGTTCATCCGGTCTATAGCCCGATCCGTCATCGCGGCCGCATTCTATCAGCTCATGCAGTTCGGCAAGCGTCGCGAGGTGGCCGATGACTCGTCGGCAGAGCGGCCTTCGACACGCCGCCACAACTATGTCAAGGAGTTCATGCAGCTTGTCAGGGAATATCACCGCAGAGAGCGGTCCATCAGCTTCTATGCGTCTAAACTCTTCATATCGCCCAAATATCTGTCGATAGTGGTCAGAGAAGCCACCGGACGGCCGGCATCGGCCTGGATCGACGACTATGTGATACTCGAGGCCAAGAACCTGCTGCGCTTCTCCGGCAAGAACGTTCAGCAGATAGCATATGAACTCAACTTCACCAACCAGTCGTCGTTCGGCAAATATTTCAAGCACCTCACAGGCATGTCGCCCACGCAGTTTCAGCGCAGCTGACAGATCCCCGACAGACTATTGGCGAGGCCGCCCTGGCGTCGTATAACTATTGTTGGATATTGTTGGCTAAAAAAAACGCTTCTTGATGAACGTTGATTACGAAAATATCGTTACTTTTGTGAAATCAAGCGCGGGGTGGCATAGGAGCCCGGTGCTTGATGCGAAATTCAAGGATATATAATAGTTATAACTTCTTAATACTCTAAAAAAAATGAACTTTCTGACCGACGAAAAACTCGTGATTGTTGGTGCCGCAGGCATGATCGGCTCCAACATGGCTCAGACCGCCCTCATGATGGGTCTGACCCCCAACATCTGTCTCTACGACCCCTATGCTCCCGCGCTCGAAGGAGTGGCCGAAGAGCTTTTCCACTGCGGATTCGAAGGCGTGAACATCACCTTCACTTCCGACATCAAGGAAGCCCTCACCGGAGCCAAATATATCGTCAACTCGGGCGGCGCAGCCCGTAAGGCCGGCATGACCCGCGAGGATCTCCTCGTCGGCAACGCCAAGATCGCCGAGCAGTTCGGTAAGGACGTCAAGGCCTACTGCCCCGACGTGAAGCACATCGTCGTGATCTTCAACCCCGCCGACATCACCGGTCTGATCACCCTGCTCTATGCCGGCCTCAAGCCCTCGCAGGTGACCACACTCGCCGCTCTCGACAGCACACGCCTGCGCAGCGAGCTTGCCAAACAGTTCCACATCTCGCCCGACAAGATCGTCAACAGCCGCACTTACGGCGGACACGGCGAGCAGATGGCCGTTTATGCCTCCACTACAAAGGTCGACGGCAAGCCTCTGACCGAAATCATCGGCACAGCCGAATTCCCCGACAAGGCATGGGAAGAACTCCGTGTGCGCGTGGTGCAGGGCGGCAAGAACATCATCGACCTCCGCGGCCGCTCTTCGTTCCAGAGCCCCTCTTACATCTCTATCGAGATGATCGCCGCAGCCATGGGAGGCAAGCCCTTCACATGGCCCGCAGGATGCTATGTCGACGACGACCGCTTCAACCACATCATGATGGCTATGGAAACCGTCATTGACAAGAACGGCGTACACTGCAAGGAACCCCAGGGCACACCGCAGGAGCAGGCAGAGCTTGAGCAGAGCTACAAGCACCTCTGCACACTCCGCGACGAAGTGATCTCTCTGGGCGTGCTTCCCCCCGTCAACGAGTGGCACGCACTCAACCCCAACATCAAGTAAACCGTCTACACGGTCTTATATACCTCTATGCAGAGCGGTCGCGCCATCGCGCGGCCGCTCTCGCTATATTCGCGTCAGCCGGGACACCTGATTGCACGTGACATTGGCACCCACGACATACCTCGCCGAACAGCGCCGGGCTCGGCTCTGCAGCCTTTGATTATTCTGATGGTTCCGATTACTCCGATGGCTCTGGCTGCTCCCGTCCTCCTATGGGAGAAGGTATTTGCAAGGAAATTATAGAAACGTTCCGTTAAGTAGCGTGATGTTACTGAACTTTATAATATTCAATATATCAATGTGATAATATTTGATGAATGTTCGATGTAACAAGGCTGTAACTGATTTAACTTCGTTTAACACAAAAACACTTGTAGAGCTGTAATTCTCCGTAACTTTGCATTGTCAACGAATTGTAACATCAGTGCTGACAAACCCGACATAACAACCCATTACACCTCTAAAACCTCACTACAATGGCTACAGCAAACTTTCAATCCAGACTCATGGGACTCCAGGCAAACCTCCTCAACTTCGCCTTCATGCTCACATCGAACCGCGACGATGCCTACGATCTGCTTCAGGATACCACGCTGAAAGCCCTCGACAACGCCGACAAATATGTCGAGAACACCAACTTCAAGGGATGGGTGTTCACCATCATGCGCAACATCTTCATCAACAACTACCGCCGCGTGGTGCGCTCGGCCACGGTCATCGACCAGACCGACGATCTCTACCATCTCAACCTCAGCCAGGACTCGGGCCTGGAAACTCCCGAAGGCTCGTTCGGCGCCAAGGAGATCACCGACGCCATCAACGAATTCCCCGACAAATACCGCATACCCTTTTCGATGCACGTGGCTGGCTACAAGTACGGCGAGATCGCCGAAAAGATGCAGTTGCCGCTGGGCACCATCAAGAGCCGCATATTCTTCGCGCGCCAACAGCTCCAGACACGCTTCGCCGACTACCGCTGAGCCGTCGGGTCGATGCAGATAAATGATTAAGAGAGTGTTTGAATTTAACACGAAGAAATAAATAGGGACTTCTTTCTATCCCCTCAAAGGTCTTTTCGGGCGATTTGCGTCAAGTTTCATCGGTCACGATGCCCGCATCGCTCCCTCATCAACTCACGCAAATCTCTCCGAAAATCCTCTTTGAGTGAATAGAAGTGAAGTTCAAACAATCTCTAAAAAAAACGCAATCCCCGCCGGATGCCCTATGAGCGTCCGGCGGGGATTTTATTTGTGGGTCTGATTCGGAATTACTTCTTGAAAGCGTGGCGGTAGCCTTTCACTTTGTCCCATCCGCCGCGGGTGAAGTCGGGCACTTCCACGGGGGCGCTGCCGTTGGCAATCGAGATCTCCGACAGGGGAGTCAGAGCGCACCATTCAGCCAGGTCATACACGTCCATGTCGAGGGGCAGACCGTTGAGCAGGCAGTAGACGAGGCGATAGTCCATGATGTAGTCCATGCCGCCGTGGCCGCCTACCTTCTTGGCTACGTCGCCCACCTCGCGGATGATCGGGTGAGTGTATTTCTCCACCAGTGCGGCCTGCTGTTCGGGCGAGATGGCGCCGTGGGCCGAGAGGTTCTGATGGTCGGGAACTGTAGCCGAGTCGAGCTGTTCGGGCTCGAAGGCATACTGCGATACGGGATACTTGTTGGCGAAGCCCTTGGTGCCGGTCAGCTGGTACATGCGGCTGTAGGGGCGCGGGTTCACGACGTCGTGCTGTATCTGGATGGTCTTGCCGTTGGCGGTGCGAATCATTGTCATTGTGTGGTCGCCGTTGGCAAATGTGTCGGCCTCTTCGCCGAACATCTTCTTCCATGCGGCCGGACCGTTGACAGCCTTGGTGTCCATGGCCACGAGAGTGGTCATGCGGTCGCCGCGGTGGATGTCGAGCAGCTGGCAGGCGGGGCCTACACCGTGGGTGGGATATACGTCGCCGCGACGCTCCTTGTTGAACTCAAGGCGCCAGTTGTTGGCATAGGCAGGCCAGAATTCGTCAAGATTGTGGATATAAGAACCTTCGGTGTGGAGCACCTCGCCGAACAGACCCTGCTGGGCCATGTTGAGGGTGTTCATTTCGAAGAAGTCATACACGCAGTTTTCGAGCATCATGCAGTGCTTGCGGGTTTTCTCAGAAGTGTTGATGAGATCCCAGATCTCTTCGAGGGTAGAAGCGGCAGGCACCTCTATGGCGGTGTGCTTGCCCTGCTCCATTGCATATAATGCTATGGGAGTGTGATGTTTCCAGTCGGTCACCACATATACCAGATCCACGTTGGGATCCTCACAGAGCTGTTTCCACGACTCTTCCTCGCCGCCGTATGTGGCAACGGGGCCATAGTTGCGTGATGCATAGCGTGCCATTACTTTGTTGATACGGGCTGTGTCTATGTCGCAGATGGCTGTCACGCGTGCGCCGGGCACAAGGGTGAGACGGTTGGCGGCATCCGCTCCGCGCATGCCGAGTCCTACCACGCCGATGCGTACTGAATCCATCGGTTCGGCGGCGAAGCCGAGCATGTCGGCCTGTCCGGCCGGACGTTCGGGTACTTCGGTGACAATCGTGCGGTTGGCGTCGGCGGTGCCACACGATGCGAAGAGCGCCATCGCACAGAGCGAGGCTACCATAATACTCTTGAAGCTCATGTCTTGACTGATAATTGTTTTAAGGTGTTGATTGGTTTGTTGAAATTCGTAATGAATATTTTTACAAAGATACTAATAATTTGTTATCCGACAGCGGTTCAGCTTTGAAAAAAATAGCACAGCCACCCCTGCGATGGAGTGGCTGTGCTATTATGGATTGTTTATTGTGAATATTGCCAGATAGTTACGGTATCGCGTCGTAGGCACGCAGAGCCTGCTCGAAGCGCGATTCCACGTCGGAGAGCAGATAGAGGCCGTCGGCGTTGCGCTCCAGTCCTTCGAGCGACAGCGGATACACCATCGGCGGGTTGTCGAGAGTTATCAGCTGCAGGTTGCGGAGCTGCTCGAGAGTCGGATACACGATGTTGATGTCGGCGTAGGTCTTGCCATCTTTGCCTTCGAATTTCTCCACCACGATCTTCGATCCTATCGGGGTCTTTTTCTCAATTGCGGCGGGCAGTTCGTAAGGCTCCACACCAAGGGCGGTGGCTACCGACGACAGATTGCTGTCGTGGCCTACGAGGAAGGTGAACCGGCGGTCGGGCGAGCGAAGTTCGTCATACATATACTGGATGAGCGGACGGGCCACGTTGACTGCAACGATCGGAGCTGTGAACAGGGCGTCCTGATACACGTCCTTGATATGGGCGAGACGTTCCCAGTCGGCGCGTGTCAGTTTGTGGCCGAAGGCTGCCTTGAGCGTGTCGGGTTCCTCATAATACTGGAGGATGAAGGCGTCGCTGGCGCCGTTGAGGGTCTTCAGGGCAGAGCCCGATTTCAGTCCCGGTTCCCGGAACTGCTCGAACACAAATTCCGTATCGTAGTTGTCGAGAGCCTTAAGCTTCGGATCGTTGTCCTTGGTCATCGGCGACTTGTCGACGTCGAGCACGTCGATGATCAGCTCATAGTCGGGGCGAAGCTGCTCGCTGATGCCGCGTATGCCGTTCTTGCCGCCCTGCTCGGCTATCTGTTTCATCGCGATGGCCACAAATTCGGGCGACACCTTCGTGAGCTGAGGGTTGAACAGAGGATCCATCTTCGAGGGCACGTAACGGTGGTTGACCTCCACGCCACCCACAGGCATGAAGCCCGAAGTGAAATACTGGGCGGTGGCAATGCAGCGCTGCATGGAGTTGGCCTGCACATTGACGTCGTCGGCCGACGGCTGATGGTTTTCGGGGAACAGACCGGCATCCTCGGCCCATTTGCGGAAATACTGGCCCATCATTGTCTCGACGGCGCCGCCGCGGAGGGTCAGTTCGCTTTTGGGCGCCGACCATACGGTCCACTGATGAGGGGTCATGCGTCCCAGATCGCTCTTGGAGTCCGACAGCGGAGAGCGGATGTTGTGGCGGCTGAGCACTACAGCTTCTTTAAGCTGATATTTCTGTTTGAATTCGGGTGAACGCTGCTGTTGGGCTACGCTTCCCAGAGGAAGTGAGAGGAGGATGGCTGCGAGAGCCGTGTTGAAGAGTTTCATGTTATTTTATGATTGTGAGTAAGTGAATGGTCGGATTCAATATCGGATTAATATCGGATTAATATCGGATTCAATATTACAAACAATGTGAACAAAAAAAGGTTTTAGCTTGTTAAAATTTTATTAATTTTGCAATCTCTAACTAAAAACGGATATTTTTTCAATCAAATTAATAAAAAAATGAATGGAATTGCTAAAGTGATGACTGTCATGGCTATAGTTGCCATGCCGGCTCTGCAGGCAATGGCTGCCGACGACGAGCCCAAACTGACAGTAAAACCCACCGGACGTGTGCTTATGGACGGTGCTGTCTATCTTCCCGACGGCGACGGACTCGCCGACGGAGTGGCTCTACCCGACATACGTATGGGTGTCAAGGCCTCATACGGCAAGTGGTCCGGAAAGATCGATGCCGGGTATTCGTTCAACAAGCTCAGCATGAAGGATGTCTATATACAGTATTCCTTCAACAGTGAGAACTATCTCCGTGCGGGCTACTTCGTTCATCAGTTCGGACTCAACGCCGCCACATCGTCGTCGATGAAGCCGCAGATGGAAGCCGCCACCACTGATACCTATTTCAATGCCACCGGACGTAATATCGGTCTGGAATATGTCCACGACTGCGGCCCGGCATTCCTTAGCTTCTCGGGCATCGTGGCCGGAACGTCGATGACCTCCCCCTCCAACGAGCAGGGCAAGGTGAGCGTCGGAGCGCTCAACCGTGCGGTGTGGCGCCCCTGTCACGCCACCGGACTCGTGGCGCAGGTGGGCATGTCGCTCTGGTATCAGTCGGCTCTCCACAAGGCAGAAACTGCCGAAGACGGAGAGACCGTCGCATCAAAGGGCTACTTCAACTGGTCGGCCGGATTTCCCACGCGTGTCAGCAAGGAGGGAATGCTCGGAGCCGATGTCACCAATGCAAAAGGAGTGTTCAAACTTTCGCCCGAATGGCTGCTCATGAAGGGACGCATCGCATGCGAGGGACAGTACTACTATATGAACGTGGCGCGCCGCACCGGATTCGAGTCATATCGCGCGCAGGGTGTCTACGGCCTGCTCCGCGGCATTCTTATCGGATCTGACTACGGCTACTCGCATGGCGACGCCGGACTCGCCACTCCCGGCAAGGGTACGCTCGAGATGGTGCTCGGCTACAACTACACCGATGCCAACCAGGGTCGCAGCGGCATACATGGCGGCATCTCCAACGATGCGTCGATGACACTCAACTACTACTTCAACAAGTATGTTATCGGACGTCTCCGCTACAGCTATACCGACGTGCGCTCCTCCGACGCGCAGCGCAACCGTCACGTCAACACCATACAGGCACGCATTCAGATCCTGTTCTGACACGCGGCCTGACAATATCGATGAATTGAATTTTTCTATTGGGCGTGCTGCAGCGGGAGTTGCGGCACGCTCGTTTTTATAATTCAATTAATTATGTGGGCAAAAGATGTGATAAAGGATGCGGTGTGAGGGATCATTCGTTGTCGGTCGAGAGCATCGCCAGCAGCTTGCGGCGCGATTTCACCCTGATCTCGTGCTGGTCATACTCTATGATGCCGCGTTCGCGCATCGACTCCAGAGTGGAGATAAACGATGTGCGCTGCACTCCGAACAGCGAGTAGAGGTCGCGCTGGCGTCCGATGAGCTTCACGTCGGTGCCGCCGCGCTGTGTCAGCGCTATGATCCAGAAGGCTATGCGCTCCTCAAGCGATCCCGCAGCCACGGCGAGAACGCCGTCGATAGCTTTTTGGGCGTTGACCGACAGTGTGTTGAGGAAGTTGAACAGAAACACCTTGTCGGCGTTGAGTATATCCACATAGTCGTTCTTCGAGATCTGCATGATTCCGGCAGGCTCCATGGCCACCACTTCGGCCGGATACGTGGTGTTGCGGCCGAAAAGAAATTCGGGAGCTATCACGTTGGGAGCCTCCAGAGTCTGCGACACCTGAAACCGTCCGTTGGAGCTTGTCACAGTGGATCTGACCGAGCCTGATATCACGAATTTGATATGGGTGCATGGCTCGCCGCGCTCTATCACTCTCTCTCCTTCGAGATACTTCAGGAAGTGGAAGGGAGCGCGTCCCACCACCTCGCTGATGCGTTCACGGCTCACTCCGTTGAAGAGCGGCAGTCCCATCAGGATTTCATACATGCTGTCCATATCGTTGTGTCTTTGATAGATTAACACGGTGATTTTGATTAAAGTTCCCTCAGGCAGGCTATGTCTTTGCAGTCGGCGGTCATGTCCACGCCCGTGGGCACGACTGTCACGTAGCCCCGGCCGAGCCAGTAGTTGTCGGTCGTGGAGTCGTCGGGATCGCGGTCCACGTATTCGCCGGTGAGCCGGTAGGCGGTGCGCCCGTCGGGAGCGGTTGTCTGCGAGTATTCGCCGATCCAGTGTCCCATGGATGCCCTGACGAGCTTTATCCCATTGGGTTTGCATCGGGCGGGGATGTTGACGTTCAGGCAGATGCCCGACGGCAGACCCGATGCGGCCACTCCGCGGGCTATCTCGTCGACATAGCGGCCACACTCGCTGAAGTCGGCGTCGGCGTGATGGTCGAGCAGCGAGAATCCCACCGACGGGATGCCGAGCGTGCACCCTTCGATCACGGCGCCCATTGTGCCGGAGTACAGCACCGAGTTGCCCGAGTTTGAGCCGTGGTTGATGCCCGACAGTATCAGGTCGGGACGGCGCTCTCTGAAGAGGGCGTGCATCGCGAGCTTCACGCAGTCCACCGGTGTGCCGTTGACCGACCACACCTGAGCGCCCTCTTCGTCGGCCCGGCGGGTAAGATACAATTCGCTGTTCACCGTTATGGCCGACGATTGACCCGATCGGGGGCTGTCGGGAGCCACCGTCACCACATCGGCCCAGCGGCCGACGCATTTTGCCAGATACCTGATGCCTGCGGCCTCGAAGCCGTCGTCGTTGGTTATGAGTATGAGTGTGCGCTGATCCATCTTTTTTCGGTTAGTGATGACAAAGTTACAAAATATCCGCCGATTTTGTTTAATTTTGTCGCGCCGCAGAGTGCTCGCTGCGGTTAAATTGGATTAATTGGAATGTGATAAGTGATTCGCGGCAAGCCACGGGTTACTGATGAGCTTAATAATGTCAACTGATTTTACGAGTTACTTAAGATTTACAATATGATACAGCGTGTTCAATCTCTCTGGCTTCTTGCTGCCGTGGCCGTCATGGCGGTGTTCTGTGTTCTCCCCTTCGGCTCTGTGGCCGGAAAGGCTATTGAAGTGGCTTCCGACATATTTGTGCTCGTGCCGGCGCTCGTTTCGGCGCTGCTCTGCCTCGTGGCGATATTCCTCTACCGCAGCCACGGGCGTCAGAAGGCTGTGATAGTCGCTTCGATGGCGTTCGCGATCATATCTGAGGCGTTTGCGCTTGTAGGGGTGCTCGTTGCCGACGGAGCCGGCTTCTCCTCTCTCTCATGGACTCTGCTGCTCCCTCCGGCGGCTGTCGTGGCTCAGATTGCAGCGTGGCGCGGTGTGAATGCCGACCAGCGGCTGCTCCGTTCCTACGATCGTCTGCGCTGATCCGTCGCCCCCTTTACATTGACCGGAGTATGTCGAGCGACTTCACCCCCTCCAGACGGGTGTGGTGGAGAGAGTAGAACTGCATTATACGGTCGAGCACGGCGTTGCGTGCCGCGCGGTCGAAACTGTATAGATGCATGTTGGCATACGTCATCCGGCAAAGAGCCGCAGCCACCCGCGCCTCGTCGCTGCCGATCCACCTGTTGTGGAGCGGGGCGCTGAGACGCCAGATGCCGTCGGCCATGTCAAACACCATGCCGCTCCTGTAGGCTCCCGCGTCGGGCTCTATCCCCAGACACACGGCCAGACCCCTCAGAAAAGCTATGTGATAGTTGGACGTGCGCTCGCGGGGCAGCTCGTCGAGCACCGCCACCGACTGCGCCACGAAGTCAAACGTCTGCGCGTCAGGCTGGCTGCTGCGAAGCACTATCCCCAGCACCTCCGCCAGAAACATCGCCACAGTCTGCTTTACCGGCGACGAAATAACCCCGTGCATAGGTCGCAGAGGCCTGACTGACATTATGCGGCTCACATCGCGCCCCGGCACGATGTCGGCCACGCACTCCACCACCGACATGGGCTGCAGCAAAGCCCTGCGACGGCTCGCCTCGCGCCCCTTGCCGCCGCGCACGAGCAGCGACATGAACCCGCGGCTGCGCGTGTAGGCCGAGAGTATCGAGCGGTCGTCGGCGTAGGCCACTGTCCTCAATGCTATCATATGTAAGGTTTCCTGCATGGTCGTCGTGGAGCGGGGTAGTTCAGTGTCGGTCGTTGCAGTCCACTAATCCGAGCGACTCAAGTATGTAGCGGGCCACAGATTCCTCGCTGTTTGGCCCTATCACCGTGTCGGCGCGTTCTATCACCTCCGGCATGGCGTTGGCCACGGCCACAGCCTCGTCGGCCACCTCCATCATCGGCAGGTCGTTGAGATTGTCGCCGAACACCGTCACCCACTCCGCGCCGGTGCGTTCGGCCATCGCCCTCACCGCTGCGGCCTTCGACACTCCCTGTGCGAACACCTCCAGCACTCCCTGGCGCGGATCATAATTGTCGGGATAGGCTTGCACGGTCAGACCGATGGAGAGACGCATCGTTTCGCCAAGCTTCATCACATCCTCCACCGGACCCATGGCCAGCAGCAGCATCGTGGCGTCGAAACTCGATGTCGGAGCCATCTCGCTGTGGAAGTGAAACTGCTTGAGCAACAGCTGCGACCGGTCACGGATAAACCGTTGCTCAAGCGGCGAGATGTCGCCCACATGGTGCACGTGGAGCATACCGTCGTCGGTCAGATTATACACAAACGGACTCAATCCCGCGCTCAGGCACAGCCTGTAGGCCTCCCCGGCCAGATCCGGGGCTATCGAACGCGGATCGGCATAGCAGCGGTGCGGGCGGTCCCACAGCGCGGCGCCGGTCATCACTATCAGCGGCAGGCGCGTGAAAGTGTGTGCGAGTATGCGGTCCACCGTCGCCGGAGTCCGCGCGGTGGCCACGGTGATGAGAGCGCCCATGTGCGACAGGTCGGAGATCACCCTCGCGGTCATCGGAGGCACACGCCCCTCATTGTCCAGAAGCGTACCGTCGAGGTCGGTGACAAACAGATGTCGTCGCGCGGCCTCGCATAGCATGTCAGAATGCGTTACATCGTCCATTGTCAGATATATTGCAGATATTGCGGATATAGTGTTGTAGATGTAGCAGATATGTTTTGCAAATGTTGCAGATATTGGGTCGTGACTGATCGTTGGCGGCATGAATCCCACATATCCGCCCTATGCACCCGCAAAATTAGCCATTTTCTCCAATATATCCAACCCCACCAAGGCGATGCTCACCCACCTCTCCCCCTCTCCTCCCGCGCTGCCCCCTCCCCGCCTTCACGATCGCCTCCTTCCACTCCGCCGTCAGGGGGGAGTGGTCGTAGACCACCGACCTTTGTAAGCCCCCCTGAAAAACGCAGAGGGCGCTGTGCCCATCGGCACAGCGCCCTCCGTCTATAGGATGATCGTTCAGATTCTCACCTTCACGGCCTTGCCGTCGGGAGTGCGCACGATGTAGATACCGCTTGCAAGACCGGTCGGCCGCACGCGGCGTCCGGCGATGTCATACACCTCCGAACCCGCCGGAGCCACGATGTCGTTGCCCTCGGCACGCACCGACTCCTGACGATCGGCGTCCACGTCCTCGATGCCGGTCACCACAGGCACCACCCACACGTTGGTCTCGTAGGTCTGGCTTGCCGGACGGCCGCCTATCACCATCACCGCGATGATCACGCCGCTCTCCTTCATCACCACCGGACCGTCATATCTGACGCCCTCGCCGGGGAGCTTCTTGCCAGCCTCGGTAGTGTAGTAGATAGTGCCGCCGGCCACCGGGGTCACAGCCTCGATCGTCACCTTCACGAAGCCCTCTTCGGTCACCTCCTGGCTGAACTGCAGGCTGTTGCCTGTAGTCTCGATGTCGTCGGGAGTAGCCTCCTTCACCATCACCAGCATACGGCTGACAGGGCCGCGGCCCATGCCCGGAGCCTTGGCGCACGCATATAGCATCGTCTCCTCCTCGAATGTCAGCTTCTGGCCGGCGGTGTAGCGCTTGTCGCAGCCGGCGGTGCCGGTGGAATACCATATCTCCGATCCGGCGGCAGCGGTGATGGTCACAGTGGTCATGCCCGGCTCGGCGTTGACGCTGAACTCCACGTCGCCGCTCATCGTCGCCGGAGTGAGTATCACGTGAGTGTGGTCGCTCTCGGCCATGCCCTCGGCCTGCGACTTGGCGTGGATCTTCTCCTGGCCGGTGATTATGAACGGACGCTGATACGTGTACCACGTAGCCTTGCTCTCGTCCGTCTCCTCGCTTTCGAGCCAGTAGTAGATCGTGGCGTTGTGGCCGGTGGTGGAGAGGCTCACCTCGGTCATGCCGTTGAACGTGGCGCGTATGTCGCCGTTCTCGTCGGTCACGGGTTCTTCAGCCAGATTGGTCATTTCGGCGGTCACGGGAGCGGAGCGGGTCACGCGCACGGCGCTCATCGGCCAGAACTCCACGGTCGACTCCACAGTCGGCTCGCTGTCGGCATCCTCCGGGTCGGAGGGCACGGTGCGTAGCTCGCCGAGCATCACGAAGCCGGTGATGTTGTACGTCTCGCCGTCCTGAAGCGTCTCGCCCGTGGGATTCCCCTCGGCGTCGGTCACCTCTACCTCGCCCAGCAGACCCGCCATCAGCGGATGCGTCTGACCGTCCGACAGCTCGGTGATGGTCCATTCCCCGCTTCTGCCGCCGGCCGCGTTGACGCGGACGTTGCTTATCCTTACCAGACGGCGGGCATTGGCGGCCGATATGCTGCTCACCTCGTCGGGAGTGGCTTTGATTACGCTCTCGCCGTCATCGGCCACGTTGCCGAACGTATGCTCATAGCCGGTGGCCACGGCCATGCGGTTGCCGTACTCGTCCACCTTGTAGCCCACGGTAAATCCTTTCAGATACTGTCCCGGCTTTACGGCCATGTTGCCCCAGCCGCCCTCGCGGTAGATAGGCAGGTAGTGGCCCACGCTTCCGGCCACAAACAGGTAGTCGCCACCCTTGGCCACAGCCTTGACGCTTGAAGTGAAGCGGTAGGCGTTACCCTCGCGGGCGGTGTTGAGGAAATTGAGGATATATTGCACGTCGTTGCTCTGCTTGCGGAAGCGGCGCACCACCACGTCGCTCGGAGTCATGCCCGGATAGGAGGCGAAGGCGCGTATCTCCACGTCGTGGTCGGCGAGTTTCAGCTCGTCGGCGCCCTCTTCGTATTCATGGCGCGAGCCGAGATTCTGAAGCGGGTCGAGGCCGTCGATCGAATAGTGGATCGTCACCTTGTTATCCTCCGACTCATTGATGGCGGCTCCGTCGGTAGTGAACTTCACGGCATCCATCTTTATTGTGCCGGCCACAAACGGCTGCTCCGTCAGGGTCTTGTCGGCGATTCCGTCGAGATACACCTCCGGCATCGCCACCTTGGCCGAGCCTTCGAAGCTCAGCAGGGCGAAGGAGAATGTCTTGTCGGTGCCGTTGTCGGAGTCGAGAAGCACCACGCCCGTCAGATCGAAGCCGGTGTTCTCGGCGTAGGCCTCGGCGAAACCCGAGCGGCGGAACACGTCCATCCTCATACGCGGCGTGCCGTCGATCTGCAGAGTGTAGTTGTAGGGATACTCCTCGCGGTCGGCGCCGGTGTTGGTGGTGCGCTTCACCTCCACGCCCTTCAGTGTCACCAGGCGCATGCGGTGGATTTCCTCGAATAAGAAGTTGTCGGTCGGAGCGGCCTGGATCTCTTCAGGGGCGAAGCTGTAGGCGGCGTCGTGTTTATCCACCTTGAAAGTGCGTGCAAAGCCTGTCGATTCGCTCAGCAGGTTGCCGTTCTTGTGCTGAGGGTGTATCGCGAAGCCGGTGATCACGTCGTTTTTCTGCAGCGGGCGGGCCTCGCCGCCGGCGGGATCAGCCACGAGGACATCCCAGCCGTTGGAGTTGTGAATCAGCATCCGGTGCATGTGCTCGTCCTCGATCAGCTCGGCCATGGGACTGTCGTTGTAGTCGCGCACATAGAGATATTCCGGAGTGATCTCCTCGACGATGGCCTTGCCGGTCATCTGGTAGTATTCGGTCTGCCCCTCATCAGGGTTGGCAAAGTTGGCAAATTCCTTGGTCTTGAACTCCTCGATCGAGGCTACCTTCTCCGGCGTGTGGAATATGAATTTCACCTTGGCCGGGTTAAGGCTTTTCATGCCGTTGAGTTCGCTCCAGATCACGCGCTTCACTGTGTTGTTGCTGCCGGTCGGGCGCTTTATGGTCAGAGTGTTGTTTGTGATCGGTTGGGTGTTGTTCCCTTCTTCGTTCGACGCCCAGCAGAACTTCGACTCGCCGTGGGCGTTGCCCGTGATCGTGAGCTTCACCTCGTCGCTGATGGCGTTGACGGCTACGAATCCGTCGGCGTCAGGCTGCCCGCTGATCGGGTTGGGAGCCGACAGATTGGGAGTGCCGGGGCACTGCAGGGTATTCTCCGTGGTCAGCAGAGCGAGCTGGCCGTTGAGCTGACCCACGAAACCGGTGGCGGCGAAGAGCTTAGTGCCCCCCTTGTCGGCTATGGCGGCCACCTTTTCCATATCATCCTGGAAGTCGTAGCCCTCCACCTTCAGACGGCTGTAGAGAGTCAGTTCGGTGCCGTCGGCGGTACGCACGCGGTTGCTGCCGAGCCATGTCAGCGAGCGCAGACGCATCTTGCGGTTGAAGTTGTCTACGCCGACGGTTGGCTGCTCCAGTATGTCGGCCGGAGCCTTGCCCACAGTCGCCCATCCCTCTGTGGCTTCACTCGCCGGCAGATAGTCTGTATAGTCCTCCGAACCGGGAGTCACCCATATCTCGGGCATCTTGTTCCCGTCGCCTGTGATGCTGTGGTAATATATGCGGCCTATCACGTCGCCCTTGATCAGGCGCGTCTTAGTGCCACCCTCGGTGTCGGCATACTCCTCCAGTATCTTCGGCATCGACTGTGCGTTGACCACAAGTTTTATCGGGTTGCCCAACTGGTCCATCAGATACACGTAGTAGGTCTTCTTGCTGTTGACGGCAGCGGCGTCGGTCTCATACACGCCCATCACCTTCATTCCGTAGGCGTCGTCCTGTGTGAGTCTCACCAGAGCCTGCTGTGCGGGGCGCGCGTTCAGGTCGTTGAGCTTGTAGTCATCCACATGGATCGGCTCCACGTCGAGCATGGCCCATTCGCCCGGAAGAGTGTGGGCCTTGTCGTTCTGTCTCACGTAGAGGCGTCCCGCCTTGCCGGCGTCCGCTCCACTGCTGCCGAGAGCTATGACGCTTGTCTGATCCTGATTCTGAATCTCTGTGATCGGCGCGTTGCCCGGATCCGATCCCGGCCACGGCTTGCCATCCTCGGCTGCCACGAAGCAATACTCTATCGAGTAGCCGGGGCTGCTCTTTGTTGCCACTATCGAGCTGCTGCCCATATAGCTCAGGCTCGCCACACCGCCGCGGTCATTCCACGTGCCCTTGGCGCCACCCTCTACATTGAGCTTCAGCCCCGGAGCACCCGGCGCCTTCCGCACAAGCTTCACAGTCAGCACATCGCTGACGGTATATAGTTCCGAATTCGGATCCGATTCATTGGAGCCTCCTGAGCTTGTGCCGGTAATGCTTGTCGCGCGCAGGTGCAGGTAGATCTCATTATATCCAGTGAACAGACCTGTTTGATTGACATCTTTATTGCTCAGTGCAACCCATTTGTGTTGGTCCACATATATTCCACCCCAATTCTGTTGGCTTGCAAATGTGTTTACGCGATAAAACTTGGCGTCATCAGTCAAGGTTTCGTTGCTCGTAAGCGCATATTCAATGAAAGCCGACTGAGGCTCGTGGATCTCTCCATGTCCTATGCCGGTATACGAGTTGGCGTATGCTTTTGCCATTTCAAGCACCACCTTGTCGTTTTCCAGTGTGATAATGCCGCTGTTGTTGTAGTTGGCGAAGTCATCGGGGTACAACCGCATAGCTCCTCCTGTTTGACTTGGCAGTTTGTATGTGAACGATTGGCTGACTCTTCTGATCTCAGGACGGCTCGGCGTGGGAACGGCAAAGCGCTCGCAGTCTATGGTCAGCGCCTCCGTGCTCATGCCTCCGCGGTTGGCGGCCGTTAAGATGACTTTGGTCTTCTGGCCTACAACCGTTTCGCTGAGTGTTATGGTATTGTCCTCGCCCAGTGTGCGCGAATATATATTGGGCTGAGTGCCGTCGGTGGTGTAATACACCGTTTCAGCACCCGCCGGGCGGTTGATCTTTATGTTGGCTACTTTACTTATATACCCATACTTTCCGTCTATAAAGTAGGGGTAGACACTTGTGTCTGTAGTGTTTATGCCGTTGGTGTCCAGTGTGGGCGCATCTGGTTTTTTGATATTTACAGTGATGGTCAGTACTTCGCCAAGTCCCTTGCTGTTGACGCCGGCTATGCGTATCGTCGTCGCTGTGGTTATGCTGCTTAGATCGATTCCGTTGTCAGTGTATTCGGTGGAACTTTCTGTGATATTTTCATTGTTTATCGTGTAAACAAGTTTGTCCGCAGCTGTATCTTTATTGAACTTCAATACAGGGGGAGTCGCACTGTAAGAATATTCATTCGTTTCTTTATTGAAAATGTCACCCGAATCTGCTGTCGGTTCAATTATTGTCGGTAGTCCTGGTTTCGGTAGTTCAACAGGTTCCCATGTGACAATGATTTTCTGCAACGAAAAATATATAGGATAGTAGCTTGTGCTTGTGGTTGTTTTGTAGGTAAATTCGAAATACTCGTTAGCTTTTTGATTAGCTGGCGTGCTTGTCTGAAACATTGCCGGACTGGTCACAACCATTACAGCTTGATTCTGCTTTGTGTCAGTGTTGAAAGTCAGTAAATCTTTTGCGTGTTTTACTGTGGCTGTACCAGCGGATGCTGAACCCGCACCCGAGGAATATCCAGTACCATAGTATAATTGAACTCTATGTACTTTACCATATTTTGCTTTGATTACAAATGTGTTGCCCCTGAATATCTCAAGACCAAATTTCGTAAAAGCGTTGTATTTGGCTCCTGCCGTTTTAGTAAACTCCATTATCAGGCAGTCATCAAGAAAATTCTCTGACGATCCTTGGTTTCTGTAAATATATTTGAAGCTTGATGCTGTAGTGTTCGATACATACTTTGAGCTTACAGTAGAACTGGTAGAAGACCAGTCTTTCATAGATGCACCGTCGCCGAATGTAAGATTGGGTGATTCTGTTGCAGTTTTACTAAAAAAGGTGGTTGTTATAAGCTCCGCATGTAGATGCGGAGGGGCGAAGGCCAGAAAGGCCATCAGAATTAGTAAAAGTTTTTTCATAATCTTTCCTGATATTTGTTTTATTGAGAATTTCCCTGTTCTTGGAAGGAGAAGTCAGTATATTTGCGGGCCGCCGTGGGGCGGGGCATGGCTGTGTGTATCAGCCCGTTTATGTAGCTACACGACGATACGGCACGCAGCCGTTGTGCCGCGCGCCGTCATGGTGGTGGTGCATCTCAAAATATCGTGATGGTGGTAAACTGCTGCCGGTCTCTGCCTTGTCTCCGCATGCCCCCGCTCTGTCCGTGCGTAGTTCCGCTCTAAGGGCGCATTGTTTCGCTCTATCCGCGCATCTGTTATGGGTGCATTGCTCCGCTCCCTCCCGGCTATATGCTGGGGGGGGGTAAACTCCCTATGGCTCAAATAGATAGGTAAAAATTGCAGCATGCTAACGAATACTATTTTTTGCAAAATCAAACATTAATTCCACAAAAATGGAATCATATCGCCACAAATTTACCTCAATCCACCCTCCCCCACCAAAAAAATCCCCCTCCCGCCACTACATTGTAACATTCCCGCCCCTCTCCTGTGCTGCCGTCCCGGCGCACTCCCCCCGCCCGCGGCTCCGTCCCTCCCCGCCTCTGCGTCTTGCGCCTCCCTGCGCTGACGCCTTGGCGCGGCCTCGAACCCTCCGGGACTCGCCGCGCATGGTGTGTGGGCTCTCCTTTCCGGGGTCTCCGCCTCGCTCGGCCACCGCTCCGCTACGCGTCCCGGCGTCCTCCCTCCGCTCCGACCCCCGGTTACTGACTGCCCGCACGCTCCGCGGCTCCGTTCCTCCCCGCCTGCGTCGCGCGCACTGTCGCCTCTACTACGGTTCCCGCTGACTACCTCTCTCCTCTCCCCGCCGGATGGTGTTGACGCCATCGGAGCCCCGGAGGGGGCGGGCAGACAGAATCCCCGGTTCGGAGCGGCACGCCACCGCCTGCCACGCGTCAGCGGGGCAGGGGAGCGTGACGCGTAGACCGGGGGAAGGAGAGAGACGCCCCCCGTTCGGCCGAGCTGCGGAGCATGCGAGATCAGCCGCCCGCGCCAGCCCAGGGCCCACCTCGCGTGGGTACTATTTCAGATCCTCAGGATGATATGACAGATTCCACACATCACACATCTTCTGTATCTCCTTGTCAAACAGATGTATGGCGTGATGCTCGGTCTGGCGGAGGATATATGTTTCGATACTGGTTTTGTGGCTTGGTGAGCAGCTACAGGCATAATATCCTGAGCACCACCCATTGAACAAGGCAGCACGACTGTCTGTTTTCATCCAGTTGTGCGCACATGCCTTGACAGCGGCTATTAGCTCGGAGATCGACACTGTAGGGTTCAGATCGACGAGCATGTGTAGATGATCGGTAACGCTGTTTATCGAGTGAAGCCGGCTTTTCTTGGAAATTATAATGTCGTTGATCACCTTGTGAAGATCCTCTCTGAAAGTGTCAAGAAGAAATGGACGACGGTCTTTAGTGGCGAAGACAATGTGGAATAATGCGTTGACTTTACTCATGATATGGGCGTTTTGTGCAAAGATATAAATTAGAATCGTGATCTGTATGGATAAATCCACATTTCTTCATTCTCACACCCTCGAAGCCACCCACATGCGGATCCGCCCCCCCCCATCTCCTCTCTCCTCCCTGCGCTGTCGCCTCGGCGCGGCCTCGTACCCTCCGGGACTCGCCGCGCGTGGTGTGTGGGCTCTCCTCTCCGGGGTCTCCGCCTCGCTCGGCCACCGTTCCGCTATCGCGTCCCGGCGTCCTCCCTCCGCTCCGAACCCCGGTTACTGACTGCCCGCACGCTCCGCGGCTCCGCCCCTTCCCGCCTCCAGATCGCCTCTCTCTCCTCCCCGCCTCTTCTCCTGCGCTGCCGCCTCGGCGCTGCCTCGTACCCTCCGGGACTCGCCGCGCGTGGTGTGTGGGCTCTCCTCTCCGGGGTCTCCGCCTCGCTCGGCCACCGCTCCGCTACGCGTCCCGGCGTCCTCCCTCCGCTCCGAACCCCGGTTACTGACTGCCCGCACGCTCCGCGGCTCCGTCCCTCCCCGCCTCCAGATCGCCTCTCTCTCCTCCCCGCCTCTTCTCCTGCGCTGACGCCTTGGCGCGGCCTCGAACCCTCCGGGACTCGCCGCGCATGGTGTGTGGGCTCTCCTTTCCGGGGTCTCCGCCTCGCTCGGCCACCGCTCCGCTACGCGTCCCGGCGTCCTCCCTCCGCTCCGACCCCCGGTTACTGACTGCCCGCACGCTCCGCGGCTCCGTTCCTCCCCGCCTGCGTCGCGCGCACTGTCGCCTCTACTACGGTTCCCGCTGACTACCTCTCTCCTCTCCCCGCCGGATGGTGTTGACGCCATCGGAGCCCCGGAGGGGGCGGGCAGACAGAATCCCCGGTTCGGAGCGGCACGCCACCGCCTGCCACGCGTCAGCGGGGCAGGGGAGCGTGACGCGTAGACCGGGGGAAGGAGAGAGACGCCCCCCGTTCGGCCGAGCTGCGGAGCATGCGAGATCAGCCGCTCGCGCCAGCCCAGGCCGCCCACCTCGCTCTGCGCCCGCTCTATTATACACGACGTTGCGTCGCCCTCGGGGGGACGACGCAACGCAACTGTGATATGGATGAGAATATCAGTTGAGATCGATCTCTGCTATGGCTATCGCGGCGACGCCTGCCGTTGCGGCCGCGAGCAGCAGCGTGTTGAGTAGTTTCATAGTGTGTTATGTGTGATGGATGGAGTAGATTGGTTGATGTTCAGGGTATCAGTGGTTTCTGACGGAGCGTATCTTCTCCGTCAGCACGTCGGCCTGGCGCTGTGCTCCAAGATCGGAGGGGTGCACATAGTCTACCCATGCGTCGGAGGGGTAGGCGAGTTCGTCGTGGCTCACGTAGTGAAGATCCTTCACCCCCTGGGCCTTTAGCTGCTCGTAGGCCTGACGCTGTCCGCGGTTGAGGCGCGTGTAGCAGTCGAGCTGCGCGGCGTTGGTCGGGGCGTTGCTGTAGCCGGCGTGCTCCACGAGTATTATCGGGGCGTCGCTGCTCTTGCGGAGCTGTGCCACGGCGGCAAGCACCAGGTCGCGGGCTTCGTCGGCGCTCTTCTGGGTCAGATTGGGCATGCAGTCGAGCACAAACATCTCGGCGTCGATCTCGGCTATCAGCGCGAGTACTTCCGGCTCAAGACGTCCGTTGCCCGAGAATCCGAGATTCACCACTGGATAGTCCGAGAGGTTGCGCCTGACGATATTGATCCACGACATGCCTGGACGCGAGGAGCAGGCGCCCTGCGCTATCGAGGTGCCGTAGACCACGATAGGCTTCTCGGTGCGCTTCGGCAGGAAGCTGAACCGCGAGCCTTCGGCCACGCCGATCTCCAGAGAGTCGATGGTGTTGTAGAGCGGCAGGTTGAGATGGTATTCGCGATCGGCTCCGCTAAGGTCGGAGGGGGCGAGAGCCGAGTAGCTGTATTGCACTTTGGGGCCGAACGAATAGCTGCCGAAGCAGAAATCCTGACCGCCGACGGAGTCGATGCGGTAGAGATCGACTCCCGACACTCCCGTGGCGGGCATGTGGGGCATAGTCTGGGCGCCGCTGATCTTGTAGCGCACGGTGATCGTCGGAGAGTTGGTGGTGAAGTAGAGGGCGAGTCCGGCCGAATTGCGGCTCAGATCCCACAGAGGCTTGCGCACCTGCGCCTCGGCGCGGTCGGGCATGCGCACATAGCTATGTCCTATCTCCGAGGTCCATGCCTGGTTCTGTACTGTCGGGTATCCGGCCTTCATCGGGTCGTTCCATGTAGTTGTCTGTGCCGATGCCGCTGCTGCAGTGAGCATCATGGCCGTGATGGCGAGTGATCTGATTGCTTTCATCGCGTGATTGGTATGTATTGTCGCGTTGTGGGTATTATTGTCTTGTCGCTTTCATTGCGCATGAAGTCAGTGTACGGTTTTATCATTATGTGGCCTGATTGCCGCATGATTTGTTGATTCAGGTAAGAAAAATTGTATAGTCGTCTTGCGACAGCCTGCCCCACCTACAAATTTACAAAATAATAGCGAAATCCCCACCCCGCCGCTCAAAAAAAACCGCCCTCGGAGCCGCGGAGCGTGCGGGCAGACGCTATCCCCGGTTCGGAGCGGCACGCCACCCCGCCGTGCGTCAGCGAGGCAGGGGAGCGTGACGCGTAGACCGGGGGGAGAGCCGCCCACCTCACTCGGCCGAGCTGCGGAGCATGCGAGATCAGCCGCCCCGCGCCAGCCCGGGCCACCCTTGTCCCGGACGCCATTGCGGTTGCCCTCCCCCCCCCCTCTCTGCACTTGTCTCCCTCCCGGCCTGTGCGTCCCCTCTGATGGCTCCGATCCATCCCATCCAAACAAACAAAGCCGGCGGGCAACTCAGGGCTAAAACCCTGACTGCCCGCCGGCGGCGTGTCGTTATATCGGAGATATTATTCCGAAAGCTTCTCCTTGAGAGCTGCGAGAGCCTCCAGATCGCCAAGGGTGGTCTTCTCGATCGGAGTCGAGATCACCGGAGTCTCCTCCTGACGCTTTGTGGCGCGCTTGGCCTTGCGAGCCTCGTTGCGCTCTGCCTTGGCCTCATCTTCGAATATGCGGCTGTGGCTGAGGATGATGCGCTTGCTGTCCTTGTTGAATTCGATCACCTTGAAGTTGAGCTTCTCGTCAACCTGTGCCGAGGTGCCGTCCTCCTTCACGAGGTGCTTGGGAGTGGCGAAGCCCTCAACTCCGTAGGGGAGCTGGATCACGGCGCCCTTCTCTACCATCTCTACGATGGTGCCCTCGTGTACCGAACCTACGGTGAACACGGTCTCGAACACATCCCAGGGATTTTCTTCGAGCTGCTTGTGGCCGAGGCTCAGGCGACGGCTCTCCTTGTCGATCTCGAGCACCTGAACGTCGATGTCGGCGCCGATAGTGGTGAATTCGCTGGGGTGTTTCACCTTCTTGGTCCAGCTCAGGTCGGAGATGTGGATCAGGCCGTCTACGCCCTCCTCGATCTCGACGAATACGCCGAAGTTGGTGAAGTTGCGCACCTTGGCGGTGTGTTTCGAGCCAACCGGATAGCGCACTTCGATATCCTCCCAGGGATCCTTCTTAAGCTGCTTGATGCCGAGGCTCATCTTGCGGTCCTCGCGGTCGAGGTTGAGGATCACGGCCTCTACCTCGTCGCCGACCTTCATGAAGTCCTGAGCCGAACGCAGGTGCTGGCTCCACGACATCTCGCTGACATGGATCAGACCCTCTACGCCGGGGGCGATCTCTACGAATGCACCGTAGTCGGCCATAACCACTACGCGGCCCTTGACTTTGTCGCCGGCTTTGAGCTCCGAATCCAGAGCGTCCCAGGGATGGGGCATGAGCTGCTTCAGACCCAGGGCGATACGCTTCTTCTCGTCGTCGAAGTCGAGGATCACAACGTTGATCTTCTGGTCGAGCTGCACCACTTCCTCGGGGTGGCTTACGCGGCCCCACGAAAGGTCGGTGATATGGATAAGTCCGTCGACGCCGCCCAGGTCGATGAACACACCGTAGGAGGTGATGTTCTTGACTGTGCCTTCGAGCACCTGACCCTTCTCGAGCTTGGCGATGATCTCGCGCTTCTGCTGCTCCAGCTCGGCCTCGATGAGAGCCTTGTGGCTGACAACGACGTTTTTGAATTCCTGATTGATTTTAACGACCTTGAACTCCATGGTCTTGCCCACGAAGATGTCGTAGTCGCGGATGGGACGGACGTCGATCTGCGAGCCGGGCAGGAATGCCTCGATGCCGAACACGTCGACGATCATGCCGCCTTTCGTGCGGCACTTGATGTAGCCCTTGATGATTTCGTCCTTCTCCAGAGCCTCGTTGATGCGGTCCCACGAACGGGCTGCGCGAGCCTTGCGGTGGGAGAGGATAAGCTGGCCCTTCTTGTCCTCCTGGTTCTCGATGAAGACTTCCACCTTGTCGCCCACTTTGATGTCGGGGTTGTAGCGGAATTCGTTGAACGGGATGATGCCGTCGCTCTTGTAACCGATGTTCACCACGGCCTCACGCTTGTTGAGGGCGATGATGGTGCCTTCGATCACTTCTTTGTCCTTTACGGTGTTGAGGCTCTCGTCGTAGGTCTTCGTAAGCTCCTCGCGCGACTTGCCGGCATGGGTGTCGCCATTCTCAAATGCGTCCCAGTCGAAGTCTTCAACTGCTGTTTTGATTTCTTTTTCAGCCATTTAGGTTAGTTAATAAAAATGTTGGTTGTAGTTAATAAGTTAGACTTTATATTGACTTTACTTATTGCGCCGCAAAGATAGCTAATTTTTTTGAAACCACCTCATCTTTAGCGCATAAATCCACCGCAGCGCATAAACCCACACTCTTCGCGGCAGTTTATGCCTTTATCGACAGATCGGGGTGGGTCAGAGGAGGGTGATGCGCACGCGCTTCCCTTTGAGTTTGTGGGGCGAACAGGCGGCTATGACGGTGTCGGCGGCCTGTCGGGGGACGGCTATGAGGGTGGAGTGGTCGTTGACGGTTATCAGGCCTATGTCGCTCCCCTTTAGATCGGTGTGGGCTGTGATGTAGCCCACGGCGTCGCCCTTCGATATCTTTTCTTTGCGGCCGGCGTTGATGTGGAGGGTGGCCATCGGGGCCTGAATACCCCGTCCGTCGCGGGGAGCGGGCTGCCAGCGTCGGTCGGTGACCACATAGTCGGGTATGTTCTCCCCTTCGGCGGTGATGACATATACGGTGCCGTCGGCTCCGTTGCGCGCGGTGCGGCCGTTGCGGTGGGTCCAGTCGTCGGCGGTAGGGGGCATATGGTAGTGGACCACGGCGTCGATGCCACCCTCTATGTCGAGGCCGCGTGCGGCCAGGTCGGTGGCCACAAGCACCGGCACCGACCCTCCGCGCAGACGTGCCACGGCCGCTTCGCGATCGGTCTGCTGCAGGCCGCCGTGGTAGAGCGCGCTCTCTATGCCGTCGCGGCGCAGCAGTTCGTGAAGCCGTTCGGCGCTCTCGCGGTGGTTTACAAACACTATTGTGCGGCGCTGTCCGGCGTCAGATATGGCGCAGAGCAGGTCGGCGAGGGTTTCGGCTTTGTCGCGCACGGGGCTTTCCACCTCCACCCGGTCGAGATGGCCGCTTTTTTCGGCCGGAGCGCTATAGTCGAGCGTCTGGCATCCGGGGCGCTGCGCCCACTGTGGCAGCTCGGCGTGATCCATAGGGGTGGCGGAGGTGAGCACGAGTGATCCCGGGCGCCCTATGCGCCGCATCAGACGCTGCATCTCGTCGGCAAAGCCCAGGTCGAGGGTCTTGTCGAATTCGTCCACTACCACCGTCGCCGGGTCGTGGATCTCCAGAGCGCCGCGCTGCAGCAGGTCGAGCAGACGTCCGGGAGTGGCGATGATTATGTCGGGGCATGGGGTGAGCGTCGGCAGTTCGTCGGCCACGCGGTGGCCGCCGTAGACGGTGGTGGTCTTAAGCCCGGAAGCCATGCGCCTCACCACGTCCGACACCTGAAGAGCCAGTTCGCGCGAGGGCACCGTCACCACGGCCTGCACCTTGCCGCACGGTTCACCTACGCGCCGCAGCATGTAGCATCCGAATGCCACCGTCTTGCCCGAGCCTGTCGGCGCGGCGAGCATCACGGCGCTGCTGCGTGTGTCCATCATCTTCGCCTGCATCGGGCGGAGTCGTTCTATGTCGAGCCGGCGCCGGAGCGCCTCTGTGATCTTGTATGAATCCATTGAGGTGGGATAAAAAAGAGTGGCGCAGCCGATTGGCTGCGCCTTTTGTGTTGTGTCGCGTCCACCGTCCTGTGGCTGTGACGGTGTCGGCGGGAGTCTCTTATTTGAATACGTACTGCGACGAGATCGATTCGTTGTTGTGAACGCGCTTGATCGTGTCGGCAAACATCTTGGCCACGCTGATGATGGTGGCTTTGCGGCAATCTTTGGAGAACGGGATGGAGTTGGTGAAGATCATCTCGGTCATCTCGCTGTCGTCGACGCGCTGCGAAGCCGGATCGCTCATGATGGCGTGCGATGCGAGGGCGCGCACCGATTTGGCGCCTTTCTCCATCATCAGGTTGGCGGCTTTGCAGATAGTGCCGGCGGTGTCAACCATGTCGTCGATCAGTATGACGTTCTTGTCCTTCACGTCGCCGATCACTGTCATGGCCTCGACCACGTTGGCTTTGGCGCGCTGCTTGTGGCAGAGCACCAGAGGCACGTCGAGATACTTGGCGTAGGAGTTGGCACGCTTGGCGCCGCCCACGTCGGGAGTGGCCACCACCATGTCGGGGAGCTGGAGGCTCTTGATGTAGGGGATGAACACCGTCGATGCATAGAGGTGGTCGACGGGAACGTTGAAGAATCCCTGGATCTGGTCGGCGTGGAGATCCATGGTGATCACGCGGTTTACGCCGGCGGCCATCAGCAGGTCGGCCACAAGCTTGGCGGCGATCGACACACGCGGCTTGTCCTTGCGGTCCTGACGCGCCCAGCCGAAGTAGGGCATCACGGCTATCACCGAGTGAGCCGACGCGCGCTTGGCGGCGTCGATCATCAGCAGAAGCTCCATGAGGTTGTCGGTGTTGGGGAAGGTCGACTGCACCAGGTAAACCTCGCAGCCGCGGATCGGCTCTTCGAACGATACTTCAAATTCTCCGTCGGCGAAGTGCTGGATGTTCATCTTGCCCAGCTCCATGCCGAGGCATTTGCAGATTTCTTCACCCATGTAGCGCGACTTTGTGCCGGCGAAAATCTTGATGGGGTGGATGACTGAGTTCATATCTTGTGACACGTACTTGAAATTTTTTGCAAAGTTAATGTTTCGTCGCGAATAACCCTGCATCGGGAGCGCGAAAAAATCATATCAAAATTCTCGTCCTCCGGCCGTCGGCGCCGTCAGTCGATGCGGGTGGCCATGAAGCAGGGGGTGAATATCAGCAGATCGTGGTCGGTGGCATACTGCAGGCTGCTGTAGAGGCGCTCGGTGCGTGTGAGGTCGGTGCCTTCGGGGACGGGCCATGTGGCCATGAAGGCTTTTTCGGCGGGGCGGCGGTAGCGTCCGCCTTCGATCAGATGGGCCACCACCGGTTCGAGTTTCAGGCGCTGGCCGTCGATGCTGAATGTGGCGGCGGTGATGGCTTCGCTGCCCGACCGGAAGCTGTAGAGACCCGCCGGCATCCTTGCGGCCGAGGTGGGCGACATGGAGTTGGTCATCATTTCGGCCCATGTGGCGTCCTGAAGTATTATCAGGGTGCCGTCGGCGAGTATCTGGTAGGATGCGGCGGGCTGCTGCACGTAGTCGCCTCCTATGGCGTTGCGTCCGCTGACCTCGAGCGATCCGTCGTCGTTAAATCTGAACCGTATCCTGTCGAAGCCGGTCGCGCGGCGGCAGCGGTCGATCATCGTACCGTAAAGCTCCTTGAGGCCGTCGCGGGCGTTGACGCCGAGTCCGGCCATGAGTGTGGAGCCCGCTTTTTCGAGGTCGTAGGTGATGTCTGTCAGGTTGAGTTCCATTTCGAAGGTGTGGCCGGTCAGGCCGTTGACTGCGGCCTTTGCGGTTATCTCGGCGGTCACCGAGGGAGCGGCGGCTTTGGTGCCTGGGCTGTATGTGCCAGAGGCTGTATATGTGATCTCGCTTTTGTCGGCGGTCCTGACGGTGCGTGTGCCCGAGAAGGTGACGCTGTTCTCGCGTCCTTTGGCCTCCACGCCGATGGTCATGCTGCACGGCATGAAGAGGTAGCTGTGGCGCATGTCGTCGTCAAAGGCTTCGTCGGCGTTGTCGGTCACGAGCGTCGGACGGTTCGACACCATCAGCGCTTCACCTTTGTTGCCGGGATACGATGTCAGATCCTCCTTCATCGTGATCTCTATGGTGGCGTCGGCCATTTTGACGCCGTTGTAGGTCAGGGTGGTCTGTGCGGTGTCGTAGACGCCGTTGATGTTGTCCACATCTATCTTCTTGTCGTCGGAGCACGACGACAGCGGGAGTATGGCGGCCGTCATGGCCGCAAGGGCTATAAAGGTTTTGTTCATAGAGGGTGTTGTGTATCTTCTTTTGTTGGTCGTAGTATTGTTTTCGGCAGTGTCTGTGCGGCGCTCCTCAGCGGTGGCGCACTTTCCATATCGCCGCTCCCCAGGGGCCGGTGAATGCCTCGAACGGACTGTCGGCCGACAGCCGCTTTCTGGCTTTCTCGCCCGTGAGCAGTTCGGTCATGTTCATCTCGCCCTGTGGTATGCGCAGCAGTTCGAAGGCGTGGGCCGGTATGTTGATGTCCATGTCGGCCGAGTCGTCCGAGAAGTTGACGGCCACGATTATCGTTTCGTCGGCATAGTTGCGCAGGAACGCATACTGCCTGTGGGGGTTGAGTGTCGGATTCTCGTAGTTGACATACATCAGGTCGAAGAATCGTCCCTCTCTTATGGCCTTCTCCGAGTTGCAGAGGCGCAGCACCCGTGCGTAGAGGTCGCGCAGCCACCGTTCGCGAGGCTTCAGGTTGCCGGTGAGCCAGCGGCGGAGTGTCGGCAGGCTCCAGTAGTCGAAGATTGTGGTGCGTCCGTCATATCCGCTGAAACCTTCGGCATCGGTGGCCTGTTCTCCGAGTTCCTGACCCATGTATATCATCATCGGGCCGGTCGACATATAGGAGCTGACCACAAGCGAGGGAAGCACCTTGGCCGGATCGCCGGCGTAGAATTTGGAGCCGAAGCGCTGTTCGTCGTGGTTCTCAAGGAAGTTGAGCATGTGGCTCCCTATGCCGTCGACGGTCTGCCAGCATCCGGTCAGCTGTGCTGCGGAGCAGTGCGAGGTCTGTATGCCGCGCAGGGTGTCGTAGAGGTTCACCTTGTCGTAGAGGTAGTCGAAGTGGCCGCGGCTGATAAATTCGCGGTAGAGTCCTGTGTCGTAGATCTCTGCTATGAACTTTATGTGGGGATAGCGCTCCTTGACGATGGTCACGGCCCAGTCCCAGAATTCCACCGGCACCATAAACGCCATGTCGCATCTGAAGCCGTCCACTCCCTTCTCGGCCCAGTAGAGCAGTATCGAGAGCATCTTCTGCCATGTGTCGGGGGTGGGGGAGAAGTGGCGTGAGCCGTTGGAGTAATCCACTCCGTAGTTGAGTTTCACTGTCTCATACCAGTCGTTGACCGACGGGAATGCCGAGAAGCAGTCGTTGCCGGTGGCCTTTGCCGGAAACTCCGTGTAGGCCTCCTTGCCCGAACCGAGGTCGATCGACGGGGCGAACAGCTGGCGGGGTATATAGTAGAAGTTGTTCTGCGGGTCGAATGCGCGGGTGCTGTCATCGTCGGCTCCGAGGTCGGGTGTGCCTTCGGGTGCGGCATCGGAGTGGTAGCGGCGCGCCACGTGGTTGGGCACGAAGTCGATGATCACCTGCATCCCCTGGTCGTGGATGCGGGCCACGAGAGCCTCGAACTCCTCCATGCGGTGCTCTACGTCGGTGGCCAGATCGGGATCGATGTCGTAGTAGTCCTTTATGGCGTAGGGCGATCCGGCCTCGCCTTTGACCACGTGTGGATTGTCGCGGCCTATGCCGTGACGGCTCCAGTCGGTCTTCTGGGCATGCTCTATCACGCCCGTGAGCCAGATGTGCGTCACTCCAAGCTCCTTGATGCTTTCGATGACGTCGTTGTCTATATCGTTGAGTTTGCCGGAACCGTTGCGGGCATACGTGCCGTTGGGCACACAGTTATGGGTGGTGTTGGTGAAAAGCCGCGGCAGCAGCTGATAGATGACCGGTTTTTGGTTGTTCATTGTCTGTCGGTGGTGGATAATTCTGTTGCTGCAGTCCCCGGGCGTCTGAAGCCGTTGGCAAGCAGGAAGTTCATGGTGTCGCGGTAGCCGCTCTCATACACCTGTCGTATCTGTTTGAGATTGAAAGCCTTGTAGCGTGCTATCTCGTCGGTGCGGATCACTATGTCGCATATCTCCGTGTCGGGCACGGTGTTGGTTTTAGCCATCAGTTCGTAGGAGCGGAAGGCTATGTCGATCAGCGTGTTCTTCACCGTCGTTTTGGTCAGCGGGGAGCAGTTGACGGCTATCAGATACTTGCACTTGTCGCGTATCGTCCAGGCCGGGAGGTTGTGAAGCACGCCGCCGTCGACGCATCTGATGCCGTTTACTCTTATAGGCTTGAATACGATGGGAATGCTGCACGAGGCGGCCACGACTTCGTCAAGGCGACCGCTGGTGAAGGCTATCTTCTTGCCGTTGTCGAGATCGGTGGCTCCCACCGTCACCGGTATGGGCAGATCCTCCAGATTTGCGTAGGGGATGTTCTTGCGCAGAAAGGCGCGGAAGCGGTCGAGGCTGAAAAAACCGTCTTTCGGAATCCCCAGCTCGCAGAAGTCGCTGAAACGGGCGTTGAGAAACAGTTCAAGCATCCGTTCCGGGCTGATGCCGGCGGCATACATCACCGCCGCCACAGATCCGGCCGATACGCCGGCCAGTATGTCGGGGCGTATGCCCATCTCCTCAAGCGCTTTCAGAGCGCCGGCATGGGCGAAGCCGCGCGCGCCGCCCCCGCTGAGCACAAGCCCGGTGCGGTACTCCGGGCCTCCAAGCCCTATTATGGATTTGACTTTGGCTAATTTGCCTCCCATATCTCTTGATACGTTTGCTTTCGGGCGGCAAAGTTACAAAAAAAATCACGGATGCCGTGTTTTATATCAATATACATGGCTCGGTGTGTGGAATGCATGGTTTTGTGATTGTTTATGTCGACACATGTGTCTAACAGTGGGTGACTGTTCTGTCGTACTATCAAAAAATATGTTGTAAAACATAATTAACAGTTATTAACGGGGGGGGGGTAGAAACTATTACATTTTCCTTAATTTTGCTCCACATTTTTTAACAGAAAACCTGTGAAAACAGGCCTGAAACGTTAAAGCTATAAGTATTTTTATAACCTTAATCATTTATCCAACAACATGTATCATTATCTCCGCACAATGAGCCGCAAGCTCACGGGACTCCCCGCGCTGCTGCTCGCGCTATGTGTGCTGATGCTGACGGCACCCGCCGCTTCAGCCTCGGCTGTGCCCGCGCCGGATACCGCCACGGGTACCGTTCTTGACCAGACAGGCGAGCCTCTCCCCGGAGCTTCTGTCATGGTGGTCGGCACCACTCTCGGCGGCTCGACCGACATCGACGGCAACTTCTCCATCGCAGGAGTGAAGCAGGGCGCCACGATCCGCGTCAGCTTCGTAGGCTGCAAGCCCGCCGACGTAAAGTGGGAAGGCCAGCACCTCAACGTCACCCTGCAGGACGACGGACAGACACTCGACGAAGTCGTGGTCGTAGGTTTCGGCCAGCAGAAGAAAGTCAACCTCACCGGAGCTGTCTCTACCGTGACAGGTAAAGAGATCGCAGCCCGTCCGGTCAATTCTGTTGCCGACGCCCTCCAGGGTATGGCCGCTGGTCTTGACGTGCTCGGCGCAGGCGCAGGCGGTCAGCTCAACGCCACCCGCAATATGAACATCCGCGGCGCCGGCACCATCGGCAGCGGTTCGTCGGTGACACCCCTCGTGCTTATCGACGGCATGGAAGGCGACCTCAACGACCTCAACCCCGACGACGTAGAGACCATCTCGATCCTCAAGGACGCTGCCGCTTCGTCGATCTACGGTTCGCGCGCTGCCGGCGGTGTCATCCTCGTGAAGACCAAGAGCGGCAAGGAAGGCAAGATCACAGTCAACTACTCCGACTCTTTCCGTTGGAGCCGCATCAACGACTATCCCGACATGGCTCCGTCGTGGACATGGGCCAACGTGTTCAATCAGGCCAGTATAGCTGCCGGCGGCGGCGAGCTGATCCCAGCCTACAAGATCGATCAGATGAAGCAGGCCGTTACCGACCCGACTATCCCGCAGCTTATGACCAACGCCAACGGCACCGACTGGTCGTTCTGGAACTTCGGCGATCTGACCAGTGTGGGCAACACCAACTGGATCGACGAGCACTTCGGCAAGACCCCCTTCTCGCAGGAACATAACATCAGTGTCACCGGTGGCAACGAAAAGTATGACTTCTACTTCTCGGGCAACCTCCTCTCGCGCGAGGGTATTCTCGTCCACGGCGACGACAACAGCCAGCGCTACACCGTAAACGCCAAGATCAACGTGCATCTCACCCCATGGCTGACATTCGGCTACAGCAACCGCTGGGTGCGCCGTCAGTACGACGCCCCCTCGGCTCTCACTGCGTCGACATGGCAGAATGTCATGCGCTACTGGCCCAACATCCCCACTCACGATCCCAACGGCAACCCCACCCTGTTCTCCTACATCGATGCGTTTGAGAACGGCGGCCGCTATACCACCTACAAGGATCAGACCGACCAGCAGTTCTCCTTCCGTATCAATCCGATAGAGGGTCTGAACATCAACGGTGAGTTCAACTACCGCAACTGGTCTAACCACGACAAGCGCTACTATCTCCAGACCGGTTACTACGGCCCGCAGGGCAACTACATTGAGAACAACCCCAACGACTGGCCTGCAGGCTCACCCATCGGTTCACGCGTCTACAACTACAGCCAGAAGGGCAACTATTTCAACCCCAACATCTACGCCGACTACTCGCACACTTTCAACAAAGTGCACAACTTCAAGATCATGGCCGGTTTCCAAAGCGAATGGAACCACTATGAAGACTTCGACGCCCAGAACACAGGCATCATGAGCGGACTTCCGTTCCTTGACACCACATCGGGCGACAACAAGACCCTCGGCGGATACTCCGCGACATGGGCCACAGCCGGATGGTTCGGCCGACTCAACTATGACCTCGACGGACGCTACCTCGTAGAAGGCAACATCCGCTACGACGGCTCGTCGCGCTTCCGCGCCGGCAAGCGCTGGTCGTGGAGCCCCTCGTTCTCGCTCGGCTGGAACATAGCCCGCGAGGCGTTCTGGGAAAACCTCACCACCGTGTGCAACACCCTCAAGCTCCGCTACTCGTGGGGTAAGCTCGGCAACCAGAACACCAACTCCTGGTATCCCACCTATCCGTCAATGGGCTACTATCCCGACAGCTCCGGATGGCTCGTCGGAGGCAAGAAGCCGACTTATGCTACAGCGCCCGGTCTGATCTCGACATCGCTCACATGGGAGAAAAACCGCACATGGGACATCGGTATCGACTGGGGACTGTTCAATAACCGACTCACAGGTACGGCCGACTACTACAACCGCCGCACGATCGACATGGTAGGCCCCGGCGAGAAACTCCCCGGTGTGCTCGGCGCATCGGTGCCCAACGTCAACAACCTCTCGATGACTTCCAAGGGATGGGAGCTGACCATCAGCTGGCGCGACCGCATCGGCGACTTCAGCTACGGCATCACAGCCAACCTCTATGACCACACCACCACCATCGACGAGTATCCCAACGAGAACAAGGCCCTCAGCACTGCATACTGGCCCGGCAAGAAGCTCGGAGAGATCTGGGGCTTCCGCACCGAAGGACTCGCCAAGACCGACGAGGAGATGCAGCAGCACTTCGCCAAGATGGAGGAGGCCTACAAGCTCGCTCACGACGGCCAGGCTCCGACCTACAACAATCCCCAGTATATCCTCGGCACCGGCTGGCAGGCAGGCGACGTGATGTACAAGGATATCGACGGCGACGGTGTGATATCGCAGGGCGAATTCACAGCCGACAACTCCGGCGACTATGTGGTGATCGGCAACACGACTCCCCGCTACTGCTTCGGTCTTAACCTCGACGCACAGTGGAAGGGATTCGACGTGAAGGTATTCTTCCAGGGCATCGGCAAGCGCGACTACTGGGTAGGCAACGGCAACGCCATGTTCTTCGGAGCATCGGGAATAAGCCTCTGGCAGGCTCTCGTGTTCGAGCCTCATCTCGACTACTTCCGTCCGGCCGACACCACCGATCCGCTCGGCCCCAACGTCAACGCCTACTATCCCCGCGTCAACCAGGGCGGGCCCAACAACACATTCAGCAACGACCGCTACCTCCAGAACGCAGCCTACTGCCGCCTGAAGAACGTGACCATAGGCTACACTCTGCCCCAGAACCTCACACGCCGCTTCTATGTCGAGCGCCTGCGTGTCTACGTTTCGGGTGAGAACCTCGCCAATATCACCAACTTCTCGAAGATGGGCGACCCCGAGCTGATCGAGGCCTACAACGAATACGGTGCCGGTTTCGGCAAGATCTATCCCCTGTCGCGCACATTCTCCTGCGGTCTTAATGTAACCTTCTAATCTTCTATAAGACAAATCATGAATAAGTATATAGCATCTCTGTTCATCGGCACATCGATTATCGCCGGGTTCACTTCGTGTGAGGACTATCTCGACAGAGAGCCTGAGGCCAATCTCGTCGCAGATAACTACTTTACCGACGGAGCCAATCTCTCGGCATACGTGATGAGATTCTACGATGGAATGCTCCCCTCGCATTCAAGCAATGCCTACGGTATGGGCACATTTGCCAACGACAACGGCACCGACAACCAGGTGGCCCGCTCTATCCCCTCGCGCTATGCGAACGGTCAGTGGCTCACCAGCAACGACGAGTCCAACTGGAGCTTCGGCAACATCCGCTCGCTCAACCTGTTCTTCGAATATGTGCTTCCCAATATCGAGAGCGGCAAACTGGGACTGACCGACCTGGTGCGCCAGTCGATAGGCGAGGCCTACTTCTTCCGCGCCTACCAGTACTATGCCAGTTACAGCACAATAGGTGATTATCCCATCATCGACAACGTGCTTCCCGACGACAAGGAACTTCTTTTGGAGAACTCCTACCGCCGCCCGCGCAACCAGGTGGCACGACACATCCTCGAAGATCTCGACAATGCTCTTGCATACCTTCCCGAGTCGTCCGACAAGGGCAAACAGGGTGTCAACCGCGACTGTGCGCTTCTGCTCCGCTCGCGCGTGGCTCTCTTCGAAGGCACATGGCTGAAATATCACAAAGGCACAGCACTCGTGCCCGGCGGACCCGGATGGCCCGGCGACGCATCGCTCCTCGGATCGTTCGACATAGACGCCGAGATCAACTACTTCCTCACCGAGGCCATGACTTCGGCAAAGGAACTGGGCGACAAGATGATGGGACAGCTTGCCGAAAACACTGGCGTTATCGATGCCTTCTCACCCTCGCTCGCTCCGCTCAACCCTTACTTCTGCATGTTCGGACAACAGGATCTCGACTCATACAGCGAAGTACTCATGTATCGTGCCTACCAGCTCACGGCTCCTGCCGTATCGACTCAGATCCAGCACTCGTTCATGACCCACGGCGGAGGGCTCGGCTACACTCGCGGCATGATCCGCAGCTTCGTTATGGCCAACGGTCTTCCCATCTACGCCGCCGGCTCGGGCTTCGACCCCGACTGGGAGAGCGCCGGCGTGACCGCCACGCTGCAGGATCGCGACTCTCGCGCGCAGCTCTTCGTGCGCGGCGACAACTGCCTGACCTCTTACAAGAACGGTGAGGAAGCATCCACGTACAACATGAGCTGGCTCCTCACCGAGTCTGCCACGCAGAACCCCATCACCGGCTATGCCAACAAGAAGGGCTGCTCGTTCGACTACTCAATGGCCGAAGGCAACTCGCGCGCCACAACCGGATCGATCACTTTCCGTGGCGTAGAGGCTCTGCTCAACTACATGGAGGCTTGCGTGGAGAAGAACGGAAACGTCGACCAGACAGCCGACTCCTACTGGAAGGCTATCCGCACACGTGCCAAGGTCGATCCCGACTACACCAAGACCATCGCCGCCACCAACATGACCATCGAGGGCGAGGGTGACTGGGGAGCATACTCCCGCGGAGTGCTTGTGAATACACTGCTCTACAATGTGCGCCGCGAACGCCGCAACGAGCTTATGGCCGAAGGATTCCGCTACAACGATCTCCGTCGCTGGTGCGCTCTCGACCAGCTCGCCGCAAACCCCGTCAACCTCTACGGCATGAAATACTGGAACACCGTCTACTCCGATCCGCAGAGCGACCTGGCTCTGACGACGACCGATGAGGATGGCAACGAAGTGTTCCTGGCAGCGCGCGTCAATCCCGACGGCGACGGCAACATGTCAAGCCAGGCTGACGGCGACTGGATCGTGCTCAACCGCGTAACCAGAAACGACAACTACGTATGGAATGGCCTGACATGGAGCCGTGCGCAGTACCTCTCTCCGATAGGATGCGACGTGTTCGTCACCTCTTCGCCCGATGGCGACAAGGCCAAGTCGGTTGTGTACCAGAACCCCGGATGGCCCACCACCGGCCTACAGCCCTGCACCAAGATCGACTGATCGACCGGCGCAAGCCAAGAGTTGTTTACTAAAGGCTACTCTAAGCATAAGTTTTATAATTGAGGAGGCGGCAGACTCTCTACGGAGAGCCTGCCGCCTCTGCCTGTATCTCCACCGCCAATGCTTTGCCTGTGCTGACGCCATTTGCACGGCCACGCACCCTCCGGGGCTCGCCGCGCCGCGGAGGGACGCACTCTTCTCCCTCGGGGTCTCCGCTCTCTCCTCTCTCTGCCGGATGGGCAGCCCTCCTATCGCCCATCGCCTCTGATACCCTTGCGCTACCCACCTCTCCCCCGCCGGATGGGCTGCCGTCCTCGGAGCCGCGGAGCGTGCGGGCAGATGTTATCCCCGGTTCGGAGCGGCGCGCCACCTTTGCCACGCGTCAGCGGGGCGGGGGAGCGCGCCGCGTAGACCGGGGGAGGAGAGTCGTTCACCTCTGGTCGGCCGAGCCGCGGAGCGTGCGAGATCAGCCGCCCGCGCCAGCCCGGGTCACCCGCTTCGCATGGCACTGTCCCCTCCCCGCCCGATTTTTTTTCTTATATTTAATAGGTGTACACCACTAAAAAATGCAAATATATTTTTATGCTTAAAAACATATTTAACACTTATTAAGACGGGGGGGGGGTAGTTTCGATTACATTTTCATTAAATTTGCTCCACAATATTTAACAAAACTAGCCTAAAAACCTGTAATTAACTAAATAAAGCAACCAGTTTTTATAACCTTAATCATTTATCCAACAACATGTATCATTATCTCCGCACAATGAGCCGCAAGCTCACGGGACTCCCCGCGCTGCTGCTCGCGCTATGTATGCTGATGCTGACGGCCCCCGCCGCTTCAGCCTCGGCCGTGCCCGCGCCGGATACCGCCACGGGTACCGTTCTTGACCAGACAGGCGAGCCTCTCCCCGGAGCTTCTGTCATGGTGGTCGGCACCACTCTCGGCGGCTCGACCGACATCGACGGCAACTTCTCCATCGCAGGAGTGAAGCAGGGCGCCACACTCCGCGTCAGTTTTGTAGGCTGCAAGCCCGCCGACGTAAAGTGGGAAGGCCAGCACCTCAACGTCACCCTGCAGGACGACGGACAGACACTCGACGAAGTCGTGGTCGTAGGTTTCGGACAGCAGAAGAAAGCCAACCTTACCGGCGCCGTAGCTACCGTGACCGGCAAGGAAATAGCCGCACGTCCGGTCAACACCGTGGCCGACGCTCTCCAGGGTATGGCAGCAGGTCTTGACGTGCTCGGCGCCGCCCGTGGTGGTCAGCTTGGCGCTACCCGTTCGATGAACATCCGCGGTACCGGTACTATCGGTAGCGGTTCGTCGGTAAGCCCCCTCGTGCTTATCGACGGCATGGAAGGCGACATCAACCAGCTCAATCCGGCCGACGTAGAGAACGTGTCGATCCTTAAGGACGCAGCCGCATCGTCGATCTACGGTTCGCGCGCAGCAGGCGGTGTCATCCTTATCACTACCCGTCAGGGTAAAGAGGGCAAGGTGACAGTCAACTACTCCGACTCATTCCGCTGGAGCAAAGCTCTTGGTCTGCCCAAGTTTGCCAACTCATGGGAGTGGGCCGTGACTATGAACGAAGCTGCGGCCAACAATGGTTCAGGATGGTTCTCACAGGCCTATCTCGACAAGCTGAAAGCTGTCGTTGATGATCCGTCACTTGCCACAATGTTTGTCAATCCGACCAACAACCATTGGGAAGTATGGGATGAAACCGACATACTGCCTATAGCAAACACCGACTGGATGGAAGAGCATTTCGGCACCACCCCCTTCGCGCAGGAACACAACCTCAGCGTCACCGGAGGTACCGATAAGTACAACTACTACTTCTCCGGCAATATCCTATCGCAGGATGGTACGCTCCGCTACGGCAAGGACAACCTGCAGCGCTACACACTCAACGCCAAGATCAATGTGGCCGTCACCAACTGGCTGACATTCGGCTACAGCGCGCGCTGGTATCGCGGTCATTACGACGCTCCGTCATTTGTCCGTGAGGCAGCAAGCAACGAGATGTACCATAACATCGCCCGCTACTGGCCGATCATACCCACTCATGACCCCAACGGTTTCCCCGTAGTAGAGTCGTTCATCAACGCTATGGAGGATGGTGGACGCTTCAACACCATTCAGGACAAACTCGACCATCAGTTCGTATTCAAGATCAATCCTCTTGAGGGACTCAACATCAACGCCGAGTTCAACTACCGCTCGAGCCACTACAACCGCAAGCAGGACGTGCAACAGTGCTACGGCTGGGATGCCGACGGCAACCCCTATCCAAACAACCCCAACGGTTTCCCCTATGGCGCCGGCGGTAAGGGCAGTCAGGTCTCTGAGAGCAACACTCGCTCCAACTACTTCAACCCCAACGTATACGCTACCTACGCTCACACATTTGCCGAGGATCACAATTTCAAGATCATGGCCGGTTTCCAGAGCGAATGGTACAATCAGAACTATTTCAGCGCATCACGCAATGGCGTCATTAACGGTCTCCCATATCTGTCGATGACCGACGGTAAGGACATAAAGGTCAGCGGTGGCGAAGACACTTGGTCGACAGCAGGCTTCTTCGGTCGTCTTAACTACGACTACAAGGGACGTTATCTCGTTGAAGGCAATCTCCGTTACGACGGCTCGTCGCGTTTCCGCGCATCCGACCGATGGACATGGAGTCCCTCCTTCTCGCTCGGCTGGAATATCGCCAGCGAAGCTTTCTGGGAAGATCTCGCAAGCACATGCAACCAGCTGAAGCTCCGCTACTCGTGGGGTAAGCTCGGCAACCAGAACACCGACAACTGGTATCCCACCTACGTGACAATGGGCTATGCAGGCAATGCCGCAGGATGGCTCGTCAACAACGGAACAGAGCGCAATGCCATCGCATCTATGCCCGGACTCGTTTCGTCGACACTCACCTGGGAGAAAAACCGCACATGGGACATCGGTCTTGACTGGAGCCTCTTCCAGAACCGTCTGACCGGTACAATCGACTACTACAACCGTAAGACTATCGACATGGTAGGCCCCGGCGAAATACTTCCCGGAGTATTCGGCGCATCGGTGCCAAACGTCAACAACCTCTCGATGACATCGAACGGATGGGAACTTTCGATCACATGGCGCGACCGCATCCAGGACTTCAACTATGGAGTGACATTCAACCTCTATGACCATACAACAACCATTGACGAATACCCCAACGAGAACAAAGCGCTCAGCAGCTACTATAACGGTGCCAAACTTGGTGATATATGGGGTCTGACGACGGTAGGTATCGCTAAGTCAGCCGACGAGATGAATGCTCACCTCGACGCTCTCGACGCTGCCTACACCAAGGCAAACGGACAGGCTCCGGCACGTCCTCGCACCGGCCAGAACCAGCTTGGAACAGGATGGGGCGCCGGCGATATCATGTATGCCGACCTCGACGGCGACGGTGTCATCAGCAGCGGCGGCTGGACAGCCGACGATCATGGCGACTACACTGTGATCGGCAACACTACTCCCCGCTACAACTTCGGTCTTAACCTCGAGGCACAGTGGAAGGGCTTTGACCTCAAAGTGTTCTTCCAGGGCACAATGAAGCGCGACTACTGGGCAGGCGGCCCGATGATGTTCGGCGCTTGCCAGCAGGGCAAGTGGCAGGCTGTGGTGTTTGACGAGCACCTCGACTACTTCCGTGGCGCTGATACTGACAACCCTCTCGGAGCTAATGTCAATTCGTATCTCCCCCGCGTCAACTGGGGTGGCCCCAACAACACGGCCACTCAGACCCGCTACCTGCAGAATGCAGCCTACTGCCGTCTGAAGAACGTGACCGTCGGCTACACCATTCCTCAGGAAATCAGCCGCAAGGCATACATCGAGCGTGCACGCATCTTCTTCTCGGGCGAAAACCTTGCTACGATCACCAACTTCTCCAAGATGGGTGATCCCGAGCTGATAGAGGCCTACAACAGCAGCTACGGCTTCGGCAAGGTTTATCCGATTTCGCGTGTATTCTCAGTTGGTCTTAACGTAACCTTCTAATCACAAAACAACATCATGAACAAATATATAAGCTCAATAGTTGCCGCAGCAGCCGTCGTGGGTCTTACAGCCTGCGATGACTACCTCAACAGAGAGCCGGAGGATAAGCTTATCCCCGAAAACTTCTTCACGTCGGCGGCCAACCTCAAGGCTTACACCTTGAACTTTTACACAATGTTCCCGTCGCATTCCGACAATGCCTACGAACTCGGCACATTCTCGTCCGACAACGGCACCGACAATCAGGCTTATCGCACTGCATCCACACGCTGGGTGCCCGGCGAATGGCGTGTCGGACAGGGCACTGACAACTGGAGCTTCGGCAATGTGCGCTCGCTCAACTACTTCATTATCAATACTGAGAAAGCCATGGAAGCCGGTGAGGTGTCCGGTGACCCGGTAGAAATCAAGCAGGCTCTCGGCGAGGCTTACTTCTTCCGCGCCTACACCTACTGGGCCAACTACAGCAGCCTTGGCGACTGGCCTATCAACGATGAAGTGCTTCCCAACGATAAGGAATATCTCCTTGAAGCCTCGGTGCGTCAGCCACGACACAAGGTGGCACGCCATATTCTTGCCGATCTCGACAAGGCTCTTACCCTCCTTCCTGAAGAATCGCCCTATAAAAAGAACGGTCTGACTCTGGACTGCGCCAACCTTTTCCGTTCGCGTGTGGCTCTCTTCGAAGGCACATGGCTCAAATACCACAAGGGCACAGCCCTCGTGCCCGGCGGACCAGGATGGCCCGGCAAGCAGGAACTGCTCGGCGACTTCAATATCGATACTGAGATCGCATTCTTCCTCGACGAGGCTATGAAATCGGCCAAGGTAGTGGGCGACAAGTATGTCAACAATCTCGTTGTCAACACCGACGCACCCGAGGGCATGACAGCCGGTTTTACCGAAGCCAACCCCTACTACTGCATGTTCTCGGCCGACAACTCTGGCGAATACTCTGAAGTGCTTCTGTATCGTGCCTACAATCTGTCTTTGAGCGGAGGTATACAGATTCAGGCGCAGTTCCAGAAAAATGCCGGCGGTACCGGTTGGACACGTGGCATGGTCAACTCCTTCCTGATGCGCAACGGTCTGCCTATATACGCCAACGGCTCGGGTTACGACCCCGCATGGGAGAATCAGGGCGTTTCGGCCACAATACAGGACCGCGACTCGCGTCTGACAATCTTCACAAAGGGCGATAATTCCGTCATATCGCTCGGTCTTGACGGCAACTCGCCCAACCTATACAACATGAACTGGCTCTTCAGCGCTGATAACACCACTCGCTGCCCGACAGGATTCGCTGTCAAGAAGGGTCAGGGATATGATTACAAACAGGCACAGGGCAACCTCCAGTCTACCACAGGATCTATCGTATTCCGTGCAGCCGAGGCGCTTCTCAACTACATGGAGGCATGCGTTGAGTCGACGGGATCTATCGACGGAACAGCCGACTCCTACTGGCGCGCACTCCGCAATCGTGCTAAAGTCGACAACGACTATAACAAGACTATAGCCGCCACCAACATGAACGAAGAGGCTAAGGGCGACTGGGGAGCATATTCCCACGGACAGCTCGTCAACACCACCATCTACAATGTTCGCCGCGAGCGCCGTAACGAGCTGTGCGCCGAAGGTCTGCGTCTGATGGATGTTCGCCGCTGGTGTGCGCTCGACCAGATGATCACCACTCCCTATATTATCGAGGGTATCAAGTACTGGGGTACAGTCTACAGCGATCCCGACAGCCCGATGAGCATCAAGAACGCCGAAGGCGAGTTCTATGACCCTGTTGTTGATCCCGATTCTGACGACGCCAATATGTCGGCACGCGCCGGTGGTGACTATGTCCGTCCCTATCAGATCCGAAAAGCCAACAACCTCGTGTGGGATGGTTACACCTTCACCCGCGCACACTACCTGTCGCCGATCGGCCACAACGTGTTCGTCTACGCTTCGCCCGACAAGGATGTGGCAAACTCCTACGTTTACCAGAATCCCGGATGGCCAACCGAAGCAAATCAGGGTGCCAAGAACATTGACTGATTCATTCTCCATAAAACTCAGGCTACTCTAAGCATAAGTTTTATAATTGAGGAGGCGGCAGACTCTCTACGGAGAGCCTGCCGCCTCTGCCTGTATCCCCACCGCCAATGCTTTGCCTGTGCTGACGCCATTTGCACGGCCACGCACCCTCCGGGGCTCGCCGCGCGGCGGGGGACGCACTCTCCTCCCTCTGGGGTCTCCGCCTCGTGCGGTCACTACGACGCTATCGCGTCGCGACGCCCACGCTCGCTCCGAACCCCGGTTAATGCCTGCCCGCACGCTCCGCGGCTTTTCTCTCTCCTCTCCCCGCCGGATGGTGTTGCCTCACTCCGGTATCGCCTGCCGTTCCCCCCTGTTCTCGCCGGATGGTGTTGACGCCCTCGGAGCCGCGGAGCGTGCGGGCAGATGTTATCCCCGGTTCGGAGTGGAGCGCCACAGGCGTGCCGCGTAGACCGGGGGTAGGTGCGCCGTCCACCTCGTTCGGCCGAGCTGCGGAGCCTGCGATATCAGCCGCCCGCGCCAGCCCAGGCCTCCTGCTTGCCCATGCCGCTGCCACCTCCGCGCCCACCACTCCGCCGGACTGGGGTGGTCGTAGACCACCGACCTTTGTAAACCCCGCCATGACGCCCGCAGGGCGGCTTGGTGGGGCAGGGGTCATGTGCCACACGGATCTTCGTAGATGAGCCGCAGGGACAGTCCGCGATCCCGGCTCATCTGCAAAGAAGCCTCACGCTCACGCGCCCCGTCGCGCCCTCCCCACGGAGCCGTAAAAAAAAGAAGCGGTGTGCCATCCACCGGGGGATTGGCACACCGCTTCGGGTGTTGTATTGTCGCTTATTCTATCAGGCCTTTACCGCTGCATTGCGGGTCTTGCCATGACGCTTCTCGGTGAGATAGGCCACCGGCGATGCCACGAAGATTGTGGCGCATGTGCCGATTACCACACCGAAGATCATCGCGAAGGTGAACGAGCGGATAGCGTCGCCGCCAAGGATGAAGATGCACAGCAGCACGAGCAGTGTCGAGCCGGAGGTCATCAGCGTACGTCCGAGAGTCGAGTTGATCGAATTGTTGATGTTGGTGTAGAAGTCCTGTTTCGGATACAGACCCACGTTTTCACGCACGCGGTCAAACACCACCACAGTATCGTTGATCTGATAGCCGATCACGGTCAGAATGGCCGCTATGAACGACTGGTCGATCTCCATCGCGAAGGGGAACACTCCGTAGAATATCGAGTAGAAACCGATAATGGTGAACGCGGTGAACGCCACGGCGGCCAGAGCGCCTACGGAGAAGGCGATGTTGTGGAAACGGATCAGGATGTAGAGGAACATCGCTATCAGCGACAGCAGCACGGCTATGACGGCGTCGGTGCGCATGTCGTTGGCCACGGTCGGGCCTACCTTCTGCGAGCTGATGATGCCCACAGCCTCGTTGGTCGTCGAGAAGTCCTGGAGGCTCATAGA
The DNA here is from genome assembly GCF_030759015.1 of Paramuribaculum intestinale. Lineage (GTDB taxonomy): Bacteria > Bacteroidota > Bacteroidia > Bacteroidales > Muribaculaceae > Paramuribaculum > Paramuribaculum intestinale. The sequence goes on along the minus strand of NZ_CP098825.1, from coordinate 2,339,702 downwards.
GCCGATCTCGTTCTTCAGGCCGTTGTAGAGTATGCCGGTGATCTCGTCGTCCACGTTGGGATCGTCGCTGTCGATGCGGTAGTTCGTAGAGATACGCACCTTGGTGTCGTCGTCGATGGTGATCACCGACACCTGAGCGCCGTCAAACAGCGGAGCAAGCGATGCCTGCAGCTCGTGGGTCTTGACCGGATGGTCGAACTGCACCACGTAGTTGCGGCCGCCCGAGAAGTCGATGCCCTGGTTGAGACCGCGCATGAAGAACGAGCATACAACCACTGCGATGATCACGCCGCAGGCTATGAAGCTTGCGCGGCGAGTGCCCAGGAAGTCGAAATGCGCGCCCACAAACATGCGCTTCGAGAGCGGGGTGGTGAATGTCAGACGCTGGAACGCACGCGATTTCTCGCCGATGATAAATACCAGACGGGTGAGGTAGACTGCCGTGAAGAACGAGCAGATGATACCGATGATCAGCGTGGTGGCGAAGCCCTTGATCGGGCCGGTGCCGTAGAGCAGGAGTATCACACCGGTGATCACCGACGTCAGGTTGGAGTCGAAGATCGCCGAGAATGCGTTGCTGTAACCGTCGGCTATGGCCATGCGCACGCTCTTGCCGGCGCGGAGTTCCTCCTTGGTGCGCTCGAAGATAAGCACGTTGGCGTCCACCGCCATGCCCAGGGCGAGAACTATACCTGCTATGCCGGAGAGGGTGAGCACCGCCTGGAACGAGGCGAGTATGCCGAAAGTGAAGAAGAGGTTGAAGATCAGGCCGAGGTTGGCTATCAGACCCGGGATCACACCGTAGATGGCCATCATGAAGATCATCAGCAGCACCAGAGCCACGATGAACGACATGAAGCCGTCCTCGATCGCCTTCTGGCCGAGCGACGGACCGATCACGGTGTCGGAGATGATGTCGACCTTGGCGGCCATCTTGCCGCTCTTGAGCACGTTGGCAAGGTCTTTGGCTTCGTCGGTGGTGAAGTTGCCGGTGATCGACGAGCGGCCACCCTCGATCACGTTGTTGACACGGGGAGCGGAGTAGACCTGTCCGTCAAGCACTATCGCCACCTGCTTCTCGATGTTGGCGGCGGTGATGCGTGCCCACTGGCGGGCTGCGTCGGGCTTCATGTTCATCGACACGTAGTTGCCGCCCTGCATCTGGTCAAACTCGCTGCTTGCCGAGGTCACGACGTCGCCCGAGAGAGCCGGACGCCCGTTGGCGGTCTTCAGAGCCACGAGCGTGTAGAGATCCACGCGGCGTGTGACGCCTGTGGCCGTGTCGGTGGCCTCCATGGTCTCAGGCTTCACTTCCCATGCCAGCTTCACGTTGGAGGGAAGCAGACGGCGTGCGGCCGGAGAGGATATGATGGAGTCGATGGCGGCGCGGTTGGCTGCCACGGCGGTGCCTACCATGATCGGGTTGTAGGGATTGGCTGTGTGGACAAAGTAGTCGAGCAGGCCGCGGCCGTTGCCGGTGGAGTCGGCGCGCCCCATGGCGGTAAGCTCCATGAGAGAGCCTTGGAACTCGTTGACCGGAATAGTTTCGTAGAACTCGAGGTTGGCCGACGATTTGAGCAGCTCCTTCACGCGGTCATGCTCCTTCACGCCCGGAAGCTCAAGCAGTATCTGGCCGTCCTTTTCAAGCTCCTGGATGTTGGGAGCCACAACGCCGAACTGGTCGATACGGTTGCGGAGCACGTTGGTCGAAGAGCTTACACGGTCTTTCACCTCCTGCTTCAGAGCCGCTTCGGCTGCCTCATAGCTGTCGCCGCGCTTCACCTGATCCTTGAACACCACCGACAGATCGCCCTGAGGGTCGAGTTTGCGGTACTGCTGGCAGAAGATCGACACGTAGTCGTTGCTGCGGGTGGCCTTCACCACGGAGTCAGTCTGCGCTATGGCTGCCTCGAAGTAGGGATTGCCGTCGGCGTTGGCCATGGAGCGCAGGATGTCGGGCACCGACACCTGAAGCGTCACGTTCATGCCGCCCTTGAGGTCGAGGCCCAGGCCCACGCCGAGTTTCTGAACTTCGGCGAAGGTGTAGCCGAGATAGACTTTCTCTCTGGAAATCGAATCGATATAGCTCTTGTAAGCCATTCGGTAACTGTCGGAATTGACGCCTGCGTTGCCTGCCACGCTGGTCGCATAAGCCTCGGCCTTGTCCTCATGATGGTTGGTCACCAGAGTGAAGGAGATGTAGAAGAGGCAAATGAGCACCAGGAAGATGGCGATGACACCGGCCACGACGCTTCCTAATTTTCCTTTGCTTTGCATTGTGATAAAAAAGTATGGATTAATGTTATTTTTAATGTGCAAGTGTTTCAGCTTGCAAAGATACGACTTCTTTTTCAATTACTCCGCTTCCCGCAGGCTGATTTTAGAGTATAGAAGAAGTCCGGAAATATATCTTCGTGTTAAAGTCCCGCATATTCTTGCGCAATAAGCGGCTGAAATGCCCCCGGCCGGGCTTCTGGGCTGCGGTCGGGGGCATGATGGCTATGGTTTGTGTGCCTGAGAGTGTTCAGGGGGTTCAGTCGAGCTGCTCGGCTATGAAGCGGTGCATCTCCGGGGTGTGGGCCTCGACGCTTTGCAGGAGTTTGAACTGGTTGCGGGTGCGCACCAGGTTGTGATCCGGATATTTGATCTTGTAGTAAGTGTCGCCGTTGATGTAGTCGGTCAGGAAACGCACGGCCTGCATGTAGGGGAAGAGGGCGGCGGCATAGGGAAGGTTTTCGATCTCCGCAGGGGTGAGGAAGCCGCGTGCCGACGAGAGATAGCCTTCGGTGAAGGCGCGGAATATATCCATGTTGAATTCCACGTGGTCTATGTCGGGATCATCCTCGGCCAGAGTGTTGGCGGCTGTGCGCAGGAAGTCGCCGTAGTCGCTGAATATATAGCTCGGCATCACGGTGTCGAGGTCGATCACGCACAATATGTTGCCCTGGTGGTCAAACATCATGTTGTTCACTTTCGTGTCGCAGTGGCAGATGCGCTTGGGAAGTTTCCCCTCGCGGTGGAGCTGCTCGGCGCGGCACATCGTGTCGGCGCGCTTCTCCAGCTCGTCAAGCAGAGGTTTCACTTCGGCCACTCTTCCTTCGGGGTCGGCTTCCACGGCGTCGTGGAGCTGTTTGAGACGGAATTCCATGTTGTGGAAATCGGGAATGCTCTCTTTAAGCTCCTTGTCGATGTCTACGAGCATGGCCTGGAAGTGGCCGAACGCCTTGCCGGCGTTGCGCGACGATTCGGGATTGACGGCTTCAAACGTCTCGGCGTCGGGGATGAATACCATCATGCGCCAGTAGCTCTCGCCGTCGAAAAAGTAGAGTTTGCCGTCGGCGGTGTTGGGTACGAAGGTGAGCACCTTGCGGTCTATGTCGTTTTCACCCGCTTTCTCAAGCTTGGAGCGGATATGGCCGGTGACGGCGGCGATGTTGTCCATCAGCACGTCGACGTCGGTGAAAATGTGGTGGTTGATCCGCTGCAGCACGTAGTCGGGAGCGTCAGCTTCCTCAGTGCGCACTATGTAGGTGTCGTTGATGAGTCCGTTGCCGAGAGGCTTCACGGAGGTCACTGTGCCTTTTACGGCGAAATGCTTCACTATGGACTTGAGAAGTCTTTCCATGAGATTCGAAGGGTTTTGTGTTGAATTTTCCGCAAAGTTAGCTAAAAAATCGGATTGGCCACCCATATTTTGTCGCTTTGTGGCCGCTGTCGTGGCGCGGACTCTGTGACGGTTGCTTTTTTTTAGCTATTTTTGCGGTTGAAAACCTGTAGTTATGATACTGATAGTCGACGACGATAAATCCGTCAGGCTCTCGCTGAGTCTGTTGCTCCGCAGTGCTGGTCACCAGACGGCTATGGCTGCATCGCCCGAAGAGGCGCTGGAGTCGCTGCGGGTCTCGCGTCCGGATCTGGTGGTGATGGATATGAATTTCTCGGTTTCGTTCACTTCCGGACAGGAGGGACTCGAGCTGCTGCAGCGGTTCAAGGTGCTGGCGCCCGAGGTGCCGGTCATACTCATCACGGCGTGGGGCAGCATAGATCTGGCCGTGGAGGGCATGAGGCTCGGAGCGTTCGACTTCGTCACCAAGCCATGGCAGCCCCACGCCATGCTGCAGCGGGTGGCTACTGCTCTCGAACTTAACCGCGTGCAGCGTCCGGCTGAAGGCGGCCTGCTGCGCGACGGCATCATCGGCAACAGCCGTGGGCTGGAAGAGGTGCTCCAGACTGTCGGACGGGTGGCGCCTACCGATGCTCCGGTGCTTATACTCGGTGAGAACGGCACGGGCAAGGAATTGATAGCACGCGCCATACATGCCAATAGCCGGCGGGCGTCGGCGCCGTTCGTCACTGTCAATCTCGGCGGCATCTCGCGATCGCTTTTCGAGAGCGAGATGTTCGGCCATGTCAAAGGAGCGTTCACCGGTGCGGTCACTTCGCGCAAAGGGCGTTTCGCCATGGCCGACGGGGGCACCATATTTCTCGACGAGATCGGCGAGCTCGATCCCGGCTCGCAGGTCAAGTTGCTGCGGGTGCTCCAGGAGCACACCTACGAGGCGCTCGGCGACAGCGCCACGCATCGCACCGACGTCAGGGTGGTGTGCGCTACCAACGCCGATCTGTCGCGGATGGTGGCCGAGGGAAAGTTCCGCGAGGATCTGTTCTATCGTATCAACCTTATAACGCTTCATATCCCTTCGTTGCGTCAGAGACTCGACGATATACCGTTGCTTGCCGACTGGTTCGTAAAGCAGTATGCCGAGCGGACGGGCACTCGCCCGCGACGGCTTACCGATGACGCGCGACGGTGGCTTCAGACATGTCCTTTCCCGGGCAATATCCGCGAGCTGCGCAACATGGTGGAGCGCGCCATCATCGTCAGCGATACTCCCGAGATCGGGCCTGAGACTTTCGCCGGATTGTCGGCCGAGAGCGCACCGACAGCCGTTGCTGCCGATTCGGTGGCCGGAGCAAGACTCGGCGACATGGAGCGCGCCGCGGTGGCCGAGGCGATATCGGCTGCCGGAGGCAATCTGTCGCTTGCGGCCTCTTCACTCGGCTTGTCGCGTCAGGCTCTTTACCGTCGGATGGAAAAATACGGTCTAAAATGAAATCATCCTGGATTTTTTCAGTGCTCGCCCTGACTGTGGCGGCGATCGATCTGCTCTGGATTCTTCCCGTGCTGAACGGGTCTGACGTCGTGTGGAGCGATATGTGGTGGCGTCTGGTCCTGGCCGTAGCGCCTATAGTGCTCCTCGTGTTGCTGTATGGATCAGTCATCAAGCCGGTAAATGCAGTGGTCAACGGCATGGATCTGCTGCGCGGCCAGGATTTCAGCACGCGTCTTGCCCGTGTCGGGCAGCCCGATGCCGACACTCTCGTCGGAGTGTTCAATTCGATGATGGACCGTCTGAAGACGGAGCGTCTGCGCAACATGGAGCAGAACAGCATGCTTCGGCAGATCATCGACGTGTCGCCGGCTGGTATCGCCATATCCGATTACGACGGCAATATAGTGGAAATGAACCCCACCATGGCCTCTTATCTTGGATTCAGTCGTCCGGCCGAGGCGTTTAGCCGGCGGTTTGAGGATCTGGATTCACCTCTGGCTGCGGCCGTTTCGCGTGTTAATCCGGGTCAGGCCGAAATACTGCGTGTCGGCGATGCCAATGTGATGCGCTGCACGCGGATGTGGTTTATGAACAATGGATTCCGGCGCTCGTTCGTCATGCTCGAAGAGCTTACCGACGAGGTGATGCGCGCCGAGCGCGAGGCCTACGGAAGGGTGATCAGGATCATATCGCATGAGGTCAACAACACTCTCACCGGAGTGGGCTCCATTCTGGGACTGGTCGGCGAATTGCCGGCGGTGAAATCCGACGAAGTCATGTCGGATGCTTTGGAGAGCTGTCAGGAACGCTGTCAGGGACTTGGCCGGTTTATACGATCCTATGCCGAAGTGGTCAAGATACCCGACGCCAATCTGCAGCCGGTGGATTTGGCCGATTCGCTGCGTTCGATCTGGCCGTTCCTCGAAGGCATGGCGCCGGCCACGGTCGATATGGAACTTTGTTGCGAAGACACCACATCGGTCAAAGCCGACACAGTGCTTTTGGAACAGGTGATGGTCAATGTGGTGAAGAATGCTGTCGAAAGCATCGGCGACCGTCCTGATGGACGGGTGAAGGTGTCGGTGGGAGGGTCGCCCGTAAAGATTGAGGTTGTCGACAACGGTGGCGGTATCAGCCCTGAGGCGTCGCGCCATCTGTTCGCACCATTCTTCTCCACCAAGCCCGGCGGACGCGGACTCGGACTGATGTTCGTGGCCGATATACTTGAAAAGCATGGCTGCGCCTTCTCTCTGCGCACCGATCCCGACGGAGCGCTGACGCGCTTCGTCGTGCAGTTCCCGCGTTAATCCCCGATATTTATTGACGGGGCTGTGTGTCAGCCTTTCTTCTCTTTGCCGGCGAGCATGCCGCATGCGGCATCGATATCCTCGCCTCTCGACGCCCGTATGGTAGCGGTTATGCCGAGTGCGTTCAGACGATCGCGGAATGCGGTCATGACACCGGCCTCCGGTGCTTTTTCGTCGTAGCCTGGCACAGGGTGGAATCGGATCAGGTTCACACGGGCGTCAGTGCCACGAAGCAGCCTTGCAAGCGCGTCGGCATGCCGGATGTCATCGTTCTTCCCTTTCATCATGGTGTATTCCACCGACAGCCGTCGCTGATGGGCAAAGTCATGTCCGCGCAGCAGTTCGATCACCTCCGCCACCGGATAAGCTCTTTCCACAGGCATCATGTCGGCGCGCTCGCTCCCGAAAGGGGAATGGACGCTAAGCGCCAGATGCACTTTGGTCATATCAAGCAGCCGGCGTATGCCATCGGGACGTCCGACGGTCGACACCGTGATGCGTTTCGGGCTCCAAGCCAGCCCCCACGTGGCGGTGAGTATCTCGATAGCGCGCACCACAGCATCGAGATTGTCCGTCGGTTCGCCCATCCCCATGAACACCACGTTGGTCAGACTTTCCGACTCTTCGACCGACAATATCTGGTTAATTATCTGAGCTGCCGACAGATTGCCGTGAAAACCCTGTCGGCCGGTCATGCAGAAGGCGCAGTTCATGCGGCATCCGGCCTGCGAGCTCACACATAGCGTACAGCGGTCGTGGTCGGGGATCATCACAGCCTCCACATCGCGGTCGCTCGCTCCCCGGAACAGATATTTCACAGTCCCGTCGGCCGACGACACCCGCTTCAGAGGCTCCTCTCGCCCGGTGCAGTAGACTTCCGCAAGTGTAGCGCGCGCACGCTTTGAAAGATTGGTCATGTCGTCGATCTTTGCGACCCGTTTCTGATACAGCCAGTCGGCCATCTGGCGTGCGGCATATCGCGGCATTCCGCAGCCTGCGGCCACGGATTCCAGCTCGGCGAGATTCATGCCGATGAGAGGTGACAGATATTCCATGCCGCGAAGATAAGCAAAAAATCATTCATCGACGCGCGGCGAAAAGTGTTAAAATGACGCTAAAACAAATAAAAATGTTGACAAATGGGGTAAAACAGCCTCGCTATGTAAAAAATTGCAATGATTGGTTGCTTAAATCTGCGATTTTGTCATTATCTTTGCAGAGCCTGACATCAGAAAGAGAAAACACAGCGCTATTATATCTTAGATCACCCGCAACACCCCACATAAAGATATTTACGGCACAACGCGATTGAAAAATCCGGCTGTTACCCCCCCCGATCGTTTTGCTTTCAGGCAGAGCCCTCGGGGTCATTTTGTTTGTTGAGATTGTTAGACAACGTTATATATACTTGAATTTTGGTTATGAGGGAGGTGCGTTACTGCGAAGTAGCGCACTTTTCATATCTGTTATCGCCGGCAGAATATGAAACACGAATGAAATATTCGGCAAACACATCGAAAATACAACGCGATAGTCGCCAAGAGAAGATCACACGAATACTGCATCGTGAAGACTGCGGAATACTGCATCGCGAAGACTGCGGAATACTGCATCGCGAAAATCACATTGCAAAAAATCTCAAAAAGCTTGCACATCTCAAAAGAAACATTTAACTTTGCAGTCGCAATCGGGGAATATGCAATCCCATTGCCGGTCCCATAGCTCAGTTGGTTAGAGCACCTGACTCATAATCAGGGAGTCCTTGGTTCAAGCCCAAGTGGGACCACCTCTTAAAATCTCCAATCATTTGAAAATCAAATGATTGGAGATTTTATTTTATAAGTTTTGTCCACAATTTGTCCACCAAACTGATTTTTGGCCACGCAGTGGACAAAAAAAATTCCTTAAAAATTCTGAAAATAATTGATGCTGCCTCAAAAATGGGTATAATTTGATTGGTGACGAACAATCGCTGTGTAGTGAGCGTTTTGAATGTCGATGCTTATTTTGGCTCATTCACTCACCCATGCCCACTATATGACTAAAGAGGAAAAGAACAAATTTACCCGTGATGCCCTCCGCCACTGGTATGAGAATCATCAGGAGGAGTATTGCAATTTTACCGACCTTATGCACGACCGCAGAGGTATCGGTTTCGACCAAGTTTTCAAGACTGCCATTATGCTTGTTCCGAAATATGAGAAGGCACTTCTGCTCTACCTGAAGAATGACCGCTCGGAAGGCATTGAAGATCTGGAAAAGATTCTTACCGATGGAGGACTTAAAGACCAACTTGCCCTGCACTTCAGGGCTCAGATGCCTGACTGCATTGTTCCGGCAATGTTGAGTTGGCTGTTTTTCGGCCGCAGTTTCGAGTGTATGGTTGAATACGGCGAGGAGCTGATTCAGGATGGTAAACTAAATTTTCTTCTCCGCCGACTTGTTTCGTTCAATATAAAAACCATCATCAACCGCAGCCTGACTATTGGCGCTCGTAAAGAGGAAGATTGGGTGAAGTTCGTGTCTGAGATGGAAGATATGGGTATCACTCCGGTTGTTACTGCCGGAGTTGTTGCCAAATTCAAATCAATACCGACAGAGACAAAGGTTGAAATGAAGACTACTTCGGAAAAGAACCCTATTCCCGGCAAAGAAAAGAAACGCCGTAGCCTGAAAGAACTGTTGCCCAACAGTGATGAATATCTATTGGGGTCTATTGATGAGCATATCAATATCAAACAAAGTGGAAAGGATTTGGCTCTCCTTTATCTTGTCCTTGAAAAGAGCCGTTCCCTTACAAATACCTCCGTTGTCGAATTTCATGCGGCTCTTGAACAGCGTTACGAGAAAAAGCCCAACATCCGCATCCCCGGACATAGAGGCATACAGGATAATTTGAAAATGCTTCTTACGCCTACCACAATCACAAAGAAAAGCGGAGTGGAAGTTCCCTGTATGACATTTGAGAGACCGGAATACATGTTCGCCTACAATGACCTTGTTGAGAAATTGGGAGTGCAGGATTACGCATACTCCTGCTGACATATAAAAATATTATTGACGGGAGCCATCTGACAGTGATGTCGGGTGGCTCCCGTTTTTCATATTCGCACCTCCTTCAGCGCAATTTTGAGGGTCGCTGAAAAGAAAAATTCTTCGTTTTACTTCGTTACGAATCAATACGAATATAAACCACTGTGTATCAGTGTTGTAAATTTGGAGAAACATAAATCATGTGTTTTCTTTGCACCGTCAAATCGCAACGACGAGGCGAAAGTCCCCAATCATTGCTGAGGTAAAGACCGGTCACCTCATGCAATAAAAGCTGACAGAGAGAAGCCAATTCATAGCGATGCGACCCTTGGGCATTTCATGTTGTCGGTGTCCATTGATTAATCCAGATGACGCGAGGAATTTTAACAATGAATCTTGATTTTTCAAAATTCACACCGGAGGAGCTGACCGGACTTTCAATCACGCTCCCTCTGGGTCACCTCCTTGAAGTGGTCGAGCACACTGCTGAACGTGCTATCGAAAAATTTAAGGAGGAGGTTCTGCCGGCTATGCTTTCGGCAGACAAGGATCCGCTCATTCCCCGCAAGGAGGTAATGAGAATTCTTGGAATATGTGCAAACACACTCCGAAACTGGCGCAAGAGCCAATATTTGGAAGCAACTCTACTTGGAGGCAAAGTCTATTACAAGACATCTGCCGTAAACACAATTCTGGAAAAGTATGGAAAAGAACACATCTAACTCCAAAGGCATCGACCCGATGCTTATTCTCGGCAAGGCGCTGGATATGAGTGTCAGTATGCGTGGCGGTGATTTTCCTCTCGGTGCCATGCCGATGAAGATTCAGCGGATTGTGCGCGAGGCGAATGATTGCTACGGTTATCCGGTGGATTATCTCGCCGGGGCTATGCTTGTTGCTCTCGGTCTTGGCATCGGTAACACCCATTTTGCCCGGCTGAAAGGGAAATGGGATGAGAGTGCCATTCTGTTTCTGGCTCTTGTCGGCAGACCCGGAGCGTGCAAATCACATCCGCTGAACTTCGCCATCCGTCCGTTCTCAGATATTGACGGCGTAAACAACAGTGCCTTTCAGAAAGAACTTGCCGAATATAACCGCCAGTGCGAGTTGCCGATGAAAGAAAGGACTGTTACGCATCCGGTAATGCCTGTTAACAAACGCTTCCTGATTTCTGACGCAACTCCGGAGGCCATGATGCTTATTCACTCCCACAATCTGCGTGGCATCTGCATGTGGAATGACGAGTTGGCGGGATGGTTCAAGAACTTCAACCGATACAACAAAGGCTCTGACGAGGAATATTGGTTGAAACTCTACAACGCCAACCCGATATTCTCAGACCGAAAGGGTGCGAAAGACTCCGTGTATATCGGCAGACCATTCGTATCGGTTGTCGGCACAATCCAGAACGGTATTCTCAACGAACTTGCCCAGGGCAGCCGCAGCTCAAACGGCTTCATCGACCGCCTTCTATTCGTCATCGCCAACAATCAGGATAAACAGGCGTGGAGCGACAAAGAACCGTCATTCGACATTGAGGTTTCATGGGCTGAGATTATCGGCAAACTTGTGGATATGCCATACAAAACTGATGAAGACGGCAAGGTTATCCCTACAATTCTCGGCTTCTCGCCGGAGGCAAAGGCAAGGCTCTACCAATGGCAACGGGAGAATACCGAGGACTGTAACCGGGAGGAAAATGACGCGCTGAAAGGTGTATTCAGCAAATTCGATTTTCATGCCATACGCTTATGTCTGATAATCCAGATGGCACGTTGGGCTTGCGGCGAGGCTGACAAAAATGAGATAGACCTTATTTCGGTAGAGAATGCCATAAGTCTTGTGGATTATTTCAAGGCTACCGCCACAAGAGTGCAGGGCATAATCAAGGATTTATCGCTGTCAGAACTGCAACGGGCTGTCATAGCCGCACTGCCGGAGGAGTTCACAACCGAACAAGGCGTTGAAATTGCGATAGCCAATTCTATGGCAGAGCGGACTTTCAAGGATTTTGTAAAGCGGTTCACCGGCATCCATTTCCAGAAGGTACGTCACGGAGTCTATGCGAAATTATGATTATAACCCTGCATTTTCTGCACTTTCCGCATTTTCCACCCACCATAATGCAAATAATGCGGATAATGCAACCAAAATTTTGATGGGATTATGAGCGAACACCGATTTATCCTCCAACCCTACCGTGGTGTTGGAAGCCGCCACACTTGCCCTGCCTGTCACAAGAAACGCTGTTTCTCACGATACATCGACACCGAGAAACAAGTCTCGTTCCCTGATGATGTTGGCAGGTGCGACCATGAGCAGAGTTGTGGCTATCACCTCACGCCAAAGGAATATTTTGAGCGCAATCCGCAGGACAAGCCTCAGCACTCCGATTGGTCAGCTCCGTCAGCCAGCAGAGCCACGCCGGCCGAGACACCCAAGCCAGCCTCTTTCATAGAGGCAGAGACTGTTGCACAGACTCTGCACGGATATGACCGTAACAATCTCTTTCTGTTCCTCAAATCGAAGTTCGGGTCCGATGATGCGGAGAGACTGATGAGAGAGTATTGCGTTGGCACATCGAAGCACTGGCCGGGGGCTTGTGTGTTCTGGCAGACCGACATCAACGGACGTGTCCGCACCGGGAAAGTGATGCTCTACGATGCCGGGAGCGGCAAGCGTGTCAAGGAGCCATTTAACCATGTGTCGTGGGCCCACTCGCTGATGAAGTTGCCGGACTACAATCTCCGTCAATGTTTTTTCGGTGAACATCTGTTGCCGATGAACCGTGGCAAGCCTGTTGCATTGGTCGAGAGCGAGAAGACGGCACTGATAGCGAGCTGGTATCTGCCCGAATATGTATGGCTCGCCACCGGAGGCAAGAACGGATGTCTCAATGCCGATGCACTCCGGGTTCTCCGTGGACGGCAGGTTATCCTCTATCCCGATTTGGGCGCGACAGAGCAGTGGGGGCAGAAACTACCATTGATGAAGTCGCTCGGTATCGAAGCCACCATCTTCAACTTTATGAATGATGTTGCCGATGATACTGACAAGTCAGCCGGATATGATATTGCCGATTATCTACTGCAAATCGAGCCAGACCAAGCCGTGCTGCAAAGTATGATTAGAAAGTATCCGATGTTGCAGAAATTCATAGATGACCTGCAACTCGAATTAGTATCGGTTGAACGATATAACCCGACAACCGAAACTCCATTGTCAAACCGTATAAACGAGAAAAAATGACTAACAAGAAATCTCAGTCAACACCCTCTCCCTCCACCGCCATGTCAACACCCAAGACTGGCAAAACATCTACCGATTGTATAACTCCCAAATCTGATGATATTATGAAATCTGATACTACTCCCAATCCCGTTGACCCAGCTATGCCTGTCAACATCGACAACTCTGATGTTGCTGTTAACAGCAACGACCGCAACACTCCCGACAACACCGCCAATCTGTTCAACGATGAACAGACTGCACCCACACAACCTAAACAACAGCGTGTGGGCATAAAACAGCGTAAGCTGGAGTTCGGCGAATACAAGGAAACATATCTCATCCCGGTGAAGATTGTCAAGCGACATTCGCTCAACATCAGCGATGCCACATGGGAGCGACTTGAACGTTACGCCAGAATCCTCGGCGACCGTGGTGCCAACGTAGGCAGCTATGCCGAGCGCATCATCTGCGAGCATCTCGACCTGTTCGGCGACGACCTCGAGGCATGGCGCAAACTCTGAGAATTGACAGCCGGAAATAAGCGACTAATCGGGAGGCACAGAGTCCCGTCAGGGATGGAAACGGAGGTATGCTGCGCAGCCTGATTCAGTAGTAGTGGGCAAGATACCTTTTGAGTTCCTCAAAAGGGGGCAATCCGACCGCCTGACGGTTGATTGCCTGCCTCCCGATGGTCGCATATTCCAGTATAATGGTTACACCGATTACAATGATTTACAACATGGATAAATCGAATGGAAGACCGCGCCTCGGCTCGGCAAAAAGAGACAGGTATGTCAAGATAAGTTTCAATGACGGCGAGTATGACCGCGTTGATATTCTCTCGGCAAAGGCAGGTATGAACAAGGCTGAATATGTCCGCATCCGGGCTTTGGAGGATGTCATCATCGCATTCCTCTCTGACGAGGAAAAAGCCCTTATCCACGAGTTGAAAAAACTCGGACCCAATCTCAATCAAATCGCCCATACAGGCAATACCGAGGGATTGACCGCTATTGAAGACAAGGCTAATTTCTGCCTTGACATGGTGGCCGACATCCTCATAAATCTCAAAAAACGGACACAAAGATGATAGGAAAAATTTTGAAATCCGGGTCGTTCGGTTCAAAGGTTGACTATGTCACCCGCGAGAAACACGACAAAAGAATATTCACTCCCGACACTTGGAAGATACTCGGAAGCGATGGTCTGGTGGGGACGAAACGCCGTCAGATAATCGCAAGTTTTGAATCTCAGTCTATGCTGAATCATCGAATAAGCAATCCTGCCGGACACATAACATTGTCTTTCGCCGCCGAGGACAGACCGAAATTATCTGATAAAAAGATGCTTCAGATAGCGAGAGATTACATCAGGATGATGGGACTTGACAAGACCCAATGGCTTATTGTCCGCCATTACGAAACCGACAAACCGCACTGCCATATCGTGTTCAACATGGTAGGCAACAACGGCAAGCGTATGGAGTGCGGACGCAACCGCTACAAGAATAAGAAGGTCTGCGAGGCATTGACGCGGAAGTATGGACTCGCTCTGCCCAAGCAGGAGAATCCCGATTTGTAGAAACTGCACGGCATCGAAAGAGCAAAAGCGGAGATAAGAATCGCCGCCACGGAAGCATTGAAAAATGCCCGCGACTGGAATAGTTTTGCGCGTGAGTTGGCTAAAAAGAACATCTCAATCATTCCGAAATACCGCCGTGGCACTACCGAGATGCAGGGCGTTTCCTTCCAACTTGGCGACTACAAGGTGAAAGGTTCTGATGTCGGAGAGCAGTTCAAATTCAGAAATCTCGACAGCCTTTTCAATTCGCAGTCACATAGCCGACAGTCACAGCCGAGGCAGACTCAGCCACATCAAGCCAGTGTCGATCAGTCGGCAGTATTCTCGTTGGCAAAATCCACAATGGAGACTCTGGAAAAGGCTGCGGAAGTGACCGCTGATATTGGCGAGTCTATATGCAATATGGTTGGCGGTGCGTTCCAACTTGGAAACGGTCACCTTGACGAGAACGAGCAGGCCGCAGCCAACCAACTGCTGAAGAGAAGAAGAAAACGTAACAACAAACCCAGATTATCCTGATTATGGCAAAGAAAGATAACATCTCACTTGTTCCACAGTGCGGGGACATGGATATGGAATTGCTCCGCCGCCAAATGAAACGGCTGGAGGACGCACTGACGGAGATTAAGAATGAGATGGCAAATGTGGCAACGAAAATATCGGCTCCCGTTATGCTTCCTGCCACCCCCGAGCCAATGGAAATTACGGAGATTAAAATTCCTGATAATCTCGCCAAAAGCGAGGATGTCGCCACACTCACCGGAATAATCCAGACTATGAACGGCTCAATGGCTCTTGTCGTCCAAGGCATGGCAGATCTCAAAAAGGCAGTTGAGGCAATGCCGAAGCCGGAGGACAAGACCGATGAGATTGTTAAAAAGGCAAGCGAGGTATTCGTGTCAAAAGTCACTTCAAATCTGACTCCCATCATAGAGAAAGGACATACGGAGTCCTACTATAATGGAAGAAAGCAGTATGATGGCATCAGCGTCAAGGATGCAGCTGACATTTACTATCAGATAAATGGATTGCGAACTGATGAAGACCTGAAGGAAAAGTTGGCGAAGCGAGATAAGAAAATCAAGATTCTATCCTTTGTCATCATTGGTCTTGTGGACATCATTTTCGGTTTGGGTTATTGGATACATTCTGTCAAAGTCGAGAACCGGGAACTCACAAACATTGAATGGCTATACCGCGCCCAACGAGCAATCAGCAATGACAGTAAGTTTATTGACAGGATAGAAAAGGATATGTTAGGCACAGATGAGGCTGAAAAAGATGGTTGGAAAGATCTCATCGTTACGAGAGAGTCAACTGGACCTGAATTCAACTTCTTCTATCCTCATGATGATTGGCAATCCAAAAAGAAAGAAGAATCTCCGCAGGAAGTAGACCCGGCACAATCTGAATCAAAACCGGATGAAATACCGATGCCTCACAAAAGTCCGACTCGCTACACTCCCGGTGAGATAGAAGCAATCAAGCAAATGAGAGCCAACCCTCACATCCCCGATGATGCCAAGCCTTCTCTCCCTGAAGGTTACGAATATTAATTTAAGAATTCTCCACCGAGCATTTCATTATAAATTCTTCGGTGGAGATTTTTATTTTACAGAGATGTGAATATAAGAATTGTCTTTAATGGAGCATCCTGTGCAGTATATGGGATAGCCATAGTTCCCTTCGATATAGGGATGTCTGAAATAATCATACAAGGCATCGGATTCAGTATGAAGTTCCGCGTTTTGGTCAATGCCTGAATTGGTAAGGAGAACTACATGTGTATTTTTCAGATTTTGTTTTTCAGTTCCAATCATAGATGGTTTAGATATAATGGCCCTGACTTCAGGATATGTCAAATCGCTGCCAATAACAAAATATGCCGTGGATCCATAAGTAATGCTCCTGACATACACCAATCCCTTTTCAGATGGTATCTCATTTGTAAAAATGCCTTTTTCGGGTATATCCATCGTAACTGTAAATCCTTTGAATATGATTTCTCCGATAGTCCAGCTCTTGATTTTATCAATATCCATCTTTTGCTTTACTATACTTTCAAATGTCTCAGCAAAAGATGGATTATCCGGGAAGATTCTGATAAGACTATCAAGATTATTCATTTTGGCACATCTATATAAATTCAGCTGGGGTTCAGAGTTCAATTTATATTCCTCAGACCTGAGCATACTCTTCATAAACCGGCTATAATTTACTCCGGAAGGATTCTCTATAGTCGAAATAAAAGGGTCACTGAAGTTGGTATATACGACAATCGGTTTTTTATTACCGGAAACCTCCTGATCAAACGTGGTTGCAAAGGCTTCTTCTGGAAAAACTGCTGCCGGATATATGCCTGGAGGATTGCCGTTGCAATTCCAGTTCTGAACGCCGAGGAATTTAGAACCGATGAAAAGCTCGTTTACCGATAACTGATTGCAAACAATCGTATCCCATGCTAAGGCACATGTTTTATCAGAATCCGGATTGGAATCATTACCCGGTGTGGGTTCATCATAATTGCATCCACCAATCAGGAAACAAGCAATAATATAAGTCACTGCAGTCAAGATCTTACTAATTTTTCTCATGCAATTCATCTCATGTTATAATGCACTAAAAATGAGGGATTGTATATCCAAGACAAATATTCGGTAAAGCAACTACACCGTCAATAGGTGAACATTTCAGGTCTCCAATAAGTAAGGATAATCCAACTTTCATGAAGAATCCGGATTTACGTTGAAGTCGGTATCCGATATTGATTGTACCAATAATGTTAGGTCGGAAAATTTTTTTACGGGTTGAGTACCTTTCAAAATCCAATACTCCATCTTCTTCTGAAGGGAAGAAGATAGTTTTATAATGCAGCTCGTCTCTATTGACCAGATATGTTGTCATGCCAAATCCTATTTCAAATTTGCTGGCACGTTTACCCAAAATTGCATTGATCTCGAAAGGAATACTTATTCCCCGGCTTTCCGCATCATAGCTGGCATAACACCCATCCAGCCCATCATCTCTACTCCAAGAAATGTCAGTAAAAGCAAGCCCCAATGAATAGCCAAGTATTCCACCTGCCTTAAAACGGCTGTCAAGCCCCACTCCAATGCCTGTTGAGGTACCTAAAAATTGACCGTATAGATTATAGCCATGGTCGGTCTGTCCGAAGACAGATCCAACCATGACTAAAAGAAAGGCTAATAAGGTAATTCCTCTTTTCATTATTCCATTTATGGTTTACGTGTAATATCAACAGTCGTTGTATTAGAGTCCTTCCCCTCAGTTCCGTAGATTTGAAGGATTGTTTTCGCTTCTTTGAAACCATCGGGCATTTTGTCGAGGATTATCTTGACAACTCCAGGATCCGTGATTTTTGCCGTGAATTTGCAATCAGCATCGAAATATTCCCCGTTCTCGTTTTTGGTGGCACCAACCAGATTAAGTGATTTGTAGTTGGTGCATTTGAGCGTCACTTCACCGCCTTCTCCATCAGAAGTAATCTGAATCTGGTGGTAGAAACTTGGGTCGAAGGCCGCCTTAACACTCTCTGCCGGGGTAGCCGTAACTTCCCACAGCATTTTTGCGGGTTCGTCCTCGCTGCATGAGGCGAACACAATGATGGCAAAACACACCATCATCATTAGTTTTAATTTTGTAATCATGTGGTCTTTTATCTGATTGAAATTTGTTATTTATAATTGAGATGTTTACGCGTAATAGTTACCATTGTTGTACGCGTATCTTTACCATTGATTCCATCTATTTGTAGATAGCATGATTTTTCTGCAAAATCCACATCTTCCATATAGTCAAATGATATTCTTACGGTTGTTGGATCTATAACTTTTGCTGAAAACCGACAATCAGAGTCAACGTATTCCCCGTCTTCATTCTTTTGACCATATATCGACAGTTCGGAATAATTGGAGCATTTCAAAATAACTTCAGCGGCATAGCCTCCGACAGTTATCCATACTGGAGAATTATAATCATAATGAATAGATGTCTCCACATTTCCTGCCGGTTTGCCGGATACTTCCCACAACATTCTTGCAGGTTCGTCCTCACTGCATGAGGCGAATGCGAGTATCGCTATCAGAGCGACAATCAGGAATTTAATTTGGTTCATTATTATATTTTTATAAGAGTTTGCCGCTTTTGTCCATACGTAGTGTTATGGTTACGCTGTTACCGGAGCGTTTGAATGTCTGGTTATTGCATGATACCTCTTCAAGTGTGGCTTTGCCACCTGATACTGCCGGAGGACGGTTGGCGATATATTTTATGTGGCATTTCAGCTCAATCTTGTGTTTGTTGAACTTCATGGTCATCTTAGAGATACCATTGGCCTCGCTTCTGTCTTTCGACCATTTCATATCGTCCTGATCAGGAAGTTCAGCAGTGAAAGACAGAACCTTTCCTCCATTTGCATTTTTCACATCATATTTTATCTTTGAGTGTGAAGCATCACCCTCGATAGAAATTCCATTAACAAATTTATTGTTATCAAGAAGGCTTTTCCCATTGTGGTCGAGACAATTCACTATTATCTGACAAGCATCCGTGGAGGTTGATATTGGTTCATATCCCTCTTTATCACATGATGTCAATACAAGTATAGACATTATGAAGAAAGTTATTATTCCGATTGTTTTCGATTTTTCCATTGGATTGTTCTATTTGATTATTTCGTGTATTGTTTCCTGAATGAAGTCTGTTAAATCAATCGTGCAGACTGATTTCGATTGGGCTGCAACCACACCCGCGCCGGAAGACACATTGCTGTATCCCCATATCGGGTCTCCAAAACCGTAGTCTCCAAGTTCGGTAAGAGTACCGCTGTCGCGCTGCCAAATATAGTTGGCCCAGTTATAGTAGGAAGACGACACGGAGCTGACAATCAAATTGACGTTGCAGTCGGGTATCTCACCTTTTGGATAGCGGAACCAGCAGTTGTCAAATTGAAGATGCAATGTATAACTTTTTCCTTCAAACTGTCGGTCTGAGAAGAATGAGAAGCCTTCAGCATCGCCACCCATGATAGACTCAAAAATACCGATATGCTCCCTGAAAATTGGTTCCATATCATATAGCAACAAGCCTATCGCAAACCCATAATTTCCGCTTGCATCAAAGTCGTCCAACTCTTCATCGGCTTGAAAATCACTGTTGAATGAAAATTTATAATAATTTTCTCCTTTGGGATCTTCAATCCGAAGGTCAATCTTTAGTTTGAACTGGGTGAAAACCTCTTCATTGTCAGATTCCCAGCAACTGACATCATAAGCCTCCCAAGTAGCAGTCGGCGCCGGGATAGAAGCCGGGATAAGTACGTCGGCCTCACCTCTGCCAACCGCAGGACTTTCGGCAACAATCCTTATATTGTCGCCCTCCTTCGGGATATAGGAGTCAAGCTGCAACTCCCCATTGGCATAAATCCTGACTTCGGCATCCCTGACTTCGGATTTTTCGGAACTGTCGGTGTAAAGCCTTGACTTTGAAATTTTAGCCTCTACAGGTTCTCCAGCGGTTATCAAGGAGTTGACGCACAATGCCGGAGTATGGGGCATATCCGGTGTGAACGCCTCCTCGCATCCTGTGAGGAGCGGTAATGCAAGAAGTGGATATATTTTTTTCAGAATAACCATGTGTATGAAATCGAGGGTATGACAGGAAGAAGTTTGACACGTTTGAATACCGGTTCACTGGTGATATAGTATTCGCCGGGTTTTGACACGGCAATATCTTGGGTTCCACGCTTCACTGCAACAGTGTTCATGTGGCAGTATGCGTTATAGAGACCGAATGTCCAGTACCCACGTTTATTTTTGACAGTACAGCTTAAATCCAGACGATGGTAGAAAGGCAATTTATAACTGTTAATGCCGGTACCCAATGGCGACTCTCCGGCTCCGAACCAATCGGTGGTGTCAAATTCAGGATCATCCCACACTTGATTCAACAGAGTGAATCTGTTGCCTGAATGTCCCACCCACGAAGCGTTGATCTGCACCTTGTCGCTTATTTTCCAATTCACCATTATATTTATCGTATGGCGGTTATCGAATTTGGCTGGAAATGTGCGCCCTCCGTTTTTGTCGGCAAACGTGCGGTCTGCCCACGCTAACGAATAGGATATGTGCCCTGTCACCTTTCCGAATACTTTTTCAATTTTGAAATCAACGCCCTTAGCCGTACCTTTACCACTGCAAAGTTGAGCGTTCCATAAGTCGAGAGGGGGATGCAGGTAATACTCATCCTTGTATTCTACAAGATTATCCATCCATTTGTAGTAGCCCTCTACTGACACTGCATAAGTCTTGTCAGGAGATTGCCAATACCCACCCACGGATATTTTATCAGCTGTCTCCGGCTTGAACTTTCCGCTGATCGGTATCCATTGGTCAGTAGGGAGTGCAAGATAACTCTGGCTGAGTTGGTGTACGTATTGAGTGGTTCGGGCGTATGCAAATTTCACCGCCCAGTCTTCATCAGGACGATAACTGAGTGACAATCTCGGAGACCATCCGAAATTTGTCTTTTCCCCGATATTGAACAACGAGCCATGGAAACCGGCGTTCATTCTGAACTTGTCACTTATTTTCCAATCATCCTCAATATATGCGTTGACTTCATTCGCACCATAGGCCCATGTTGAATCACGGGTTGACAAATGTGTCGTCCCAACCTCGTATAGGCGTGATGTTCGCGCCGGTAGGAATGAATGTCGGGTGTATCCTGCGCCGAAACGGACGCGGTTGTTGTCGTTGGGACTCCAATCGAAATCACCACGAAATATCCAGTCATTTATATTATTGTCTGTATTGAGGACAGTATGCGATTCTTCCATGTGTTCGGAGGATTTATCTCTACTGATATAATCATGCTTCATGCTGGAGAAGAAGCGGGTGTATGCGGCAGTGAACTCGGATGAAAGATTATCATTGAAACGGTAATTGAGTCCGGCTTGTGCGAGAAGGTTTCCCCAGTGCATGTCAAACCGGTCATCATAAAACGACCCGAAATAATTAGGCTTGTCATAGCCCTTGTCTTCCGTACCGGTTTTCAGTTTGTCATCTCCGAAATAGAAGCTGACAAAGGCGGTCGCCTTAGGTGAGAACCGATGCTGCACACGGGCGTTGAAATCCATAAAATAATAGTTGAAGCGTAGTTTCTCATCTTCATTCTGCGAATTGGCAATCGCAACAAACGGAATGGTGAGCACATCAAACCAAGAACGGCGCAACCCAACAAGATAGGTTGTCTTCTTGCCTATCGGCCCGGAGATATTGAAAGCTCCCGATGTCAGGCCGAGACGTGCGGACCCGTGATGACCGTCGCGGTTGCCGTTTTGCAGACGCACATCCATAAAAGAAGACAGACGACCATCATATTTCGCAGGAATGGAAGACTTGAAAAAATCTATGTATCTTATTATATCGGTATTGAACGCTGAGAATAGCCCGGCAAAATGATTGACTTGATAGAGAGGCACATTATCAAGCATATAGAGGTTTTCATCAGCGTTTCCGCCATGAACATACATCCCTGCCATACCCTCCGTGCCCTCAGTTATGCCCGGCTGGGTCTGCAAAGCCTTTATCACATCTGCCTCACCGAAAAGCACCGGTGTGTTGCGCACTTCATCGGCGGTGACTTTCTTAGCTCCGATTTCGGCAGTCTCAACCTGCGGGGCTTCAAGACGCGATACGACAACCACTTCATCAAGCATCGTGGATTTAATCGAGGGTTCACATACACTTGTCACAGGAGCGGAGACAACCGGAGATTTGATCTTTTCAGTCTTTGCCACTTTCTTCCTTCGCTTCAAGACTATATTGTTACCCTTGATTTTATACTCAATGGGAGTGGCTGAGAACATTTCAGACAGCACGTAATTCAGTGGTTTGTTCTTGGCTTTGACAGTGACACGTATATCTTTAAGCAGTTCCGATGAATACACAAAGTTTTTGCCAGTCTGTTCCACAATAGAGCGGAATACAGTTGCGGCAGGTTGATTGACAGCGCGAATGGTCACATTCTGCGCAAACACAACCGACACACAGCAGAAGGCTCCAATCAGCAATGACATCAAACGCTTCATTCCTTTACTGACATTTGGGTTTCAAGAATGTCGTTGATCGTGGCTACAAGGTCAACGGCGTTACCTTCGTAGTGTAGTGAAAGACGATACTCCCCGGCATTCTCCGGAACATTGATAACCTCAACGCCATACACCTCTTTAATTTTGGAAATGACGGTAGGGAGCGGCGTGTTTTCAAAATCAATGATTTTGACAGTCTCCAGCGATGCAGCAGGTCTGACTGATTCATTGACAATCTTATCAGCCGTGTCTTTCAATTCGTACTGATGATATATGATAGCCGCTGTCGCCGACAGGACTACAACCGAGGCAACGGCTGCCGCTATTTTGAGACCATTCCATTTTAAGGCTGGTTTTATATTCAACCGTTTCCAACTCTTTTCAACGGAGAACTTCCCTTTGCGGTAACGCTTTGCTATGTATGTTATTTCTTCATTCATAATGGTTGTTCAAAAAGTGTCCCGGGATTTGTCCCCGTTCACTTATATGACGCAACCACTATCCTCAGGTCCTATCCGGAATTAAAATTTTTATAAAAAAGGTAGGAAGAATGGCTTGTGCCCGGTTGATAACGACTCTCTGAGCCGGGCAAACGCTTTTGTCATCTGGTTCTTAACAGTCTTTATAGAGATATTCATTTCCTCGGCAATTTCCGCATTGGTCAGTCCATCACGCTTGCTCATCAAGAATATTTCACGGCATTTCTCCGGAAGTTCATCAATCGCCTTCCATATCCTTGCATCATGGAAAGAGGTGTCTATCACCTCCTCGCATACTTCCGGGATTGTATCAATGTTTTCAAATTCCTTTTTCCCTCGAAGGAAGCTCACACATTCATTTCTTACACATCGGTAGATATATGAGTTGAAATGTTCAATCTCTGCACCCGACGAGAGAGCTTGCCAAGCCTTCATGAAAGTATCCTCCACAATGTCCTCCGCATCGTCGGCATTATCAACGATACGGAGTGCGTACATACCCAATGGCAAATACAGTCGTCTGAAATATGTCTCAAATTCTCTCGAAGTAATCATTGTGTCATTATCGATAGGCTATACGGCCTCAATATAAAAGACGCAATACCCTTGAAAAAGTCCTATGAAAGAAATAAATAATTACCGTCTTGGAAAATTCAGAGAATGTAGTAGAATCCCAATTATATTCTAATTAAATTTAGGTTAGGATTATTTGTTTTTGTTTATCTTCTCCTCTACCAAACGAATACGTGCTTGAAGTTCCTCAGCAGAAGGTAATAGATTCGTTTCATTAATGGTATTGACATTGTCATAAGAAGCCACTCCCATCGGTGTATGTACGCCCCTGAACGCCCAACGTACCTCAGTCTCATCCTTGTCACTGCATATCAGCAATCCGATGGTTGGATTATCATCGGGTCCTTTCAATAATTCATCGACTGCACTTACATAATAGTTGAGTTTACCTGCAAATTCCGGTTCAAATGGCCTTATTTTGAGTTCTACAACCACATATGCTTTCAGTTTGATATGATAGAATAACATATCAATACGTCGGCTACGGCCATTGACGATAAACTCTTTCTGCCGACCAACAAAAGCAAATCCGGTTCCAAGTTCGAGAAGAAAACGGGTGATGTTCTGCTCAAGAGCTGTTTCCAACTGTTCTTCCTGATAATTCTCAGGGACTGTCACAAAACTGAAATCGTAGTTGTCTTTAGTAATTTCCTGCGCAAGTCGGCTTTGCGCTTCCGGCAGGTATTTTGGAAAGTTTGAGATGGCTTTGCCTTGCTTCTCATATAATTTGGCCTTCATTGAATTTGCCAACGTTTGACGGCTCCATCCTCTTGTTACGCATTCTTTTAGATAGAAAATGGCTTCGTCTAACGATTCGCATCCGGTTACAATGTCTGTCTGATGACGCCATGGCACAAGTCCGAGAATCATTGGCAAACTATCTTCGTTCAATTCTGCCCCAACCTGTGGCAGCTTTATTAATGATTGGATTTCAGCATTTTGCAATTCTGCCCCAAGTTGGGGCAGTTTTTCGGATGCTTCAGATGTGGAGAAAAACAAATACCATTGTTTCATCCTCCACATATTGCGGCTACTGAATCCTTTTTCATTAGGGAAAGCATCTTGCAAGTCAAAGCTAAGTTGCTCAACAACTCCTGAGCCCCAACGTTCCTCTGCTTTCCGTATTACAAGGTCACGTCCAATGCTCCAGTTGAATTGCAATTTTTCATAATTAACCTTTAGAGCCGCTTTTATCTGAGCCTCCCTATATCGCTTTATTATATCAGAAAGCCATGATGAGTAATCAGAGTCAATTCTGAAATCCTTAACTCTTACGATATATGGGGTGTCTTTTGTCTTATCCATATGCAAAATTAGCAAATTATTCTGATTCTCAGAAATTAATCTCTGTCAATCAAGGAGATTGACCAATTCTTTCTTGATGTCTTCGTCGATGTCTCGGTAGCGGGCGAAGGCCTTGCTACCTTCCTTGTGACCGGACAATGCTCCGACAAGGCTTGGGTCTTTAACCTTCTTATAGAGGTTGCCGACGAATGTGCGCCGTGCCATGTGGCTGCTCGCTATTTCATTCAGCGGTTTACGCTCCTCTTCGCCGGTCTTGGGATTGAGGACAGTGACAACACGTGTGATACCGCAAAGTGTAAAAATATCCTTGATTGCCTGATTGTATTTCTGTGTGCTGATGAATGGGAACAATCGACCCTTCTCATCCACTCCTTTGTATTTCCTGACAAGAGCCTTTGCACGACTGTTCAGTGGCACACGCACAACCTCCGGTCGCTCTCCCTTTGTCTTGTTGGGCATATACTCTACCGCGCCATTGATAATGTTTTCGGGTGTCAGTTCCATAAGGTCAGACACTCGGCAACCGATAAGGCATTGGAAGATGAAAATATCGCGTTGCACCTCCAGCGATTTCTTGAATGAAAAATCGCGGTCAGCAATTTTGTCACGTTCCTCCAATGTGATGTAATACGGCACACCATATTTCTCCGCGCCGATACTTGTGCAGGAGGCAAACGGAGTGCGAGTGATGTATCCACGCTTCACACACCAGTTGAAGAAAGCACGAAGCCGTTTCATAATGGCAATTACGGCATTGTGGCCACGCTGCTCCGGCTTGCGAGGCTTGCGCTTTGTCTCCACAACATCTGATGCGTCCTTATATATGGATGGATATTTCTCATAGATTCTGGGCTCATCAATGACAAACTGCTTGAAATCGTCAACCATCGCCCCGTTAAAATCTTCGAGAGTCAACTGAAATTTCTGCCGGGTTGATTTTCGCTTGTATTTCTCATATCTATCCAACAGCCGGGCCAACACTTTATAGTGGCTTGACAGTTTTGTACCATCCTGTGTGGTGTCAAGATATTCATTGAAGGTATCGAATAAACTGCGGCTGACAGGTACCGTCTCAAACAATTCCGGATGATTGTGACGCATTATGGCGTCCTCAAAGAATTCCTTGTTGAGTTGATTTGCAGGTGTGTTTACGCTGAGAGAGATCAATCTGCACTCCAATGATGAGAGATTGTCACTGATAATTTGTAATTTTGCAAGCGTCTTGCGGTCGGCACGCGGCATGATAAATTTACCTTCACGGAATCGTGATGGTTCGATAAACACACCGCTTCTGAGACGCAGACGCAATTCGCGTGACACGGTAAGACGGAGCATGATTTCAGACTCACCGTTGCCATTTACTTTCGAGGAAAGAGACCTTGTGATTGTAGCCATAAGGAGAGGGGGTTAAAAGTTATGGTACAAAATTAATCAAAATTGTCCACGCACACAAATTTCCGTCCACGGATTGTCCACATCTTTTGCGCCTACTTGCATCTGCTTGATATAGAGATGCAATTTGCAAATATGCAAATCAATACATAATATACTGATATTCAAGACATCTATAATATTGCCGTTTGAATACCGATATTCAACCAAATTCAACGAGATTCACTATTTTGACTCCAAGTGGGACCACTTATTCAAATGTTAAATTAAGGCAAAACGCTGATTATCAACATAATCGGCGTTTTGCTTTTTATATGCCCTATGCACGCCGATGAAGAACGATGAGGAATGAAGGTTCCCCGTTGGTGCCAATGGCTTGCGAGAGCCTGCTGAATGGGTATCCATGGCTGAGATTTATACTCATTTCATTATTCTTCAACGATTTGCATAGAGAGAGTCGGAAGCGTCTTTATTATCTTCGCGTAGAAAATTCAGTATGGTCTGAAAGAAATTTGAGGACTTGCGGAGGAAAAAATGTCTTCGGAGGATTTTTCAGCGAAAATCATTTTGGTGCCAAATTGGTGCCAAAAACAGTGCCAGAAATTTTTGGCACCAATTTCTCTGAAATCCGTGGCACCAAAACGCATATAACACACTGATATACCTGTTGTTGCAAAGACTAAAATCACCTCCGGAAAGGCTTCGTTTCTTGACGATTTAACCCTCTTTACTCATAGAAGAAATGAAGAAAGACCGATTGACGGTGCTGTTCTATCGAAGAAGCACCGTGACAAAGACAGGAGAATGTGCGATTCGCATGAGAATTTCTGTGAACGGCACAAGAATTGATTCCAATACGGGGAAGTATATCGACCCTGCTCTCTGGAATCAGTCAAAGGAACGCGCCAAAGGCACGTCCAAAAACGCGATAGATTTGAACGACTATATCGACGAGACGAATATCAAGCTGTTCAAGCTGTTTCAGGATATGCAATCGGAAGGTGTTGTCGCAACCGCGCAGGAACTTCACAACCGATTTTTCAATATCGGCGTCCACAAGGTAGTGGAACGTATGATAATAACGACATTTCAGGAACATAATCAGGAATGCCGTGCATTGATGGGCCGTGATTTCGAGCTCGGCACCATCAAAAAATACGAGACCATTACCCGACTGCTTCAGCGTTACATCAAAAAGAAGTATGAAGTCGAAGACTTGCCACTGACAAGTCTTGACCGCGACTTCGTCCACGGTTTTGAGATGTATCTCAAGATTGACCGTAACCAGCAGCAGAACACTGTGGCGCGTTACATGAAAGGTCTGAAGAAAATCACCAACCGGGCCCTTGCAAACGATTGGATTACCAAGGATCCGTTTGCCGGAATAAAGGTCCGAACGGTACAGACCAATCCCACATTCCTCACCCTCGATGAACTCCATATAATATATAGGAGGCACTTTGACGGTGTACTTGATGTGGTCAGAGACATGTTTGTAATGGCCGCTTTCACCGGACTGGCGTTTATTGACATCTCCAATCTGAAAAGAGAACACGTTGTCGAGGACAACGACGGCAACATGTGGATTCGCAAGCCACGCCAGAAAACGGATATTGTCCAGAATATACCGCTGCTTGACATACCCAAAGCCATACTCAAAAAATATGAGGACAATCCGAAGGCGGCTGAAAAAGGAACGCTTCTACCGGTTCCCTGCAATCAGGTAATGAACCGCTACCTGAAAGAGATAGGAAACATCTGCGAGATAGGCAAGGTTCTCACCACTCACGTTGCCCGCCACACCTATGCTACAGTATGCCTGTCACAGGGGGTACGTATCGAGAATGTCTCGAAGATGCTCGGACACACAAGCATCAAGATGACCCAGCACTACGCCCGGGTACTTGATTCCTCAATCATGGAGGATATGCAGAATATCCGAGAGGTCATGGCCGGAGACCTCTTCACCAAAAAGAAACGGGGCCGGAAGAAAAAACAGTAACCACCAAACGACAACAGAGGCAAGAGTCCGGTTAAGGATTCTTGCCTCTGTCATATTCAAGGATTGCAAATTACATTGCGATAATTGCTCATCAAGAGATTATCGACATCTTTTTCGGAATAAAGATACTTGCCGCCTATCTCATAGTAAGGCAACATACCGCTATTCCGGTAGTCGTGAAGAGTGCGTCTGCTTACTCTGAGCCGTTGCGCCAGTTCCGCGTCCGTGAGATAGGCATCGTTATTAAGGATAGGACGACAATTCTCGCAGATATGATTCAGAGCGTCTTTAAGTTCCTTGCAACGACTGAAAAACATCTTCACCCTGTCATTACGTTTGGTAAATACAATTTCAATCATATTTTGGCCTTCTGCATGATTATATATTTCGCAATATCGCTTGCGAGATACATTACCCTACCGTCAATCTGTATGAAAGGAATTTTTCCTGCCGCTTTGAGATTGTTAAGATGGCGGGTGCTCATTCGCAATATTGCGGCGGCTTCGCCGGTAGTAAGGAGGTCATCCGGTTTCTTTGAAACAAGGAGTCTGGAAATTGTCCTTACCAATGAATGAAGATATTCCACCTGCTCGAACATTGATTCCAGAATATCCTCATCAATCTCTACTGTTCTCATCCGTATATCTTGGCGGCTTTGGCGGAGAATGTCACGCCGAAACGGTTGTCGATTACCAACGATTCGCAGAACTTGCGGCCTTTGCGGTCGATGAAGCCGTAGATGGGCGATGTGTATTTGTATCGTACAAGCTGCTCGATGTCCTTGTCGGTCAGGTCGTAGCCGTGGAAGTGGCGCGGGATTGAGAATCCGCAACATTCACAGGCTATTGTAGCCGGGAACACGGTCAGCCCGTGGTTGCCGCATTTCGGGCAGGTGTAGCCCGAAACCTTGCTGGCAAAGGATTTCTTGTCGGTGATGAGCGAGAGAATAAGGGGATGAAGCCAGTTCTCATAATCCCTCATTACAGGCTTTGTGGGTTTGCGGTTCTCCGCGAGCGCGTCAGCCTCGTCTATCTGGGTGATGTACTTGCCGATGTCGGCGAGTTCGAGGTGGCCGGCGTGCGAAAGAAGCACACGCGCCTTCTCCGTCGGTTCAATGTCGCCAAGCAGATATTTTACGAATCCGTTGTCGATGAGACGCTGGAGGCAGGCTCCGCAGTCGCGGTAGCTGCTCACGGGAAGAAGCGAGGGTGTATCACCACCTGTGTTGACCAGTTCATTGAGGTCGTGCAGAAATGTTGCGGCGGTCAGGGTTTCGGGTGAGTGCTCCGAGAACGAGTAGATGCTCACACCTGAGATTGTAAATTCTATATTACCCGTTACACATTCCGCATCATCGGGCAGTTCGGCTGTGCCAAAAAGACCGACACCTTCGATATTTGCCGCGATTCCCACCTCTATACATCTTGCTGAGTCAAAAGCCATTTCTGTACGGATGTTGATGAGTTCATACACACGCTGCTCGTCGTCGCTGAGAAAAAGAGGTGTACGCTCGGTGGTGATGATTCCGTGGCAATAAGGTATCTGCTCTTCGGGGCAGAACGGAAACGCCTTTGCCTCCGGGAAGCGACGTTCAATGTGACGTTTCAGATGATGAGGCAGCGAGGAGACCGAGGTGCGGGGTGAAGATATAAGCCCTTTCTCGAAAAGAAGGTCTGCGGCCGCCATTGTTCGGGCGGGCAGGAATCCCAGTTCCTCGATAGCCACCTCCTGAAGGGTAACCATGTTGAGCAACTCGTGTCGCCACTCCACCTTCGGGTTGACCTCCACGACCTCAGCCATGACAGTTTTGCCATTAAGTTTCATGAACTTGTCATACAAGCTCTGAGCCTCTGATTTCTTTGTCCAGAGTTCAGCCGGTG
Source organism: Paramuribaculum intestinale (assembly GCF_030759015.1). GTDB lineage: Bacteria > Bacteroidota > Bacteroidia > Bacteroidales > Muribaculaceae > Paramuribaculum > Paramuribaculum intestinale. Next base: position 2,309,695 of record NZ_CP098825.1, on the reverse strand, counting down.
CCAACTGGACAGATTTCCCATTCCAATTTCCGGTGATGCCGACGCCATAGCGGGTCTTCTTTGGGAGCTTGACTTTCATGTTGTCGTAGCTGTTGCAAAGGAGCCAGAGCGCGGCGATGTCCATACGCTCCATCGGGAACGACTGCTTGCCATACATCTGGGCGAAAGCCTGTTCCACATTGGCACGGAACAGAAAGTTCATTCCGTGGTGAACGAAACCGGAGCGGGCTATACGTGTGATGTTGCGGCCTGACTCGCGGTTACGGTAGGCATAGGTTATCGCCCGGTTGCTCAGTGTGGTCAGCCACATACGGCTGATACGGCGTCCGGCTTTTGCTGCCTGACATAGAATAGCGAATAGAGCCTGAGCCTCACTTCCGTTGTTTGAGGCGAAGATGACCTCTGCGGCCTGCTCGACAAGAGCCTGAAGCCTGACGACCGTGCTTTTGTCCTCGTCGCTGACCTTGAATTTACCTCCCACATTGTCAGCACGGATACCGTACAGGTATCTCTTGGGGATAAAAGGGAGCGTCTTGATGAAGTCGCTGCCGCCGGCGTAATACTGAAACGGAGCCGGCTCGACGAGACTGGACTCGACGGAGGTGATGACGATGCTGCCGGTGTCGTTGGTGTAGTCGCCGTTTTCGGTACGGTCTGTGCAGTTGAGGGCACGGGATACAGCGAAGGCGATTTGAGCGGAGTGTGCGATTACGAGATTCATAATATTATTTATTTTATTGATTATTACTAATTTGAATTATTAAAAGAGATTTCGGAAAGACATGGGGAGAGTCTGCCTCCCCATGTCGGTGAAGAGGACAGCCATTAGAGAATGGCAGGTATTATGTCAGTCGGGGATTATAATTTCGGTCCCTTCAGTCTGAGCTGCTGCTCTTGCTGCTGTTCGTTCTTGGGAGCCGTCTGACCCCTCTGGAGCGGGTCTGTGATGTTTTTCGTAGCCTCATTGGTCTTCCCCTGATTGTTCACGGCATACTGTGTCTTGCTTTCTTCGGCCACACCGACAACATTCTTGTTGTCGGCATAGTGATATTCAGTGACCGGACGCTGTTTCTCCTTGTTGAACTGGAGAAATACCGTGCAGGGCTGACCCTGCTTGTCAGTGACATTTACCATCTCGATCTTTTTACCGGCCATATAGTCAGCAATCTGCTGTTCTGTGAAATGTGTAGAACCCCACTTGGTAATACGTTTGGGGTTGCCATCAGAATCAACCCATGTATTACGTTGTTGTGTCTCTCCGGACTGCTCCTGTTTGAGCGACTGCGTGCGGACGAACTCGACATCACACTTGTCGGCATTATACTGGAGGTCGCTGGTAAACTTGCGTCCGTTGTTCAGCTCGATTTCCTTACCATGTACCACGCCGCCGTCTTTCAGGATACCTATCTCTTTCATCGAAAGCTCGGTCTTGCCGATGTGGTTCTTTATAAAGATTTTATCCACAGGCATGGCCTCGATTTCGTTGGTAAGACGGTCAACGCTGACCAGACATTTCTTCATCTCCCCTGTCATGGGGTCGGCAAGTTCCACAACTTTGCCGAGGTTGCCGGTTTTGAGAAGCTGCTCCTTATCTTCTTTCGAGAACTCGTAGCCACGGAAGGGAACATCAAGTTTGGGCTCGTTCTTGATGAAGTGTGGCGCAAGTGTAAAACTTCCGTCGGGTTGCTCCTTGAAGGAAAGTCGGGCATCAAGAGTGAATTTCTCATCTCCGAACTGTGGGGTGACGGTAAAAAGCTGGGGCGACTTGTGATTGTAGAGCATCGACTGTAGCGCGCCGGACTGTTCGAGTGTCTCTCGCTTAACGCCCCACTGCTGTTCGATGGTGGCCCAGTCAATCCTGTTGGGGTCAACGGGAGTCGCCTTGGCTGCGGTGGTTGTCACTTCCTGACTGGCCTGCACACTTTCCTGTTCAGGCTTAGGCTCTGCTTCCGGTTCCTGCTGTACTTCCGTCGTGGTCTGTTCCTGTGCCGGAGTCTGTTCTTGTGTCTGAGCCACAGGCTTCACCTCAACCTCGTAAGGCTTGAGCATCTCGCCGTTTGACGCCGGGTCTTGGATTAGGTCGGCCATTGCCGGAGCGATAGCGTCATAGCGGTCGGCAGGGAGTTTGAAGAAGCCGAACAGCGATGGATTCTGCACCTGACGGATGAAATTGGAGATGAACGCCTCGATGGGGTTCTGGTTTTTGTTGAACTTAACGAGATCGCTCAACTTGGCAGTCTTGGCGTCTGCCATCTTCGGGGTGCCGTCGGGGTTCTGACCGACGACTGCGCCTACCTGTCCCGTCTCGTTGTTGCGGGCAATCAGCACTTCCTGTTCCTGGATATTTTCCATAAACTTATATAGGGGGATTTTATGGCACCTTAGCTGGTGCCGAGGTTATTGAATCTTTCATTGCGGAGTTTTCTACGCTCCATTCCTTCCGGGCTGCGTGAACTGACAAATGTACGGTCGATATATTCCTGCACCTGATGCTCGTAGTGGAATACCACTGAGCCGTCCTTGCTGATCATATACTCGATTTCATCGTCAGCCCTTAGTTGTCGGATTTTTCTCACGCTGAAGCCGAATAGCTTCATCACATGCTCGGTGAGATAAATCATGCGGCCGTTGATTGAGAGTATGGGAGGCTCTTTCTTCTTCATCATGCACCTGAGCATCTCAAGCATGATTCTTATCGCGGCCTTGGCGAACTTCGGGAATGTTTCCACGTCGTTATAGTCAATTTCAGTTTTTTTCATTTTGCGTTTCGTTTTCGATTACGATGCAAAATTACAGAGCCTGTATCCCCCCGTTGGGAGAGTACCCCAAAGCAGCCCTCTCGTAAATTTTATCTCACTGATAATCAGTCTTATAAAATTGTTAAAGTGCAAATTTTGGGGTACTAACCTTTTATAATTATTTGAAAGACAGGCGATTTATGTACTTCAAAAGTATGTCGGAACAGGGATTGAATGGAAAATGTCGCTTGTCGTGTCACATTGAGGCATTGCGAGGCTACCGAGTACCATAGTCCCCGGAAATGATGAATGCCTCTTTCATTATGGTTTTCTTTGCAGTGTGAAAGGATTCACGCCCTATAATTTCCCCCAACCTTTTTATGAAAAGAAAGAATGATGGCCGAGGCTACGACCTCGACTATTATAATCTGTATCTGCGCCGTTACCTGACGGTGCATCATTTCCCCGAAGCCGATGATGACCTGCTTATTGCCGCACGCGCCGAAGCTGCGGCTAACATTTATGTGGAATCAAGGCTGGCCGGGGATGAAGTCTATATATCCTCCGAGAAAGCCATTGCCCGTCTGCTTGATGGCTTTGAGATTTCGCCATACGATTTTGTAAGCGGCATACTTGCAGACGAATTTTCGGATCATATTTCTCTTGATGAACGTTCCATCGAGTTCTGGACTTATACGCTACTGGAAGAATTGCAGCAGGAGTTCAAAGATGTGGAACTGAGCGAAGAATATCTCAACACCAACGAAGGTGTGATTCTAAAGCTGGTAATCTCCGGTCGGATTGCCGAATATTTCGACGAATATGGCCTTTAACCGATTACAGACCATGCGCGACAACATTGAGGCTATCAGGCTTGTCCTGAAGCTCGGTGTTGCCGGACGCACAGCGCAGACTCCCGAAGAGCGGGAGATACTGCACAAGTATGCCGGGTTCGGCGGGTTGAAGTGTATCCTCAATGATGCCAATGAGTTGGCGGATGCAGCCAAGTGGAGCAAGTCGGATATTGAATTGTTCGCACCTACGGTTGAACTGCGTCGCCTTATCCACGACTATTCGCATGACGACAAGGAGTTTAACCGCTATATGGAGTCGCTGAAAGCGTCAACGCTGACGGCTTTCTATACCGACGACCGCATTGTAAATGCTCTCGCTGATGCACTGAAATATCAGGGTGTCGAAGTTAAAAAGTTTCTGGAGCCGTCGGCCGGTCAAGGTGCTTTCATTGATTCATTTCTACGGATTTACCCCGGCGCGGAGTGCCTATCGTTTGAGAAAGATTTGCTGACAGGTAAAATCTTACAGGCTCTGCATCCGTCCACTACTGTGAATATTGAAGGCTTTGAGCGTATCGACCCCGATTTCGACGGTTATTTCGATGTAGCGGCCTCAAATGTTCCTTTCGGTGATTTCGCGGTTGCAGATCCTAAATATGCAACGAGCAAGGAAATTGGCTACCGTCAGGCGGCGAAGTCGTTGCACAATTACTTCTTTCTCAAAGGTCTCGACCAAGTGAGAGAGGGAGGTCTGATTGCCTTTATCACATCGCAGGGTGTGATGAACGCGGCTTCGCCCTTTATAAGAATGGAACTTGTGAAACAGGCTGACCTTGTGGCAGCTCTGCGTTTGCCCAACAATACTTTCAGCGAAAACGCCGGAACTGATGTTGGCTCTGACCTGATTATTTTCCAGAAGCACACAGGGAAGAAGTCATTGTCGGCTGATGAGGAATTTTTCATCCAGTCGGTTGTTGACCGAGGTACGAAAGTTCCGGGCAACAAGTTCTTTCAGGCTTTTCCGCAGAATGTAATCTGTACCGATGCAAAGGTTGGTACTGACCAATATGGCAAACCGGCTATCGTGTACCACCATGACGGTGGTATCAACGGCATAGCCGAGGATTTGCGAAAGGCACTTGACGAGTCGTTGCACCTGCACCTGAATCTGGAATTGTATAATTCCAACGGTATCAAGCCGCCTACGCCTGACCCGGTTGCTCCAACTCCTACGCCTAAACAGGAGGTAAAGGAGAAAGCTCCGAAAGTGGAAAGGAAGTCGAGCCTCACCAATACGCCTCTGATGCAACAGTATCAGGAGATGAAAAAGAAACATCCCGATGCTGTACTGCTGTTTAGAGTGGGCGATTTCTATGAGATTTTTGGCGAGGATGCGGTAAAAGCGTCGGAGATTTTAGGTATTACACTCACCCGCAGAGCCAACGGCAGTGACAAATATATAGGGCTTGCCGGATTTCCACATCACGCGCTCGACGCATACCTGCGTAAGCTCGTAAGAGCCGGGCAACGTGTGGCTATCTGTGAGCAGCTCGAAGACCCGAAGCTGACAAAGACCGCCAAGCAAAAGGTCGTAGAGATTGTTACGCCCAATGCCGAAATACAGAAGGTTGAGCAATCCGAGAGTGTGCCATCTACACCCATTCCGGAACAGGCGAAGGAAATAGAAACCGACGGCGGCCCGGATTACTCCGACAATCCCGACCCGCATCTGTTTGCCTATAACCTTTTCGGAGAACTGGAGCCGAGGGACGCGCCAAAACACCAGCGTCCCGCCGTGCCAAAGAAAGAGAAGGAGGAAAAGCCGGTCGAAAAGCCGAAACCGTGGGCTGATGCCAAACCGTTACCCATAAACAAATTCCGACCGCTCACTGACAAGGAGCTGGAATTTTACGGTTCTCTGAACTGGGACGATAATCCGCCTATCAACGGATTCTACGAAGCGATGATGTCAATCGCATACGCCCAGCTTGCGGAACGTGAGCGTCAGGCGGCTGAAAAAGAAGCCGATAAGGATTATAAATCCGAAACTATCGTCGAGGGTGGCACTGTAATCGAGAAAACCGAAGGCTACTTCATTCCCAGCAGACAGCCAATAGTGGAGGCGAAAAAGCCGGAGAAGGCCGAGGTGGATATGTCACCCCGTCCTTTCTCGGAGGATATTCAGTTCTTCCACCACAACGGCAGTATGGTGGTGCAGGACGGTCTTGTGGGCTTCCTCTCGGAAGTCCGCAAGAATGGTGCTACATTCAATCCATTGGAATTGAAGCCGGAACAGGCGAAACGCGCCATGCTCTATGTCACTCTGTCGGAAACTTATCAGCAGCTTTATAACTATGAGGCTGAGACCCATGAACCGTCAGAACATCTGCGCGAACACCTCAATCAGTATTATGATGAGTTTGTGGAGAAATACGGCAACCTAAATGAGAAAAAGAATGTAAAATTTATCCTCATGGATGCCAACGGCAGGGACGCACTGGCATTGGAGCGGGGCGAGAATGGTCGGTTTGTCAAGGCTGACATTTTCGACCATCCGGTATCATTCGCGGTTGACGAGGTTACTTCGGTGGATACACCGCTGGAGGCACTGACTGCATCACTTAATAAATATGGTGTCGTCAACCTTGAATATATGTCATCGCTTGTGGATATGGATGAGGATTCATTGGTAGATAACCTTGAAGGACACATATATTATAATCCGCTTGTCAGCAGCTATGAGGTCAAAGACCGTTTCATTGCTGGAAATGTAGTGGCAAAAGCCGATAATGTCAGGGCATGGATTGACCATGAGGAAGAACGGATAAAGGACTTTCCCGGATATGACGGTGTAGAACCTTTCATAGCATTGTCGAAAGATTCGCTCAATGCGTTGGAGGAAGCACGGCCCCGCCGCATCGAGTTCGATGAACTGGATTTCAACTTCGGTGAGCGATGGATTCCAACGGGTATCTACTCCGCTTATATGTCATATCTATTCCACACCGATGTGAAGATTGCCTATTCTTCATCTATGGATGAATACTCGGCGGAGGCATCAAGAAAGAACATGACCATCTGGGAGGAGTTCTGTGTCAGAGGCTATTACCGCACATACGATGGAATGAGCCTGTTGAAACACGCACTCCACAATACCGTACCCGACATCAAAAAGTCGGCAGGTAAAGATGAAAACGGCAACGACATCAAAGTGCCGGATAACGAGGCTATCCAACTCGCCAATACCAAGATTGACGAAATCCGAAACGGATTCAGCGAATGGCTCGAAGCCCAGTCGCCGGAGTTCAAGGAAAAACTCGTTGACCTCTACAATGACAAGTTCAACTGTTTCGTGCGCCCTCAGTATGATGGTTCACATCAGACATTCCCTGAGCTGAATATGAAATTATTGGGTGACAGGTATGGAATCCACTCCATTTACCAGTCGCAAAAAGACTGTATATGGATGCTGAAACAGAACGGAGGCGGAGTGTGCGATCACGAGGTGGGGACAGGTAAAACACTGATAATGTGTATAGCAGCGCGTGAAATGAAACGTCTTGGGCTGGCTCACAAACCGATGATTATCGGCTTGAAAGCCAACGTCGCCGAGATTGCCATGACATATCAGAGTGCCTATCCCAATGCCCGGATACTGTTTGCCGATGAAAAGAGTTTCAAGGCTGACAACCGCGTAAATTTCTTCAATCAGATCAAGAACAACGATTATGACTGCGTGATAATGTCGCACGACCAGTTCGGGAAAATCCCGCAGTCGCCGGAGATGCAGCAACAGATTCTTCAGGCGGAGCTTGATACGGTTGAGGAGAATCTTGAAGTGCTGAAACAGCAGGGCCACGATGTTAGTCGTGGTATGCTCAAAGGCTTAATCAAGCGTAAGGAAAACCTGACCGCCAAGATTGCGACCATTCAGTACCAGATGGATCAGAACAAGGATGCTGTCGTTGACTTCAAGCAGATGGGTATCGACCACATTTTTGTGGACGAGTCGCACCAGTTCAAGAACCTGATGTTCAATACCCGACACGACCGTGTGGCGGGATTAGGCAACTCGGAAGGCTCACAGCGTGCGCTGAATCTTCTCTACGCCATACGCACCATTCAGGAGCGGACGGGCAAAGACCTCGGTGCTACTTTTCTCAGCGGTACGACAATCAGCAACTCGCTCACCGAATTGTACCTGCTGTTCAAGTATCTACGCCCGAAAGAGCTTGAAAGGCAGGATATACGGTGCATCGACGCTTGGCTGGCGATTTTCGCAAAGAAAACAACCGACTTCGAGTTTAATGTCACCAATAGAATTGTGCAGAAAGAGCGTTTCCGTTACTTTATCAAAGTGCCGGAGCTTGCGGCATTCTACAACGAGATAACGGATTACCGCACGGCGGAGGATGTAGGCGTTGACCGTCCTGCAAAGAACGAGATACTGCATAATATTCCTCCGACGCCGCAACAGGAGGACTTCATCGAGAAACTGATGAAATTTGCCGAGAGTGGCGATGCCACCATACTGGGGCGAGAACCGCTGTCACAGACCGAAGAAAAGGCGAAGATGCTTATTGCCACAGACTATGCCCGCAAAATGTCAATGGATATGCGTCTTATAGACCCTTCGTATGACGATGATCCCGGCAACAAGGCCAGCCACTGCGCCCGGATGATAGCGGAATATTATCGGAAGTATGATGAACATAAAGGCACACAGTTTGTATTCAGTGATTTGTCAACATACAAGCCCGGGGAATGGAATGTCTATTCCGAAATCAAACGAAAGCTGATAGAGGATTACGGTATCCCGGCACATGAGATTCGTTTTATTCAGGAATGTAAGACCGACCGTAGCCGGAAAACACTGTTTCAGGCGATGAACGATGGCGATGTACGCGTGCTTTTCGGTTCGACACAGACGCTTGGTACGGGAGTAAACGCTCAAAAGCGGGTTGTCTGTATTCACCATCTTGATATACCTTGGGTGCCGAAAGACCTTGAACAAAGAGACGGCAGAGGTCAGCGACACGGCAACGATGTCGCAAAACTGTACGCAGGGAATAATGTTGACATTCTGATATATGCCGTGGAGAAAACTCTGGACTCCTACAAGTTCAACCTTCTTCACTGCAAGGCAACATTCATCAGCCAGCTCAAACGTGGCGCGCTTGGAACAAGAACAATCGACGAGGGCGCGATGGACGAGCAGAACGGCATGAACTTCTCGGAATATATGGCTATTCTCAGCGGCAACACCGACCTTCTCGAAAAGGCTAAACTTGAAAAGCGGATAGCGGCACTGGAGTCTGAACGCAAAGCCCACAACAAGGGTATCTCCGATTCCAAGTTTAGGCTCCAGACCATCAGCCACGACATTGCCAACAACGAGGCGGCAATAAGTCGTATGAAGGAGGATGCAGCCCGATATGCGTCGGTTGTCCAGCGAGATAAAGACGGCAACCCCGTCAACAATCTCACTATCGACACTTGCAACCTCCGTGACGAGCAGAACATGGGTATCCACCTTCAAGGTCTGGCGATGAAAACCGACACCCACGGACAGTACAAGCGTATCGGAGAAATCTATGGCTTCCCCATCAGCATTATCTCCGAGCGTAATTTTGTTGACGGCAAGGAGACCGTTCAGAACCGCTTTGTGGTCGAAGGCAACTACAAATACAAGTTCAACAACGGCTTCATAGCAATGTCCGACACCCATGCCGCCTGTATGAACTTCGTCAACGCATTGGAGAAGATACCCGGCATCATCGAGCAGTATGAGGAACGCACCGCCAGACTCAAAGCCGACGTTCCCCAGTTCGAAGCTATCGTCGCCAAGCCGTGGGGCAAGGAGGAAGAACTGAAAGGTTTAAAATCCGAACTTGCAGCCCTTGATCGCAGGATTACCGCTGAACTCACACCAAATAAAGAGGAACAGAACGGCGAGGAAAACAAGCAGGAAAAGGATTCACAAAATGTCTCTGTTGCTGAAGCTAAATCTAATGGCAATAAGGAGTCAATGGTTGCAGAACCATTTTCAAGGTATCGTGCCAGAGTTCCAATTTTTGGGATGTGCCATCCCAAACTATAATTAAAAAATAACTAAAAATGGGGTCTGGCGAAAGTCGGATCCCATTTTCATATTCAGACAATACAATATGAGCGTATTGTAATAGTAAATTTAATATGGTAAAAGATGCAATCTGACCGTACACACATCCTAAGTGGGTGTACAATATGTATCATTTCAACAGGATTGATTTAGATTTATCACTTCGCGATATAGCCTTATTATTTATTTAATTTAAACGCATAGTTGAGAATCGCAGTCGACTAAACGTTAAAAATAGTTAAAACAATAGATTTTAGTCGAATACATTATGTGCGTTATCTTTTTTCGATTATCTTTGCAATATGGTTCAGGCTTAAAAGGTAAACTAAGGGCGGGCAACCTTGACTCGGTCACCGATCCCGCTAAGCTCGCCAAGCCTGATATAATGCAGACAAACCAGTTATAATCACATATTTATGTTAAACCCCAAAACATCACTTGCGTATGAAAAAGGTACTACTCTTTTCAGGCCTGTGTGGTTTGTCTGCGCTCCTGCTGCTTGCCCGTTCTCCGGGCGGTGTCGAGGGAGTTGACGCCTGGTTTAAGGCTGCTCCGGTCTCAGGCAACCTGCAGGGCCGCTACCAATGGCTCGATTTTTCGGGCGATTCGGTGGTGCAGTATGCTCAGAACAGAGTCTCCGGCACCTATGTGTTCACACAGGACAGGGCTCTGGTCAAGTCGCTAAATTTCAACCCGGCACTCGACTTCTCGAAAGGTGACACCCCGAAGTGGAGCGAGCTGCATCGCTCGTCACTCATCCAAGGCACGATTATCGGGGTGTTCGCGCCTTACACGTTCAAAACCGAGGGAGTTGTCTATGGGGTCGCAAGCGGTGACGGAGGCGGCAGTCTCGTCACCAGCGACCGGATTGTAAGACCCGGAAACATAGAGCCTCTTGACTACGGGGAGACCCACGGCGAGGATCTGCTCTACACGGGAAAAGACTCCATACCTGAAAACACATTCAAGGAACACGCCACAAAGGTGCTGACCTATTACCGCGCGGCCAATCCGAACACATCGGTATGGGCGGTCCCGGCGGCACGTTGACAATCGGCGGCGCGTATTCACCCACAGACGAGCATTTCAATGGCCCGTTCGACACTTCCAATTTCGACAATAAGGGGTTTGAAGGGTATTCGCCTGAACTGTTGGTGTATAACCGCATCCTGACTCCCGGCGAAAGAAGGAAGGCGGAGAGCTATCTCGCGATGAAATACGGTGTCACCCTCAATGACTCATATCTTGACGGAGACGGCAACCTTGTGTGGGACCGTGACGACGCCGGGGTATATCACAACCGCGTCACGGCGATTTCAAGGAACAAGGCCGGTGATTTTCTCCAGCCCATGTCGGCCACCTCTTATGAGGAGGGCCCGTTATACACGTCGCTCCCCGAGAACGACAGCTATCACAAATCAAACTCATACGGTCTTCCGTCAGAGGCTCATCTCCTTGTCATGGGCCGTGAGCATGGAAACCCGATGCCTGACAAAATGTCTCTTTTCTGGGGCGACGACGGCGGCGCGTTGGAGACCTACACCTCTCCCAACGACACACTTTGGCACATCATGAACCGCACATGGCTGGTCAAGCCGAATATGCCGACAGTCGCCGACACTACCGCGACGCGCTGGACTGCCACCGGCATGACCGTAACGCCTGAAGGCTTTCTTGACGTGATAAGTCTGGAGGAGAACACTCCCGGATCAGTGGTGACACCCGAACTGACTGACGGCACCGGACTGATAGAGTTCCCGTGTCCGTCAACGCATCCTGCGTTTGATGTCGGATTTTCCAAATCAGGCGACAGCGGATGCACATACGGATTCCGCATTGGCAGTGACGGCAGCGTCAGGGCGATAGCCAACGGCGAGGCAGGTGGAACCGGCATAGCCGCGGATGTCAGCGGTGCCGATGTGTCGGTCATGCTTTCCGACGGCGTTGTGTATCTTCGCGTTGACGGAGAGGGAGGTGCGGCATATACCGTAACCATACCCGAAGATGCGAGGAATTCGGTATATAGAGGTGTCATAAGCGCGGAAGCCTCCGCCACTCCGCTGTATCTGACCTCCGTGCGTTCCAACGGGGCGGTGGAAACCGGATATTTTGCAGAGCTGGCACACAACCTTACTCCCGACAAGGAGTTCTACCATTACAGCCGCAGCCGTACTGTCATGCTCATTGACCCGACCGGCGAGGGCCGTTTTGATACAGACAACACTGTGATGGTGCGTTGCTCACCCCCGGATATATCCCGAGGCAAGACCATGTTCCACAATATATTGTGGGATGCAGACGGGAGCGGTTCAGACGTGTTCACTTTCGCCTATTTCGATGGCATTGATGCCGATGTGGATGTGGAACCGACAACCTGTGTTGACGGGGTTCCCCAGAAAGACGGCGCAATCGACATAGGCATCAACATAGGCACTCCTATATACAGGTATTCGCTTACCGTTGACAGCGTGGCCGGCATGAAGAAAGACGACCTCGTGGCAAGCGGAAGTTTCATGGGCAAGACCCACAGGATTGAGAATCTCGCCACGGGAACATATACTCTTACGGTGACACAGGGCGGTGGAAACGACATCCACGGCAAGGGCAACCTTCTCTACACGACATATTCCCACACTGACCGCAGGTTTACAGGCGGCGACGTGGAGTGGACCGTGACGGAGACCGGCTCGTGGTACCGCATCGGCGCGGAGCCTTCTGTAAAAGAGGACATAACCCAATGGGGATATGACGTGCGCGGCGACAAGGCCTATTTCATCCTTGACGGCTACACAAGTCTGACACAGGGAGTCCCCATTAAGCCCGGCGACACCCTCGGTCTCAGAATCAGCGGCATATATGTACGATGGTTCCACAATGGCGAGGAGGTACTCAAAAAGAGCGCGTGGACTCTGCGCCTCTGGAGGATGTGTATCAAGTACGGTCGAGGCGACACCCATATCACCGGTATGACAATCAACGGTACGCCTGTCGAGGACTTTGAGATTTACGGCAATGTCCAGATTGAGACCCCCAAGACAAATACCGTGACCTACACTGTCCATGTCGGCAACGGATGTGACCCGTCGATGCCCAACGGCATAGAGCCTAAGCAGCCTGTGGTAATCGGCCAGTCCGATCCTCCCGGCGACTATCCCGGCAACACACGCAACAGCAGCCTTTCGGTTGATGCCGAGGATGGCACGGCCCATATCTTCAACGCCATTCTTGACCGCGAACAGTCCGGCCCGGCCACTCTGATGGTATTCGACGCATCAGGCCGCCTCGTGTTCGAGGGAGAGATGGAGGGTTCAGACATCAAGACCAAGCGTTTCACAGTTCCGATGAACGGTGTGTATATCGTCAAGGCAATCACAGCCGAGGGCGAACATACCCAAAAGATTCTTGCGAAATAACCGGAAACAACACAGTAACAACATAATAAACCGATTATGAAACGGATATACAGCATAGCCGTTGCCACAGCTATACTCTCTGCGGTGGGTTTGTCGGGCGCATGGTTCCTTTCGGGACATTCCGCCGGGGCGAACAATTCGCCGGGAAGCAGCGGCATAAACATAGAGGCTGACAGCCCCGCCTCGTCTCCGGGGACAACGGTCGGCGAAAGCGGCAATTCCTCTCCGCAACAGCAGGAAAAAGTAAGCGATACGGGCGTACCGGCCGCACAGTCGGCAAAGGCTCCTACCACGAAACACGATGCGGACAAATATTCCCGCATACCTGACGGCGAGTCGGTAAAAGGGTCGTTCCGCAAGGGACAGGCGGACAGTCTCGCGGTGGCCGGCGGTGCCATCTCCTTCTCAGGTGGTACGCTGCTGCGCGACACTGAACTGTCAGTGTCGGTGCTTGGCGAGGATGACATGCCCGAACTTGATTTTGCCATGACGAATGTCACGGCACAGGGCGAGGGATACCGGTTCCTGCCTCACGGCACCCACTTCTCTGAAAAAGGCGCGACCGTAAGGCTCGGCTACGACCGCACAAGGATTCCGAGCGGTTACACGGAAGACGACATACGCACGTTCTACTATGATACCGAACAGGAGCACTGGGTGGCACTCGACCGCATAGCTGTCAATAAGGAGCTGGCCTATGTGGAGTCAAGGACTACCCACTTCACCGACATGATCAACGGTGTCATTCAGGCACCCGAATCTCCTGAGACAGAGGGTTTCGCTCCCACTATGATGAACGACATCAAGGCTGCGGACCCGACGGCGAAACTCAATATCATCACACCTCCTACGGCTAACAACCGTGGTTCCGCCAACCTGCAATACGCCTTCGAGATGCCTCCTGCCCGCAACGGCATGGCACCCTCACTGGCTATCAGTTACAACAGTGACGGCGGCAACGGCTGGCTCGGACAGGGCTGGGACCTTTCTGTCCCCTCGATAACGCTTGATACCCGCTGGGGTGTTCCGCGCTACGACCTGACCGATGAGACCGAGACATATTCGCTCTCCGGCTCGATGCTTTCGACAATGGATGACAACGGTGCGATGAGCGTCGCCCACCGTGGTGACAGGATTGCCCGTAAGTCAGACCGTCAGTTCTATACCCGTCAGGGCGGCGATTTCTCCCGCATAATCCGCAAGGGTGGAAAAACTCAGTGAATTTGCCCCCCGGTTGACCAGATAAATTGCCCCCCGGAAAATCATTTAAATTGACCCCCGTCCGGTCAAGCAAATTACCCCCCGGAAAAAGACTTTACGGGAGTTGGCAAAAGGAGTTTTTGAGCTATATTGTATGTTAAATAATATTAAACATACGACTGATGGCAAATCGAAAACTGAGCATGAACAAATTAAGACAGGTGCTCCGATGCCACGCCAACGGCAACGGAGCCAAGAGTATCAGCAACCTGACGGGCATAGCGCGCAACACGGTGCGTAAATACCTCCGGCGGTTTATGGAGCTGAACCGTGGCATCGAGGATCTTCTGAAACTGGAGGATCCGGATCTGAATGAGATTTTCGGAGTGAGAGCGGTCGGTTCGGAACCCGTGTCAAGCCGCCATCAGGAGCTTATGGGACTTATGCCTGATTATGTCAGACGTCTGAAAAAGAGAGGTATGACGCGGCAGAAGCTGTATGACGACTATATCGGGAGTCACCCGGGAGGCTATTCCCGGTCGACGTTCAGCCGTCTGATGCGTCTGTATGTGGCGCAGATGCACCCTATAGCGCATCTGGAACACAAGGCCGGCGACAAGATGTATGTCGATTACGCAGGCGACCGTCTGGAGCTGGTCGACCGTGACAGCGGCGGGATCATCGCCGTGGAGGTGTTCGTGGCCATACTGCCTTGCTCACAGCTTACATATGTTGAGGCCGTGATGAGCCAGCGCAAGGAGGACTTCATACGGTGCTGTGAGAATGCGCTTCATTTTTATGGCGGGGCACCGGCGGCCATCGTGCCAGACAATCTCAAGGCTGCCGTAAAGAAGGCAAGCCGTTACGAGGCGGAGCTCAATGAGGATTACGCGGCCTTCGCCGAGCATCACGGTTGCGCAGTCATACCGGCACGCGTGCGCAAGCCGCGCGACAAGGCCCTGGTGGAGGGCGCCGTCAAGCTCATCTACCGCAGCATCTACCCGTTGGTGCGACAGCGCACTCATCATGATCTTGTGTCGCTGAACGCCGCTATCCGTACGGCGCTGGAGCTTCACAACAACGCCCGCATGAGCGGACGCCCTTACAGCCGCCGCGAGCAGTTCGAGGATCTGGAGCGCATGTACCTGCGCCCGTTAAATCCCATAAGGTTCGAGCTGAAGGAACGGCATACCGCCACGGTACAGCGCAACGGGCACGTACGCCTTGACCGCCACTACTACAGCGTGCCCCACCGTCTTATCGGCCGCAAGGTCAACATACTGTATGACTCACGTACGGTTGAGATATACTGCGGCGGAGACCGCGTGGCCGTACATCCCAGAGGATGGCGCCCGTACGGGTATACCACGGAGCCGAATCACCTTGCCTCGGCCCACCGGGACCTGAGCGGATGGAGCGTCGAGGGCTTCCTGAGGCAGGGGGCACGCATACATGCCGACGTAGAGGACTTCCTGCGGCATGTCATAGAGTCAAAGACCCATCCCGAACAGGCCTACAAATCCTGCAAGGGCATACTGTCGTTCGCATCCAGGGTCGGCAACGACCGCCTGGTCAGGGCCTGCCGCAGGGCCGCATCCTCCGGACTCTACAACTACAGCGCCGTCGACTCGATACTGCGCAGCCGTCATGACTGCCTCGATGACGACACCCTTCCCGGTCAAGAGTGCGAGGAGAGCGCCCAGATGCCCCGGCATGCAAACATACGCGGGAAGGAATACTTCAGGTAACATATCAATCCAACAATACATACAACAATGGAAATGAACCAACAGACACTCGCCCGGATGTCGCAGATGCGGCTGCTGGGCATGCACGCGGCCTTCCGCACATCAATGGAATCGTTCAAAAGCGAAGGCATGACAACAGACCAGTTCGTGGCGTGGCTCGTGGAAAATGAATGGGACGACCGCACCAACCGGCTTATACAGCGCCTGCAGAAACAGGCCTCGTTCCGTTACCGCGCCTCAATCGAGGAGATAGACTACTCCCTTGAGCGCGGCCTTGACCGGAACCTGCTGATGCGGCTCTCCGAGATGACCTTCGTCACCGAGCCACGCGACATCTTCATCACCGGCAGTGCCGGCACCGGCAAAAGCTACATAGCAACCGCTCTGGGCTACCGGGCATGCCAGAAAGGGATGCGCGTGCTATACGCCAGCACAGCACGCCTGATGGGCCAGCTGAAGGCCGCAAAGGCAAAAGGCACGATTCTTACCGAACTGAAAAGGATCGAGCGTACCGACCTTCTCATCCTTGATGACTTCGGCATACATCCCTTCGATGCCGCCGCGCGATCCTCACTGATGGACATAATCGAGGACCGGCACGGACGACGGGCCACCATCATCACCTCCCAGGTTCCCGTATGCGACTGGCATGACGTGATCGGAGAGAAGACGATCGCCGATGCGATCCTCGACAGGATCGTGCACCACTCGATAAGGATAGAGCTCTTCGGAGAGTCCATCCGCAAGTTGCAGAATAAAATCAAATGATTATTTTTGTAAATAAATCTTAATTATCAACACGCCATCAGAATCCCCCAGACCCTATTGTCAACCCCTGTAAAAACTGTCCAAAAATCACAGGTTATCAATGGGGGTCAATTTAAATAATCCATAGGGGGTCAATTTGTTGAGAATATCCATTTATCGCGGATTGCGAGGAAGGAGGGGTAGAGGCATGAAAATGTATGAACTGCTGAATGTTAGCGATCAGCTCAACAGCCTACCCCTCGGCAAACTGACGATCGCCCAGCGCGCCGCGCTCACCCGTACAATCTGCGCCATCTCGCAGGCTCGCAAACCGTTTGACGAGGCGCTAAAGGAGGCACGCGACAAGCTCAAACCGGAGGGTTTTGACGATCTTGCCGGCAAGGGATCGCGCACCCCCGACGAGGAGGCGCAGTATAAGCTGCTCGTCGATGAGTATAACGAGGCTGTGCGTACCGCCATCCAGCCCAATCTCGACGCAGAGGTGACGCTGACCGTCGCCAAGCCGATGACTATGGACGAGTTCCTGGCGCTGCCTGACTGTGCTCCCGACTGGACAGCCGGACACATAGTCTACCTGCAGGATCTGCTCGGCATTACCGGGGAGTAATCCACAATAGCCCTCCCGGGGGGGGCAAAAAAATAAACCCCCGGCCTGTTAGTAGCATCTGCCCACATACTAACATATATGCGACACGCCGCACGGCCGAGGGCTATATGCCTTTGACTGCGGTGTGTCGCATATGTATGTGGTCAGATACACAAAAGTACATAAAATAACCCAAACCTACAATAAAATGACGAGGATTAACAAATATCACCAACTGCTGATCAGGATCCTAAACCAAGGCCGCCATCAGCAAAACAAAAGGGAGGTATAACATACCTCATCAATGAGCAGCTGTCGCTCACGCCGGGCGATCTGCTCGAGATTTTTGAGACACACGGCATCGCCCGCAAAAAACTCAAGGCGGAGTTGTCATTATATATGGCCGGAGAGTGCGACATCGAGCGCTATAGGGCCGCCGGGATCGACTGGTGGGATTATTGCGGACAGACGTTGATCAACAGTTATCCGACCTATATGGCCAAGCTGCCCGTATTGATCGATCGTATCAACCGGGAGCGTCGCAGCTCAAAAAATTACGTGTTGTTTTTGGGCGCGACTGAGGCGCCGACAAATCAGGCGCCCTGTTTGAGTCTGATCCAGTATCAGATCGAGGAGGGAGAGCTTGTTATCTCGGCGTATCAACGTAGCTCCGACGCAAGTCTCGGATTACCATCCGATCTCTACCACCTCTATCTCATGTCGCGACAGATAGAGCTGCCCCTGCGCTCGATCACGCTCAACCTTGGCAATGTACACATCTACGACACCAATATCGAGGCTACGCGCAGGATGCTCGATGGTGAGGAGGGCGTCAAGTACACACTCAATGTTTAACAACCACTCAAACAGTGCTCAAATACTATTATAATGACTAAGATATACAAGTCGGCGCCGCTCCCTTTCCAAGGTCAAAAGCGCCGTTATGTCGGCGAGTTTTGCCGCGTACTGGGTCAAATCCGCGACGCCCGGATCTTTGTAGACCTCTTTGGCGGATCCGGATTGCTCTCGCATATCGCCAAGCGGGAGCGTCCCGACGCCATGGTGGTCTACAACGACTTCGACGACTATCGCACACGCCTCGACAATATACCGCGCACTAATGCGCTAATCAGCGACTTACGCAGCATAAGGGGGGGGGTAAATCCAAGTCACAACGGATCGCCTCCCCGCAGCGGGAGCACATCCTGGAGAGGATTGCCGCAGAGGATGCGGCCGGCTATGTCGATTATATCACATTAGCGGCAAATCTATGTTTCCCAGGCAAGCGGGCGACATCGTACGAGGAGCTGTCAAAGCAGACCTTATATAATAATATAGTCGCGTCGCCATACGACGCAGCGGGCTACCTCGACGGCTTGACCATCACGAGTTGCGACTACCGCGAGCTTGTGGCACGGTATCGCAACCGTCCGGATGTCGTGTTTTTGGCCGATCCGCCATATCTCTCCACGGATGTAAGCACATATAACATGTCGTGGGGGTTGAGTGACTACCTCGACGTGATCGCGTCGCTCGCCGGTCAGCGCTACATCTATTTTACAAGCTCCAAATCGTCAATCGTGGAGCTCTGCGAGTGGCTCGGACGCAATGCAGGGGTAGGCAATATTTTTGCCGAGGCTATCCGGAGCGATGTTGCGGCCACCGTTAATTACAGCGCCCGCTACTCCGATATAATGCTCTATAATGCAGTGTGATGTGCTGCGCATCTACGAGGACGCCTTAACAGCCAAGATTTTTTTCAAAAAAAATAATTTACTATATATGATAAATTCAAAAGGTTTTGTAACTTTGCATCGTAATCAAAAAACAACACCAAACACTGCGGATCCAGCAGTCTAAACTCGGAACAAATAAAATGGCAAACGTAATCTACAACGACCGCGAGAGTAATTCGACAGAGTGGACCATCGTGGCAAAAAATATCAAGTATCTCACACTCGAGTACAAAACCACATGGGAGGGCAAACGCGACGTAACCATGAAATTTGCCATCGCCGACGAAAGCGAGCTGATCTCTGCCCTCAACGCACACGGCGGCCGCACTATCGTAGAGGGTTATACCGGTCCCCGCGCACTCTCAACTGTCAAGCACGAGGCTGTGAGATAATCAATCCTACATCCATCAACTCAGAAAACTCAATCGCGGCGAAGAGATTGCGAGGCAATATAACCCGCGATTGAGTGTTACAGATGGATGGATTACGAGAATGGTCGCGCCGAAAGCGACGCAAAGTCCCGATATAGTTAAACAATACTAATTATTCGATAAATAATGACTGACGAAGAATTACTTAATCGAGTGACGTCCTTCGACGAAAGCTTCTTTTCGGCTCATATTGCGCTTGAGGAGCATCCCGAACCGGGGGTTACAACGGTTGTTGCTTGGCTTTATTCTGATCCGGGATCACAATTGACAATTGTGCCATTTGTCATCCCTGACAATGAGGAGTGGATGTTTACTCCGCGCGATTGGCAGTCGTTTGATGTTTTGGCACTAAACAATGATCTCGGCGCATACATCCAAGCTACCGAGTGGCGCGTTAATGATACCGATACTCCGGGGTTTATCGTCAACGGACTACCTCGTCTGCTTAACGACGCCCCCGTGCAGCTTAAGATTGTCGCACGCAAAAAGCTTGGCGAGAACATTAAAGCCGCCAGGCTTGCAAAAGGTTTGACACTTAAAGATCTCGACGCGTTGACCGGGATTCCATATTCGAGATTGAGCCGCATCGAGGGAGGTCGAGATAATCCCACGTTTGACGGCCTCGTGCGCCTCGCAGTTACTCTTGATACGACTTTCGCGATCGGCGGTTATTAGTTGGATCAACACAAAAAAAAAGAAGCATTACCTCGTTGGTGATGCTTCTTTTTTTGTGTTGATTTTCGCGTTGTGTGTTAAAACTTCACTACGTTTCGTTTTGATTTTAACACTTTTTCAACCGGCTTAATCGACTACGTTTCGTTTTTCCTCGACACGACATTTCGTTTTTCCGATTGTAGTTGTTGGATTTCATAGTAGCCATATCAGTGTTATATTAAAGGGTGAATAACCAAAAGATTATCATTATTGCGGTTATAATGGATATTACCCAGCCCGCACCTCGGATTACAGGTTTGACCATCGCCCACACCAGAGTTCCGATTATTACTCCGATGATGATAGCCACCACCTTTGCAACCTTTTTTATTTGGTTGAACCTGAGGCTTTGAGCTTCGCTTTGACCTTTTATGTGGCTGTTTGTTTTCATCGTTGCGACTTTTTTTTATTTGTATATCACCATCGGTTTTCGCTTGCTTGACACCTCAAAGGCGTGTGGTGAACAAAGGGGATGTTCGCCCTTTGACGGAAAAATACGAGTGCAAAATGAAGTATTCGCCGGAGCTTACGGAGGCAAATACCATTTTGTGTCTGGAGATTTTTCAGTCAAAAGGAAAAAGAATATCCCCGGCACCACACGTTAACTATTGGCAAGCAAGTTAAAATCGCTGTTGATTAGACAATAACAGGAGCCACGACTCCGGAACGGTGAAAACATACGGCTACATAATCGCTCTGAAATTTTCGTAATATTGAAATGTCTGTAAATAGAATTGTCCAGTCCCGGAAAGACGAGTCTGTGATATGCCCCCGACGAAGGAAGGAGGCACATCACTGTCTCGGCCCGTGGACTGCTGCTAACGGAGAGTGGCGCAACGACTCAAATAACGAATGATGGAGGCGGCGTAAGAACACGGAGTGGCAAATAGACTTGGCATGTACAGCGAAGCAACATGCTCAGGCTATCAGACACTCGGTGTTTAGCCGACTCTTTAATTCTGGCAATGCGGTCAGCGGTAGTGCAGACTCGTCAAACGCCGCTGACGGCATTGACTCCATCGGCACTGCCTCGCTTGAGACCGACAATGTCGAGCCGTTGCGCCTCTCGCAGGTTTCGTCAGTTTCATGATGTATAACAAATAGAATTGCGATATTTCTCTATTTTGTTTGGTATGATTAACAAAATTCACTAACTTTGCAGTCATGAAGATAATAGCAAGGCAACAGTATATTGAGCATATTCAGAGATTTATCGGCAAGGGGATGATAATTGCTCTTACCGGGCAACGTCGCGTTGGCAAGAGTTATATAATCCGTCAACTCGTCAGCGAGATTGAAGCCGACAATCCGGATGCCAATATCGTCTATATCAATAAGGAAAAAACAAAGTATGCCGATATAAGAAATGCAGATGACCTTTCGCGTTATCTTGACGGCAAATTGAAAAACGATGCGGAGAATTATTTGCTCATTGACGAGGTGCAGGACATTGACGGTTTTGAGAATGTACTCCGTAGCCTTAATGCCGACGAGGAATGCCAGATTGTCGTGACCGGAAGTAACGCCAAGATGCTTTCGTCGGAGCTTTCCACATACCTCGGCGGTCGATATATTGAGATTCATATCCTGAGTCTTTCATACCGAGAGTTCCTGACCTTTCACGGGCTTGATGATTCTGATGACAGTCTTCAGAAATATCTCGGATTCGGCGGTCTTCCTCACTTGTACCGTCTCGGACTTGAAAACGAGGATATGGTATGGGAATATATACAGAACATCTACAATACCATTGTTTTGAAAGATGTGGTGCAGAGGGAAGGGTTGCGCAATGTGACACTGTTTGAAAACCTGATGTCATACGTCAGCGACAACGCGGGGCAACTTGTATCGGCTACATCATTGTCGAAATATCTCAAATCTCAGCGAGTGGAATTGACCCCGTTGTCGGCGATAAATTATCTGAAAGCTGCCTCAAACGCTTACATCATCAATAAAGTGCCGAGATATGACATACATGGAAAGCGTCTGTTGGAGACCAACGACAAATACTACTTTGAGGACTTGGGGCTGCGCAATATGCTTGCCGGCCCTAACCGTACCGGCGACATAGAGAAAGTAATAGAAAACGCTGTCTATCTACATCTTAAAAATCTCGGATACAAGATCAGTGTCGGAACACTTCCCAACGGTGAGATTGATTTCGTTGCCGAAAAAGGCGGCACATCGGTCTATATACAGGTGGCGTATCTTATCGCTGACGACAAGACAATGGAGCGGGAGTTTGGAAATCTGCTGAAGATACATGACAACTATCCCAAGTATGTCATATCCATGAATCCGATGTCACGTTCTCAGAACTACGAAGGCATAAAACATCTGACCTTACGGCAGTTCCTGATGTCGGATAACTTATAACTAATGGCAGTTCATTTTATGAACTTTTAAGATGACTAATTTGGCACTATGGCAATTAATGATTAACTTTGCAAAAACGAAGATAAGAACGGCGTTGCAAAATGATGAAGTACAGAGGTGCCTCATCTGAGCCAATTCCGAACTTTAACATAGAGAATAAACTGCCCTACAATAAGTTACCTTGAAGTTCAAAGTACAAGTGGGACCACTTCTTGAAAATCAAGCAGTTGCGAAACAAATCGTAGCTGCTTTTTCTTTTGCCTTGAACACAAATCTGAACACAACTCCGCGCCAACTCGTTTCAACCGCCAATGGCAGCCCTCTGTGTTCATGCTCCTGTGTTCAAATTCTGTGTTCAACCCATAGCTGAGGAAAAGAAAATAATAAAGTCACTATGTTTGCATCAGATTAGCTGACGGGGCGCTCAACGGGGGCTGTCTGCCCCCTTGCCGCTAAGGCTTTCCCCCGAGAGGAGTGAGGAGAA
The DNA here is from genome assembly GCF_030759015.1 of Paramuribaculum intestinale. Taxonomy (GTDB): domain Bacteria; phylum Bacteroidota; class Bacteroidia; order Bacteroidales; family Muribaculaceae; genus Paramuribaculum; species Paramuribaculum intestinale. Next base: position 2,286,586 of record NZ_CP098825.1, on the reverse strand, counting down.
AAGATAGACGTAAGGGCAATTGCATGTAAATTTGTAAAAGCAAAATACATTAACAGCAAAACCGATACGTCTATGGTACAAAGTAACAAAAAAGATTTCAGCGGACAAAATATCTCTATTGGTATTGACGTCCATCTGAGAACATGGAGTGTCACGGTGCTCACCCCCTCTGGGTTTATGCGCACTCATACTCAAAAGGCTTCGGCCAAAGAGCTCTTTGAACATTTGAACAAGCATTATCCTAACGGTAGCTACCATGCAGCCTACGAGACGGGGTTTTCGGGCTTCTCGACCTATTATGCCCTGACTGAGCTTGGTATAAAATGCACCGTGGTACATGCGGCTGACGTTCCGACCACCCAGAAGGAAAAGGTCTCGAAGTCAGACCCGGTGGATTCAAAAAAGCTGGCCAAAGCCCTTATGCGCGGCGAGCTCGGCAGTGTGTACATTCACTCGAAGGACAGCCTCGACGACCGTGCGCTGGTACGCCACCGCGCCACTATTGTGAAGCTTTCCGGCGGCATAAAATCCAGAATCAAGCATCTGCTGTACAACAACGGCGTGGAGTACCCCGAAGAATATTTCCGAAGCAACCGCCACTGGACAAGAAGTTTCATAACGTGGTTGCAGAATGACGTGCGGTTGCTCTCCGACACCCGGGTCTCGCTTGACCTGCTCATTGCCGAGGTACTCCATTACAGGGAACGCCTCCTTGATGTGAACCGCAGATTGCGCTCGCTGGCGCGCAGCGACAGGTATGCCGAGAAATACGGCATCCTGATGTCGGTTCCCGGCATTGGTTCGACAATTGCCATGAGCCTGCTTACCGAGATTGATGACATCGGTCGCTTCAGTAACCAGCGCCAGTTCGCATCGTTCCTCGGACTCGTGCCGATGATGTCATCAAGCGGCGACAAGGAATACGTCGGTGAGAAGACTTTCCGGGGAAACAAATTCCTCGGTCCAAAAATAGTCGAGGCCTCATGGATAGCCATACGGCACGACGCGGAACTCTCCGCAAAGTTCGGCGCATTGTGCACCCGCGGAATGAAGTCGCAGGAAGCCATAATCCGGATAGCCCGCAAGCTCTCCAACATAATATTTTCCGTACTGAAATCAAACCGCAGATATGAATGCCGTTAGATAATGCGACACACAAAAGTCTTATAGGCAAATACAGTAAGACGGCTACTCTCGCCTCCTTGATGAGCCTTGGCTGCATCTAAAAGAAAGGTTGTGGCGTCTTTCCTATTATGCTGAATAAGTAAACTGTCAGCCCGATGGGGCGTGACTGATAGAAGTTTGCCTGATAGGACTTTTTTTACTACAAGGCATTTCGGGCTCTAACCGATTGCCGGTTATTTGATTGGGGCAGAGGCCTCGATCATGACTCTTTTGTGCCTACACAATCGGCACAGAAACATAAGCAATTGATTTTTAACGTTAATCTTTTCTAAATCTCAACGAGAATTTTGGAATACAACATAGAGGGAGAATACTTTTTCTTTTGTCCAACCCTATATATAGGTTTAGTCGGGCATATATAAAGCCCGAATCAAACCAAAAACACTATCGAATATTATAATCAATAGGAATTAATCGAAAAGTTGTAGAACTTCATCAAATCCGAATATCTCTGAAAATAATCTTAGAATATTAACAGACTTATCCCATCCTCCACAGCATTCAAGACTCATTGCAATCGTTAAAACTGCAATGTTTTCTAAAGCATTGTATAGATTATGAGCAAATGCTTTAATGTATTCATCAGTATATAGCAGCATTCCCTCTTTATCAAAGAAATAATCTAAATCCAGATTAAATAGGCTCAAGCCGAAAGCACGGTGCATATGTTAAATTGGGCAATTAGAAGTGTTAAATTTTAGGCGTAGAGTTTGACCAATCGGAAGATGAAGAAGTCTCGGTCTCTTACTCCACGCATCTGCGATCGGAAGATCTTGACCTTTGAGTTGAATGCCTCGGCCGAGGCGTTGGTGGCCCTCCTGCGAAAGTAGTTGATTATTGTCGGGGCATGGTTCTTGAATGTCTTGATCACGGAACGGAAGTTATTGTTGTCCAATGCCATTACTTTCTCATACCATTTGTTCATCTTCCCTAATGCCTTGGTCGGTGAGATTTTCAGATTAAATATGCGGCGTAGCTCCATCGCGAGCTGATACGCAGCTTTGAGTATCGGATAGTGCTTGAATAGAATGTTGGCTCGATGTCGCTGTATGTCAGTCCATTTGTTCTGCGACATCATCAGTGTGTGCTTGCTGCGGGCAAGTATCTGACGCATGGTCTCGCCGTTGGAGTACGTCATCGGCGGCTCGGACTTGTCGCGGGAATTGTCCTCTGCTATGAGCTGACGGCGGATGTCGACACGGATTTCATCGACAGCCTCGTTGTAGACCTGCTGTACGTGGAAACGGTCGTTGACAACGTGTGCGTTGTAGAAAACCTCGGCGGCAATGAGCATCATTGACGGCGACAGATCGCACGTCACTTCTTTCACCCGGCGTCTGACTGATTTTCCCATCGCGCCGATAAGAATCGATATTATCTCATCGCTCCTGGTGCCGGGAATGGCCGCCGCCAGCGTTCCGGGGCCGCCATGACCGTCCTTGTTGGTGAGGAAAGTCCATACCTCCCCGTTGCTCAGACAGGTCTCGTCAAGGCTCATGTACGGGCCGATGTTGGCGGCGTTGAAGTAGAATCCGCAACCGAGTTCGCTCTCGCACCACTGGGCGTAGCCGCTCAGCTTATTGCGGTATAAGTCAGCAAAATACTTGCCGCTTACGCAGTACATCCGCGCTATGTGCTTAATCGACAGGGCTGTCGTCTCCACCTTCGTCTTTTAAAAAAGCCACGAACTCGGCACTGAGTCGTGTCCCTTCTTCGTTGGGAAGTTCAAGGTTGTAGGAGAATATCTCGTTTGTTTTCTTGTCCCACCACTTGTTCTTGCGCATATGCAGATACACAGGACGACCCCGCAAGGGATAGTCCTGTACGGTAACATAGTCCGTGTAGCCTCTCGCTACGATATGGGGATTACGAAAATCCTCATCAGACAATTTCTTCTTCTCGTCAAGCCATATGTCGTAGGATTGGTCTGTCTTTTCAAACCTGACCATCTCAAACAGCTCGTTTAAGCCTTCGGGTAAAAACTGCCAAAATGCATCACTGGTTTTCATGACGCAAATTTAACACTTTTCCCAAAATTCATGCACCGCACTTTCGGCTTGAGCCGAAATACACGGAGAGCACCACTGTCAATCTGCATCAGTCCCGGGTATACCGTAGTACCGCCCGAGGCTATGAATTCCCCATTTGTCCACCGGAAGATTGAAGCTTGTCCCGGAGCAAAGGTAAAATCGGGGATATTCAGTTTTAAAGGAGCTGAAGCACTATTATCGACGAGCGGGGTGTTCTCAGGGGTATATTGAAATGTCGGACCGATGTATGAGGTCAGATTGTCGCTTTTGACTAAACCGCCGATATTGATGGATTTAGCCAATGAGTCGCAGCGCAGACTGATTGTGTCCGGCACTTCCCGCTGTGCGAAACCCGCCAGCGGTGCCGCCAGGCAGATAACAAATGTAAGGATGTAAGCTTTCATAGTCCGGTTCATTTAATGGTGAGCATATAGCCGAACCCACGTTGATTGATGATAGAAATTGATGGATCGTGACGGAGGGCTCGGCGGAGTTTGTGGATGTAGCCATGCAGGGAGTTGCGGTTACTTTGTTCATCGCGCTGCCACACGGCAATCATCAGTTCTGAGGCATCGACAGTCTTCCCGATATTTGTGGCCAGACGTTCAAGTATCTTGGCTTCAAAGTGAGATAATTCTGTTTCTTTGTCGCCAAATGACAATGTCTGGGTCGTTACGTTAAATATGTATGTTCCAATTGCAAACCGGATATCCTCGGTGCGATTGTCACCATATCGTCTTAATAGTGCCTTAATCCGCACTATCAGTTCGCGGAGTTCAAAGGGCTTTTTAAGATAGTCGTTGGCTCCGATTTCAAAACCTTGCTCAACATCATCTATTGTGCTTTTTGCGGTGAGGAAAAGCAATGGTACTGTCGGCGACAATTTCCTTATCTCCTTCGCCATAGTGAACCCATCCATTTTGGGCATCATGACATCAGCCACGACTATATCGGCAGCTTCGGTCTTGAATTTCTCAAGTCCGACTACGCCATCAACAGCAGTGACAACTTCATAGCCTTGCCCGCGCAGAGTGTCAGCGACAATCAGCGTCAAGTCTTCCTCATCTTCTACAAACAGTATCTTATTGCTCATCTTTGCTGAATTTAATGGTGAATATCGAGCCTTTTCCTTCCACACTATTAACCTTTATGTCCCAGCCCATTTTGTCGAGAATACACTTTACATAATATAGTCCTATGCCATACCCGCGGACATCCTGACGGTTGCCATGCGGCACACGGTAGAACTTATTGAACAGATAGGGAATGGATTTTGACGGAATGCCGATGCCGTTATCTCTAACCGAAAGGTCATGGTTGTCGCCGGTTATTGTTATCTCAACACTCTCGTCGGAGTATTTGATTGCATTGTCAATCAGGTTGTTCAGCACATTTGCCAAATGCGTCTTATCAGCTTCTACGACGATATTGTCAGCCACGTTCACATTGATGGTTATATCCTTATCGCCTCTCATACGCTGGGCGGCGGCGATTTCTTCTACAAACTCACGCAGCGGTATATCTTCCGGTCTGAGTTTCATAGCCTTTCGGCGTTCCATACTCATTGCAAGGATATTTTCAACAAGTTCGCCAAGTCTTTTCAGTTGTTTGTTTGCAATCGTCAGATACTTTGTCTTTTTGTCGGGGTCATTGGATGTGTCGTAATTGAGCAGAGCATCATTGGCGGAATATGCTATGGCAATAGGCGTTTTCAACTCATGGGTCATATTGCTGACAAAATCATCTTTCATCTCCTCTATGGTGCGCAACCGTGAGACTGTGCGGAAGAGATACCAAAACGCCAGAGAGAATGCAACCATCAGAAGAAATACCGTAATAATGATTCCAAACATCTGCGAAAGTATATGGCGGGTCAGTGGTGTCATATATGCCTTGTAATATATTCCCTCGTCAGGATTGATATTGAAGCTGAATGAATCCAATCCTGATTCTCCGTTGAATTTGGGATTGCCGCAAATCACGGAATCGTTACTGTTAACAACTTCCACACATAGGAAATCCGGATATATGAACCTATTGGAAAGTTGATTATATAAGACGCTATCCATAACCTCCATATCGTAAGGGATGTATCTATCCATTATAGCGTGAAATTGCCGGCTCATAGCATCAACCATCTGATTGGAATAGGACGCGTTTTCAGATAACATCGCGCGCTCTTCAATAACAGTTCCGTCAGCTTCAGTCCGGACTGATATGAGTTGACCGTTTTCATCTCTATATGTTGTTGCCTCCGCTTTTCTTGGAGCCTGTTTCTCTTCAACTTCTTCCTGCATTTGTACATTTGATGCCAATGCCTGCGCCCTCCCTGCCCGAAACATTAGGTCGTCAATATCTGCATCGGCCAAAGCAGTCATTACATCGCGTTCGACATTACTTCTTATAGAATTATACAGGCTTACGAGATAATAGACATTGCAGCTGAAAATAACTGCAATGACAACAATAAACGTAGTCGAGATAGTCTTAAAGCGTTTCATAATGCGAAGTTACTAATAATCCGTCACACAATTGTTTAGTAACACTTCAATTTAAGACTAAATAAGGGAGCATTTAAGACTAAATAAGGTTGAGAATTATCTGCCAAAGACCATATGCCTGTAATTTTGCATCAAACAAAAACGAAACAGCTATGAGGAAAGGTATATTATTCGCTTCATTCATTACGTTCATATCGGCTGTGGCTCAGACGGAAGCAACTGATACAATTTCTACCAGACAGCTCGATGAGGTTGTTGTAAAGGGAGAGAAACCACAAGTCAAAGGTAAGGACGGAATTATGGTAGTCGACCTCCCCGGAATAGTCAAGGACAAGCCTGTGACCAATATCCTTGAGGCTCTCGGTTATATGCCCGGCGTCACAAACAACAACGGTATGATATGGCTCACGGGAGCTTCAAATGTCACTATTATTCTCAATGGCGAGCTTACCAATATGCCGCTCCAGAATCTTTATCAACTTCTCTACAACACTCCGGTTGACAGGCTGAAAAACGTGGAGATTATGTATTCCGCCCCGGCTAAGTATCATGTTAATGGTGCCGTAATCAATGTGGTTCTGAAAACTCCGACGCCTCTCGACGGCTTGCAGGGACAGGTCAGAGCCGGATATAATCAAGCCCACTATGGTTCGTATGGCGGTGTACTTGCAGCCACATACGCTATAAAAGACTGGACTTTCGACCTAAACTATGGACTGACACGTAGTAAATCGTGGAGCCGCGAGGAAACATGGTCGAATCATCTTTATGATGGTAAACGGACTATGATTGAGGATGATATGCGCAGAATCGGTCAGAACTGGAACAATACCATATTTGCTTCCGCTTCATGGAAAACGCTTAAACTCACTTACAACGGTCAGATAATCTCCGATTCAAAGAGTTGGAGCCTTTCTTCTGGCACTCTCGGAAACTATACAAATGCCTACAATATGCTGTCCCCTGTCGGCTATCATAACATAGCCTTGCGTTATGCAGCGCCATTTGGTATGACAGTCGGTGGCGATTATACCCACTATTCCGAGAACCGCTCACAGTCATTATTTAAGGATGCCGATTATCTGCTTGGCTCTGAAAATCGTCAGGCGATAGACCGCTGGCATGTGTATGTCGACCAACAGCATCAGCTTGGACAGTGGCAACTGAACTATGGCGCGGAATATCAACACTCAAAAGATCACAGTTCACAACACTACGCAATGTCCGACAATCCTGATTTCGATGATATTCTCAACGAAGATGTGGCGAGTTTTTACGCCGGCACAGAACGGTCTTTCGACTGGGGACTGTCGTTCAATCTTTCGGCAAAGGGTGAGAATTATCACAATAAATATCAGCACAACTGGAATTTCATTCCTCAGTTTGGGGCGACTTACTACAAAACACCAAAAAGCATATTTCAACTGAACTTCAACACCCAACGCATATATCCCTCATATTGGGAACTACATGGCGGCACGAGCCACATTAACAACTACTCGACAATTGTCGGTAATCTCCAGTTGCAACCCTATATTCAATATGATGCCCAGTTCAACTATATCCTCAGGCAAAAATATGTAGCGACCTTCTATTTCCAATATGGCGACAAGACCACGGTGCAGCTTCCCTACCAATCGCCGGATGCCATGAATCTCATCTATCAGACCATCAACATGAACTATAAGCGCGTTGTCGGGCTTAATCTTTATGCGCCTTTTGGTGTAGGATATATCTGGAATGCCACGGCCACAGCCAATGTTTTCAATCAGCGGGAGAAAGCCGACCATTTTCATGATATTGGCTTTGACAACAGCAAGTGGATATTCTATGGTGAATTTAGCAATTCTTTTAAGTTCAGTCAGAACTGCCCGGTATCACTGACCGTTGATTTCAGCTACATCTCGCCATCATTGCAGGGTATAGCCGACTTATCGAGTATATGGAAAGTCGATGCCGGCGTAAAATGGCAGTTCGGAAAGAATCGATGCTGTGAACTAGATTTGAAAGCCGATGACATTTTCAATAAATGGTCGCCAACCATGACTATCAACCATGCCGGTCAGGATTACCGGATGAAAGTGCGCGACATGTCTCACAATCTCAAACTGACATTCATCTGGCGGTTCAACGGCTTCAAACCCAAAGAAACAAACATTGACACATCGCGTTTTGGCACAGGAAAATAGCGTTAAACTAATGATTTATGCGAATTTTATTACTACTAATAACATTGATGGCTTTTTGCTCTTGTAGCTTAGAGAAAAAAGTTATTGTTACAACACGAGGATATGAACCATATCGTCAAACAGGAATGTCTGATGCCCAAATTAAAGGGCTGCAACGATCAGATGCTGCGTGTGCGGATACGCTATTTCAATACAAGTTCAAATAATATCTCTTCAATATAAGCTTAATCATACAATAGACAAAGACAGGCAACCTCGGCAGAGATGTTGGGGTTGCCTGCCTTACGATTAGAGTAATGCTATTTCTCCGTCGGATTGAAATATAGAAAGGTTTCTTCTATGTGTCGGGATTTTTCGAGCTGGCGGGTACGGTTCTTAATTGAATCCTGCTCATGTTGTGTGCCGACAGCAAAGATTTTTTCTCGTTGCAGTAAATCTTCCTGCTGCTTGTCTTCCCACCAGAGCCTTTCGTATCGGTAGAGCCATTCCACATCTTTTAGCTTTGAGTTTTCGTTGAACAGATAGAAGAAAGCGTAGCCGAAGCCTCCGGCGGCGAGAAGAAGGACTGCGAAGATGGCATAGACCCAATGCGGGGTTGCGCGCCACCATTGTCCCCATATTATGGACTGGGCCTTGTAGCGGAGGTCGTTCACCACGTTATAGAGCTTTTCACGCTCATCGGCAAACTCCCTGCGGCAACCCTCATGAAGAGCGTCCTTGACCTTGATCCCGAGATTGTCCGACAGCAGATCCGCAACGCCTTTCGACAGGCTGCTCGGAAGTTGCTCCATGACTTTTTTGAGAGTGTCGTCGGTCGAGGTTTCCGGCAGCTTTTCATCAAGCAGTTTGCCGACGCTTTCATTGGTCGCTATGTTGTCGGGCAATTTCACCGTTATCGGCCCTTGATTGACTGCTTGTGGCGGTGGCGTTGCCTTCGCATTGGTTTCGAGGGTCTCGATGCGAGTTGTGTGGTTGGTTACTGTCTTTTGCAGGTCGTCAATCTGCTCACCTTGTTTTTTGACGTCATCATAGAGTTTCGACATATTCAGATTTTTCTTGATTTGCGTTTACGTTTGGCTTCTTCTTTCTTGATGGCGTTTTGAAACGCCTGTTCCTCCGGGTCGAAGCCGGGGCCGAGAGTGAACAGATTTCCGATTGCTCCGACGGTGGCTTCAATCACATCTTCCACAAGTGAGGACTTCTGCGTCGGTGTATATTCGACTGTTACTTTGGGGCGCGTCGTAGTGTAATCAGACTGTTGTTGCCCATGTCTGCGATTGAAATCAAAGAGGTTGTTCACTACGCCACTCCCGAACGGCAATTATGGAGTGATTCCAACACCATCTACCGCAGCAGAAACTTCCATAGCATTGAGGGCGGATGGTCCAATGACAATTGGAATGTCAGGTTTACTGCTGCGAATATATTCAATAAGGGCTGGGTTGGGGCATCACTCATGATGAGCAGCGATTACTACTCCTAACATCGCATTAATTACGGAACGTATTTTCATCCCCGCTTGAATATTTCTGTCACTTATACGATCAACTATGGCAGGAAAGTCCAACGAGGCAATGAAGTCGGTCAACAGTCCGGTGCGTCATCCGGCATTCTGAAATGACACGCCTGTTTAATGGCGGAAGCGTTGTATGATCAATGAAACTGACTTATAGGCTCGTGAATATGCTTCCTTGGGCATTGAGTGCGGACATGATCGCGACTCCGGTTCAATCCAATTACGGGCTGTGTGGCATGTCTTCTTTGATTGTCGGGAGTCCCAACCGCTCAAACCTGCGGCCGCAGTGTGCGGTCGCCGTGAAGCCTCATGAGGAATTTTTCGCTAAACTCTTTGCAGATTTCGCGAAAAGGCCTACTTTTGCAGTCGAGAATCATCTATAAGAAACCATAATTAACCTATTAACCAATTACAACTATGGCTTACGTAATCACCGACAAATGCGTGGCATGCGGCACCTGCCTGCCCGTTTGCCCCGTGGAGGCTATCTCCGAGGGCGATATCTACCACATCGATCCCGACACCTGCATCGAGTGCGGCTCATGCGCTGAGGTTTGCCCCAACGAGGCTATCATTCCGGGCTAATTAGCCGTCAACGCGATCAAAACGGAAAGATAACTCCGGACAGCAAGGTGTCAAAACCTCTGTCCGGAGATTTTTTTGCCGTCACCGCTCTGCGGCGCGCCACCGGTCCTGATGGCCTTGACAGTTGATAGGAGTTTGTCGCTTGATTTTTGAGGATTGCTTATGATCGATCCGTCCGGGGTAATTCTTACGGCCTCTGTGGTCGTGCACCGCACTCCTGCATGGCAGCTGCAGGCTGTGCTCGGATCGTTGCGTGCCGACGGGGTGACATCGGTCAGTGTCGTCGACAATTCGCCCGACGACCGTTTGCGCGACGTGGCGTGCGGCTTTGAGGGAGTCAGCTATATCAGGGTGCCCAACCGCGGATATGGAGCCGCTCATAATGTGGCTATCCGTCGCTCGATGGCGTCGGGGGCTACACATCATCTGCTGCTCAACCCTGATGTCAGATGGGAGCCGGGAGTGGTGGAGCGATTGCTCGATGAGATGCGCCGCACGCCTCGGTGCGGCATGGTCGCGCCACGGATCGTCTATCCCGACGGACGGCTTCAGTACACCTGCCGTATGCTGCCGTCGCCCTTTGATCTGATACTTCGCCGCTTTGTCCCCTCATTCTTGTGGCAAGGCCGGCGTCAGCGCTATCTGCTTGCCGGCTGGGATCATGCGACGGCGCTCGACGTGCCCTATCTGCAGGGCAGCTTTATGCTCGCGGCCTGCGATGCTCTGCGTGAGGCGGGGCTCTTCGACGAGCGGTTCTTCATGTATCCCGAAGATATAGATCTGACCCGCCGCATCCACGTGCTTCGCCCCACGGTCTATTGTCCGGCAGCGACGGTGGTTCATGATCACGCCGCAGCATCGGCGCGGTCACTGCGTATGCTTGCAGTCCATGCCGTAAACATGATCAGATATTTCAACAAATGGGGGTGGGTGACCGACCGCGCAAGGCGTCAGGCCAACAGTCGGCTGCTTGACTCCATATCCGTCAGGCGCTGACAGGGAAGGGCAGCGTCCGCTTCGACCGGTGTCAGCTCTGGCCGACCAGCTCCATGCCGCGCACTATCGCGTCGCGGTTGTCGGGCAGCAGATGGTGGTGGCGTTCGGGCAATACCTTCTTCAGACCCGACATGACGCTTTCGAGCGGGACGAGATGTCTCACGGCGAGCAGTGCTCCGAGCACCACCATGTTGTAGGTCTTGGCGCTCTTCATGTCAAACGTCGCTTCCATCGCATCCACCCTCACCACGTTTATGTCGGTGCGCTGCGGAGCGCGGTGGATGCCGTAGGGATCATAGATCAGCGTGCCTCCGGGCTTCACCTTGCTCTCGAATTTGTCAAGGCTCTGCTGGTTGAGTATCACTGCCGTGTCGTAGCTGTCGAGCACAGGCGAACTGATGGGGGAGTCGCTCAACACCACGGTGACGTTGGCCGTGCCGCCGCGCTGTTCAGGGCCGTACGATGGCATCCATGTCACTTCCAGATTGTCCATCAGTCCGGCGTATGCCAGTATCTTGCCCATTGAGAGCACACCCTGGCCGCCGAATCCTGCTATGATTATCTCTTCTTTCATTTCTCTTGGTCGGTGGTTTTGAGATCGCCCGGAGGATAGAACGGAAACATATTGTCGACCATCCACCGGTTAGCCTTGTCGGGCGACATTTTCCAGCCGCTGTTGCAGGTGCTTACTATCTCTACCACGGAGGTGCCGCGGCCGTTCATCGAGTTCTCGAATGCCCGTCTGATAGCCGCCTTTGCCTTGCGCACCGTGGCCGGAGTGTGGACCGACTGGCGGGTGACGTAGCATGTGCCGGGCAGCTGTGCGAGCAGTTCGGTGATGCGGAGCGGATGACCGTTCAGATCCGCTCGCCGTCCGTAGGGGGTGGTCGAGGTCTTCATGCCCTCGAGTGTGGTCGGAGCCATCTGCCCACCGGTCATGCCGTAGATGGCGTTGTTGATGAATATGATGGCTATGTTCTCGCCGCGGTTGGCCGCATGGATGGTTTCGGCAGTGCCTATTGCGGCCAGATCGCCGTCACCCTGATAGGTGAACACGAGCCGGTCGGGATTAAGACGCTTGGCGGCGGTTGCCACGGCCGGGGCGCGTCCGTGAGCGGCCTCTATCCAGTCTATGTCGATATAATTGTAGGCAAACACCGCGCATCCCACAGGAGCTATGCCTATGGCTATGTGCTCGGCCTCCATCTCCTCGATCACCTCGGCCACCAGACGGTGTACCACCCCGTGGGAGCACCCGGGGCAGTAGTGCATGTTGTTGTCGTTGAGCAGGCGCGGCTTGGAGCACACCACGTTTTCAGCCCGCTTTATGTCGTCGGTATTCATGATTGCTTATCCTATCCTGCTTATGAAGTTTTTGAAAGCGTCGGTCACCTCAGCCGGACTGGGCACTATACCGCCGAGGCGGCCGAAGTGTTCCACCGGCACCCGGCCGGCTGTCGCCAGCCTGACGTCATCGATCATCTGTCCGGCGTTTAGTTCCACTACAAGCATCCCCTTGACGCGTTTCGACAGATCTTCAAGAGGCTTTTCCGGGAACGGCCATAGGGTGATCGGACGTATCAGACCCACGCGGATCCCTTCGGCGCGGGCATCGTCAATGGTCTTGGTGCATATCCGGGCCATCGATCCGAAAGCCACGAAGATATAGTCGGCGTCGTCGGTCAGATACTCTTCGTATCTCACTTCGTCGCGCCGTATGAGGTCGTAGGTGGCCTGATAGCGCCGGTTGTTGTCCTCCATCTTGTAGGAGTCAAGCTCGAGAGTCGTCATCACGTTGGGACCTCTGCCCTCGGGGCGTCCGGTGACGGCCCACGGGCACTGCTCGGCTATCTCGCTGGCGGTGCGGCGGCGCCGCTGTGGCGGCAACACCACCTTCTCCATCATCTGACCCACGATGCCGTCGGCCAGTATCATGGCCGGAGTGCGGTACTTGAAGGCCAGGTCAAAGCCGAGACCCACAAAGTCGGCCATCTCCTGCACGGTCGATGGCGCAAGCACTATGAAGTGGTAGTCGCCGTGACCTCCGCCGCGGACGGCCTGATGGTAGTCGGCCTGCGAGGGGTGGATGGTGCCGAGGCCGGGGCCTCCGCGCATCACGTTGACCACCAGTGCCGGCAGCTCTCCGGCAGCTATATACGACAGTCCCTCCTGCATCAGGCTGATGCCGGGGCTCGACGATGATGTCATGACGGCCTTGCCTGTGGCGGCACCGCCATATACCATATTGATGGAGGCCACTTCGCTCTCGGCCTGAAGCACCACCATTCCGGTGGTTTCCCACGGCATGAGAGCCTCAAGGGTTTCAAGCACCTCGCTCTGCGGGGTGATCGGATAGCCGAAATAGCCGTCGACGCCGTAGCGTACGGCAGCATGCGCTATCGCCTCGTTGCCCTTCATTAGCCTCACTTCTTCATCCATTGTCATGATCAGGATTGGTTCGTTACACGATACACGGTTATGCACCCGTCGGGGCATACCGTGGCGCAGGCCGCGCAGCCGATGCATGCCTCCGCCTTGTCGGCGTAGGCGTAATGATAGCCTCGGTTGTTGACCTCCTTGGGCTGCAGGCTGAGCACTGAGCAGGGGCATGCCACCACACACAGATCGCATCCCTTGCATCGCTCCATATTGATATCTACAGCTCCGATGAATTTTGCCATATTTATTGTTGTCTTGTCAATGACCGATACAAAAGTAACATTTTTTCTGCCAAAACGGCTACATTTAACAAAACCTTAACCAATGGCACAAATGGCCTTGTCGTGTGCCATATCGGCGGCATTGTCGCTTATTCGCGGTAGTAAATGCGCTTCACTCGGGTGCTTACGGATGTGAGCATCTCGTAGGGGATGGTGTCGAGCACGTCCGACAGATCCTCGACAGGCACATTGTCGCCGAAGATCTCCACCCGGTCCCCCACCTGACAGTCGGCGTCGGTGACGTCGATCATGCATGCGTCCATGCATATATTGCCTATCGACGGACAGCGGTGGCCGTTGATCCACACTCTCATGCCGCCGTTGCCGAGATGGCGGTCGATGCCGTCGGCATATCCCACCGGGATCGTGGCTATGCGCGAGCGGCGCGTGCACACTCCGCGGCAGCCGTAGCCTATGGTGGTGCCGGCAGGCCATTCGCGTATGGAGATGATGACGGTGCGCAGCGACGATACGGTGCGCAGACCTGCCGGTTCGCCGCCGGGCAGGGTGGCGACGCCATACAGTCCGATGCCGAGGCGCACCATGTCGTACTGGTGAGAGGGATACCGCGCTATGCCGGCCGAGTTGAGTATGTGGCGCATGATGTAGTGGCTGAAGGCACTCTGTATCTGCGCGCACATGCTGTCAAACAGTTTCAGCTGTCCTTCGGTATAGGAGTTGAGATGAGGGCAGTCGGCCGTGGCCAGATGCGAGAACAACGAGTGGGGACGCACCACCTTCTGGCGACGCAGCAGGTCGATCAGCTCGGGGATCTCCTCGGGTATGAAGCCAAGGCGGTGCATTCCGGTGTCGAGCTTGATATGTACCGGGAAATCGGTGATGCCGCATTTCTCACCTTCGCGGATTATTTCGCGAAGTATGCCGAAGGAGTACACCTCCGGTTCTAGCCGATAGGCAAACATCGTCTTGTAGTTGGCCACGTGAGGGTTCATCACCATTACCGGCATGGTGATGCCGGCCTCGCGCAGTTCCACGCCCTCGTCGAGCACAGCCACGGCCATATATGCCGCGCCCTGCGCCTGGAGTGTCTTGGCCAGTTCGTAGGAGCCGGCTCCGTAGCCTGAGGCCTTGACCATGCATATTATACCGGTGGTGGGGCGGAGCATCGAGCGGTAGAGGTTGAAGTTGGATACCAGAGCGTCGAGATTTACCTCCAGTACGGTTTCGTGCTGACGGGCCTCGAGCATCTCGGCAATCATTTCGAAATGAAAACGCGAGGCGCCTTTGACGAGCACCAGCTCGCGGTCGAAGTCGTCGGCCGACATCTCCGAGAGCATCACCGAGGTCGAAGGGAAGAAGCGGGAGTCGGCTGGAAAATAGCGGGAGTTGGCCGAGATCTCTTCGCCGACGCCTATCACGCGATCCACTCCGCGCTGTGTCAGCAGTCGGGCCACCTCGCGGTAGAGGCGTTGCGGCTCGAGGGTTTCGTGCATCACGTCAGAGATTATCGCAGTGACGGATCGCCGGCCGGTGCGCCTCCTGTTCAGAAAGTCGAGTGCCGGCTGCAGGGAGTTGAGATCGGAGGTGTAGGCGTCATATATCACGAGGCAGTCGTTCACGCCCTCCTTCACCTCCATTCGCGTGGCCACCGGCGCAAGCTGTGATATCCGCGAGGCGGTGATGTCGGCCGGGCGGTTGAGATACAGCATCAGCGCCAGACAGTGGATGGCGTTCTGTATGTCGGCGTCGGAAGTGAACGGTATCGTCACAGAGCCGTCGGTGCGCAGATAGGAGAAGTCAATGTCGGTCGTTTCGCGGTGGCGTCGTATGGCCGATATGAACAGCGGCCGGTCGCTGTCGCGTGTCGACCATGCGATCTCTTTGGCCGGTATGCAGGCCTCGCTGACGGCTTCGCTGATCACCCGGTCATCGCCGTTGTAGATGATCACGTCGCAGTCGCGCATCAATATCACCTTTTCGTCGCATTTCGTGCGCAGCGAAGTGAATCCGTCGGCATGCTCCGGCCCGATGTTGGTGATTATGCCTATGTTGGGCTTGATGATGCCTTGCAGGGCGGTCATCTCGTCGGGGAGCGATATGCCGGCCTCGAAGATGGCCATGGTGGTGTCGGTGTCGAGTTCCCATATCGACAGGGGCACTCCGATCTGGGAGTTGTAGCTGCGCGGCGATCTGACTATCGAGTAGTCCGACGACAGCAGTTGATAGAGCCACTCCTTGACGGTGGTCTTGCCGCGGGAGCCGGTGATGCCCACCACCGGTATGTCAAACCGGCTGCGGTGGGCGCGGGCAAGATCCTGAAGGGCGCGTGTGACGCTCGGCACGAGCAATATCACGGCGTCAGTTGCCGAGGCCATGTCGTCGGGAATGTGCCGCGCCACGAAGTGTCTCACCCCGCGGTCGTACAGATCGCGCATATAGCGGTGCCCGTCGTTGTTGCGGGTGCGTATGGCGAAGAATATCGACTGATCCGGATAGGTCAGCGATCGGCTGTCGGTGAGCAGTATCGAGATTTCATGGTCGGGGTCGGCCGGGGAGGGGAGCGATGCATGGATAGTTTCGGCTATCCGCGATATCTTGTAGTTCATATATTGGGTATGACGTTTCGGAGGTATGGGTGTGATTCGGCCAGTTCGCGGGCCATGGCGGCGGTCGCGGCGGTGAATGCCGCGTCGGGCTGTCCGGTCAGCGGACGATGGGCGAGGCGCCGTGTCAGCCGCAGACATCGTTCGCTGAGCGATGCGGTGTCAGAGGTGAAAAACGATTCTGCGAAAAGCCCGAACACATAGTCGGCGGCCTGACTGGTGGGGTGGCGCATGTCTGTGTCGTAAAACCGGTAGTCGCGAAGGTCGTCGATCACGGCCTCGAACGCCGGAAAGTATATGGCCGGGGCGTCAGGCCTGTCGAGCCGCGCTATCGCCTCTTCGGCGGCGAGCATCAGGGTTGACTTGGATAGCTGGTTGCCGTGATGTCCGTCGGCAGCGTGGCGGATAGGGCTTACGGAAAGTATCACCGTCAGGCCGGGAGATGCGCTGCGCATCGATTCGCATGCCTCGGTGATCAGTCGCGCGCTCTCGTCGACATTCAGCATCCGGCGTTCGAATAGTTCCGAGGACAGTTTATGGCAGTTGGCCACAGTCTCACCGGTGGAGCGCAGGGCGAACACCCATGCGGTGCCAAGGGTCACGATGGCCACGCGGCTCTGGCGCAGTGCCTCTGACGCTTTGGCAAGATGCCGGTTGAACTGTGTTGCGGCCTCCTCGGCCGTTCCTTCAAAGGATAGCAGTGTGTGGCATAGCCATGAACGCCAGCGGCGCTCGTGGCAGAACAGCTCGTCGGGAGTGAACTCCGTTCCGCCGCTTATCCGGCGCGCTGCGGCGGCTATCGAGGCAGGATTGTAGAGAGTGCCGAAAGGGTTGGCTGTCACGGCAAACAGACGGTCGGAGAGCCGTCGCGCCACGGCGTCGGCAAAGCATGAGCCGAGCGTCACCACAGGAGTGCGGTGGTCTACAATCCCCTGATGTCTTAAGGGGGCTACTGGAGTGCGGAATTGCATCATGCTGCCGTCGGAGGGTATAATGTGTCGGCAAAGTTACAAAATCTCCCGTTTATTCCCCACCAAAATCTCTCCGCCCTGCCTTCGTGTGGTGTTTGTATGCGATCAATAGTATCCATGACTAATCGTCAGACCCATAAATTGCAGCATTTTCAGCTGCCATGATTGTATGAGGAGCGGTCGTGTCATATTCAACTGCTTTCTGATGAAGCATCCTGACAAGATTTGCAAGAGTATTCTCGCGTATGTCTGATTTTAGTTCGCATTCCCAAATGGTGATGACGCGCCAACCTTTGCTTTTGAGTTTTGTGATGTTTTCAGCATCACGCTCGACATTTCTGCGTACTTTAGCGGTCCAGTAGGAGGTGTTGGATTTAGGCACAGTATAATGGCGGCATCCTTTATGACCATGCCAAAAGCAGCCGTTTATGAAAACTATAGTCTGGTATTTTCGCAGGACAATATCAGGATGTCCCGGCAGTTTTTGATTATGAAGCCCGTATCTGAAACCATTAGCGTGGAGATACTTGCGGACAATCATTTCAGGTTTTGTGTCGGTAGATCTAATGGAAGACATGACCTGGCTTCGTTTCTCTTTTGAGAAAACATCCATGGTTTTTATGTTTGACTAAACTTGTTAAAGGATCTCGACCCATTCGCGGTTGTAACCGAGATGATCAAGAATGTCGTCTTCTGAAATCTTTTCGGGATGTTTGATTTTGAATTTTATAGAATTTGATGGTATTTCACAGTCTATGGTGAACTGCGACCCGTGTGGTTGCCATGTGAATTTTTTTAGACCGGATTTTTCTTCTACGCCTATTAAATTCCCATTTTTATTTTCTTCCCAAATGTAGTTGGCGATATTGTAATGTTCGAGATACTCTTCGAAAAAAGTGAATTCTTTCAAGGATTCGTCACGCACTAAAACGCCGACTCTCGCTGCATTGTAATGTGCGAGTGTTATATCAACTCTGCTATTCCAAATGGCGAGAACTGCTTCTCCCGTCTTTTGGATGTCGGCATGCGGATCCTCGATGCCGTATGAATAATCAGGGGAGCATCGTCCGCTAATAAGCCGCACTTTCTTGGCTGTAAGAGGATGAGCCGTTTTAACAGTTTTCATTGACCATGCTGTTTTCCCTTTGACAACATCCGCGATCCCAAGAGGGCTATTAAGATGTTTGCCGTCAATAGCCTTTGAGAATATGTCGCCCCAGTCTTCTCCAGTGATATCCTTTCGGCCCGTATATATGATGAATACTATGGAACCGCCGACCTTGACAATGATATCGCTAGGAATATCTCCTATGCCATAGCAACTGTCCATCAGACGATTTGAGTCTCTTAATTTCGGTCTTCTCATAATAGGTCAATGATTTTTTTCGCAACCGCTCTTATCATGGGTACGGCAACAGAATTGCCGGTTTGTCTTCTAATCTCAGAGTGGGATACAGTTATTAAAAATGCTTCAGGAAACCCCTGAAAGCGTAGTAGTTCCTTTGAAGATGGGCGGCGGTATCCATTTATCAACAGATAATTATATGACGCTCCGGTTCTCAGGGCACAAGCGTAAGGCAAAACAGAAATGTTACCTGATTTGTTTTCATGCCAAACCGATGGATAGAACACGTTCTTACCCCGTACGCGATTTAATCGTTTTTTACGTATTTCTTCTGATGCGAACAGTGCAGGATCTACTGTTTCGTCATTTTCTAGGATGTTGTTCAGGTCGTATGGTGTCTTTTCAAAGGTGAAATTGAATTTGTCCGATTTCTGTTTGTCAAGAAATCCAACTATAATGATTCGTTCACGTTTTTGAGGAAGTCCAAAATCGAGAGCATTCAGAATTTTCCATTGGACGTGGTATCCCAGTTCATCTAGGGTTTTCAGAATTGTTGCAAGCGTACGGCCTTGGTCATGACCGGCTAGATTTTTAACGTTTTCAAGCAAGAATGCTTTTGGTCTATGATATTTCAATATTCTTGCAACTTCAAAAAACATAGTGCCTCTGGTGTCCTCAAAGCCTCGCATTTTGCCAATGATTGAGAACGCCTGGCATGGAAATCCCGCTAACAAAATATCATGAGAGGGAATGAAGTCTTCTCCAATTTTTGTAATGTCACCAAAAGGGATGTCGCCATAATTAGTGATATAAGTTTTCTGTGCATTTTTATCCCACTCGGAAGAAAATACACATCTACCACCTAATTCACTAAAGGGCAATCTAATGCCTCCAATGCCGGCAAATAGATCGATAAATTTGAACTTTTGTTCGTGATCGTGGAACGGAGCCTTGTCAAGCGACGAAAACAAGTCATATTGTACCGTAGGGTCGGCGGCGATAAGTGATTCAGAATCGTATGCAAAACGATCCTCTTCCGTAGTGAAGTCGTTGATCCGTTTTTGGATGATTGATTTCTGTTGTTTATTTAGTATGTCAAAATTGTTACGCAAATGAGCCAAGAGAGCTTTTCTTTCATAAGAATGTTCAGTTTTAAGGTCTGATGCGCAATTGTCGTTGCCAGCTCTCCTATCGGTTAGGCAGGAGATGGTGTCGCGGAGAATAGGTGGTTTATACTCGTTCATTATGCTGCATTAGCTCTAAATGAAGGTGAAGGAAATAATAGCGTATTCCGTCTTTTTCAATCGTGCAAATTTACACATAAACTGCGGAATTCTCTGTACGGATAATATAAAAAGGTCAAAATAGAAATAAATTTGAGTCGTAAATTTGAATCGTAGGATTGTTTCAGGCGGTCAGAAGGAGAAGTCGGTCGAGGTGACGCGGAATTCGGTGCGGCGGTTGATCTGGTCGGCGGCGTCGCGGTCTTCGTCCGACAGGGTGGCGATAAAGGCTTCGTCGAGCACCGTTCCTTCGGCAAACTGCGGATAGAGGCGGTTGATGCGGCGGGTCACCTTCTTGGGTTGTGATTTGCCGTAGCCGTGCCACGACAGCCGGCTCGGATCGATCCCGGCGCCGATGAGGTAGTCGGTCACCGATTTTGCTCTTCGTTCCGAGAGTCTGACGTTGTAGGCGTCTGATCCCACGCGGTCGGTGTGCGATCCCATCTCCACGTTTATGCCCGGATTCTCCTGAAGGGTCTTGACGAGTGCGTCGAGTGCTTCGGTCGACTCAGGGCGTAGCGTGGCTTTGTCGAAGTCGTAGAAGATGTTTTCCACAACATTGGGCCGTGTCAGCGAGGCCAGCATGAAATCCACGGCATAGTCGGCGTCGGCGGCCGCCGTGTCCGATTCGAATTCCTGGCGGGCGTTGAGATAGCCGTTGGCGCCGGCGAGCATGGCGTAGCGCACTCCGCGGTCGAGCGGGAAGCTGAATGATCCGTCGTCGCGTGTGACGGCGCGGCGGTTGCTGCCGTCGTCGCCCACGATCTTGACTGTCGCTCCCGCTATCGGTTCCTCCTCAAGATCGGTGACATATCCCGATATGTTGATCTTCAGATCGGGCAGTTCGAATGAATAGATGTGGTCATATCCGCGTGCGTCGCCTCTCGATGTGCTGAAAAAGCCCGCTTCGCGCCCCGGCTCGAATGTCATGCCGAAGTCATCGGCTTCGGAGTTGAGCGGCACTCCCATGTTGCGTACGCTCCACACCCCTGAGGGCTGTAGACGCGCCATGAACAGGTCGAGTCCACCCATGCCGGGGTGTCCGTCTGACGAAAAATACATAAGGCTGTCGGTGCGCATCACCGGAAACATCTCTCTTCCCGGCGTGTTTATCGCCATGCCGAGATTTTCGGGGACGGCTCCCGCGCTGTTGAGTTCTATGCGCCAGATGTCGGTCTGCCCGATGCTGCCGGGACGGTCCGATACGAAGTAAAGATAACGCCCCGACGGATCTATGGCCGGATGCCCGTAGCTGTAGACTGTATCGGTTATCAAGTCGATCGGACGCGCTTCGCTCCATGACGCTTCCGAGCGGGTCGAAGTGCATATCATGGCGGGGGAGTCGGCCTGCGGATTTTTCGAGGCGCGTGTCAGATACATGGTGCGTCCGTCGGGCGAGAATGCTATGACCCCTTCGTCGCCCTCGGTATTGAGCGCTCCTTCGGCCGGAAGGGGACGCTGCCATCGCCCCTGCTCGTCCTTGTCCGCCACCCAGATATCGCAGCGTTTAGTGCCGGTCACTTCACTCCGCGATGTGCCGGTCACCTTCTCGTTTGTTGTCGTGAAGTAGAGGCGGCCCTCGGAGTCGAGCACGGGCGAGAAGTCGGCTCTGCGCGAATTGAACAGTTTCTGCTGCTTGACTATGTAGCGAGTGGGCATGGCTTTCATCCGTGCGGCCTGTCGCGCTCCGCTCAGCCCTGACTGTGCCTCGGCGTCGCGTGGGTTTGACGCCAGATACTGGCTGTAGGCGTCGATGGCTTCCGGGTATTTGCCCGACGCATGCAGCATCGTGGCCATGCGCAGCAGGGCTATGGAGTCGGGATAGCCGTAGCGCAGGGCGTTGCGGTAGGCTGCGGCGGCGCGGCCGGCGCGGCCGAGCCTGCGGTCGGCCTCGGCCATCTTGAATGCCACCTCGCCCCGCAGAGGTCTGTCGGCCGGGCGTTTGAGCTTGTTGTATATCTTGCGGTACGATGCCGAGGCGTCGAAATATTCGCCGCGCTCCATCTGTGCGTCGGCGGTGGCGAGTTTCGGGCCTCGGCACCCCGGTGCGATGACCGCGAGTGTGGCGGCCACGATGGCTGTAAGCGCTGTCAGGAGGATTCTGTTCATCAGTTGTTCAACGCTTGTTCGGTCAAAACATTGTGTCGTGATGGATAAAAATCCGGAACCCGCCTTTCGGACTGACAGGCGGATCCGGATGATGGGCTGCGGGAAAAAACTCGGTTTTTCAAACCCGAAGACTGAGTTCTTCAAACGAAGCGCTAATTTTGCACTTGCCAGTTGAACCTGCGTCTCAATCTAAAGTTAGCAATTTTCATTGGATTGTGCAAGCACTTCCAAGAAAAGAAAGCGGATAAACATATTTTTTCAAGTGTTTACTGTCCTATCGTTTCAGGCGATATTCCATATTCGGCAATGATTCTCTCCACATCTTTTTTGAGTTCGGGAATATGGCGTATAACCAAACTCCACAGAAATTCAGGTTTCACAGAATCGTAGCCATGTATTATGCGGTTGCGTGTGTCAATCACAGCTTTTGCATTTGGCAATGGAAAATCACGTTGGATTTTCAGAATACGGTTTATGGCTTCTCCCATTATCTCCACTTTTCTTTCAACGGCACTTCTGCGTAGATAGTCCTTTTCAAAGACATCATAACGCATAGGATAGCCTACAGAATAGCTTTCGACTTCTTCAATGGCTCGCTTGACATCGTAGATATAAACGGCTATATAATCATCCATATATCAACTGTTTTTTCTTATCAACCAATGCCTTGAAGATTGGATTGAGGTTTTTACCGTACTCTATCAAGTCCACTTTACGATTGAACAACTGTTCCAATGAATCCTTTAAGTCGAAGTAGTTGCCGACATAATCAAACGTGTCATGGTCTATCGGCTCAAAATCCACAAGTAAGTCCACATCGCTTTGGTCGTTGAATCTATCTGTGAGGATAGAGCCAAAGACAGAAAGGGTCTTGACCTTATGCTTACGGCACAAGTCCAAGATACGTTGCAGATTCAGTTCAATCAGTTTCATATAGGCAAATTTAGCGATTATTTCTGATATAGAAGCGCTTGAATATGAAAAATCGTTGAAAATTAGTGTTTCAGGTCAAATTTCAAAATAATGGTACATTTTCTGAATGAAATATAAACATTTTTTGAGAGTTACTTATTGCGCGAATGTCGGGCGAAATGGCTAACTTTGCACCCTGCCCGGCGTTTGCGGCTTCATGAGGTCATGAGGACGCATGTCGGGCCGACGTTATCACCAGTCCAACGCAATGAAACGCTACAACATCATCAACAATTCGCTCGGATGGCTATGCTTTGTGGTGGCCGCCCTGACCTACATCCTGACGCTTGAGCCTACGGCCAGTTTCTGGGATTGTCCTGAATTCATACTTCAGGCATTCAAACTCGAAGTCGGTCACCCGCCGGGCAACCCGATATTCATGCTCGCCGGCCGCTTTTTCGTGAATTTCGCCGGAGGCGACATCTCTAAGGTGGCCTACTGTGTCAATCTCATGTCGGCGCTGCTTTCGGCCGGCACGATATTGCTGCTCTTCTGGACAGTAACCCATCTTGTCAAACGGTTGACCGTGCGCGACGACGCCACCGAAGTCAGCCCCCTCAAGATGATCGTGATCTTCGGCTCGGGTCTGTGCGCGGCGCTCGTCTACACCTGGAGCGACACATTCTGGTTCTCGGCTGTCGAGGGCGAGGTCTATGCGTTCTCGTCGTTCTGCACGGCACTGGTGTTCTGGCTCATCCTCAAGTGGGAAAACCGGGCCGATCAGCCGCATTCCGACCGCTATCTCATACTCATAGCCTACGTCATCGGCATATCCATCGCAGTGCATCTGCTCAACCTGCTCTGCATCCCCGCCATAGTGCTGGTGGTCTACTACCGCAAGTGGCGCGACACCTCGGCCAAGGGATCGTTGCTGGCGCTCCTCGTGTCGTGTGCCATCGTGGCGCTGATCCTCTACGGCCTTGTTCCCGGATTTATCGAGATCGCGCAGTATTTCGAGCTGTTCTGCGTCAATCTGCTCGGATGGAGCTTCAATATGGGCACTCTGGCCTATACGGTCATATTCATCGGAGTGTTCTGCTGGGCCATCCGTGAGCTTTACGCGCAGCGGTCGGCCACACGCATCCGCATATCGTTCCTTCTCGCCATTACGCTCTCGGGCATGCTGTTTATCGGCGACAATCTGTGGGTGGCTCTGATCCTGACGGCCGCTCTCGCATTGTGGCTCTTCAAGACAAGCAAGCTGCCGGTTAGGGTGCTCAACCTCGTGGCGATATCCACTCTGGTGATATTTGTCGGCTACAGCTCCTACGCGCTGCTGCTCATCCGCTCGTCGGCACATACGCCGATGAATCAGAATGCGCCCGACAACCTGTTCTCTCTCGCCTCCTACCTCAACCGCGAACAGTATGGCGACCGTCCGCTCTTCTACGGCGCTACGCTCAATTCGTCGCCCGTCTACGAGGTGTCGGGACAGCAGACCAATCCTATCATCAAGGAGGGACCGGCGCTATATGCCAAAAAGGTGAAGACTTCGCCCGACGAACCCGACGAGTATATCATGACCGGACACAAGAAGTCCTATGAAATGACTCCGGAATTGAATATGCTCTTCCCCCGTATCTACAGCTCCGACCCGTCACACAAACAGGCCTACGCCGACTGGATCGGATTCCGGGGCAAACCGGTGAATGCCACCCTCTATGTCGACAAGGAGGGCAATCCCATGCAGCAGACCATGCAGCTCAAGCCCACGATGGCCGAAAATCTCGACTTCTTCCTCGTATATCAGCTCAATCACATGTACTGGCGCTACTTCATGTGGAACTTTGCCGGACGACAGAACGACATACAGGGCAACGGCGAGGTGAACCGCGGCAACTGGATATCGGGAATACCCTTTATCGACAATGCGCGTCTCGGCGACCAGAGTCTGCTTCCGGCCGACCAGGGCAGCGAAAACAAGGGTCACAACGTTTTCTATATGCTCCCGCTGCTTCTCGGCATCATCGGCATAGGCTGGCAGGCTTTCGTGTCGAAGCGAGGCATCGA
Organism: Paramuribaculum intestinale; assembly: GCF_030759015.1. Classification (GTDB taxonomy): domain Bacteria; phylum Bacteroidota; class Bacteroidia; order Bacteroidales; family Muribaculaceae; genus Paramuribaculum; species Paramuribaculum intestinale. The sequence continues at coordinate 2,261,610 of NZ_CP098825.1, read as the reverse complement.
GCAGTTCTGGGTGGTGTTCTTCCTCTTCTTCATGACAGGTATCGCCATCGTGCTTTATCTCAATCAGACTCCCGGACAGCCCCGCGAACGCGACTATGCCTTTGCCGGTTCGTTCTATGCCTTCTCTATCTGGGTGGGAATGGGAGTGGTAGGCTTGTGGCGTCTGATCATGCTTGCTCTGCGCGGCAAGCATGGTGCGGCACAGGCCGCCGGCGACGGTGAGGCGGGCATATACCCCGCCGAGGAACAGCCCGGAAAGCTCCGTTCGCGCTCCATGGCTGCGGCTGTGGTGGCTGCGGCTGTCGGTCTGCTGGTGCCGTTGCAGATGGTGTCGCAGACATGGGACGACCACGACCGCTCGGGCCGATACACCACCCGCGACTTCGGCAACAACTACCTCAACAGTCTTGACGAAAACGCCATAGTGTTCACCAACGGCGACAACGATACATTCCCCCTCTGGTATGCCCAGGAGGTGGAGGGTACGCGCACCGACGTCAAGGTGGTCAATCTGTCATATCTCACCACCGACTGGTATGTCGATCAGGTGCGCCGTCCCTCCTATGAGGCTCCCGGCATCGACATGCAGGCGCGTCCGGCCGACTATGCCTACGACCGTCTGCAGTTCGCTTACTTCCTCGACAACGATACGATCCCGGTCGATGCTCTCGCGTCGCTCCGTCAGATCTACTCGCCCGAATCGCGTCAGAATTCGTGGGGACTTCCGATCGTGAAGCATCCCAATATGTACGTGCCCGTCGACACCGCCGCGCTTGTGGCTGCCGGCCGCATCACTCCGCAGGAGGCTCTGGTGGCCGACGCCGTGATACCTGTCAATCTGCTCTCCGACCCTCACGCGCCGGGAGAGCGCGGCATGACACTGAGCAAGACCATCGCGCTCGACATGATAGCCACTTCGGCGGCCAACGGCTGGAATCGTCCGGTCTACTTCGCCATGACCGTCCCCGAACGTTATTATATGGGACTCTCGCCATATATGCGCAACAACGGTCTGGCCTACGAGGTGGGACCGCTCCGAAATTCGTCCGACGCTCCGTCGGTCAACACCGAGAAGATGTATCGCAACGTCACTGAGCGATGGGCATGGGGCGGACTCGACAAACTGAAGGACGCCGACGACATTTATCTTGACGAAACGGTGCGACGCATGGTGACAACACACCGCACCGCGATGCTTGATCTCGTGACAGCTCTCATCAACGAGGGTATTGACGCGCGTCGCACATTCGACCGCGACTCGGCGATGCTAACCGTCCTGCAGTCCAACGAACTGCGGCGTATCACCACCGATTCCTACCAGCGTGCGCGCACGGTGCTCGATCTCATGCGCGAGAAACTCCCCGCAGAGGTCATGCCCTATGCCGTGCAGGTGGGCAAGCAGGCCGGCGATCTGTATCTTAATCTCGGAGAACTCACCGGCAACAAGTCCGACACCGAGAAGGGACTGCAGATTATCCGCGACGAGATCATGCGCTTCGCCGACAACATCGTCTATTATCAGAGCCTGTCGCCCTGGCAGTATTCCACACTCCCTTACTCCGACCGCTACACTGATCAGCGCTACTTCCTCGACCTCATACAGAGCTATCTCTACGGAGGAGGCGACGTAGAGACTCTTGAGAAGGAGATCTCGGCAAAGGGAGTAGACCTCGAACGACAGTTCCGCTTCAATTCCGCCCAGAAGGGACAATAAGCCGATGGGACTCATCGAACAGCCGCCGTTGCTCTACCGCCTCCTTTTTCCGGAGGCGGTGTGGAGGCTCAACCGCCGCAGACGAAGGGTTGTCTATCTGACTTTCGACGACGGGCCGATACCGGAGGTCACTCCCTGGGTGCTCGACCTGCTTGATGCCGAAGGGATCAAGGCCACATTCTTCATGGTCGGCGACAACGTGCGCCGCTATCCAGAGGTGTTCGAGGAGGTGAAGCGACGTGGCCACAGCTACGGAAATCATACGATGCATCATCTGCAGGGATTCAAGGTGACGTCTATGACCTATATGCGCGACATAACCGAGGCCGACAGGCTGATCGACAGCCACCTCTTCCGCCCGCCCCACGGCATCATCCGATGGCGTCAGGCCAAGGCTATCAAAAGCCGCTACAACATCATCATGTATGATCTTGTCACGCGCGACTATTCGAAGCGGTTGCGACCCAATCAGGTGTTCGACAATGTGCGCCGCTACGCACGCCCCGGATCCATCATAGTCTTTCATGACTCGCTCAAGGCCGAGCACAATATGAAAGCGGCTCTTCCGCTTGCCATAAAGTGGCTGAAAAACGAAGGATATGAATTCGATGTCCTCCCGATGTGATGTGCCCGGACATGCCGACCTCGAAGGGCTTATGTCGCAGTCGGGCGCATATCGTTTCGGCATAGCGGCTGTAGAGCCGGTCGACGGACGGTCGGCAGCAGCCTACGACCAGTGGATCGCGGCCGGATGCCACGATACGATGGACTATCTCGACCGCTATGCCGACGTGCGCCGCGATCCCTCGCTGCTGCTTGAAGGTGCGCGCTCCATGATTGTCGCCGCTTTCCCTTATGCCGCCCCGGTGTTGCCCGGAGAGGGAAAACTCCGTTTTGCGGCCTATGCGCTCGGCGACGACTATCACGAGGTGTTGCGTCGACGGCTCGAAGGTGCTGCCGAAGTTCTGCGTCAGCGATGGGGAGGGCTGACGCGGGTATGCGTCGATACGGCTCCGCTGCGTGAGCGATACTGGGCCGTCAGGGCCGGACTCGGTTTTATCGGGCTGAACTGTCAGCTTATACTTCCGGGAGCGGGATCCTACTTCTTTATCGGCACGATACTCTCTACCGTCGACATGACGCCCGACGCTCCTTGCCGCCTTTCGTGTGCCGGATGCCGCCGCTGTGTGGTATATTGCCCCGGACAGGCGCTCGACGGCAATCCGTCGCACCCCTCGCTCGACGCGCGCCGCTGTCTGTCGTGCCTCACGATTGAGCACCGCGGGCCGTTGCCTTCCGGTGTCAGGCTCGGCCGGCGGGTCTATGGCTGTGACACGTGCCAGATAGCATGCCCCCACAACCGTATGGCCGATCCGGTCAGACCGTTGCCTGAGTTTGAGCCGCGGCCCGAACTGCTTGAGCTGACGCGCGACGATCTGCTGTCGATGGATCAGCAGCGCTTCTCGACCCTGTTCCGTCATTCGGCCATAAAAAGAGCCAAGCTCGCCGGACTGCAGCGCAATGCCTTATCCGTCGAGCCTGACTGATTATTGTATCAGGGCAGCTTCGGGAGTACGGTTCATCGCCACACTATAGATAGTGTCGGTGAAACTCATCAGGACATGATATTCATTGCCAACGCTCCACAGAGAAGGTGCCGGCGACAGGTAAAGACCTGATTTCCCTGCTGGTAAAAGGCTGTGCCGCCGACCTGAGAGTGGGGTATAAAGCCGTTGAATCTACTTAATGTCACGTTGTCAAAGGGAAGAAACGGTGTTTGTGACGGATTCTCGGCGCTGACTATTATTCCTCCACGGGATATTTGCGGTAATATTCTTCCAGTATGGTGGCTATGTTGAAATAATATGTGGCGGTGGATCCGTCGGGCTTGCGGGCTGTGATCAGCTCGTAGAACGGCTCGAAAAACAGGTGTTTCTCGGCCACGAGTCCCATGGCGTTCAGCAGCACGTATTCATGCTCCGGCGATATGACTATCCATGAGTTCTCCTCGTCGGCGCCTGTGCCCGACGATACTATCGCCATGAGTATATAGTCGAGCTTGTATTGCCATATTTTGGCAAGATTGCGTTTCCCCTTGGTTTTCAGCGCCGATATGAGGTTCATCATGTGGCGCAGGTCGAAAGGATTGTTTTCGAGTGCCTTCTCGGAGTATTTGATCACGGAGTCACACTCGCCGCGGGTCCATTCGCGGCGGTTTATCAGGTTTTCGGCGGCAGGCTCGAAGGCTTTCGGACGGTAGGGGTTGTAATCCTCCTGAAACATATATCCGAAATAGAGATGCCTGAACTTGTCGAGCTTCATCAGGGTGTCGTTTCTCATATACTCCTTCATCAGCCGCGGGTAGTAGTATGGCGAGTGACGGTCGTATGTGGCCTTCTGTATGGCTTCGAGGTCAGGGGTTTCGGTGGTGAATTTCGTTTCGTTCGCGCCGGGTTGCGAGGCTCCTGCGGCTATTGCTGTCAGCAGGGCGGCTGCGGCGATTATGAGGGTGCGAAGGTGTTTCATTTGACGAGTTCGGGATAAGAGATCCGTGAATGGTACATGGTGCGCAGGCGCGACGCGAACGTTTCCTTGATGATGTTTACGTCGCGGAACGACAGAGGGGAGTCGTCGTGCAGACCTTCGGCGATCTGGCCGTCGATGATGCGGTTGACAAGCGCCGAGATAGCTTCCGGAGTGTGCTCGCTCAGGCTGCGCGACGCCGCCTCTATGGCGTCGGCCATCATCAGTATCGATGTCTCGCGCGAACGCGGGTTGGGGCCCGGGTAGGTGAAAAGATCCTCGTCGGGAGTCTCGTCGGGATGCTCGTTGCACCATGTGTTGTAGAAATACCGGGCTTTGCCGCGTCCGTGATGCTCGGAGATGAAGCTGCGTATGACGGCCGGCAGCTTCTCTTTCTCGGCACGGCGCAGTCCGTCGGCCACATGGCCTATCACTATCCGTGCGCTCTGGGGGGCCGACAGGGAGTCGTGGGGGTTGACCCCGTGCTGGTTCTCGGTGAAGAATGCGGGATTGTCGATCTTGCCTATGTCGTGGTATAGTGCTCCGGCTCTGACAAGGGTCACGTTGGCGCCTATGCGGCTTGCGGCCGCCGATGCGAGGTTGCTCACGGCCATGGAGTGCTGGAATGTGCCCGGACACTCCTCGGAGAGTTCGCGCAGTGTCGGGTTGTTGATGTCCGACAGCTCCACGAGGGTCACTTTTGAGGTGAAGCCAAACAGCTTTTCAAGAATGAATATGACGATGTAGGCAAACGAGATCAGCACGGCGTTGACGCCCAGAAAGCCTATGGCGCGTAGCGATACGCTCTCAAGAGTGCCGTTGTGGATCAGCTCGATGGCTGTGTACGACAGGGCGTAGGCCACGAAGATCAGCATCGCCGTGCGTATGAGTTGTGACCGGCGCGACAGCTCTTTGGTCGATGTGATGGCCACCACTCCCGCGATGAACTGCAGAAACACGAATTCAAGCGTCGAAGGAGCCACGAGGGTGGTGAGCAGCACTGCCGTCAGATGTGAGTAGAAGGCCGTGCGTGAATCGAGAAACACCACCAGCACCAGCGGTATGATCGCGAACGGCATCATGTACAGCCCGGAATTCAGTGCGCGGCTCATGGCGAATGCAAACAGGGTGAACGCCACAAGCAGCGACATCGTCATCAGCATCGTCCGACGCGAAGCATAGTAATCGGGGCGGAAAAAGAACATGAATCCGTAGAGTGCGCCGTAGAGAAGCATGACGAACAACACCTGACCCATAACCGGATAATAGTCGTAGCGGTCGGTGCCTATGCCTCGCTGGCTCAGCAGGTCTTCATAGGTGTTGAGCAGGGTGTAGAGCCGGGGAGTGACTATGACTCCGCGGTCTATGATGCGTTCTCCCTTCTGCACCACTCCCACCGGTGCCATGGCGCGCTGCATCATGTCGTCGTGCAGACGTGCCGTTTCGAGGCTGTCCACCACGATGTTGGGCACTATCAGCTCGGCTATCCGGGCTGCGGATATCGCCGAACGGTGGCGGTCCTCCTGAAGAGCGCTGTCGAGCCGGGCGTAGGCGCGGCGAGGCGACAGATAGCCCGATGTGGATATGGATATCGCCACATTGTCGTGTATCAGGCGTGCGCGCGGCAGACGCCCTGCGGCAATGGCTTCATAGAGTGTGGTTTCCACTACGCCTTTCTCGTAGATCCCTTTCACCTTGGCCAGGATGGCATTTCGTTCCAGTGGCGACAGTGTGATGTGGGTATCCGGCGAGTTGAGGCGACCGGCAAACGAGGCTATCACATTCTTCTCCGTGTTCAGATCGCGTTTCAGAGCCGGCTCGAATCCGGCCTCAAGGCTGTCGCGCAGCTGCCGGGCGCTGACCGAGTCGAGATATACGGGTATGTCAAACGGTGCCGTCAGCAGCGAGTACGACCATGGGCGGTTGACTTCATAGGAGTAGTGCCGTCCGTCGGAGCGCGGAAGGAAATATACGGTGAGAAACACTGCGGCGGCAAACACTCCCCACCGCAGCCATTGCGACAGTCTGTCGGATGTATCGTTAGTTTTCATGTTTCGTGATATGCTCAGTCGGGGGTATCGGCTACACGCGCAGCGTTCTGCACTCCCTTTATCTTTTTAATTTTCTGACACAGTTCGCCTACTACCTGCGTGTCGCTCACCAGTACTGTCAGCGAGCAGGCAAACACCTCTTTGTCGGTGTCGATATGCAGGCTGCGTATGTCGATGTTGAGCTGGTTGGAGATCATCTGGGTGAGCTCCTGCAATATGCCGTGGCGGTCAACCCCCTCTATGCGTATCTCGGCGAGAAATTTCTGTTTCACCTGTTCCCACTCTGTGCTGACTATGCGCGGGCCGTAGGCGGCCTTGAGAGCCTGGGCGCGGGGGCATGTCAGAGAATGGAGTTCCACCTGTCCGCGGTCGTTGACATATCCCATCACGTCGTCGCCGGGGATGGGATGGCAGCAGTCCGACAGCACGTAGTTGCGCTCCGTGTCAGTGCATCGCAGGGCGTATGTCTTCTTGACATTGACCTTCTCCGGGGTCACGGTCACGATCTGCGGCTGCTGCGTCCGCTTTATCCTGAAAAGCTTGGAGAGCAGCGACTGCTCGGTCTTGGGCGACTCCTTGAGAATGTAGCGCGAAAGGTCGATGCTCCCTTGTCCGAGCTTCATGTACAGAGCCTCGCGCGAGGGCAGGTGATAGTAGGCGAGCATCTTGGTGACTATCTCGTTGGTCGCCTCCACCTCGCGCTCCTTGAAATATTGGTCGAAAATCGCCTTGCCGCTGTCTATCACAGGCTGCTGCACCTTGCGCAGGGCCGCTTTGAGCCGTGTGCGCCCCTTGGCTGTGGCCAGGAAGGGAAGCCACTCCTCCTTGGGAGTCTGGCTCTGCGAGGTCAGCACCTCCACTTGGTCGCCCGACTGCAGGCGGTGACTGAGAGGCACCAGCTTATGGTTCACCTTGCCGGCTATGCAATGGGTGCCTATCTCCGAATGCAGCTCGAAAGCCACGTCAAGCACCGATGAGTCGGCCGGCATCGTTATCACCCGGCCTTTTGGTGTGAATACGGCTATCTCTGAGGCGAAGAGATTCATTTTCAGAGTGTCGAGGAAGTCTATGGCGTTGGGGTTCGGATCGTCGAGTATGTCCTTGATTGTGCGCAGCCACTCGTTGAGCTCGCTCTCCTCGTCGCTCTCGCCGCTCTTGTATTTCCAGTGGGCGGCAAACCCTTTTTCGGCTATCTCGTCCATGCGCCGCGAGCGTATCTGCACCTCCACCCAGTTGCCGTCAGGACCCATCACCGTCAGATGCAGTGCCTGATAGCCGTTGGCCTTGGGTATGCTCACCCAGTCGCGGGTACGGTCGGGGTGCAGCCGGTATAGGTCGGTTATAGCCGAATAGATGCTCCAGCATATCCCTTTCTCCTGCGATGGGTCGTCGCAGTCAAATATGATGCGCATCGCGTAGAGGTCGTAGATCTCCTCAAACGGCACATGTTTCGTCTCCATCTTGCGCCAGATCGAGTAGACCGATTTCAGCCGCGCCTTGGCCTCATACCGCAGGTTCATCTTGTCGAGAGCCGCAAGGATCGGGGTTGCGAAGTCGTTGTAGACCGCCGACCGGCGCGCCTCCGACTGACGGATCAGTTCCGAGATGCGCTCGTAGGCCTTCGGATGCTCATATTTGAAACTCAGATCCTCCAGCTCGGTCTTGATCTCGAAGAGTCCGAGCCTGTGGGCGAGCGGGGCGTAGATATACAGCGTCTCGCCGGCGATCTTATACTGCTTGGCCGGAGCCATGGAGCCGAGAGTGCGCATGTTGTGCAGCCGGTCGGCCATCTTGATCAGCACCACCCTTATGTCCTCGCTCATGGTCAGAAGCAGCTTGCGGAAGTTCTCGGCCTGCGCCGACGCCTGTTCGCCGAATATGCCTCCCGATATCTTTGTCAGCCCCGCCACTATCTGGGCTATCTTGGACCCGAACAGGCGCTCGATGTCCTCCACCGTATAGTCGGTGTCCTCCACCACGTCGTGGAGCAGGGCGGCGCATATCGATGTGGAGCCGAGCCCTATCTCCTGGCTGGCGATCTTCGCCACAGCTATTGGGTGGAGTATGTAAGGCTCGCCCGAACGGCGGCGTATTCCGCCGTGGGCTTTTTTCGCGAAGCGGAAGGCGCGCTCTATGATCTCCACTTTCTTGCGGTGGTTGCTTTTGAGATAGCCCTGAAGCACGTCCTGAAACTCGTTTTCTATCAGGCGTTCTTCCTCTTCGGGGGTCATATTGTATTGCTTGTCTGGCTCCATGGTTAAAGGTGGTTTGCGGCCGGGCAATGTTACCCAATCACAAAATTACATTTTTTTCGTCAAACACGCAACACGCCGTCCCCACTCCTGTAGCCTGATACGATACGCAATAATGACTGACCGGCTTATGTGTAATGCATAAAAATACTAAAACTCGGGAAAATGGGCGGTATGTCAATATTTTTTGCTATCTTTGCGTGATTTTTGCAGATATGACTTTGAAGCAATAGAAATTAAGAATCCGATATGTTAAATCCAATCAAGAAAACCATCGCCCTGCCCGACGGTCGTGAGATCACCCTCGAAACAGGCAAGCTTGCCAAGCAGGCCGATGGAGCGGTAGAGCTGCGCATGGGCAACACCATGCTCCTCGCCACTGTCGTTTCCGCTAAGGAGGCCGGCGAAGGAGTCGACTTTATGCCCCTTCAGGTAGAGTATAAAGAAAAATATGCATCGTTCGGTCGTTATCCCGGCGGATTCCTCAAGCGTGAGGGTCGCGCTTCCGACTACGAGATACTCACCTCGCGCCTCGTCGACCGTGTGCTCCGTCCGCTGTTCCCCGACAACTATCACGCCGACACATTCGTCAACATCACTCTCTATTCGACCGACGGCGTGGATATTCCCGACGCTCTCGCCGGACTCGCGGCATCGGCGGCAATCGCAGTCAGCGACGTGCCCTTCAACGGACCTATTTCCGAAGTGCGTGTGGCACGTGTCGACGGACAGTTTGTCATCGACCCCACATTCGACCAGCTTGAAAAGGCCGATATGGAGCTGATGGTAGGCGCTACCTACGACAATATCATGATGGTGGAGGGAGAGATGGATGAAGTGTCGGAAACCGACCTTCTCAACGCTCTCAAGGCCGCACACGAGGCCATCCGCACACAGTGCAAGGCACAGATCGAGCTGGCCGAGGCTGTGGGACGCGCCAAGCGCGAATACTGCCACGAGGTCAACGACGAAGAGCTGCGCAAGGATGTCCACGACAAATGCTACGCCAAAGCCTACGCCATAGCACAGGCCGGCAGCGCCGACAAACACTGGCGTCAGGACAGCTTCGACGCTATCTGCAAGGAATACATCGAATCGCTCCCCGAAGAGGAGCGCGACGAGAAGACACCCCTCGTGAAGCGCTACTACCACGACGTGGAGCGCGAGGCCGTGCGCCGCTGCATACTCGACGAGGGCGTGCGTCTCGACGGACGAAAGACCACCGATATCCGACCCATCTGGTGTGAGGTCGACTACATCCCCGGCCCTCACGGATCAGCCGTGTTCACACGTGGTGAGACACAGTCGCTCTCCACTGTCACACTCGGCACCAAGCTCGACGAGAAGATCATCGACGACGTGCTCAACCAGGGTCACGAGCGTTTCCTCCTCCACTACAACTTCCCTCCCTTCTCAACAGGCGAGGCCAAGCCGCAGCGCGGCGTCGGACGCCGCGAGATCGGCCACGGCAATCTCGCCCACCGCGCGCTCAAGCGCATGTTCCCCGAAGGATTCCCCTACTGCTGCCGTATCGTCAGCGACATCCTTGAGAGTAACGGATCTTCATCCATGGCTACTGTCTGCGCAGGCACACTCGCTCTGCTCGACGCCGGCGTGAAGATGAAAAAGCCCGTCAGCGGCATCGCGATGGGTCTTATCACCGACACCGACAGCCCCAAATACGCGATCCTCTCCGACATACTCGGCGACGAGGATCACCTCGGCGACATGGACTTCAAGGTGACCGGCACACGCGACGGCATCACTGCCACACAGATGGACATCAAGTGCGACGGACTCTCCTATGAGATACTTGAACGCGCACTCAACCAGGCCCGCAACGGACGTCTGCACATACTCGACATCATCGAGCAGACCATACCGCAGCCCCGCGAGGACTACAAGCCCCACGTGCCCCGCATCGTCACCATGCTCATCCCCAAGGAGCTTATCGGCGCTGTCATCGGCCCGGGCGGAAAGGTCATCCAGGGCATTCAGGAAGCCAGCGGCGCCACAGTCAGCATCGACGAGATCGACGAGGGCGGCTACATCGAGGTCGCTGCGGCCAACAAGGCGTCGATCGACAAGGCGCTCGATATGATCAACGCCATCGTAGAGCTTCCCGAAGAGGGCAAGACCTACACCGGCAAAGTACGCTCCATACTCGAATTCGGCGCGTTTGTGGAATTCATGCCCAACCGCGACGGACTGCTCCATATCTCCGAAATCTCGTGGAACCGCCTCGAGAACATGGAGTCGTCGGGACTCAAGGAGGGCGACACCGTCGAAGTGAAGCTCATAGAGATCGACAAGAAGACCGGAAAGTATCGCCTCTCGATGCGTGCCCTTCAGCCAAAACCCGAAGGATACGTAGAGCGCGAGCGCGCTCCCCGTGGCGACCGTCCCCGCCGTGAAGGCGGCGATCGTCCCCGTCGCGAAGGTGGCGACCGCGGACCGCGTGGACCGCGCCGTTGATACGATCCCTCCAATCAGCGCTGACTCCGGAAGCGGGGAAGCCTGAACGACAGAAATAAAGCAGCCGGGCAGTCATCATGACTGCCCGGCTGTGTTTGTGTCGGTCTGCGTCGCCGTGGCGGATCAGTATCCGGTATAGCTGTGGGGCGACAGACGCCTCAGCTCCTGCTTCACTTCGTCGCTGACGGCAAGTGTGTCGATAAAGGCCGCGATGCTCTCGGCAGTCACCTGCGCGTTGGTGCGGGTGAGCTGCTTGAGGGTTTCGTAAGGATGGGGATAGCCCTCGCGGCGGAGTATCGTCTGGATACCCTCGGCCACTACCGACCACATCGAGTCGAGATCGCGGTCGATCGCGCTCTGGTTGAGGATGAGCTTCGACAGTCCCTTGAGAGTGCTCTCTACGGCTATGACGGTGTGGGCCATAGGCACGCCGACATTGCGCAGCACCGTAGAGTCGGTCAGGTCGCGCTGCAGACGCGATATCGGAAGCTTCGTCGACAGATGTCCGAAAATGGCGTCAGCTATGCCCAGATTGCCCTCGGAATTCTCGAAGTCGATCGGATTCACCTTGTGGGGCATTGCCGACGAGCCTACCTCGCCCTCTTTGATGCGCTGCTTGAAATACTCCATCGAGATATACTGCCAGATGTCGCGGTCGAGGTCGATGATGATCGTGTTGATGCGGCGCATGGCGTCAAACAAGGCTGCCAGATTGTCGTAGTTGGAGATCTGGGTGGTCAGCTGTTCGCGCTCTATGCCGAGATGTCCGCTGAGAAATTTGGCGGCGAACGCCTGCCAGTCAATTGCAGGGAAAGCTGTCAGATGGGCGTTGAAGTTGCCGGTGGCGCCGCCGAACTTGCCGCTTATCGCCACTGACTTGAGCGAAGCTATCTGAGTGCGCAGACGGTAGGCGAATACCCCCATCTCCTTGCCCAGACGTGTGGGCGAGGCGGGCTGGCCGTGGGTCTTGGCGAGCATCGGTATCTCGGCCCATTCCGAAGCCATGCGGTCGAGCTCGCTCTGCAGACGCTCCATCAGGGGGAGATATACGTCGTTGAGAGCCTCGCGTATCGACATCGGGACAGCCGTGTTGTTGATGTCCTGCGATGTCAGGCCGAAATGTATGAACTCCTTGTAGGCCTCGAGTCCGAGAGCGTCGAAGCGCTGCTTGAGGAAATACTCCACGGCTTTCACGTCGTGGTTGGTGGTGCGCTCTATCTCCTTCACCGCCGCGGCGTCGGCCTCGGTGAAGCCGGTATAGATGGCGCGCAGGGCTGTGAATGCCGAGTGGTCCACTCCCGCCAGCTGGGGCAGAGGTATCTCACACAGTGCAATGAAATACTCCACTTCCACCCTCACGCGGTAGCGTATGAGAGCGAATTCGGAGAAGTAGTCGGCGAGAGGCTCGCATTTGGAGCGGTAGCGTCCGTCGATCGGAGAGATCGCTGTAAGTGTGTCGAGTTGCATATTGATGATGGTGTGAAAAATGTATATGTCAGTAGATGCCTGTTGTGCCCGAGGCTATGCGCATTATCGCCGAAGTGTCGCTGACTATGTGGTCGGCGTGGTGTCTCTCCAGTTCTTCGCGCGAACGGAAGCCCCAGGTCACACCGCATGATTCGACGCAGGCACGGAAAGCGGTGTCCATGTCCACTCCCGAGTCGCCCACATACAGCACCTCGGCCTTGGGAGTGGGATGACCCGAAAGGATCTCGAACACTATCGAGGGATCAGGCTTTGTGGGCATTCCTTCGCGATGACCCTCCACGGCCACCCACGGCACGTCCGGGAAAAAAGTGGCCACAAGCTTCGACGTAGCCTCTTGGTATTTGTTCGATGCCACGGCCACGCTTATCCCTTCGGCCGTCAGCTCGGCCAGAAGTTGCTCTATGCCGGGATAGGGATGAGTGGTGTCGGTGCAGTGTTCGCCGTAGTATTCCGTGAAGTGGCGGTGCATGGCCTCTATTGTGGCCTCGCTGCGGTCCTCTTCGGGCAGGGCGCGCTCTATCAGCTTGGTTATTCCGTTGCCGACGAGCATCGGATATACGCCCAGCGGATGGGTCTTGAAGCCCATAGCCTGCAGCGCATGGTTGGTGGCATTGGCCAGATCGCCTATGGTGTCGAGCAGAGTGCCGTCGAGATCAAATATCACAAGTCGTTTCATAATTGCATGTGTGTCGTTGATAAACTTTTAGAACGGATAGCCCACCGAGAAGTGGAACGTCGCGTCGCGTCCCCAGCGTGGATGGATTATTGGCCAGTGTTCGCGGTCGGCTGCAGGGTCGTGGGCTTTCATGCCCAGGTCGAAGCGGAGAAGGAAATAGCTGAAATCCATGCGCAGTCCCACTCCGTAGCTTGCGGCGATCTGTTTCCAGAACGTCGAGAAGTGAAACATGCCTCCGCGCTGGTTCTCGTAGTTGTGGATGGTCCATATATTGCCGGCGTCGGCAAACAGTGCGCCCTCAAACACCCAGAACAGTTTCATCCTGTACTCTACGTTGAGCAGCAGCGATATGTCACCACACTGGTTGATGAAGTCGGTGACGGAGTTGCGCGAGTCGTAGCTTCCCGGGCCGAGAGTCCTGACGCCCCAGCCTCTGACGCCGTTGGCGCCGCCGGCGTAAAACCGCTTCTCGAACGGGAGCACCCGCGAGTTGCCGTAGGGCACTCCTATGCCGGCGCCTACGTGGAACGCCACGCTGTGGCGGTAGGCGAAGTTGCGGGCTATCGAATAGTCCACTTCGGCCTTGGCATACTGCGAATACTGTATGCCGAACAGACGGTACACGCCGTTGTGTTTCTTCTCGTGGGTGAGCGACGACAGGGCGTAGAGCAGATTGCCCGCCACCTCGCCAGAGGCCCGAAGCGAATATACCGTGGGCTGCACGGGCTGACGGCGCGAGGTGGCCGAAGCTATGCGGCGGTTGGTACGGTAGAATGTGTAGCCCGACCGCATTATGAAGTGGTCTTCGTAGCTGTAGCGCAGCAGCGGGTTGGACGGGGCTATCTGGTTGATGAAGTCGATGGTGCTTTCGGGCAGATACACGTAGTTGACATCGACCAGATCGAAGGTGCGCCGCTCGCGTCCGGCGCGGGCGCTCCATTTGTACTTCCATGCCGCACCGGCTATGATGCGGGTGTATTCAGGCCGCTCCTGGTAGTTCATCGACACGGCCAGTTCGGTAGTGGCCTTGATGCGCCGCTTGTATTCGCCCGAAAGGAATGGAAACAGGAAACTGGGGAATGTCAGTCCGGCCTCGCCGGCATACTCCGTGTAGCGGTTGTTGATCAGTCCCGACAGATTTCCCGATAGGCTCTCGTAGTTCATGCGGAACTGGGCTGTGAACAGGTTCGAGGCACGGCCTACGTCGCGGTGCTGATACGTTGCGCCTATGCCGAAGCCCAGATCCCCCTCCGAGTTTGTGCCCTCAAGCTCAAGTGTGGCGCCCTGTTTCTTGTTGCGTGTCAGATACACGTAGGCGTCGATCCACTGGCTGCCGTCGACAGGTGCCGATACCGGTTGCATCTCTATGTTGATAGAGCGCAGTATGCCGAGCTGCGCGAGCGACTGATAAGTCATGTCAACGTCGCGCGACGAATAAAGCTGTCCCGGCTCTATGAAGCATTTCTCCTCAAGGGTCGATGGCCTGATATAGCGGTCGCGGCCATACACCACGTGGATGTCACCGCGGCTGACTGTGTCGCGTTGCCACGTACGGTCGGAGTTAGGAGCGTAGTCGGTGATGAACCATACCGACCTCACCCTGTAGGTCAGATGAGGTATTGAGATCGCCTCTTCGCCCGACGGCGCGTTGCCCTCAGTGCTTATGCCTGGCGTCATGGGCGGTCTGATGACCATTGTCAGGTCTACGTCGAGAGAGTTTTCGGCCGTGTCGGCTATGTAGGATATATAGTCTTTGGCGAAGGCATAATATCCGTGGTCGCGCAGACGGCGGGTCACCAGCGAGCGTTCTTCGTCAAGCCTGTCGCGGTCAAACGGTTCGCCGGAGCGGAGTGTCAGCAGAGCCGAGTCGGCGCGGACTATACGGGCTATCGCGGTGTCCGCGATGTCATAGTTCATGCGCGATATCCGGTGGCGCGGGCCGGTGTTGACAAGATAGCTGACATCCATGCGGCGGCGAGCGCTGTCGGGCAGGGTGTCGACTTCTACCGAGGCCTGCATGAATCCGCGGTTGACGAGAGCGAGCCTTAGCTGCCGGCGCGACGCCTCGGTAAGATCGGAATTATAGATCACCGGCGGCTGTCCGAGTCGTCGAAGCCATCGGTTATACCAGTGGGTGGAGTCCTTGCCCGAAAGGCTGTAGGTGGCAAGCTGAAGTTTCAGAAAGCCCAGCACCTTGTGGTTTGGAGTCTGGCGCAGATAGTTGACAAGATCCGAACTGCGCACCATTTCATCGCTTCGTCGGTCACCTGATGTATCAGTAGTCTGTGTGATCACAATTTCAGTATTGTCAAGCAGATACTTCCCTTGTGGCACATGTTTCACCGGACTGCATCCACACGCCAGCCATAGCGTTCCTATCGCTATGGCCGTGCGGGTCTTTATACTGCGAAATCTGATCACTCTCACTCTGTAGCTTATTGGACTGCAAAGTTAGCAAACTCGCCCCACAGCTGCAAGCGCGTTTGTCGCGGCTTCATGCTGTGTCAATGTTAAAAAAAGAGATGTCGGGTCATTTCAGCCCCGACATCCTTTGTGCCTGTGCGCTTCAGAAACGCGGCGGACGTCCGCCATGGCCGCCCGGACCGCCGGGCCCGCCGGGTCCGCGCATATTCCGGTCGGAAGGCATGTTGCCCTTGCCGAAGGTGTTGAATTTGTAGCTTACCGTCAGCATGAAGTAGCGGGTGAGGTCGTTGATCATCGTGTCATCGATATAGTTGGCGGTGATGGTGCGGCTTATGTTGGAGCGCTGGTTGAGAAGGTCGTAGGCCTTCAGAGCCACGGTGAGCGAACGGCTCGGCAGGAACTGATAGGAGATCGAGGCGTTCCACATCCACTGTTTCTGGTTGTAGCCTGCGGCATAGCCTGCCGAACCCGAATAGGTCAGATCGGAGTTGAGTATCACTCCTATCGGGGTGGAGTAGTAGGCCGAGAATGTGCCTCCGTAGGTGTGGACGGTCTGGCCGCCGATACCCTGCAGAGAGTTGTGGGTGGTCTGAAGGCGGTATTTGGGGCGAAGTTCAAGCTCCAGGTTGTCAGGACGGAAAGCTATGCCGAAGCTTTCGGCCACCATAAGCGATCCGGAGCGGTTGCGCTGGCCGTTGTTGAAGCCTACATTGCGGTTGTAGTTGACAAACAGGTGGTTGTTGATCTGCCAGAATTTATTGCGCAGAGGTTGGGAGAATATCGACATCACTCTGGCCGACCATACTCCGTTGACGTTTTCGTAGCGGGTGGTCTGGGCGCCGGTTTCCCTGTCGCGGGTGATGTTGCTCACTATCGAATTTTGTGTCAGCGACATATTGGCCATGAGCATGATAGAGCGCTGGCGTTCTGTGTTGAAATCCTGGAAGCGGATATTCATGTTGTGGCTGAACGATGGATCCAGCGCCGGGTTGCCGTATATGATGTTCATCGGGTCCGACATGTCAGGCACCGGCTGCAACTGCGTGAGTGAGGGCTGCGACGAGCGGCCGCGGTAGTGGATATTGAGCGAGCGGGTCTTGCTGAATCTATGGCGGTAGCGCAGGAACGGAGCTACATTGACCATCCACCGCGAGTCGATATCGCGGTCGGAGTTGATCAGGTCGATGCTTTTCGACATCTGCGGCACGAGCGATATGCCTCCCTCGAAATTTATGCTTTTGGTCACCTGGCGGAAGCCCAGGCGTATGTCCTGATTGAAATAGTCGTTGCGGAAACGGTTGCTCAGATCGGGGTTGAATATCAGCTGCGAGTAGTCCACTTCGGGGAAGCCGTCGGGGCCGGGCATGGGAAGCAGCGGATGGTCATAGATCATGTTGTCGGCGTTGTTCCAGCGGTAGTTGAGGTTGTAGGCAAACGTCAGGAATCGGCCGTTTTTCACGTTGCCGAGCGGTTCGGTCCACGTCAGACGGGCACTCATGCGGTCAGTCCATGAATGGTTGCTCGCTTCCTGATCGTATATGTCCACGGAGTCGTTTAGCAGATAGAACAGGTTGCGTGAGAAGGTGTTCTCATGCTCCCTGATGTTGGAGTGGTTGTATTCGGCGCTGATGGAGAACGAGCGTCCGCGGTGGCGGCGGAACGAGTGGCTGTATATCAGTCGTGCGCCGAATTCAAGCGAATGTCCGTCGGCGGCTGCGGTGTTGAGACTGCGGCTCACGGCGGTGCGGGCTGCGTCGCCGGCACGGGTGATTGTGGAGTCGATGCTCGACGATGAGTTCATGTTGTACGACAGCGTCGGACGGAATTCAAGTGTGTTGAACGAGTCGGGCATCCACTCCATTCTGAAACCGGCGCTGACATTGTGTCCGCGGTCGCGGGCGTTGCGTCCCGACGATGCGAACGAGGTGGAGTCGGCTTCGAGGTACTGGCGTTCCTGACGGCGAATCACATTGCGGTCGGAGTGACTGTACATCACGTTGCCGCCCACACGGAATATCTCTTTGTTGCCAACGTTGAAGTTTATGCCGAGAGCCTGCGAGGTGGTCAGACCCTGACTGCCGCCGAACCGGCGGAAACGGTTGCCGTTGCTGTCGGTGAAGCCGAGCTGGTTGATGTCGTTGAAGTTGCCCAAAAGGGTCATCTGGTTGCCGTTCCAGAAACGGTTGACGTTGAACTGGCCCAGATAGTGCCCTTCGGTGCCGTAGCCTGCCTCGGCGGCGCCGAAGTAACCGTTCTGCATCCCTTTCTTCACCGTAAGGTTGATCACCGTCTCGTCCTCGCCGTCGTCCACGCCGGTCAGACGTGCCAGATCGCTCTTGCGGTCAACCACCTGAAGCTTCTCGATCATCTCCACAGGCAGGTTTTTTGATGCCACCTGAGGGTCGTCGGCAAAGAATTCCTTGCCTTCGATCAGTATCTTTTTCACCTCCTTGCCGTTGGCTGTGATCTTGCCCTCGGAGTCTACCTCCACGCCGGGCAGACGTTTGAGCAGATCCTCCACCACGGCATTGGGCTGTGTCTTATATGAGCCGGCGTTGTATTCCACCGTGTCTTCTTTCACTTTGATTTCGCTTGCCACACCGACGACGGTCACTTCTTGGAGCTCAATCGCGCTCATCTCGAGTACGATTGGCTCCAGAGTGACACTTTTTGAACCGATCTTTGTGTCTTTGTGTGTTGTGCGGTATCCGATATACATCGCCTCCACTATGTAGTTGCCGCTTTTCACTCCTGTGAGGCTGTAGTTGCCGTCGATATTGGTCTTGACACCATTGATAAAGGTCGAGTCTTTGGCTGCCAGCAGTTTTACGGTCGCTGCTACCATCGGTTCTCCGTCGGAGTCGACGATTTTGCCTTTGATGTCGTAGGCCAGAGCCGTCGCGGCTCCGAGTGTCAGGGCTATCAGCGCTGCAGTGCAGCGGTGGAAGTAATGTATCATCAAATATGTCTTTTTTCTCGTTTGTCCGAAGTAATAGACTCGCGGACGATGCAAAGGTTTAACACCGGTTGAAAAAATATCTGCAAAAAACTGCAAAAAAAACCGACACCCATGCCCGGAGATGCTGCCGCTAAAGCTATTTTGGTTAACTTTGCCGATATGAACTTAAGAATTTTTCCGCCCGACGAACTGCTTCAGGCCGACGTCAGGCTGCCTCTCTCAAAAAGCATCAGCGCAAGGGCGCTCATACTCGACGCTCTCGCCGGAAACGATAAGCCGGGCTTTGAAGTCGCCCATTGCGACGATACGGCAGCAATGTGTGGCGCTCTTGCCGATCCGGCGCTTGAATATGTAAATATCGGCGCCGCAGGCACAGCCATGCGTTTTCTGACTGCCTGTTTCGCCGCACAGCCGGGGCGCACCGTCAGGCTCGACGGATCGGAGCGCATGCGCCGCCGTCCCGTGGCGCCGCTCGTCGACGCGCTGCGCTGCTGCGGAGCGTCGGTTGATTATGTCGGCGAGGAGGGATTCCCGCCGCTGCTGATTCGCGGATCGCGGCTCGCCGGTGGCGAAGTCAGTATCGATTCCACCATAAGTTCGCAGTTTATCTCGGCGCTGCTCATGATCGCGCCGATGATGCAGCGCGGACTGCGTCTGACGCTTGTCGGAGAGCCTGCTTCAGAGCCATATATGGCCATGACTCTCGACATGATGCGCCGGTGGGGGGCGTCGGTCGACCGGCAGGGAGCTGTCATAGAGGTAGCTCCCGGAGCATACCGGACTCCCGACGGATTCGAGGTGGAGGCCGACTGGAGCGCCGCTTCCTACTGGTATGAGATCGAGGCGCTGACCTCCGGATGGCTCACTCTGCGCGGACTCGACCGGCCCGCCGACAGTCTGCAGGGCGATTCGAGATGTGCCGGACTATTCACCGGTCTCGGAGTGGAAACGGAGCCGGAAGGTGAGAATGGCGGCATTGATCTTGTGGCTTCGCCCGACGTGGCGCCGCGCTTTGTGGCCGACATGGCCGACACGCCCGACATCGTGCAGACGGTGGCAGTGAGCTGTGCCATGCTCGGAGTGCCCTTCAGGCTCACAGGAGTGGCATCGCTGCGCATCAAGGAAACCGACCGCATAGAGGCACTCCGCCGTGAACTGCTCAAGGTCGGTGTGATCATGCAGACCGAAGGCGACGACTGCATTTTCTGGGAGTCGGCCCGGCGTCCGGTGACCGAAATCCCGGTGTTCGATACCTACGACGACCATCGTATGGCCATGGCATTCGCTCCCGTGGCAATCTATATCCCCGGAGCCGTCGTGCGCGATGCCGGGGTGGTGGCCAAGTCCTATCCCGGATTCTGGGATGATCTTCGTGCCGCCGGGTTTACGGTCGAAGAGTTTTCGGAGGAGACTGACGAATGATACCAGCGCTGATATTGCTATGCGCTTTGGTGGCGGTAGGGATTGTCTGCTATCTGCTTGAGGTGAGACACCGTCGCATAGCGCGCGATATGGCTTCAGACCACGACGATGACACTGGTTCCGCATCCGGCGGCGACGGTGGAGAATGCTGCGGCATGCATCTTGTCTGCGAGAAAGATTCGCTGCTGACAGCCGTGAAGCCTGTGGTCGAATACTACGACGATGAGGAACTCGACCGATATGCCGGCACTGCGCCCGACGCATATCCCGACGAGGCCGTCGAAGAGTTCCGCGACGTCATGCTGACACTCCGTCCCGAAGAGATAGCGCCGTGGGCGCGAAGCATACAGCTCCGGGGCATCGCGCTGCCTGAGGCTGTGCGCGAGGAGCTGCTGATGATTGTCGGCGAGGCGCGTCAGGCGGCCGGCGGAAACTCCGTAAAATCAGTCAAAGCATCATGAACGAACTATTTCAATACACCTTCTTTCAGTACGCGCTCATCGGTCTTGCGATCATAAGCATCGCATCGGCCATGATAGGCACATATATCGTCACACGACGCATGGTGTCGATAAGCGGCGGAGTGACCCACGCCTGTTTCGGCGGCCTCGGACTTGGCTACTATCTTGGATGGAATCCCGTGCTGACGGCCGCACTGTTCGCTGTGGCCTCATCGCTCGGAGTGGAGCTGATGTCGGTCAGAGGCCGGGTGCGCGAGGACTCGGCCATAGCCGTCATCTGGGCAATAGGCATGGCGGTGGGCATCCTGTTTGTGTTTCTCACTCCCGGATATGTGCCCGAGCTTAACAGTTTTCTGTTTGGCAACGTGCTGACCATCTCGAGTGCCGATCTGTGGGCTTTCGCTCTGTTCACAGCTGTGCTGGCACTTTTTTTCGCGCTCTTCTACCGCCGCATAGTGGCTGTGGCCTTTGACCGCGATTTCGCTTTTGTCATTGGGCTTCCCGTAGGCACGATCTCCACTGTCATGACCGTCATGACAGCCGTGTGTATCGTCCTGACTATACGCCTGGTGGGCATTATGCTGCTTATGTCGATGCTCGCTCTGCCGCAGCTGACGGCCGAACTGTTCTGCCGTCGCTTCTCGCGGATGATGCTTGCGTCGGCCGCGGTGTCGCTGCTGTGCAGTGTCGGCGGCCTGCTTCTTGCCGCTGTTGTCGATGTGCCATGCTCGGCGCTTATAGTCCTTGTCATGGCCGCAGTCTACGTGCTGACGGCGCTCGGCGTCTATGTAGCCAGGCGTGTGCGGATGCGTTCCTGTGATCAGTGATTTCAACCAGTCATTTAACACATAATACATAGTCAGATTATGAAACATCTTCTTTATGCCGCGGCAGCGGCTGTCGCAGTGGCGGCTTCCTCGTGTAGCGGCAATGACGACGCAGTGATGGGGCGTATCGACGTGGCCTCCGCCATATCATCGCCTTCGGAGCTGAAAGTGAGCGAGATTGGCAAGGCTATCCGTTATGTGCCGCTTGCCACGGGCGACAGTTTCCTCGTGGCCAACCGGTGGAAACTCCGCGTGGTCGGAGACCGTGCCGTAGTGTGCAATACCGGATCGTCGGCTGCCGGAGCCGGATCGTCGGTGCTTGCGTTTGACCTTGCCGACGGACGTTTTCTCAATCATATCGGTCATGCAGGACAGGATCCGGAGGCTTACCGCCGGCCTGAATTCGTCACCGACAGCAAAGGCCACACTCTTTTCTTCCGTGGAGTCGGCGACAGCCTTGTCAGATATGACGTCGACGGACGCTTTCTCGGTGCGGCGCCCACCTCATTCCCGGCTGCCGGACAATTGCCTGCGGCAGTTGTCGACACTATGCGTGTCTATGCGCTGACGGGCTTTATGGAAGTGCCGGTGCCGTATCTCTCGGCGGTCTTCGTAGGTCCGTCGGGAGTCGTTGCCGACTCGCTGCCGATTGTGCGCCGCGCAGCGGCTGACGACCCGGTCGATCTCGGTTCGATAGGTGGTATCACTGTAATGAAAACGCCCGGGCTTATGCGCAACTCACAGCAGGGACTCAGCGGACTTAAGATGGATGCCCGGCCGGCAAGCTACAGGTCGGATGACGCCCCGTTGTGGTACACTCCCGAAGGCGATATCCATGCCATGCTGGCTTTCTCCGACACGATTTTCAGTGTCGGGTGCGGGCGTGAGCCGCGTCCGGTCATGGTGATGGACTTCGGCGACAGGGCCTATACGGCGGCCGACAATGGCCGGCGCGATATCAGCGACGATGACTTGATCGTGTCCGACATAATAGAGTCGTCCGACAAGCTCTTCCTTGGCGTGCGAAAGGGATGGCGCACCGATGACGACGAACGAAACTTCATCGGATATTACGACAAGGTTTCAGGCACTACACGCATGACCCGTGCAGCCGACGGATTTGTCGACGACCTGACCGGTTTCATGCCGTTCTATCCAGTAGTGGCCGCGCCCGACGGCAGCCTCATCGGCATACTCACACAGGAGGATATCCTCAAGTGGATCGAAGAGCACCCCGACGCTACGGTGCCGCAGCAGCTGCAGGCCGTGGCCGACAGCGAGGAGGAGCCCAATCCGGTGCTCGTCATCCTGAAGTGACAATTTCTAAAATCAAGGCGCTGTGACGGATCATTCTGTCACAGCGCCAGTCGTTTGTCATATCCCGTTCCGGCTTTTACGGCAGCTTTGTTGCGGCCGTAGAGCGCACGCGACGGAGTATGTTCTGCATGTCAAACACCACTTGGGGGTGGATGAGAGCCACATTTTCGGTTTCGCCCTTGGTCGACGACATGTCGTAGAGCTGCGGCATCGGATTGTTCCCTGTCTCGATCTTCGGCCCCCACTGTATCATTGCGGGTCCGTCGTTAGGCTCGATATACTTCCAGTCCTTTGTCCTTACGCCAAGAGTGTGGTTCGAGGCAAGCTCTACCACCCAGGGGGTGTCGGTGGTGTCGGTGCCGAGCAGATTGCCCAGACGCTGACGGCTGTCGGGGGCGGCGGCTTCAGGCAGGCGGGCGCCTATAAGTGACCCCAGAGAGGCCATCCAGTCGATGTGCGACATCAGCACGTCCGACTCCTTTCCGCCGGCAACGCCCTTAGGCCATCTTACGATCGCCGGCACCATCGTGCCACCCTCGAAGGCACTGTACTTGTTGCCGCGGTACGGACCTGTGGGGCTGTGACCGTTGAGCAGTTCCTCGGCCTGGTCATCATAGCCGTCGTCAAGCACCGGGCCGTTGTCGCTGGTGAGTATCACAAGAGTATTGTCGGCTATGCCGAGCTCGTCAAGAGTGCGCATGATCTCGCCCACCGACCAGTCAAACTGCGTTATGGCGTCGCCCCTGACACCCATCGGGTTCTTGCCTCTGAAGCGCTCGTGGGGGAAGCGGGGCACATGCACGTCGTTGGTGCAGAAATACATGAAGAACGGTTCGCCGGCATTGCTGCGAATGAAGTCTATGGCGTGCGATGTGATCGAGTCGGCTATGTTCTCATCCTTCCACAGCGCCTTGCCGCCGCCCGACATGTAGCCTATGCGGCCTATGCCGTTGACTATGGCCATGTCGTGGCCGTGCGACGACCGCATGTTGTAGAGCAGCTCCGGATTATCCTTGCCGGTAGGCTCGCCGGGAATGTTCCTGCGGTAATCCACGCGTATCGGATGCTCCGGATCGTAGTTGGCGACCTTGCCGTCCTCGATAAAGACGCATGGCACACGGTCGGCCGTGGCTGCCATGATATAGTGGTAGTCAAATCCTATGTCGGCCAGACCCGAGGGAAGGGGAGCGTTCCAGTCCTGTTCTCCCGTCTTGTCACCGAGTCCGAGATGCCATTTGCCTATGGCGGCGGTGCGGTAGCCGGTGTTGCGAAACATGTCGGCCATCGTGTACATCTCCGGACGTATTATCATTCCGGCATTGCCCGGGGCTACATCAGTTCCGGGGCGGCGCCAGGCATATTCGCCGGTCAGAAGCGAATACCGCGAAGGGGTGCTCGTGGCGGCTACGGCATGGGTGTTGGTGAACTTGATGCCCTGCTCGGCAAGTCGGTTGACGTTGGGGGTGCTGACATTTTTCGCTCCGTAGCATTCGAGGTCGCCGTAACCGAGGTCGTCGGCCAGAATGATGATTACATTGGGTTGCTCCCTGCTGTTGACCTTGTCCGACAGGGAATTCTTGTGCGATTTGGCGCTGACGGCGCCGGGCATGCACAATATTGGAGTAAGCAGCGCGGCGGCTGTGGCCATGCGGCTGTTGAGTGATTTATTGATCATAAATCTTGAAATTTAAGCGAAAGTCAGTGGATGGAATTGCTTGTTGTCGCTATGTCGTGCGGATTTTATCGCTCGTCGGGCCACGGCAGAGGTTTGCCTGTGCTTCGGAGCGTCGGACGCTGTGCGTCGACCGAGCGCAGGTATGTGCCGAGACGTCGCGAAAGTTCGTCGGTCAGATCCTTGCGCTCATCAGCCAGATTGTGGCTTTCGGTTATGTCGTGGCCTACGTCATACAGCTCTTTTTCGCCCGTGACGTAGTTGTATATGAGCTTGTGGTCGTCGAGGCGTATGGCTGTGTTGAAGTTGATGCCCGGGCCCTCCACTCCCCAGTGGTTGGGAAAATTCCAGTAGAGCGGGCGGTGAGCCGATGGATCGGAAGTGCCGTCGATCAGCGGCACGAAGCTGATGCCGTCGATTCTCTTTCCGTCAGGACGGATGGAGTCGGCGCTCAGTCCGGCCATTTCCATTATCGACGGGTAGAAGTCTTCGATCATCACGTAGCGCGGCTGTACGGAGCCTGGCTCGGTGCGTCCCGGCCAGCGGACGATCATGGGTTCGCGTATGCCCCCTTCGAGCAGGGAGCATTTTCCAGAGCGGAGAGGAGCGTTCTGGGTGTGCTCGGCGCCGTCGCGCCATCCGCCGTGGGCGCCGAGGCCGCCGTTGTCGCTCATGAATATCACGATGGTGTTGTCGGCCTCGCCGGTCTTGTCGAGCCAGTCGAGGATGTCGCCGAGGCTCTTGTCCATACCCTCCACGAGCGAAGCGTATGCAGCCTCTTTGGGCGAATAGCCGCGGTCGACATACGACTGGTAGAAACGCATGTCGCGGTCTATCGGCACATGCACCGCATAGTGGCTCATGTAGAGAAACCACGGGGTGCCGTAGTCGCGGGCTCTGTCAAGTTCCTTAAGAGCCTCCTGAGTGAGAGCTTCGGTGACAAACGTGCCGCTGCCCCAGTATTTTTCCAGACCCTCTATGGCGAAGCGCGATGTGCGGCGCCCGTTTTCGTCGTGGCCGTAGTTCTTTTCCGACAGATAAGTCGCAAGGCCGCCGTTGGGGCCGCCCGCCACATTGACGTCAAATCCCCAGTTGTAGGGATATTCGCCGGGGGTGCGGGTAGAGCCGAGATGGAGCTTGCCGACATGTATGGTGTGATAGCCGGCGTCGCGGAGCTCGTCGACAAACGACGGCCCGACGTAGGAGCGGGGAATGCCCGGCACGCGCTGGACCCCGTTGATGTTCCACTCCGGAGGCACGATCGAGTCGTTGGGGCCTACGCCGTCGGTGGATTCGTCGCGCGCGTATGTCCAGTTAGTCACGCGGTGACGGGCTGCATTGGCTCCTGTGAAGAGGCTGCATCGCGACGGCGAGCTGACCGAGCATGCATAGGCCTGGGTGAACTTCATTCCCGAGGCCGCAAGGCGTTCCATCGCTGGAGTGTGGAAGGTGCGGTTGTAGGCGGTGGTGTCGGGGCCGAATGGCACTGAAGTGTCCTGCCAGCCCATGTCGTCTACCAGAAACAGCACGATGTTGGGCTGTTTGGGAGTGTCGGTGGCGGCCAGAGCCACCGACGCCGAAGCTATCATTGCCGGAGTGATGTATCGCATATCGTGATATGGTGTTTTTGAAGAGTATATGTTGCAAAGATAATGATTTTCTCCTAACTTTGTGGCAAACGAAACATACTTGACAGATATACCGATGAATACTTTGCGAATCGCGGCGGGAATGATGGCCGCGGGCGCTGTGGCGGCTTCGGCCGCCGACAACCGTCCGAATATCATATATATCATGTGCGACGATATGGGCTATGGCGACCTCGGATGCTACGGGCAGAAATATATATCCACGCCTCATATCGATTCGCTCGCACGACAGGGCGTAAGATTCACACAGGCCTACGCCGGAAGCCCGGTGAGCGCTCCGTCGCGCGCGTCGCTGATGACCGGACAGCATACCGGACACTGTGAGGTGCGGGGCAACAAGGAGTACTGGCGAGGCGTCGACACCGTGATGTACGGCGCCAATGTCGACTTTTCCATCGTCGGGCAGCATCCTTACGATCCCGCGCAGGTGATTCTTCCGGAGATCATGAAAGAGCACGGCTACACCACCGGCATGTTCGGCAAATGGGCCGGAGGCTACGAGGGATCGCCCTCCACGCCCGACAAGCGTGGCATCGATGAGTTCTACGGCTATGTATGCCAGTTTCAGGCCCATCTCTATTATCCCAATTTCCTCAACCGATACCGTCCGGAGCTTGGCGATACGGCCACGGTGAGGGTGGTCATGGACGAGAATATAAAATATCCGATGTATGGCGACGACTACCTGAAGCGTCCGCAGTATTCGGCCGACATGATCCACCGTGAGGCCATGGACTGGCTCGACCGGCAGTCGGCCGACAAGCCTTTCATGGGCATATTCACTTATACGCTCCCGCATGCGGAGCTTGTGCAGCCCAACGATTCGCTGCTCAAGGGCTACAAGCGGAAGTTCTTCCTCGACAAGACCTGGGGCGGTCAGGAGGCATCGCGCTACAATCCGTCGGTCAACACCCATGCGCAGTTTGCGGCAATGATCAGCCGTCTTGACGCCTATGTGGGCGAAATAATGGAAAAACTCGACGAGAAGGGACTGGCCGACAATACCATCGTGGTGTTTACATCCGACAACGGCCCTCACGAGGAGGGAGGAGCTGATCCGGAGTTCTTCGGCCGCGACGGACATCTTCGCGGACTCAAACGCTCGTGCCATGAAGGGGGCATCCGCATCCCTTTCATAGTACGCTGGCCCGGAGTGATCGAGGCCGGACGCGAGAGCGACCATCAGCTTGCGTTCTACGATGTGCTCCCTACAGTGTGCGATATCGTCGGCACCACGCCGCAGAGCTATTCAGCCGCCGGACGAGGCTCGTTTGACGGCATATCATTCCTGCCCGAACTTACCGGGCGAGGCATCCAGCCCAAGCACGATTTCCTCTACTGGGAGTTCAATGAAACCGACCAGATAGGAGTGCGTCAGGGCGACTGGAAACTGATCGTGAAGCGAGGCAACCCCGAGCTATACAATCTTGCCGACGACATCCATGAGGATCATGATGTGGCCGCCGCACACCCCGAAATAGTGGACCGTCTGGTGAAGATCGTGCGCCGTGAGCACACTCCCAACCCTCATTTCAGCGTCACGATCCCCTGACCGGGCGACGCTCACAGCTCGCCGGGCCTATAAGCTGTCCGCTTCATGCCGGCTGCTGTGCCCCACCGGATCTCATTCGCGATGCGCTTTGGCACGTGGCTGCAGAAGCCACTTCGCCAGGGCGCATCCTCCTTGTCCGGCAATCATCGTGACGAGCCTCACGAGCTGCAGCTTCATCCTGACGGCGCGGCTGCGTCCTGACGCCGCGTTAAGTACCGCCGCCGCTGTTCGTTCGGCCATCTGCGGTTCCCCCTCCCGCGCATAGTGTGCGGCTACTATCATTCCCTTGGCGTCGAGCCATATGGTGGCATCCTCGGCGTCGGTGTGGCGCAGGGCGCGCCGGCAGGCATCGAGCGCCAGCATCTGTGCGGCGTGGCTGTCGGCATAGCGCCGTCCGGTGATAGAGTCGTCCGAAGGGTGTATCACCACCCTCGGCTCACACCGGAGATAGGCTGTCACGGGCTTTCGGGCCAGCAGCCGCGTGCCAAGCTCCAGATCGTCCCAGCAGGTGAGGGTCTCGTCCCATCCGCCTACGCTCCGCAGCAGATCCGTGGCCACGGCATAGCGCTGCGAGGCAAGAGCGGCGTGAAGTATGTGTCCGCGCAGCAGATCCTCGTCGTCGACGCTCTTCAGTGTCGTCCATCCTTCGTTGTCCATGATCGTCACATCCCACCGGAGTATCTCCGTATCGGTGTGAAGGCGCAGATATGCGTCGACCATGGCAAGATGATCGGGCAGCATCTCGTCGTCGGAGTCGAAGTGGAGCGTGTAGGGCGTGGTCACTTTGGCCAGAGCCGCATTGCGGGCCACTGAAGCACCGGGGCGTGGCTCGCTGACCACCGTGACCGATATCCCCTGCGGCTCGACGCGTTGTCGCCACTGTTCGATGATCTGCGGCGTGGAGTCGGTCGATCCGTTGTCGGCGATCACTGTTTTAAGCGGGCGCAGTGTCTGCCGCTCGATCGAGAGCAGGGTGCGTGGGAGCAGCGCGGCGCGGTTGCGCACAGGCATCACCACCGTGAGTATGGGTTCTTTGCTGTCGTTGTTCATAGGGCGCTGATGAAATGAAAAAAGCCGCAGCCGATACGCCTGTGTCCGGGCTGTATGGGCTGCGGTTTCTGTATTGTTAGGCCTTGTGTGGCTCAGTTGGCCTTCTCGACCTTGTTGTAGCGTGCGTTCAGACCCTCGATGATTTCGTTGGTGATGTCGAGATCGGGGTTGAAATACACTCCGGAATGGCGGTAGAGTATCGCGTCATAGCCTTTGCCGGCGTTGTAGATCTTGATGTAGTTCTCAATCGAGTCGTTGAGCTGCTGACGCTGTTCGGCCATCTCCTGGTCGGTGGTGTTCTGCAGGTTGGCCAGATAGTTCTGGGCGTCCTGCTGCATCTTGTTGAGCTTGTTCATGTCGGCCTCGTAGCTTGCCTGCGAGAGGTAGCCGTTCGAGCGGTATTTCTGCTCTATCTGTGCGGCGAAGCGCTGTATCTCCGCGCCCTTGTTCTGCTGGGCGTTTTCAAGCTTGCTGATAGCACGGATGGCGATATCCTTGAAGTCTTTTGCGAGATTGTAGTGGGTGGTGATGGAGTCTGCGTCGATAAAGCGGATGTTCATGGACGGTGCCTTGGCTTCAGCTGTTGAATCGGCGGCAGTCGCTGCCTGGTCGGCGTTCTGGTTGGCGCACGAAGCAGCGGCAAGACTCATGAAGATAGCTAACGGTAAAGCCGTTTTTTTCATTTCTGATATGAGGTTAATTAGGATTTTTTCACTGTGTCGGTAGCGTTGGCCGCTGTCGGTCGCCCTTGTCTGCGTGGAGTCTGATGGCTCTGGTGGTGCGAGGGAAATCGTCCTCCTCTGACTGTGAGGACTTTCACTGCGAGAAGAAGCCCTGCCACGAGCACCATTGTCATTGTCAGAAGCACAGTTTTCATAGGTCGGTTGCGGTTTCGCTGTGCAAATATAGGAAAGGTCTGCAAATTATTTGCAATGTGTCGATTTTATTTTGTAATTTAGTGTGCGGTTTGGCTTGAAATTTAACATTCTTTGCCAAAAAGCTACATCTCTTGACGCTTCCAGGAGCGCCGGGAGGCGACATCGCGACAATCTCTGAAAATTCAAACCCATAAAAGACAATCTGCGACATGACAGTTAAAGAACTCGAACCCAAAAGGGTCTTTGAAATCTTCGATCAGATCACGAAGGTGCCCCGTCCGTCCAAGAAGGAGGAGAAAATACGCCGCTATCTGCTCGATTTCGCCAAGCAACACAATCTTCAGGCCAAGACCGACAAGGTGGGCAACGTGGTCATCTCTGCGCCCGCCACTCCGGGTCATGAGAATGCTCCTACGGTGATACTCCAGGGCCACATGGATATGGTGTGTGAGAGCAACGACAAGTCGTTCGACTTCGACAACACTCCCATCACCACTGTGGTCGACGGCGACTGGGTGCGTGCCGAAGGCACCACGCTCGGAGCCGACAACGGAATAGGTGTGGCGGCGGCGCTCGCCGTAATGACCGATCCCGACTCGGTGCACGGTCCGCTCGAGGCGCTCGTGACTGTCGACGAGGAAACCGGCATGACCGGTGCCTTCGGTCTTGAGGGCGACATGATTTCCGGATCGAT
This sequence comes from Paramuribaculum intestinale, assembly GCF_030759015.1. Lineage (GTDB taxonomy): Bacteria > Bacteroidota > Bacteroidia > Bacteroidales > Muribaculaceae > Paramuribaculum > Paramuribaculum intestinale. The sequence continues at coordinate 2,231,526 of NZ_CP098825.1, read as the reverse complement.
CCTGCTCAATCTCGACTCCGAAGACGATGCCGAGATATTCGTCGGATGTGCCGGAGGTGTCGACACTGTGTGCACATTCACCTACAATCGTTCGTTCGCGCCCAACGATTTCACCTATTTCAAGGTCGATATAGCCAAGGGACAGGGCGGACACTCCGGAGGCGATATCCACCTCGGAAGAGCCAACGCCAACAAGCTCCTCGCACGCTTCCTCTTCAACCTCAGCAAGAAATATGAGCTTTCGCTCGCCGAGATCGACGGCGGCAACCTGCGCAACGCCATTCCGCGCGCCGCACACGCCGTTGTCGGAGTCCACACATCCAAGAAAGAGGATGTCCGCGTGGCTCTCAACCATTTCATCGCCGAGGTGGAGAATGAATACTCCGATCTCGAACCCACTATCGAGATCACCATGGAGAGCGTCGACAAGCCCGAGTTCTGCATCGATTCCGACACCACTTTGAAGCTCATCCGTTCGATCTACAGCGCTCCCCACGGAGTCGTGTCGATGAGCCGTGTGATGCCCGGCCTTGTCGAGACATCCACCAACCTCGCTTCGGTCAAGATGAAGGAGAGCAACGAAGTGGTGGTCACCACATCGCAGCGCAGTTCTGTCGACTCGCGCAAGTGGGATATCGCCAATCAGGTGGAGGCTCTCTTCGCACTCGCCGGAGCCAAGGTGGTGCATGGCGAGGGCTATCCCGGATGGGCGCCCAATCTCGAATCGCCCATCATGAAGATCGCCAGCGACGCCTACAGCGAACTCTACGGAGTGACGCCCGCCATCAAGGCTATCCACGCCGGTCTGGAGTGCGGACTATTCCTGGAGAAGTTCCCCCACCTCGACATGGTGTCGTTCGGTCCCACTCTGCAGGGAGTCCACTCTCCGTCGGAGCGCATGTACATCCCGGCGGTAGAGCGTTTCTACAACCATCTTAAATTGATCCTCAAGAAGGTGGCCGATCTTTAGAGTGTGTTTGAATTTCACTTCTGTTCACTCAAAGAGGATTTTCGGATAGATTTGCGTGAGTTGAAGAGGGAGCGATGCGGGCATCGTGACCGATGAAACTTGACGCAAATCGCCCGAAAAGACCTTTGAGGGGATGGAAAGAAGTCCGGAAATATATCTTCGTGTTAAATTCAAACATACTCTAAGAAATAAGCCGCTTCCGGCCCGTAATATCAGCGCCCGCAGTGAGATCCGTTCTCTCTGCGGGCGCCTGTTTTGTTTGTCATGCAGTCACTGATATGCCTCGCGGGTCTCTCCCTTCTGTCAGGGCATGGTCAGTGTCCGCGAACCGTCGGCGTTCACTTTTATCGCTACGTGAAGCGTGTCGTCGGGCAACAGCGGCTCTATCCGCTCGGCCCACTCGATAAAGCATGGCGAGCCGGAGTAGAAATAGTCGTCGAGTCCCAGATCGAGAGCCTCCTCGATGCTCTCTATGCGGTAGAGGTCGAAGTGGTAGATCGGTCGCGGCATCGATCCGCTGTACTCATTGATTATGGCGAATGTGGGCGATGCTGCCATGTCGTCGGCCACGCCCATCTTGCGGCACAGAGCCGAGATCAGCGTGGTCTTGCCTGCGCCCATTTCTCCGTCGAAGGCCACTACTGTTGCGCCCGAAGCCTCAAGAGCGTCGGCGAGCTTGGCTGCCGCGCTGTCGATGTCGGCGATTGTGGATATCTCTATTGTTGTCATAGCTTGCTTGTGAGTGTCACCAGCGGCACGAGCATCTCCTCCATCGAAATGCCTCCGTGCTGGAAGGTGCCGCGGTAGTATTGTGCGTAATGGTTGTAATTGTTGGGATAGGCAAAGAAGTCGCGACCGGTGGCAAACACGTATTCCTCACCGATCCGTTTCACCGGCAGACCGATCTCCGCCGGACGGTCGGCCACCATCACCTGCCGGGCGTTGTAGTCCATGCCGCGGCCGGCTTTGTATCGCAGATTGGTGGTGAGCGTGCGGTCGCCTACGATACGCTGCGGAGTGGCCACTCTGATTGTGCCGTGGTCGGTGGCGAGCACCACCTTCTGGCCTGTGGCCGCTATGCGGCTGAACAGCTCCAGGGTGGGGGAGTGGCGCAGCCATGAGTCGGTGATCGACAGATAGGCGGCGTCGGTCGACGCCAGTTCCCTGACCGTGCGCGACTCGGTGCGTGCGTGCGACAGCATGTCGATGAAGTTGATCACCACGGCGTTAAGTCTGCAGTCGGCGCGGTCGGCCATAGTGGAGATGAACTGCTCGCACCCCTCCGAATCAAAAATCTTGGAATAGCTCATGCGCTCGCGGAAGCCGTGGCGTTCGAGCTGCATCGCCAGCAGACGCTCTTCGGCCATATTTTTCGACTCGGCGGCGTCATCATCAACCCACAGATCAGGCCACCGGCGCTTTATCTCCGACGGCATCATGCCGGCGAAGATGGCGTTGCGCGCAAACTGTGTCGAAGTGGGGAGTATCGATAGCGACAGAGTTTCGTCGCTGAACGTAAACAGATTGGACAGGAGCGATTTCAGAGCCAGCCACTGGTCGAGTCTGAAATTGTCGATCACCACAAACCACACCGGATCCTCCTTCAGCAGAGGCATCACTCTCGAGCGTATCAGGCCGGGGCTTGTCAGCGGCTCGTTAAGCAGCAGATCGCGGTAGTTGCGGCGTATGAATTTGCCGAAAACCGTGTTGGCCTCGTCGATCTGGGTGGCGAGTATCGAAGCCATTTCAGCCGTGTCGGCCTGCAGCGTGTGGGTCTGGGCCGACAGCTCGGTCTGCCAGTAGACGAGACGGCGGTACAGATCCCTCCAGTCGTCGAGCGTAGCGCATTGGGCTATGCTTGCCGTTATCGCGCCGAATTCCGCACGATAGCCCGAAGTCGACGTGTCGGCCACCAGTCGACGGCCGTCGAGTGTCTTCTTTATCGAAAGAAGTATCTGGTTGGGATTTACGGGCTTTATCAGATAATCGGCGATGCGTGAGCCTATGGCGCGCTCCATGATGTTCTCCTCCTCGCTTTTGGTGATCATGATCACCGGCATGTGGGGGTGTTGCTGCTTGATGGACTGCAGGGTCTGCAGGCCGGTGATGCCCGGCATGTGCTCGTCGAGAATCACCATATCAAACTCCGCCGACTCCATCGCCTCAAGCGCGTCTGATCCGGAGCACACGGTGGTCAGTTCATAACCCTTGCTCTCCAGAAACATGATATGTGGCCGGAGCATGTCGATCTCATCGTCGGCCCATAATATGCGTGGTTGGCGATTCGTTGTCATTTGTAGCAAAATTAGTCAAATTCCCCCTAACTGACAAATCGCTGCCCTCCGATATCATCCGTTGTCGCCGATTGTTGGCGGGATATGGGTCGCCCGCGCTAGCCCGGGTCACCGGCTATCGCATATTGCTGCCGCCCTCGTCTCCGATCTCCTCCGATAATTCCGATAGCTCTTCTCCCTCCTCCTCTTCTCCGTTGAGGTAGTCGTCGAGCGAGAGTCCTGCGCCTATGAGGCGGGTGAAGTCGGGCTGCGATATGACTATCGGCCTCACCTCGGGCGTGATCCCCGAATCCGGATCGGCAAGCATCATGGTGAGATAGCGCGAGGCCTCCGCACGGTCGGCGAAGCCTTTGACGGCAAGCAGTCCGAGCGGCCCGAACTGCATCGGTTCGAGGTCGAAGTCGCGCACGGCGAATGTGGCGAAGTTGTAGCGGGCCACGTTATAGAGCAGGATATTGGGATTGATGGTGTCGACGGCAAATGCCAGCACCACCAGATGGGGTGCGTCGGCATCGCGCTCAAACGATATGCCGCTCAGGCTGTCGGTGGCGGCGGCGAGCATGGTTGAGTCGTTGGTGAGCCTCGTGGCCCAGATCATGCCGCGCACATTGGTGCCCGAACTGTTGATCTTGCGCCCTTTGAGGCTTTCGCGCAGCCATCCCGCGGCAAGCGGAGCCATATCGGCCTGGGGATATGTCTCCACCAGATGTTTCAGCCGCGAGCGGAACTCTCCGGCGTCGCCCTGCGTGGCGTAGGTCAGAGCGTCGATAAATAGAAATTTAGGCAGTATCTGGCTGGTGGGATAGTGGGTGCGGGCATATTCGGCGGCGCTGCGCACAGAGTCGTTGTCGTTGGCCAGATAGGCTTCGTAGGCGGCCGCATAGAGCTGTTCCTGCCGCGAATGCATCTCTTTGAGGTCGCGCAGATAGTCGGGATTGGCCATCGCTTTGCCGAGCGGGGTGTCGGCGAACTCACCGGCCATGAGAAGCCGCCACCGTTCGGCTTCGGCGTTGTCGCCTATTCGTGCGGCCATGAGATACAGATTGTGGTATAGCTCCGGACGGTATATGTTGTCGGGATATTGCCGCAGCAGTCGGTTCCAGTGGCGCCGGGCCTCGGTGTAGTCGTCGAGCTTGTCCTTCAGTATCAGCCCCAGGTTGAACAGACCCTCCTGTATGGCGTCATGGGCTTTCTTTCTCGACAGGCTGTCGGCCGGTATCTGTGCCAGATAGTAGGCGCGTTCGTGCGGGTCTGATGCCGCTGTGGCGCTCTGTGCGCCCTGCGGGTCGTCGGTGGCTGTGGTGTCGGGCTTTGCGTCGTTGGTGTCGGTGTCGTCTATTGCGGCGTAGGCGGCCTTGTCGCTGCGGCGCCAGTTGTCTTCCGGTTTGCGCGTGCCCCAGCGGCGGCGGAATTCGGCGCGGCCCGCCTCTATGGCCTGACGGTTGTAGAAATACCATGACCCGTCGCCGCTCTGGCGGGTGAATGCCGTGGGCGCCGATGCGTTGCCCGAGGTGGTGGATGCGGCGATCCCGGCGCTGTTGTCGGCGGCCTCCGCCTCCCGTTGCTGTCGTTCCTCCTCTTCGGCTTTGGCCTGCTCTTCGCGGCGCAGGCGCTCGATGATGGCGTCGATCGCTTTGAGCCGGTCGGTCTCGGGCATGTCGGCGAGCCGCAGCAGCGAGTCGTTGAGGCTGACGGTGCGGGAATACACGGCAAGCTCGTCGAGCACATCGCTCCGGTCGCGTATCTGCCTTATACCCTCGAATGTCTCGGGCAGAAGAGCCACGGCCTCGGCATAGCAGGGCTGTGCGTGGTCGTAGTCGGCGCGCTCGAAGTACAGACGTCCCAATGCAAGCCGGGCGAGAGCCATGTCGACGCCTCTGCGCTCCGATTTTTCGGCGGCCAGGGCGTAGGAGTGCATGGCCATGGCGGTGTCGCCGAGCGCTATGTGTATGTTGCCGGCCGCATAGTGTATCTGGTCGAGATAGCGTGCGTTGCGGCCGTAGCTTGTCATGCGTCCGAGGGCTTTCAGCTCGTTGCGCAGACGGTCGGCCGACATGGCGTCGAGGCCGGTCGTTTCGCTGCGCCGTATGCGGGCGTTGAAACGCATCGGGTAGGCCGCCGAGCTGCTCTTCTCCACTCTGCGGAAGGCTTCGGCAGCTCCCGCCTTGTCGCCTCCGGCGAGCATCACCTGTCCCAGCAGATAGGTGAGCCGCGTCTTCTGAGCGCCTTTGGCTGTGGCGGCGGCCTGGCGCAGCGGGGCGGCGGCGCTCTGCCAGTCGCGGCGGGCTATGGCGGCCTCGGCTTGTGCGAGGGCATACTGGTGGCGCAGTTCGTCCGATGTGAGGTCGCTCTCCCTGACGCGTCCGAGGGTAGCCTCGGCCTCGCCGGTCCATCCTTCGGCAAGATAGCTGCGTGCCTGCCATATACGTGCTTCGGCCACAGTCTGGGGCAGCCATGAGAAGTGGTTGGCCACGTACATGAATGTGGTGGCGGCGGGCAGAAACTCGCCGTTCATGTAGCGTGAGCGGCCGAGGAGCATCCATGCGTTGTGGAGATACGGATTATACTCTTCGCGCTGCATCCATTTGCGGTATTCCGGGTCGGAGCGGCGTCCGGCCTGACGGCGTGGCTTCTTCTTGATGGAGCGCACTCTGATGGCTTTCTGAGCCTTCTCTATCGATCGGCCGAAGTCGCCCTGGGGCTGCGGAGCCTTGGGGTCGCGGCGGGCTTCGGCGGGATGCACCGGCAGCAGGCGTGTGAAGTCGTCGTCGTATGACCGCTCCATGTCGGCCAGGGTCTGGCGGTAATGCTCGTCGCCGTTGAAAAGTATGTTGTAGCGGGTGATGAAGGACTGATACTGACGGTTGGCGGCGGTGTTCTTGCGCGTGGAGCATCCGCCCGCCGCCAACAGCACCGCTATGGCCATTATCCACAGTAGTAGTCTCATCATTCTATACATGCGGCAAAGTTAGCGAAAAATCGCGAGGTATCGGTCATGGCAAAATCCGCTCCGGCAAAAAATAAGACTGCCTGCGGCCGGAGCCGAGGCAGTCTTGTTAAGAATATGTTTACAGGCCGTGGGAGATCACATCATGCCGCCCATGCCGCCCATGCCGGGAGCGGGCATTGCCGGAGCGGGATTCTCCTCTTTCTTGTCGGCGATCACACACTCGGTGGTGAGGAACATGCCGGCTATCGAGGCGGCGTTCTCCAGAGCCACGCGGGTCACCTTGGCGGGATCGATCACGCCTGCGGCCAGAAGGTTCTCGTACTTGTCGGTGCGGGCGTTGTAGCCGAAGTCGGCGCTGCCGTCCTTCACTTTCTGCACTACTACGGCTCCCTCTACGCCGGCGTTGGCCACGATCTGGCGCAGGGGCTCCTCGATGGCGCGCTTCACGATGAGTATGCCGGTGGTTTCGTCATCGTTGTCGCCCTTGAGACCCTCAAGCGAGGCGATGCAGCGGATGTAGGCCACGCCTCCGCCCGGAACGATACCCTCGGCGATGGCGGCGCGGGTGGCGCTCAGGGCGTCGTCCACACGGTCTTTCTTCTCCTTCATCTCCACTTCGGAGGGTGCGCCGATATGGAGCACTGCCACTCCGCCGGCGAGCTTGGCCAGACGTTCCTGAAGCTTTTCGCGGTCATAGTCGCTGGTGGTGTTTTCGATCTGGGTCTTGATCTGTGCCACGCGGGCGGCGATGGCATCCTTGTTGCCGGCGCCGTTGACTATGGTGGTGTTCTCCTTGTTGACGGTGATCTTCTCGGCGCGTCCGAGCATGTCGAGAGTGGTGTTCTCGAGCTTCATGCCCTTCTCTTCCGATACTACGGTGCCGCCGGTCAGCACGGCGATGTCCTCAAGCATCTCCTTGCGGCGGTCGCCGAAGCCGGGGGCTTTGACGGCGCAGATCTTCAGGGAGCCGCGCAGACGGTTGACCACGAGGGTGGCGAGGGCTTCCGACTCTACGTCCTCGGCGATGATCAGCAGCGGACGTCCGCTCTGTGCCGTGGCCTCGAGTATGGGGAGCATGTCCTTGAGGTTGGAGATCTTCTTGTCGAAGATCAGCACGTAGGGCGATTCCATCTCGCACTCCATCTTCTCGGTGTTGGTCACGAAGTAGGGCGAGATATAGCCGCGGTCAAACTGCATGCCCTCTACGATGTCAACCGTAGTTTCGGTGCCTTTGGCCTCGTCGACGGTGATCACGCCCTCTTTCTTCACTTTCTTCATGGCCTCGGCGATGAGGCGGCCGATGTTCTCGTCGTTGTTGGCCGAGATGCGTGCCACGTCCTCGATCTTCTTGAAGTCGTCGCCTACCTCCTGGCTCTGGGCGCGGATGCCCTCCACTACGGCTGCCACAGCCTTGTCGATGCCGCGCTTGATGTCCATGGGATTGGCGCCGGCGGCCACGTTCTTGAGGCCTACGTTGATGATCGACTGGGCGAGCACGGTGGCGGTGGTGGTGCCGTCGCCGGCGTCGTCGCCGGTCTTCGAGGCCACTTCCTTGACGAGCTGTGCGCCCATGTTCTGGAACGGATCCTCAAGCTCCACTTCGCGGGCTACGCTCACACCGTCCTTGGTGATGTGGGGTGCGCCGAATTTCTTCTCGATGATCACGTTGCGGCCTTTCGGGCCGAGGGTCACTTTCACGGCATCGGCCAGGGCGTCGACGCCTTTCTTGAGCTCTTCGCGAGCCTTTATCTCAAATTTTATCTCTTTTGCCATGGTTGTTGGTCGTTTATATTGTTGAATTTATGGTGAGGGAGGTGAGAGCTGACCGCTTATTCCACGATAGCGAGGATGTCGCTCTGACGCATGATGAGGTATTTTTCGCCCTCGAATTCGATCTCGTTGCCTGAATATTTGCCGTAGAGCACAGTGTCGCCGGCCTTCACTGTCATCTCCTCATCTTTGGTGCCGCAGCCTGCAGCGACTACAGTGCCTTTGAGGGGCTTCTCTTTGGCGGAGTCGGGGATGATGATTCCGGCCACTGTCACTTCTTCAGCGGCGACGGGCTTGATAAGAACCCTGTCGGCCAATGGTTTGATGTTCATGATTCGGTAGTTTTTGTTTTATAGTTTCTGATTGTTGTCTTGTTGTCGCATTGTGGTGCATTATGCTCAATGCATATTCCGTGCCAAAGCGCGGGCGTGTCAGTCGGTCTGCCAAAATGGCAATGTCACCCTCTGGTTTGGCGATGGCATCAGAGGGGTAACGCCCTGCCTCATGCTAAAGTTCACCATAGGGAGTGGCAATGTCAGTAGCTGGGGCCGGTCACTTTGAATCTCCGGCGGGCTGATGTTTCAGCAGGGTGTCGATGGCGAGTCCTGCCAGAGTGAACCCGAATATGGCGGTGATATGGCACAGAGCTCCGTTGATGGCGCGCTTGCCGTAGGTCATGGTGCCGTCAGGGTCAGGCTCGTCGCCGGCGTTGGTCAGCAGTTCGGGAGAGTAGACGCAGCGGAATTTCCGGCGCGGCGTCATGCCGTCGCGCTTGAACCGGCGCCGGAGCGCCGCCGCGAGCGGACACCCTTTGACCTGCCAGAATTCGGCCACGCTGACTTTCGTGGGATCAGCTTTGAGCGCGGCGCCCATCGACGACAATAGCCGGGTCGAGGGGGTGGATGTGGCGTGGAGTATCAGAGCGGCCTTGTCGGCCAGGGAGTCGATGGCGTCGATGGTGATGTCATGCCCTGCTATGTCGAAGTCGGCGGCATGTTCGGCTGTGTAGCGGCGTCGCATCAGCCTCAGGTCGAGGCCGGGGTTTATGTCGAGAAGTCGCTCGGCGAGGATGTCGGTCTTCGGGCATCCGGTGGTCGATCCGAGAGCCATCACCTGGCGGTTGATGTTGGTCTGGGCCACGTCGTCGGGATCTACTATCGTGAGGCGTCCTATGCCGGTGCGTGCGAGGCATTCGGCGGTCCATCCGCCCACTCCTCCTATGCCGAATACTATGGCCGATGAGGCGGCGAGGCGCTCCATCTGTTCGTCGCCTATGAGGCGGCGGGTGCGGTCAAAACGTCGGTCGGTCACTGTCGTGATGAAATGTTATGTATGTGTGATGAAATTGATTGATATGCTTGAATTGCGCCGCTTGCTTGGACGGGCTGTCAGCATCGGTTGTGGCTGTCGGTTGCCGGAGCGTCATGACTGCAGGCTGAGACGCAGGCGGTCGAGCAGCGAAGGTCGATCCTGGTGAAGATGCACCGATGTGCGGTCGCTCTCTTTGTCGAGAAACACTATCGAGCTGTGAAGCGCCACTGCCACGCAGTCGTCGAAGTCGATTATGCCGTGGATATGTCCCAGAGGAAGGCTGTGGAACGGAGAACTCTCCGGAATACTGCCTATGATCAGGCTGTCGCCCTCGATGCCTATTCCGTGCTCGAGCGGCAGCTGCTCGAAGAGCAGAGCTATGTCGAGATCCTCCGATGAGGCCGGACGCTGCCGGTAGGTCTTGTAGATTGTGTCTATTACCTTTTTTGTCACCATGTCTTTTTCCTGCTTGGAGTGAAATGCATCCGGAGCGGGCGGTCTCAGGCCGCTCTCGCCCGTGTTTTACATTATAACGCTGATTATGCCGCAATTGTTTTGTCGGCCCTCATAATGACAGGGCGCTCCGGAGAGCGAAGCTGTCCGGAACGCCTTGTCATAGTGTATGTGGCTGATGCAGCGTTGGTCAGGCCAGGAAGCCCAGCAGCACGCCGGCTGCCACGGCAGAGCCGATGACACCGGCCACGTTCGGACCCATGGCGTGCATGAGCAGATAGTTCGACGGATCGTACTCCAGACCGAGGTTGTTGGAGATACGGGCCGACATGGGGACGGCCGATACGCCGGCGTTGCCGATCAGCGGATTGATCTTCTTGTGCTTCGGCAGGAAGAGGTTGAAGAGCTTCACGAAGAGCACGCCCGACGACGAGGCGATGATAAACGCCATGAAGCCGAGGGCGAAGATGCCGATGGTCTGCGCGGTCAGGAACTCCGATGCCTGAGTGGAGGCGCCGACGGTCATGCCGAGCAATATGGTGACGATGTCGGTCAGGGCGTTGCTGGCAGTCTTGGCCAGACGGGTGCATACGCCGCACTCGCGAAGCAGGTTGCCGAAGAAGAGCATGCCCAGCAGGGGTATGCCCGAAGGCACCACGAAGCAGGTCAGCAGAAGGCCGAGGATCGGGAATATGATCTTCTCGTTCTGCGACACGGCGCGGGCCGGCTTCATCTTGATCAGACGCTCCTTCTTGGTGGTGAACAGGCGCATCAGCGGCGGCTGGATCACAGGCACCAGAGCCATGTAGGAGTAGGCCGACACTGCGATAGCGCCCATCAGGTTGGGAGCCAGTTTCGACGACAGGAATATGGCCGTGGGGCCGTCGGCGCCGCCGATGATGGCTATGGCACCGGCCTGGTCGGGCGTGAAGCCCAGAAGCAGGGCCACCATGTAGGCGCCGAAGATGCCGAACTGGGCGGCCGCGCCGATAAGCATCAGCTTCGGATTGGCTATCAGAGCCGAGAAGTCGGTCATGGCGCCTATGCCGAGGAATATCAGCGGAGGATACCATCCGGCCGATACGCCGTTGTAGAGGATGTTGAGCACGGAGCCCTCCTCATAGATGCCCACGTCGAGGCCGGCGGTGGTGTTGAACGGAATGTTGCCTATGAGTATGCCGAAGCCGATCGGCACCAGGAGCATCGGCTCGAAGTCTTTCTTGATGGCAAGCCAGATAAAGAAAAGACCTACGGCCAGCATGACGAAATGCTCCCATGTGGCGTTGTGGAATCCTGTAAGGATCCAGAACTGATGGAGGTTGTTGGCTAAGAAATCACCGAATGACATAGCTTGATTCGTTTTATTGAGCTGTGGGTAATCAGGTGGTTTCTATCATTCGAGAGTGATGAGCACTGCTCCTTCGAGCACAGCCTCTCCCTGCGCTACGTTGACGGAGGCAACCTTGCCGTCGCGGCCGGCGTGGATGGCGTTCTCCATCTTCATGGCCTCGAGCATCACTACTGTGTCGGCGGCCTTGACGGTGTCGCCCGGCTTCACCTGCACGCTGAGGATCGTGCCGGGGAGCGGAGCCTTCACCTGATGGCCGGAGCCGGTGGTCTTGGGGGTGGCTATCACCTTGGCGCCGCTGTCGGTGCGCGGAGCGGCCGACGGACGGGGAGCGTTGACGATGGTCACGGGCTTGTCCTTGCGTTCGAGTTCCACCTTGTAGGGGATGCCGTTCACTTCCACCTGGGCTGAATTGTTGTCGATGTCGCCGACGGCCACCTTGTAGGTGTTGCCGTTGATCTTATATTTGTATTCTTTCATTGTTTTTGATGATATGGAGTATGGGTTAGGGAGTGATGTTGACGCTCATCAGTGACGCGGCGCCTGACGCATGTTGTAGATCTTCGAGTTCCACGGCGAGTAGGCTTTGCGCACCTTGTTGATGGTGAGCACGGTGTTCTCGCGGTCGTGGGCGTCGAGATGCTCGTGGAGCGCCAGGGCGATGGCTGCGATGGCCTCGCCCGAGTCGGAGTCGGGACGCTCTTCGCGTGTGAGCTCCTGAAGCTTGGCGCCGTGCGACTTGGCCTTGTTGCCCTTCGAATAGTGCTCGCCGATCTTGCTGATCACGTAGAAGCACACAGAGAGCAGCAGCAGAGCCGAGAACACGATGCACATGGCCATTACGGTCATGCCGAAGCCGTTCTCGTCGCGCTCGGCAAACATCTCAACCTTCGAGTTGGTGTCGCGGATCACGTTGGCCGAGCTGGGGGTCACGTGGCGTGCGCCCGAGCCGTCGCGCACCTCCCATTCGCCTGTTCCGTCCTCGGAGCGGGCGTAGGTGGTGTTGGGTGCGAGCGATGCGGGCACGGTCACCTCGTCGATGAGTGTCTTGCCGTCGGCGTCATACACTCCGATCCAGTTGTCCTGACCCTCGCGGAGGGTGAAGTTCATGTGGAACGTGCCCTTGGAGGGCTGGCCGTCGGCCCAGAACACCACATGCTGGCGTTTGGGGATACGGGTGTTGACATCACCCAGCGGCACAGGATATTTCTTGGGGTTGGAGGGGTCGTCGGTGATGAACACGCTCGAGATCTCAAGCGGGGCGAAAGTGGAGTTGAAAAGCTCCACCCACGCGCTGCGGCGGCCGTAGTCGTCCGTGACGCTGCTGTCGTTGGTCACCATCACCTCGTTGAGCCTCAGGCCTCTGCGACCCTGGGCCGAAGCGTCCGACGCCGCAATGAGCGCCACGACTGCCACCAGCACCGTTATACAGATTTTTTTCATGATGCTGACAGTGTTTTAGAGGGGGATGTTGCCATGTTTCTTGGCAGGATTGGTGAGTTTCTTCGTGGCGAGCTGCTGAAGGGCGCGGATGATGCGGAAACGGGTGTTGCGCGGCTCGATCACGTCGTCGATGTAGCCGTAGCGGGCGGCGTTGTAGGGGTTGCAGAAGAGCTTGTTGTACTCGTTCTCCTTCTCCTTGAGCACGGCTGCGGGGTTGTCCGATTCCTTGGCCTCCTTGGCGTAGAGCACCTCTACGGCACCGGCGCCGCCCATCACGGCGATCTCGGCCGTGGGCCATGCATAGTTCATGTCGCCGCGGAGCTGTTTGCAGCTCATCACGATGTGAGAGCCGCCGTAGCTCTTGCGCAGGGTGACGGTCACCTTGGGCACAGTGGCCTCGCCGTAGGCGTAGAGCAGCTTGGCGCCGTGGAGTATGACGCCGTTGTATTCCTGACCGGTGCCGGGAAGGAATCCGGGCACGTCGACGAGGGTCACCAGAGGGATGTTGAAGGCGTCGCAGAAGCGCACGAAGCGGGCTGCCTTGCGCGATGCGTTGCTGTCGAGCACACCGGCAAGATATTTGGGCTGGTTGGCCACGATGCCGACGCTCTGTCCGTTGAAGCGGGCGAAGCCTATGATGATGTTCTTGGCGTAGTCGCGCTGCACTTCGAGGAATTCGCCGTTGTCGATGATGGCGCCGATCACCTCATACATGTCGTAGGGACGGGTGGCCGAGTCGGGAATGATCTCGTTGAGCGAGTCCTCCAGACGGTCGATCGGGTCGTCGCAGGGCATCACCGGCGGCTCCTCGAGGTTGTTCTGGGGTATGAAGCTGAAGAGCTTGCGGATCACCTTCAGGCACTCTTCGCCGTCTTCGGCGGCAAAGTGGGCCACGCCGCTCTTGGTGGAGTGAACTTCTGCTCCGCCGAGCTGATCCTGGGTCACATCCTCGCCGGTGACGGTCTTCACCACCTTCGGGCCTGTGAGGAACATGTAGGATATGCCCTTGGTCATGATGGTGAAGTCGGTGAGGGCGGGGGAGTAGACGGCGCCGCCAGCGCAGGGACCGAGGATGCCCGAAATCTGGGGTATCACACCCGAAGCGAGGATGTTGCGCTGGAATATCTCAGAGTAGCCTGCGAGAGCGTTGATGCCCTCCTGGATGCGGGCGCCGCCGGAGTCGTTGAGGCCGATCACGGGCGCTCCCATCTTCATGGCCATATCCATGATCTTGCATATCTTCAGGGCCATGGTTTCGCTGAGCGATCCGCCGAACACGGTGAAGTCCTGTGCGAAAACATATACCAGACGGCCGTTGATGGTGCCGTAGCCTGTCACCACGCCGTCGCCGAGATAGCTTTTCTTTTCCTGTCCGAAGTTGTGGCAGCGGTGACGTACAAACATGTCGATCTCCTCGAACGATCCCTCGTCGAGGAGCTGTGCGATACGTTCGCGGGCGGTGTATTTGCCGCGGGCATGCTGTTTCTCGATGGCTTTTTCGCCGCCGCCGAGACGAGCTTCATTGCGGAGCGCTATAAGCTCCTGAACCTTTTCAAGCTGGTTGCTCATATAGAGTTGTGTTGTGGATTGTTGTCAATAGATTTCTTGCGGCGTCACTTCTTGGCGGGATCCTCGCAGAGTTCCACCAGAGTGCCCACCGACGATTTCGGGTGTATGAAGGCTATGTTGAGACCCTCGGCTCCCTTGCGGGGCGCCTTGTCGATCAGGCGGCCGCCTTTCTCCTCGATTTCAGCCAGGGCGTTGGCCACTCCGTCGGCCACGGCGAAAGCTATGTGCTGGATGCCTCCGCGACCGCCGTTGTTGGCGATGAACTTGGCTATGGCGCTGTCTTCGGCCGTGGGTTCGAGAAGCTCGATCTTGGTCTGTCCGACGCGGAAGAAGGCTGTGCGCACTTTCTGATCGGCCACCTCTTCGATAGCGAAGCACTTGAGGCCGAGCATGTTTTCGTAGAACGGGATTGCCTCGTCGAGGCTCGGCACGGCTATGCCGACGTGTTCGATGTGGGAAATGTCCATTGTGGATTAAATAAAGTAATTGTAATTGTTTGATTTTCAGTAAGTGTATGCGCATTGCGGCCTGTCGTGGCGTTTTATGGCGCCACGCGATGCCGCTTTGCACCGCAAATATACTAAAAAAACGTTGATTACCGTGCCATGCGTCAAATATTTATCCGCGGAAAAATATACGGCGTGCCGCCGTTGGATTATGCGAAAAGCCCTGCATCGGGATGTTGATTCCCGGTGCAGAGCCTGTGGTGTTTGCGTCGGTGTCTGCGCAGGGCAGTGGCCGGTCAATAGAAGCGGCGGATGCCCATCACTTCGCGGACTTCGGCCAGAGTGCGCGATGCGCGTTCGCGTGCTATTTCCGCACCTCGGCGCAGCACGCGACCGATCGTTGCGTCGTCGCTCTGCAGGTCGAGTATGCGCTCGCGTATCGGCAGTGTGATGGCCAGTATGTCGTCGGCAAGCTGCTTCTTGAGGTCGCCGTAGCGTATCGAGCAGTCGGCGTAAGCGTCGCGGAAGTGTTTCACTACCTCGGGAGTCGATGTCAGTTCGAGAAGCGTGAACAGGTTTTCGACTGTCGGGCTGACGGGTTGGCCGGGAGTCTTGGGGCCTTCGTCGGTGACGGCGCGCATCACCTTCTTGCGCAGTGTCTTTTCGTCATCGATAAGATATATGCAGTTGCCTTCGCTCTTGCCCATCTTGCCGGAGCCGTCGAGTCCGGGCACCTTCACAGGCTTGCCCCCGAAGTCGAAATTGGTCGGCTCGGGAAAAAGTTCCACTCCGTAGAACGAGTTGAAGCGGCGTGCGAAGCGTCGTGTCAGTTCGAGATGCTGCTCCTGGTCCTTGCCTACCGGCACCTTATGGGCTTTCTGGATCAGTATGTCCACAGCCATGAGCGTAGGATATGTGAGCAGGCCGGCATTGACGCGCTTGTTGGAGTCGCTGCCTATGATCTGGCGCTCGATGTTCTCGTCGTCCTCATCAACCTTTATGCCGAGCTGCTTGCGTGCCTTGTCCTTGAAAGATGCGGTGCGCATCAGCTCGCCTATGCCCACATGCATGTTGAGCAGCAGATACATCTCGGAGATTTCAGGCACATCGCTCTGCACGAACAGGGTTGACTCCTCCGGATCGAGTCCGGCGGCAAGATATTCGGCCACGATGGAGCGCACATTGCGGTGGAGCTGTTCCGGATCGGGATTGGTGGTCAGAGCGTGCAGGTCGGCCACAAAGTAGAGGCAATCGTAGTCGCGCTGCATCCTGACGAATTTGCTCAACGCTCCGAAGTAGTTGCCCAGATGCAGGTTGCCGGTGGCTCTGATGCCGCTCAGCACTGTTTCTTTTCCATTCATATTCTTTGCTGGATGTTTTCGTAGTTTGTATGCCGCAAAATTACTCATTTTCCGGCGCATTTCAAAACCACCTTAAATAGCGATGACGGCCAAGGCCGGCTTTCGCTGACCTGGCCGCCATCGGCGGATAGTTTCGAATTATGTCGGTGTCTTACTGGTTGGCGAGGCGGAAGCGCACCGGAACGGTGTACCACACGTTCACGCTGTGTCCGTTCATCTTGCCGGGAATCCAGTTGGGCATCTTGCTGACCACTCTCACAGCTTCTTTGTCGAGCTCGGGGTCTTTGGAGCGCAGCACGTGTGCTTTGTCTACTTTGCCGTCCTTGCGGACCACGAAGCGAACGTGTACTACGCCTTGTATGCCCTGCTCGGCTGCGATCGGGGGATATACGAGGTTTTTGTTGAAGTATTCAGCGAGAGCCTTTGTGCCGCCGGGGAACTGGGGATCCTGCTCTACGGCGTCGAACACCTGCTCTTCCTTAGGCTCTACCTTCTCCTCGACCACTACCACGTCTTTGTGCTCCTGTGCGTTGATGATGTCGTCGACACCACGGTCCTCGTTGACGGCGCCGATGGCACGGTCGTCGTCCTTAAGGTCGTCCTGCGACTTGATCTCCTCCTTCACTTCCTCGTCGGGAACGACAAGGATTTCAGCAGCTTTGGTAGTGTTGAGAAGCTCCTCCTTGATCACTTCGGGCTTCTGCTCTTCGATGCGCTGGGGCTCATCTTCCTCGGGCTCTTCATCGACCTCATCGGTGATCATCTCGGCCATGGCCTGCTCGATGGTATCCTCGGGGCGGGCTTCAGCCGACTTGATCACGGTGTTGACCAGGAATGCGAGTGCGAAGAGTATAGCGATCACTATGACGATCACGATCATAGCGCGGTTGTGACGGCTTACCGAGCCCTTGCGGAGCTGATAAGCGCCGAAATCTTTGTTTTTGCCTTCAAAGATTATGTCGCGCCATTCTTTTGATGAAAGATCTACATCTTTTGCCATTTTTTTTCAGCTTTAAGGGTTAATATAAATCGTTCATCAATTATTGCCATGTTTGCGCTGGTAGGCTTCGATCATCAACGAGTCGTTGTGGTTGATGTTGTCGATCTGGTAGCGCGAAATCTGGTTGATCTGCATTTCGTCGAGCGCGCTGATCAGGCTCTCCCATGAAGCTTCGGGTGTGGCCTTGATCACAACTACGGGGCGGGTCAGTGTGGAGTCGTTGCGGATCTCCTTGGCCATTGCCTGGTAGATGGAGTCGTTCTTGTCTTTGTTGGACGAGAATTCCTTGTTGCGCCATTTTACCTTCAGGTCGTTGATTTTGGTGAGTACCTGCTTGTTGCGGTCGTGGAGAATCTTGCGTATGCCTCGCTGGGTGGAGCCGTCGTTGCCGAGGAACACTTCCTTCTGGAGGTTGGAGTCCTCGAGCACGCCGTCGTTGTTGTCGTCGACGAGCTGGGGCTGTCCGGTGTAGTAATACACAACATTCTTTGCTCTTCCATCATCGTCTCTGGCCACTTCGCCGTTGTCCTTGCGGGCGGTCGAAACGATGAGCGTGATAGCCTCTGATTCTTTAGCTTTGTTCATCTGCTCCTGCTCCACCTTCTCGTTGGTCGGGAGGGTGATCTGCAGGGTCTGCGACTTTATCATCGTGGTGCAGAGCATGAAGAACGTAATCAGAAGCATGTTCATGTCGACCATCGGGGTGAAGTCGACGTGGATCTGCATCTTCTTCTGGGTGCCTTTTTTCTTTTTGCCGCCCTTGTCTGATTGTTCGATCTGTGCCATAATGAATTAGTCTTGCTCTGTTTTTAACGCAGTCATCAAGCTGAAGCGGTTCATCTTCAGAGTCTGGAGGTTGTCGAGCACGTGGTGAACGGTCGAGTAGGGGGTCGACTGGTCAGCCTTGACAGCTATGCCTTCGCCTTTTTTCATGGCGCTCTGCAGGTTGTCGTTGCCTGACGAGTAGATCGCACGCATCCAGATCTGGAATTCGTTGGGCTTGGTGAGGTCCTTGTTGTCATCGATAGGAATGCCCACATCTGAGCGGCTCATATCGGAGATGACTTTGTCTTGGTCGGTCTGTGACATTCTCAGGAACGTCGGCAGTGCCTGAAACGGAACTCCAAACATGTTGATTTTGGAGAAGGCGTTGGCGTCTGCTTCGGTCAGTTCCACTTTCTTGTTGGGATGGAGCTTGTTGTATTCGCTGACAGCTTTTGTCAGGATCTCCTTGCGGATGGGCTCCGAACCCCATTCGCCG
This sequence comes from Paramuribaculum intestinale, assembly GCF_030759015.1. Taxonomy (GTDB): domain Bacteria; phylum Bacteroidota; class Bacteroidia; order Bacteroidales; family Muribaculaceae; genus Paramuribaculum; species Paramuribaculum intestinale. The sequence continues at coordinate 2,213,350 of NZ_CP098825.1, read as the reverse complement.
TCGGCCACGTTGGGGTCGGCTTCACCGGCGATTGAGATGAACACTTTGCCTTCGGGAGAGATGAGCACCTGCGCCAGGTTGGCGGTGGGCACCTTCAACTCCGATACCGACGACGGTGTGAGCACCGTCACAGGCTCTTTCTGAAGGAAAGTAGAGGTCAACATGAAGAAAGTAAGCAAAAGAACAGTCACGTCACTCATCGCGGTCATGTCGATGAGGGTACTCTTTCTTTTAATTTTTACTTTTCCCATATTACAGATTAAGGTGTTGTAGTTTGATTAATGTGTAACAGGGGATCAGTGGGTTGCTGCAAATGTCTGCACGATAGAGAAACCGATCTCGTCGATAGCGTAGGTCAGGTTGTCGATCTTGTTGGTGTAGAAGTTGTAGGAGATTACGGCGAAAGCACCGGTGGCGATACCGAAGGCGGTGTTGATAAGAGCCTCCGAGATACCGGTCGACAACTCGGTCGAGTCAGGAGCGCCCGACTGTGCGAGGGCCTGGAACGACTTGATCATGCCGATCACAGTACCGAGAAGTCCGACGAGTGTACCGAGAGTGGTCATGGTGGCCACGATGGGGAGGTTCTGCTGGAGAGCCGGCATTTCGAGAGCGGTGGCCTCCTCTACTTCCTTCTGGAGAGTGGCGATCTTCTGCTCCTTAGAAAGGATGGTGTTCTTGTCCATCTCCTCGTAGCGAATGAGAGCGGCCGATACTACAGCGGCAACCGAACCCTTCTGCTTCGAGCAGAGAGCCTGTGCGCCGGCGATATCGTTCTTGGCCAGGCAAGCCTTCACACCAGCGACAAACTTGGTGATGTTGCCTTTGCCTTTGGCGCTCGAAAGGGCGATCCAGCGCTCTACAGAGAGGACGATTACGGTGAGGAAGAGTGTCTGCAGCACGGGCACGATCACGCCGCCCATGTAGATGGTGCCCCAGATGTCGTGGGGGTGACCGTCTTCAAAGTGCGATTCGTGGCCGAACCAGAAGATGAAAAGACACACTGCAACGAAGAAGCAGGCGATGATCACCAAGAACGCGTTCTTGATACCACCAACTTTGCTACCTTCTTTTTTTGCCTGAGGCTTTGCGGCCGTTGCAGGCTGGATGGGCTTTTGAGCTTCCATAATTGATAATTACTGATTGATTTTGTTAAGGTTATAGATTGTTTTGAAGTGTCTGTGAGAAGATGGCGTCTTCCAGGTATCTATCGTTTGGGAGGGGAGGCGCGGCTCGGTATGGCGGGCAGCATCGTTTCCCGTGGTAATAGACTTGGCGAGATGCCGATGGCGTCGCGCACAGGCGTTACGCTTTTGCAAAAGTATTATTAGTTTTTCATTCACGCAAAAAAAAAGCGATTTATTTTCATGTTTTGAGCCATATAGATTGTGGAATGAATGTATTGGATACGTTTTGGCAATAATTTGTTAATGATTCGAAATTTTTTAGGTAACTTTGCGGCATAACCAATGCTCCGCAGGGGAGATAATGTGAAACAATGACTTATACATTGAAACTCAAACGAGGACTCGATCTCAGGATTGAGGGTGCTGTGGCGCCCGACGCTCCGGTCGAGACGGTCAGTCCCGCCGCCGTGGCTGTGTGTCCCGGCGACTTCGAGGGTTTTCTGCCCCGGCTTGATGTGCGCGAGGGCGATGCCGTGGCGCAAGGCCAGCCTCTTATGCATGATAAGAACAACCCGGAGATAAAACTGTGCTCGCCGCTGGCCGGCACGGTGGAGAGTGTGGTGAGGGGCGAGCGCCGGAAGATACTCCGTGTGGTTGTGAAGGCGTCGGATGACGCCGTGGCCGCGCCGGCGGCATTGAGTGCCGATGGCCCGATGCAGCTGCGTCAGGCCATGCAGCAGTCGGGACTCTGGGCCGAGATGCGTCAGCGTCCCTATGATATAGTGCCCGATCCGGCCGTAGAGCCTCGCGATATATTCGTGACGGCTTTCGACTCGGCTCCGCTTGCGCTTCCTCTCGAAAAGCATCCCGCCGTCAGCCAGCAACGCCTTGATGCGGCTGTGGCTGCGCTGTCGCAGCTGACCGCCGGACATTTATATGTATGTACACGTCGTGATTTCGCTCTCAATGTCGGGGCGCCTGCTCTGCATTATGTGGTCGACGGGCCTCATCCGGCCGGAAACGCCGGTGTTCAGATAGCCAACATAGCTCCGGTCAACAAGAGCGAAACCGTATGGACACTCTCTCTGGTGACACTCTGCCGCATCGGTCAGCTCATTATCGAGGGACGGCGCGGATTCGACACTCTGGTGGGGCTATGCGGCTCGGAGGTGAAACGTCCTCATGCCATAGCCACCGTCGACGGCGCCGACATAGCGCAGCTCGTCAGAGGGCAGCTGAAGGATAGCGGCGCACATCTGCGGATAATATCGGGCAATGTGCTCACCGGAGTAAAAGTGGATGTCGACGATTATCTCCGCTTCCCCTACCGTCAGATCACTGTCATACCCGAGGGCGACGATGTCGACGAGTTCATGGGCTGGGCGTCGCTCAGTCCCGCAAAGATGAGCGTGAGCCGCTCGTTCCCTTTCAGCCGGTTCACCCGCCTGTTCCGCCCCGACGCACGTATGCTCGGCGGCCACAGGGCCATGATAATGTCGGAAACCGCCGACAAGGTGATGCCGATGGACATAATGCCCGAATATCTGCTGAAAGCCATAATCTCGCGCGATATCGACCGGATGGAGGCGCTGGGCATATACGAGGTGGCGCCGGAGGACTTTGCGCTTGCCGAATATGTCGATCCGTCGAAGACCGAAATGCAGAAGCTCGTACGCGAGGGGCTTGATTATCTCAGAAAAGAAACAGAATAAGAGACTATATGTCACTGATAAAGAAGTATCTCGACCGTGCACGTCCGCATTTTCAGCCGGGCGGACGGTTTCAAGCGCTGCATAGCGTGTTTGATGGAGTGGATACATTCCTCTATACGCCGCGCGACACCTCTCGGAGCGGCGTGCATATCCACGACGCTCTCGACTCTAAACGTGTGATGATCATTGTGGTGGTTGCTCTGCTGCCGTGTCTGCTGTTTGGCATGTATAATTGCGGCTATCAGAATTATCTCGGGTCGGGTCATGCCGATTTCCCGTTCTGGGAGCTGATGGTCTACGGTTTTCTGGCAATCCTGCCGAAGATCGTGGTCACCTATCTGGTGGGACTCGGCATAGAGTTTGTCGTGGCGCAGTGGCGTCATGAGGAGATCCAGGAGGGATTCCTCGTCACCGGCATCCTTATTCCGCTGATATGTCCGATCGAAACGCCGCTGTGGATGATGGCTCTGGCCACGGCCTTCTCGGTGATATTCGTCAAGGAGGTGTTCGGCGGCACAGGCTACAATATCTTCAATGTGGCGCTGGTGACACGTGCGTTTCTGTTCTTCTCCTATCCGGCAAGCATGAGCGGCGACCGGGCGTTCATCTCCGCCCGCCCCATCTGCGGGCTTGGAGGAACGGTCAACTTCGCCGACGGCATATCGGGCGCCACGCCTCTCGGACAGGTGGCCACCCATGCCGGAGGTCCGCTCGAAATCCATAATATCGTGGGCGATCCGGTCAGCAACTGGGACGCATTCCTCGGACTGATCCCCGGATCGTTCGGCGAAACCTCCACCCTGTGCATATTTATCGGCGCGGCGCTTCTCCTGCTCACCGGTATCGCCAGCTGGAAGGTGATGCTGAGTGTCTTTGCCGGAGGATTGCTTGCCGGAGTGGCCGTCCATGTGCTGCAGAATTCCGACTATCCGGCCTCAATGCTCACTCCCTGGCAGCAGATCATCTACGGCGGATTCGCCTTCGCGGCGGTGTTCATGGCCACCGATCCTGTGACTGCCGCGCGCACCGGCGCCGGCAAGTACATTTACGGACTTCTCGTGGGAGTCATCGCCGTCATCATCCGCACCTACAACAACGGCTATCCCGAAGGCGCAATGCTCGCGGTGCTGCTGATGAACGCATTCGCTCCGCTGATCGACTGGTGTGTCGTTCAGACAAACATCAACCGCCGTCTAAACCGTGTAAAAGCAAAGCCATGACCATCAACAAGCAAAGCAATCTATATACGATAGCCTACATAGCGGCACTCGCTGTGGTAGTGGGCGCGGCGCTCGCCATAACCTCTCTCTCGCTTCACGACCGGCAGCAGCAGAATGCCGACCGCGACAAGATGCGTCAGATACTCGCGGCGGCGCACATCACAGTTCCGGCCGACAGTGTCATAGCCGCCTACAAGCGCGATATCACCGACGCCTACATAGTCAATGCCGAAGGCAAGCGGGTAGAAGGCGATGCCTTCGACGTGGATGTCGACGCGCAGACCAAGATGCCCGCGCTGCGCCGCCTGTTGCCGGTCTTCGAGTGTCGTGCGGCCGACGGAGAGATGAAATACATCATTCCCGTCTATGGAGCGGGTCTGTGGGGGCCGATATGGGGCTACGTGGCGTTTGATGCCGACGGCTCTACCATCTACGGCGCCTACTTCGCCCACAAGGGGGAGACGCCCGGCCTCGGAGCCGAGATTGAGAAGCCGGCGTTCAGCAGCGAATTCATAGGCAAGACGGTGTTCAAGCAAGGCGTGTTCATGCCGGTTGCCGTAGTCAAGGCCGGACAGAAGCCGCTGGGCGGAGAGGACTACGTCGACGGCATATCGGGCGGCACCATCACCTCAAAGGGTGTAGGAGCCATGCTCTCCGACTGCCTGACGCCATACGCCGCATTTTTGAAAAACCTCAGTCAGAAGAAATCCAATTAAGCCATGGCAGAGAAAATCGACAACAAAAGCGTGTTCTTTAACCCGTTTTCCGCCAACAATCCGGTGGTGGTGCAGGTGCTCGGCATCTGTTCGGTGCTTGCAGTCACCGTAAAACTCGAGCCGGCGCTGGTGATGGGAATGTCGGTGATAGCGGTGCTGGCGTTCTCCAATGTCATCATATCGTTGATCCGCAACACCATCCCCACCAATATCCGCATCATCGTGCAGCTTGTGGTCGTGGCGGGTCTGGTGGTCATCGTCGATCAGCTGCTGCAGGCCTACGCCTACGATGTCAGCAAGCAGCTGTCGGTGTTTATCGGTCTGATCATCACCAACTGCATCCTCATGGGACGGCTTGAGGCGTTCGCCATGGCCAACCGCCCGTGGCCTTCGCTGCTCGACGGCATAGGCAACGGTATCGGCTACGCGCTGGTGCTCGTCATCGTCGGCTTTTTCCGCGAGCTGCTCGGCAGCGGCACCCTGCTTGGAATGCAGGTGGTGCCGCAGTGCTTCTACGATGCCGGCTATGTCAACAATGGCCTGATGATACTTCCCCCGATGGCTCTGATAGTAGTGGCCTGCATAATCTGGATCCACCGTTCGCGCAACAAGGATCTTCAGGAACACTGAATGATGTCATAGAAGAATCTCCCACACATTACACAACTGTATGGAAAACATCAATCTCTTCATACGCTCGATATTCGTCGACAATATGATATTCGCCTATTTTCTGGGCATGTGCTCGTTTCTGGCGGTGTCAAAAAACGTAAAGACGGCATTTGGTCTCGGTGTGGCCGTGACATTCATGCTGGTGATCACTCTTCCGGTCAACTGGCTGCTGCAGACCTACGTTCTGAGTCCGGGCGCACTCGCGTGGCTCGGCGAGGAATACGCCTCGGTCGATCTGTCGTTTCTGTCGCTGATAATGTTTATAGCCGTGATAGCCTCCATGACGCAGCTCGTGGAGATGGCCGTGGAGAAATACAGTCCGTCGCTCTACGCCTCGCTCGGCATCTTTCTGCCGCTGATAGCTGTCAACTGCGCCATACTCGGCGGCTCGCTGTTCATGCAGCAGAGAGGCTTCGCGTCGTTCTGGACCGCCACCTGTGCCGGCGCAGGCTGGGGCATAGGATGGTTGCTTGCCATAACGGCTGTGGCGGCCATACGCGAACGTATCGCCACCTACTCCAATGTGCCCGCTCCGCTCCGCGGCATAGGCATCACTTTCATAGTCACGGCACTGATGGGTATAGCCTTCATGTCGTTTCTGGGTATTAAAATCTGAAGTGTCATGAATGTCAATATTCTAACAGCGATTCCGCCTACAGTCGTGGCCGGCACGCTACTGTTTCTGACCGTAACACTGCTGCTTGTGGTGGTGTTGCTTGTGGCCAAGCGCTATCTGGTGCATAGCGGCAAGGTGGATATAGAGATCAACGGCGACCGTCATGTCGAGGCAGAGTCGGGCAAGTCGCTGCTCTCCACCATGGCCGACAGCAATGTGTTCCTGCCGAGCGCGTGCGGCGGCAAGGGCAGCTGCGGACAGTGCCGCGTGCAGGTGTTCGATGGCGGAGGCGACGTGCTCCCCACCGAGGCCGTCCACTTCAACCGCAAGGAGATGAAGGATTCGTGGCGTCTGGCCTGTCAGGTGAAGGTGAAGCAGGATATGAAGATCGGTGTGCCGGCGTCGGTGCTCGACATAAAGGAGTGGGAGTGCGAGGTGATCTCCAACCGCAATGTGGCCACCTTTATCAAGGAGTTTATCGTGGCTCTGCCTCCGGGCGAGCACATGGACTTCATCCCCGGATCATACGCGCAGATCAAGATACCGCCCTACGAGATGGATTATGACCGCGATATAGACAAGTCGCTGATCGGCGAGGAATATCTGCCGTCGTGGGAGAAGTTCGGACTGTTCACGCTCAAATGCCGTAACACCGAAACCACCGTGCGCGCCTACTCCATGGCCAACTATCCGGCCGAAGGAGATCGCATAATGCTTACAGTCCGCATAGCCACGCCGCCGTTCAAGCCCAAGCCCGAGGTGGGATTTCAGGATGTGATGCCTGGCATAGCCTCAAGCTATATATTCACTCTCAAGCCGGGCGACAAGGTGCGCATGAGCGGTCCCTACGGCGATTTCCATCCGATATTTGATTCGGGCAAGGAGATGATGTGGATCGGCGGAGGCGCAGGCATGGCTCCGTTGCGCGCGCAGATCATGCATATGACCCGCACGCTGCACACCACCGACCGTGTGATGAATTTCTTCTACGGCGCGCGGGCGCTCAACGAGGTGTTCTATCTCGACGATTTCCTGCAGCTTGAGAAGGATTTCCCCAATTTCCATTTCCATCTGGCGCTCGACCGTCCTGATCCCGCAGCCGACGCAGCGGGCGTAAGCTACACTCCGGGCTTTGTGCATCAGGTGATCTACGATACCTATCTAAAGAATCATGACAATCCCGAGGATATCGAATATTACATGTGCGGTCCGGGTCCGATGAGCGCGGCTGTCAACAAGATGCTCGATTCGCTGGGTGTGGAGCCTGAAAACATCCATTACGATAATTTCGGAGGCTGACCGCGGGATGTACGTAACGATACCGAAACCGCGCCGTGACTCACAGTTGTCATGGCGCGGCTTCGGTTTGGTGTCTTTTGACCGGTGTCGGTTGTTGTCAGCAGGCTGCAATGCCGAATAGTCGGCGGGCATTGTCCGAAGTAAGATCTGCCACCTCCTGCATGTCGATGCCGAGTATCTCGGCAAGGCATGAGGCCGTGTGCGTCAGATAGGCGCTTTCGTTGCGGCGTCCGCGCATCGGCACCGGGGCGAGATATGGCGCGTCGGTCTCGAGCAGCATCCGTTCCGTCGGGATGGCCTTCACGGCATCGGGTAGCGTAGATTTCTTGAATGTCAGTATACCGTTGATGCCGAAATAATATGAACCGGTCTGCAGTATGCGTTCTGCGTCGTCGGCCGTCCCGCCGAAGCTGTGCATGACTGCCGATACCGCAGGATGGCTCTGTAGCACTTCCAGCGTTTCGTCGAGCGCGTTGCGGCAGTGGATTATAACCGGCAGTCCGCGCTCTTCGGCCAGGCTCAGCTGCGCGTCGAACGCTTTCATCTGCTGTGTGCGTCGCGACGCGTCCCAGTAAAGGTCTATGCCCACTTCCCCTACAGCTGTGTAAATGCCCGACAGCAGTTCGTCGTGTATCTTATGCAGGGCTTCCTGCCAGTCGTCGCCGACCTCTGTCGGGTGCAGACCCATGGCCATCGACACGTGAGCCGGATGCGCGGCCGCAAGCCGTTTCATCGGCTGTATGGTGGTAAGGTCTACGTTGGGGAATATCATGTGGGTCACTCCTGCGCCGACGGCGCGGCCAACCGCATCGGGAGTGCCGTCGCCGTTCACGTCATCTGCGAATTCGGGCAGATACAGGTGGGTATGGGTGTCGATCAGTCCGGTCATCGTGTGCGGTCCACTGTCAGCATAGCCAGATCGGTGAAGAATCGCAAGGCCTCCGGCTGCAGTCGGGCTGTAGCGAGGCGTGCTGTAGCGTTGTCGGCGTAGCGTCGTATCAGTCCGAGACACCGCTGAGGCAGTCCGAGGGTGTCGTAGATCTCTCTTACGCGTCTTATCTTCTCCTCGCGTGGCGACGGATTGCTTATCTCTGCGGCTACTGTACCGGTAGTATCCTCGGCAAGAGCATTTATCAGAAGCCATGTCTTCTTGTCGCAGGCTATGTCGCCGCCTATCTGTTTGCCGAATGTGGCCGGATCGCCATAGGTGTCAAGATAGTCGTCGCGAAGCTGAAACGCGAGTCCGAGGCTCTCGCCATAGCCGTAGAATGCGTCGGTCACGGTTTCGTCGGCTCCGGTCATGACAGCTCCGAGCGCGCAGGCGCATCCGAGCAACACCGAAGTCTTAAGTCTGATCATCTCCATGTATTCCCCGACGGTAACGTCGGTGCGGCTCTCGAAGTCCATGTCGTGTTGCTGACCTTCGTAGATCTCCATGGCTGTGCGGTTGAACAGTCTCATGACGGGGCGCAGCTTCGCCTCGTCACACCCCTTCATCATCGCGGTTCCGGCCAGTGTCAGCATGGCGTCGCCCGAGAGTATCGCCGTGGCTTCGTTCCATTGGCGGTGGACGGTCGGACGTCCGCGCCGCATGTCGGCCCGGTCCATGACGTCGTCGTGGAGCAGAGTGAAGTTGTGGAACAGCTCTATGGCCGCGGCCTGATTGACGGCGAGGTGTCGGCCGTCGGGACTGATCGCGTCGGCCACGGCGAGTGTGAGCACCGGGCGTATCCGTTTTCCTCCGGCCTGAAGCGTGTAGCGTACAGGATCGTATAGCCCTGCCGGAGCAGCGGGTATCTCAAGCTGTCCGACGGCTTCTTCGGCGGCAGCGGTGTATTGGTCTATGTGGAGCATTGTTTGTGGAATTTTGCTATGGTGTGGGTGATATGTCGGGGCCGGTCAGTGTTCGCCACGGTATCCTTGCCGGAACGCTTCGAGCGCTTCCGGATCGTCGGCGTAGTCGGACTCGATAGCTTGCAGAAGCGTGTCGTCGGCGTTGTCGGCACGCATTATGGCTCCGAGCCGCCACGGTTTGGTCGACACTACGTAGACATGTGCGAGCTCTTCGGGTGACAGTGTGGATCTGATCGAATCGAGCGAGCGTACAAAGCCGCGTGTGCGTCCCAGTGAGTCGCTGTCGTAGATCGACATGAGTTCGCGGGTCAGACTGCGTGCAAAGTCGCGGTCGGCCGGAGAAGCGCTTTTGAGCCATCCGACGAGTGCCTCGGCGGCTTCTGTCGTGCCGGCTTCGGCCAGCCGTTGTGCCTGCTGGTCGGCCGGACGCTCCGGGTCGATAGTCGGTGTCGACGAGCATCCGGCGAGCATTGCCGACAGCATGATAATGTGAAGTGGACGTTTCATGCTGCAAAGTTACGAAATTAGTGGCGCAATGTAGCGTTGATGCCGTTTTATCCGTTTTTCAGCACGTTGTCTTTATCGGGCGCTCCGCCAACGTCTGTCACCGTTGCCTCAAAGCTACCGCTGCTGATCATAAGTAACTCTTAGAGAGTGTTTGAATTTAACACGAAGAAATATATATGGACTTCTTTCTATCCTCTCAAAGGTCTTTTCGGGCGATTTGTGTCAGGTTTCATCAGTCACGATGCCCGCATCGCTCCCTCCTCAACTGACGCAAATCTCTCCGAAAATCCTCTTTGAGTGAATAGAAGTGAAATTCAAACACTCTCTTAGTTTGTGAAAAATTGGGGTAAATTTGCGATGGAATGTAACCGATTGCGCGGCTACTGCGTCTAAAGGTCAGATTAATCAAAAAAGCAACACTCTACAGATATGAAAAAATTACGCAACTTGTGTGCAATAGCGCTGACAGCGCTGATGGTAGGCGGGACAGCTCTGATGAGCTCCTGCGAAAGCGACAACCGTACTGATTTCGAAGCAATGCGTCAGCAGATGCGTTCCGAGCTGACCGAACAGATCCGCGACGAGCTTCAGACCACCCTGATGTTTGACTCCATAGGCTCCACGCCCATCTACATCAGCCCGAGTGTGGAGATCGGCGCTCCGCGGTCGAAGGTCGACGGCTTCCGTGAGGTGAACAAGATGATAGCCGTGTTCCTGCCTTTCGTATTCGTGCTCGTGCTCGTCTGGATGCTGCTCAACTACCGGCGCAAGAATCTTCTGGCCAAGTATCGCCTTATAGAGTATGCTATCGAGAAGGGCAATCCGCTCCCCGATGCGTTCTACAACAACGGCCTGGTAGCCCGCACTTCGACGGTCATGGAGTCGGTGGCGCGCGGCGGACGTATCTACCGCATCGACTCGAGCCGTCTGACCAATGCCCTGATATGGATCGGAGTGGGTATAGTAGGCTTTATCTTCTTCCTTACGGTCGATGTCAAGCCGATGGCATGCCTGCTGCTGTTGCCGGTGTTTGTCGGTATAGCCAAGCTGATAAGCTACCTGTCGGAGCTGTATTTCAACGAGCGCAATCTGCCCAAGATCCCCGACCTGCCTGTCAATCGTCAGGCCAACAATGCGGGAGCTAACCAGATGAACGATTTCGGCGCAACCGACAACAATGCTCACACGCTTTGAGGAAATCAAGCTACTGGCACTGTGTGCCACGACCGACAGCCGTAATGCTTTCGGCCGACTGGTGGAGGAGTATGAGGAGCCGCTCCGGCGGTTTCTCTACAACCTCACCGGCGGCGACGCATGTCTTGCCGATGATCTCGCGCAGGATACGTTTCTGAAGGCCTATGAGTCGGTAAGGTCGTTCAAAGGGCTGTCGGGCTTCCGTACATGGCTCTACAAGATAGCCTGTAATCTGTATTACAGTCATCTGCGCAGCCGGAGGGAGCTGACCGGCCTGGAGGTGGAGTCCTATGCCGCAACGGTGTCTGACGCCGGACAGCGGGCCTCGGATGCCTCGATGGATGTGGCCACGGCGATGCAGGCACTTAATCCGGCGGAGCGCAGCCTGGTGCTGCTCTTCTACCTGGAGGATCGCAGCATCAAGGAGATAACCGGTATCACCGGAATGCCCGAAGGCACTGTCAAGGTGTATCTGAAACGTGCCCGCGAGAAGATGGCCGGTGTGATGGGCCGTGGATGATGTCAGGCCGCGATGTGGTTGTTGAGGCTAAAGATAGCTTGAAGTGTTTTATTGATAAACTGATAAGAATACAGAGATATATGACAGACAAGGAATTTGGCGATTTTTTGAAGCGTAGCCTGCCGCAGGCTCCTCCCGAACCGTGGTTTACACGCAAGGTGATGTCGCGCCTGCCCGAACGGAAGCGGTTCTGGGCCGGATGGATCGAAACCGTGGTGTGCGGCGTCGGTCTGGTGGTGACTCTGGTGCTGGCCGTGGTCTATGGTATCGGACTCGTTTCGGCTCCGGTGGTGACTGTCGGCGATGTGGCGTCGACGGGTGTCATGGCGGCGCTAACCGGAGCGTTGGCCTGGAACGTGGGGTGCGCTTTCATGCCCAAGCCGCATGAGGGATGATGCCGTCAGGGGTCAGCGCCTGAACGGTATGGCTATGATGCAGTAGACCGGCACCTTTGTGTCGCCTATCTTTCCGGCCACCCATCGTGGCATACGGCCTATGATGCGCAGAGCCTCCTTGTTGAGGCTCTCTTCCACTCCGCGCACCACCTCCGGGGCGGTGATGGCGCCGTCGGGTTTCACCACAAAGCTGCACAGCACACGACCCTCTATGCCCTGGCGGTAGGCCTGCGCGGGATACTGGCGCTCACGGTTGATGAACTTCATCATGGCTCCGTCGCCTCCGGGAAAATGCGGCTGTTCGTCGACCGACTCAAACAGGAAAGCCTCGATGTCGAGAGGCCGGTTGTCGGCGCTGACCGTGCGGTAGGTGACGACCATACGCTGCTGCGCGCCGGCATAGAAGGTCAGCGTGAGCAAGAAAGTTGTGATAATGGTTTTGAGTCGGTACATCAATGAGTTAAGGAGTAGCCCAATGGGCGTCGTTGGTAGTCGGTCACAAGGCTGTCTGATGCCTGTGCGATGCAAAAATATGACACTTGGCGGGATTATACAAGGGCGCATATGAGTTTTTGGGAAAGATTGATTTTGTTTTGGATTTTTTAAGTGGCGCGATAATTTCCGGCATACGTGGTTTTTGACTAATTTTGCATCATAGGATAGGTACGGCAGGCCATCAGACGGCTTTTCCGGCTTACAGACAAGCAAGTATGACCTTTTATGCGTAGATTGTTCCGACTGCTCACCACCGCGGCTGCTGTCGCCCTGTTCCCGGCTGTCGCCGTTGCCGACGGCAGCGGCGGTGACTCATCGCCGGCATACACATTTCTAGACATCAGCTCGTCGAGCCGCATCTTCGGCCTCGGAGGTGTGAACGTGAGCGCAGTCGACGCCGGCGTGGCCGCCGTCGACCAGAATCCGGCTTTTCTCGGCCCGGAATACGATAAGGTGCTGTCGGTCGGCTACATGCGCTATATGAGTTCGTCTGATTTCGCTTCGGCCGTGTTCGGCAATGGCGTCGGGGAACGCAGCGCATGGGGCGTGGCTCTGAAATATTTCGGCTACGGAAGCATGGAGCGCACCGACATCGATGGGGTGGCATCCGGCACATTCTCTCCGCTCGACATATCGCTTGGAGCAACGTATTCGCGCGACATAACCGAACGCCTCCGCGGCGGCGCCACGCTCCGATGGGTGTATTCGTCGTATGATTCATATACGGCTATGGCTGTGGGAGTGGATCTCGGCATCAATTATTATGATCCTGACCGCGACCTGTCGCTGTCGGCGGTGGTGACCAATCTCGGAGGGCAGGTGAAACGCTTCAACGAGCGCTACGACCGTCTGCCGGTGGATGTGCGCCTCGGATGGACACAGTCGTTCCCCGGACTACCTGTCAGATTTTCTGTCACGGCATGGAATCTGACCAAGTGGTCGCTGCCTTATTACGAACATGGCGACGGAACGGCCGACGCACGTCCGGAGCTGAAGGATTCGTTCGGCTCGAACCTGATGCGGCATCTGGTGCTTGCGGCCGATCTGGTGCCCGACAGCCGCTTTCATATCGGTATCGGATATAACTACAAGACACGCACCGATATGGCCACATATTCGCGTAATCTGCTGAGCGGATTTTCGATCGGCGGCGGACTGAATATCGGTGGCTTCGGTGTCGATGCGGCTTTCGCTATGCCTCATAGGAGCGCAGCCACTCTCATGCTTAACTTCTCGGCCGAGATAGGCCGGTTCTTATAAATACTGACCACTCAGATCTGATGGAACACAAAAAGATAATAATTGCGATCGACGGCTATTCATCTACCGGCAAAAGCACTATGGCCAAGAAGCTGGCCCGGCAGGTGGGCTACCGTTATATCGATTCGGGAGCGATGTACCGCGCCGTGGCGCTCTACGCTCTGCGTCACGGTATGGCCGACACCGGGGGAAGCGTCGATGAGGCGCGACTGACTGCGGCGTTGCCCGGTATAGCGATAGATTTCAAGGTTACTCCCGACGGACAGCGCACGATGCTCAACGGCGAGGATGTCGAGAACGAGATCCGGTCCATGACCGTTTCGCAGGCAGTGTCGCCGGTGGCCGCTGTGGCCGCTGTGCGTCATGCCATGACGGATCTTCAGCAGCAGATGGGACGCGAGAAGGGGATCGTGATGGATGGGCGCGACATCGGCACTACGGTGTTTCCCGACGCGGAAATGAAGGTGTTTGTCACAGCCTCGGCCGAAACCCGCGCCCGCCGTCGGTTTGACGAGCTGAAGGCCAAGAATATGAATGCTGGCTACGACGAGGTGCTTGCCAATCTGCGTGAGCGCGACCATATCGACGAAACGCGCGCCGAGAGTCCGCTCCGCAAGGCTGCCGACGCTTTCATGCTCGACAATTCGGATATGACTCTCGATGAGCAGGACGCTCTGCTGCTCCGGATTTTCAACGAACGCACGCGATGAAGCCGGTCGTAGAGATTGATCAGGATTCGGGGTTCTGCTTCGGGGTGGTGACAGCCATCCGCAAGGCAGAGGAGGTGCTCGACCGCGAGGGACGGCTGTATTGCCTGGGCGATATAGTCCACAATAGCGCGGAGGTGGAGCGGCTTCGCCGTCGCGGGCTGGTCACCATCACTCACGAGGATATGGCCGGGCTGCACGGCGTCAAGGTGCTGCTTCGCGCCCACGGAGAGCCTCCCGCCACCTACGAACTGGCGCGTCGCAACGATATCGAGATCGTTGATGCTACCTGTCCGGTGGTGCTTAGGCTGCAGAGCAGGGTGAAGCAGGCCTATGAAACCGATGCCGACCGTCCGCAGATTGTGATCTACGGCAAGAATGGCCATGCCGAGGTGAACGGTCTTGTAGGCCAGACGCGCGGCGAGGCTATCGTGGCGGAGGACGAGTCGGGACTTGAAGCGGTGGATTTCAGCCGCCCGATAGCGTTGTATTCGCAGACCACAAAGTCGCCCGAGGGACTACGGCACATGGTCGACGAGATCAGCCGCCGTAAGGACGAGGGCGTAAGTTTCAGATATTTCGACACGATATGCCGTCAGGTGGCGGGTCGTGTGGAGGGGCTGCGGCGTTTTGTGGCCGCCCACGATGTGGTGTTGTTCGTAAGCGGTGCCAAAAGTTCCAACGGCCGGGTGCTTTGCGGAGAATGCCGCGAGGTGAACAGCCGGACCTATCTCGTCAGCGGACCCGATGCAGTGGAAGCGTCGTGGCTGCAGGGCGCCTTATCGATAGGCGTATGCGGCGCCACTTCCACTCCGCGATGGCTCATGGAGCAGGTGCGCGACCGTGCGCAGGAGCTTGCCGGCGGATGATGAACGATTTTGTAGCCATAGACTTTGAAACGGCCAATGCCGAGCCGACGAGCATCTGCGCCATAGGAGCGGTGAAGGTAGAGGGCGGTGTGGTCACCGACCGGTTGTATCGACTGGTAAAGCCCGAGCCGGATTACTATATCCGGCGGTTTACGGAGTGTATCCACGGTATTGGCCCGTCGGATACGGATGATGCTCCAGGATTCTGGGCTGTGTGGCCCGAGCTACGCGATTTCATAGGGGGAAGACCGCTCGTGGCTCATAACAAGCGGTTCGACGAGCGATGTCTGCGTGCGGCATGTCGCTGTTATGGCATCGATTATCCCGATTATGACTTTTATTGCACTCTCGAGCGGGCGCGCCGCACGATACCGCGCACGCTGTGCGCGTCGTTCAGTCTGCCGTCGCTTGCCGGTTTTTTGGGCATACCGTTTGACGATCACCACAATGCTCTTGCCGACGCCGAGGCATGCGCCAAGATAGCCATGGTGTTGCTGTGAGCGGGCGGGATCACTCCAGTCCGTATTCCTTGATTTTGCGATAGAGTGTGCGCTCAGAAATGTTGAGTTCGCGGGCAGTGGCCTTGCGTCGGCCTCCGTTGTTTTCGAGCGAGCGCCTTATGGTTTCGCGCTCGGTATCCTCAAGCGTGAGCGAGGGCTGCGGTGTCGCGGCGGAGCCGGCAGCGGTTATGTCGTCGGCGGTTATATCCTCTACTGTGCTGGTGTGCGCAGCCGGATGATGGTAGTGGACGAGCGACATCGGCATCTCTCTGACTTCCGAGGCCGGAGTGGCTATCTGCTGTGCGGGCGCGGGGCGCTTCTCGATCTCGGCACGGAGCGCGTCGATCTCCTTCTGCATACGGAAGATCATGTTGAAGATCGCCTCCCGCTCGCGGTCGTAGGTGTGGGACGGCGCCGATGCGATCACCGGGGTGTAGACGGGCCCTCCGGCCGGCAGGTATTGCTCTATGTCGTCGGCGGTCACTTCGCGTCCGGCATCGAACAGAGCGGTCTGTTCCACGACGTTTTTGAGCTGGCGGACATTGCCCGGCCAGCGGTAGCGCATCATCAGTCCGCGGGCCTCGTCGGAGAATGTCACCGGCGGCATGCGGTAGCGCTCGCCGAAGTCTGATGCAAACTTGCGTGCCAGAAGCATTATGTCGTTGCCTCGGTCGCGCAGCGGGGGCACGGCGATGTTGACTGTCGACAGGCGGTAGTACAGATCCTCGCGGAAGCGACCCTCCTCGACGGCCTTGAGCATGTCGACATTGGTGGCGGCCACCACGCGGATGTTGGTCTTCTGCACTGTCGACGATCCGACTTTGATGAATTCGCCGCTTTCGAGCACTCTCAGCAGACGGGCCTGTGTGGTGAGCGGAAGCTCGGCCACCTCGTCGAGAAATATCGTGCCGCCGTCGGCCTCCTCGAAGTAGCCTTTGCGCGAGCCGATGGCGCCGGTGAAAGCTCCTTTTTCGTGTCCGAACAGTTCGGAGTCGATGGTGCCTTCGGGTATGGCGCCGCAGTTGACGGCTATGTAGCGGGCGTGCTTGCGCGCGCTGAAAGCGTGGATGATCTTGGGGAAAAATTCCTTGCCCGATCCGCTCTCGCCGGTGACGAGCACCGACAGGTCGATAGGCGCCACCTGCACCGCACGGCTTATGGCTGCCGTCAGCGCTGGGGCGTTGCCGATGATGCCGAAGCGCATCTTTGCCTGCTGCACTTCGGCGGGTGTTTCGGGGGGCATGGAGATTTTCACGTGTCGGGGTGTTCGGTGTCGGTTCAGGAATTGGCTCTTGACGCGGCGCGTTTGCGCTCGATCTCGTCAAGGAGTATCTTGCGCAGGCGTATATGGTTGGGGGTCACCTCCACATATTCGTCCTCCTTGATGTATTCGAGCGCCTCTTCAAGGCTGAACACCACGGGGGGCACGATGCGGGCTTTGTCGTCGGCGCCCGATGCGCGCATGTTGGTGAGCTTCTTTGACTTGGTGACGTTGACCACTATGTCGTTGTCCTTGGCGTTCTCGCCCACGACCTGTCCGGCATAGACCTCATCCTGCGGGAATATGAAGAAGCGGCCGCGGTCCTGCAGCTTGTCGATGGCGTAGGCATAGGCTGTTCCGGCTTCCATGGCTATGAGCGATCCGTTGGTGCGGCGCTCTATGTCGCCCTTCCATGGCTGGTATTCGTGGAAACGGTGAGCCATGATGGCTTCTCCGGCCGATGCGGTCAGCACGTTGTTGCGCAGGCCGATGATGCCTCGCGAGGGGATATGGAATTCGAGATGTATGCGGTCGTTCTGTGTGGCCATCGACACAAGTTCGCCCTTGCGTCGGGTGACCATGTCGATCATCTTTGACGAGTATTCTTCGGGCACATTGATGGTGAGCAGCTCCACCGGCTCGCATTTGCGTCCGTCGATCTCCTTGACGATAACCTGCGGCTGGCCTACCTGCAGTTCGTAGCCTTCGCGGCGCATCGTTTCGATGAGCACCGACAGGTGGAGCACGCCGCGGCCGAAGACGGTCCATACGTCCTCATGGTCGGCCTTCTTGACACGGAGCGCAAGGTTGCGGTCGAGTTCCTTGGTCAGTCGGTCGGCGATATGGCGCGATGTGACAAACTTTCCGTCGCGGCCGAAGAAGGGGCTGTCGTTGATGGTGAATGTCATCGACATGGTAGGTTCGTCAATGGCTATGCGGGGTAGCGCTTCGGGTGTCTCGGCGTCGGCTACGGTGTCGCCTATCTCAAACCCTTCGATGCCTACGAGAGCACATATGTCGCCGCTCTTGACGCTCTGCACCTTCTTGCGTCCCATGCCTTCAAACACGTGCAGCTCCTTGATGCGCTGCTTGATGACGGATCCGTCCTTCTTGCAGAGGGCGATGGGCATACCTTCGCGGAACTCGCCGCGGTGCACGCGTCCGATGGCTATTCGTCCCACATAGCTCGAGAAGTCGAGCGATGTGACGAGCATCTGAGCCGGGCCCTCTATGGTGGTGGGCGCGGGTATGTATTTTATTATGGCGTCGAGCACCGGGGTGATGTTGTCGGTGGGATTCTGCCAGTCGTCGCTCATCCATCCCTGCTTGGCCGATCCGTAGACGGTCGGGAAGTCGAGCTGTTCCTCGGTGGCGTCGAGGTTGCACATCAGATCGAACACCATTTCCTGCACCTCGTCGGGACGGCAGTTGGGCTTGTCGACCTTGTTGATCACCACCACCGGCTTCAGGCCGAGCTGTATGGCTTTCTGGAGCACGAAGCGAGTCTGCGGCATCGGGCCTTCGAAGGCGTCGACGAGAAGCAGACATCCGTCGGCCATGTTGAGCACACGCTCCACTTCGCCTCCGAAGTCGGCGTGTCCGGGCGTGTCGATGATGTTGATCTTGGTGTCTTTGTAGGTGATGGAGACGTTTTTGGAGAGTATCGTTATGCCTCTTTCGCGTTCGAGGTCGTTGTTGTCGAGTATGAGCTCGCCGGTGGATTGATTGTCGCGGAAAAGGTGTCCGGCGAGTAGCATCTTGTCCACGAGGGTGGTCTTGCCATGGTCTACGTGGGCTATGATAGCTATGTTTCTGATGTTTTGCATAAATTCTCTTTGATATTCGGGCGCAAAATTACACAAAAATCGTCACATATCAGCACCCCTCGCCTAAGAGAATGTCTAAAAAAGCGAACAGGTCAGGTGT
Organism: Paramuribaculum intestinale; assembly: GCF_030759015.1. Taxonomy (GTDB): domain Bacteria; phylum Bacteroidota; class Bacteroidia; order Bacteroidales; family Muribaculaceae; genus Paramuribaculum; species Paramuribaculum intestinale. The sequence continues at coordinate 2,194,500 of NZ_CP098825.1, read as the reverse complement.
CAAAGCATACAGCGGGAGGGAGAGGATGGCGGAGTGGCGGAGTGCGAGCGAACCGTCGGGGTGGCGCGGGGGTTATAATTCTGATGTTTCAACTATGATGGAAATGAACAGACACCCTTTTCATATCTGGCTGATGGCTGTGATGATGCTGACGAGCATGGCCGCATACGGACGCGACGATCTGTCGACGCTCGCCGACAGTCTGCCCGAGCGATGGCTCTACGAGCCGGAAACGACGCAGGAATTTCCAACCGACGATCAGTGGTGGCGCCTATTTGGCGATCCGCTTCTCGACTCCCTGATAGCGGAGGGTGAGCGGGCCAACTTCAATCTGCTTAAGGCCGGGCGCCGCATAGCCATAGCGCGCCAGTCGGTGGCCAAGGCACGCTCTGCCTTCTGGCCGTCGCTGTCGGTCTCCGGCGGATGGAATAAGATCCGGCAGTCGGGCGACGAGAATGTCAGGGAAGGCGATGCTGTCACGGTCGACTATTTTTCGGCCGGAGTCGACATGCAGTGGGAGATTGACGTGTTCGGCAAGGTACGCAAGGATGTGGAGATGCAGCAGGCGTCATACCGTGCGTCGCGTGCCGATTATGCCTCTGTCAGCATAAGCGTGTGCGCCCAGATAGCCGCTTCCTACATAAAACTGCGCACTCTTCAGCGCCAACTCGAAGTGACGCTCGATCATGTCGAGGAGCAGCGCAAGGTGATGAAGATCACCGAGGCGAGGTTTGATACCGGACTTGCTTCCATGCTCGATGTCAGCCAGGCGCGGACGGTGTATTATTCCACGCTGGCCTCATTGTCGTCGCTGCGCACGTCGGTGGCGGTGACGGTCAACGCTCTGGCGCTGCTTACCGGCTCGATGCCCGCCGAGATGGCCGGGAGGCTGAGCGCCCCGGCCGCATTGCCTGAGGTCGATATGCTCGTGCCGGCGACCGTGCCTTCCGATCTGCTACGGAGGCGTCCTGACGTGGTGGCCGCCGAAGAGCAGCTTGCGGTGAGCGCAGCGGCCGTGGGGGTGGCGAAGAAGGATTTTATGCCGGTATTGTCGCTCGCTGGATCGATCGGGACATCGGCTCATCGGCTCGATGACCTGATGACGCGCCGCAGTATGACCTATACGATAGCTCCGCAGCTGTCGTGGACCATATTCGATGGCTTCGCACGCCGGGCGGCCGTGGCGTCGGTCAAGGAACAGATGCTCGCATCGATCGACGCCTACAATCTGACGCTGCTGACGGCTGTGCAGGAGGTGGACGACGCTCTGATAAGCTACACCAATGCGGTGGCCTATGAGCAGAGTCTGCATAAGGTGACCGAGGCGGCACAGAAAGCTGCCGATCTGTCGCTCGACCGCTACAAGCAGGGGCTTGACGCATTCATAAATGTTGCGCAGGCGCAGATCACTCTGCTGCAATACAACAACGAGGCTGTGGAGGCGCGCGGAGAGTCACTGACCGCACTTGTCAATCTCTATAAGGCTCTCGGCGGCGGATGGGCAGTGGGGCGGTAGAGACGTGTCGGGCGCTGCTAAACGGAATGAAATTATAGGTAAAATACAACACACGAAAATACTGATGGAACACACTCTGAGAACAATGGCGGCAGTGGTGGCTGCATCGGCAGTGGCATGCCTGCCGTCGTGCCATAGCAATGAACGGTCGGCGCAGACCGATGCGCCACAGGTGGATGTGGCTTCTGTAATAGAGGACTCTGTGGTGATATACAAGGATTATCCCGGCACGCTCACGGCCGTGAACAGTGTAGACGTGGTGGGTCGTGTCAACGGCTATCTGCGGTCGCAGAACTATACCGACGGAAGCACGGTCGGCAAGGGTGCTTTGCTGTTTACCATCGAGGATACGCAATATCGCGACGCCGTAGGGCAGGCCGAGGCGCAGCTTCAGACCGCGCGGAGCACCTACGACTATGCCATGAGGCAATACGAGGCGATGAAGAAGGCTCTGGAGAGCGACGCTGTGTCGCAGATAGAGGTGGTGCAGGCCAAAAGCGCCTACGAGGAGGCCGCAGCGGCGATAAAGAGCGCCGAGGCGCAGTTGCGCACTGCGCGCACCAATCTCGGATACTGCGCGGTCCATGCTCCGTTTGCCGGAACGGTGTCGGCCGCCGATGTCAATGTCGGCGCCTACGTAGGTGGAGAGGGGGAGCCGGTGAAGCTGGCCACGATATATGACAACACGCGGATGTATGCCGACTTCTACATAGAGGAGTCGTCGTTCATGCGTATGAACACCCGGGTCGGCACCGACGGAATAGCGGGGAGCGATTCGATACCGATGCGTTTCGACGAACCTCTGGGACATGAATACCGCGGACGGCTGGATTATCTCTCGCCCGATGTGAATACAGGCACCGGAACGATGCACCTGCGTGCGGTGGTCGACAATCCTTACGGCGAACTGCGGTCGGGCATGTATGCCACCATATCGCTGCCTGAGGATATCGACAGCCATGCCCTTCTTGTCAGGGACGCGTCGATCGCTACCGACCAGCTCGGGAAGTATGTCTATACGGTCAACGATTCCAACCGGGTGGTATATACTCCGGTGAAGACCGGCGGTCTGGTCGACGACACGATGCGGGTTGTGACCGAAGGGCTGCATCCCGGCGATCGTTATGTCACCAAAGCCCTGCTTAAGGTGAGGGCGGGTCTGGAGGTCAGGCCTGTTATGACCGGCAAGTAGCCTCCGGCCTGATTCACGATTTTTTTTCAGCGACAAATCCGATTAATTACCATACGCGATGTTTTCCCGTTTCTTCATAGAGCGTCCGATATTCGCCATAGTCATAGCCGTGGTGATGATACTGGCGGGCGTGGTGACTGTAAAGACTCTTCCCGTGGCTCAGTATCCCGACATAACGCCTCCGACGGTGATGGTGGCCGCCAGTTATCCCGGAGCCGACGCCGCAACGGTGGCTACTACCGTGGGCGTGCCTATCGAGGAGCAGGTCAACGGTGTGGAAGGTATGATGTATATGAGTTCCAGCTCCAGTTCCGACGGGTCGTATATGCTCACGGTGACTTTTGAGACGGGAACCGATCTGGATATGGCCACAGTTAAGGTGCAGAACCGCGTGGCCATAGCCGAGGCGACTCTCCCCACGGCGGTGAAGGAGGAGGGTGTGTCGGTGATGTCGCGCTCCACTGACGTCATACTGTTTGTCGGTCTGCTCAATGATACGGCCGACAATCATCACTACGACGCTCTTTATCTCACCAATTATGCCAAACTTAATCTGGTCGACGAGCTGTCGAGGATCGACGGCGTGGGTCAGGTGGAGGCGTTCGGAGCAGGAGAGTACAGCATGAGGATATGGCTGGATCCGGAGAAGATGCGCGTGCGCGGACTCACTCCCGACGATGTCATGGAAGCTGTCGAATCGCAGAATATGGCGGTTTCGGCCGGATCTGTAGGTGCGCCGCCTACGCCGTCGGACGGGCAGTTTGAGTTTACGCTTACGGCACAGGGACGCCTGACGACTCCCGATGAGTTCGGTTCCATCGTCATCAAGACCACTCCGGAGGGGGAGATGCTCCATCTGTCGGACGTGGCCCGCATAGAGCTTGGCAGCCAGAGTTACGGCGGGTCGGCTCTCGTGTCGGGTAGTGCGGCCGGATTGCTCGGCATCTACCAGACACCAGGCGCCAACTCGCTGGAGGTGGCCAAGGCCGTGGAGAAGAAGCTGAATGAGCTGGAGCGATATTTTCCGGAGGGTGTGGACTATCAGGTGCTGATGAACACTACCGATTTCGTCACGGCGTCGATCGACGAGGTGCTGGTGACGTTTGTCGAAACCACTCTGATCGTGATGCTGATCATACTTGTCTTCCTCCAGAGCTGGAGGGCGGTAGTCATACCGATGATCACGATTCCGGTGTCGCTGATAGCCACTTTCGCGGTGATGAAGCTTATGGGCTTTACGATCAACACTCTGACGCTGTTCGGACTTGTGCTGGCGATAGCCATAGTGGTGGATGACGCCATAGTGGTGGTTGAGGACTGTTCGCGTCTGGTGGACGAGGGCAAGCTCAACGCGCGTCAGGCCGCCGAGAAAGCTATGACCGAACTCCAGGGTCCGGTGGTGGGCGAGGTGCTTGTGTTGCTGTCGGTGTTTATTCCTACGGCCTTCATAAGCGGTATTACAGGCGAGCTTTACAAGCAGTTTGCACTGACCATAGCTGTGTCGACGGCCTTCTCCGGCTTCAACGCCCTTACATTCACTCCGGCCATGTGCGCTATGTTTCTGCGTAAAGGCAAACCGACGGAGTTCAAGCCTTATCAGTGGTTTAACCGCGGCTTTGCCGCCACTCTCAAGCTGTATGTAGGTATAGTGGGCGGCTTCCTGCGGCGTCCGTGGGCGGCTATCGGGCTGTATTTCGCGTTGACGGCATTGGCTTTCTGGGGTTTTGTCAGGATGCCGTCGTCGTATATCCCTCAGGAGGATATGGGCTATTTCATGGGCTCGATACAGCTTCCTACCGGCGCATCGATCGACCGCACGGACGCAGTCGTGGCTCAGGTCAACGAGCGACTTGCGCGGATTCCGGAGGTGAAATCGGTGATGTCGGTGAGCGGCATGTCGTTTATCGGAGGCGGCAGCGCGAGCAATTACGCCTCGCTGTTTGTCACTCTCAAGCCGTGGAGCGAGCGCCGTGGCCGGTCGCAAGGTGTGGATGCCGTGATCGACCGCTTCAATGCCGCGTGCGCCGACATTCAGGAGGCGGTGGTGTTCGGCATAAATCCGCCCGCCATATCCGGGCTCGGAGTGACTTCCGGCCTTCAGATGCAGTTGCTCGACATAAACAATCTCGGCCCGCAGCAGATGAAGCAGGCTCTGGCCGATGTGGAGCGTGCGGCCGAGACTGATCCCCGTATCAAGTCGGTGACGTCGCTCTACGAGGGTGCCATACCGCAGTATAAACTGACTGTTGACCGCAACCGCATCAAGATGCAGCAGCTCGAAGTGTCCGATGTGTTTTCGGCTCTGTCGGCCTATATGGGCGGGTCGTATATCAATGACTTCACAGACTTCGGCCGTGTCTATCAGGTCAATCTTGCCGGCGATGAGGCGGCGCGCTCGCGTGTCGACGGAGTGCTGAAGCTCAGTGTCAGGAACTCGATGGGCGAGATGGTGCCGTTCTCGTCGTTTATGACTGTGGAGCCGTCGTTCGGGCAGAGCAACGTGTCGCGCTACAACATGTATTCCACGGCCTCGCTAACCGCCACTCCGGCTCACGGGGTCAGCTCCTCTGAAGGTATAGAGGCCATGGAGGAGATAGTGGAGCGCACTCTCGGCGATGAATATTCCTACGCGTGGACCGGCGAGGCCTATCAGGAGTCGCAGGGCGGGGTGACGGTGGCTCTGGTGCTGATATTCGCCGTGGTCATCACTCTGCTCGTGCTCGCCGCCCAATATGAGAGTCTGACCGATCCTGTGGCTGTGGTGATATCTATGCCCACAGCCATACTCGGCACCGTCATAGGCTGTCTGCTGATGGGACAGAGCATATCGGTCTATACCCAGATAGGTATAATATTGTTGCTCGGGCTGTCGGCAAAAAACGCCATACTGATCGTGGAGTATGCCATCGACTACCGCCGTTCGGGCATGGATATTCGATCAAGCGCCATACGTGCCGGACGGGTGAGATTCCGTCCGATAATGATGACGGCGCTGGCATTTGTGTTCGGTGTGATGCCGATGCTGTTCGCTACCGGTGCGGGTGCGGCGAGCCGTGTTTCTCTTGGCACCGCCGTAGCGTTCGGCATGGCTGTCAACGCTCTGGTGGGAACGCTGTTCGTGCCCAACTTCTGGGAGCTGCTCGAGCGCTTCCGCGAACGCCATCTGTCGCGCTTTTTCTCCACGCCTACCACGGCGTTGCCCCCGGTGACGCGTCATGACGGTGACAGTGGCGACGATGATGAAGCCGGCTCCGGCGCAGTCTGATACCTGCTCTCTGATACCCCATCCCACCCCGACTGCATAGGTGGCCGGGACGGGATGGGGCATTCCTTTTGCAGTGATGTTCATGCGATAGCGTAGGTGAGGGTGGGTGGTGGAAAAACATACGTTTGTCAGTGCCTTTTGGCTTACTTCGGTTTATTGTTGTAAGTCGAAGATTGTAGAAATGAAAATCATGGCCAAGTGTCGGACTGTTGGCTTCGACACTTGGCCATGATTGTGTTCTCGGATCTTTCGGCGCTTGATTGTGGCCGTTATGGATCAGTCGTCTTCGTCAAGGGGCATGTAGTGCTGGTAGGGATGGTCGCATCCGGGGCATACCTTCGGGGGTTCGTTGCCTTCGAAGATGTAGCCGCAGACAAGGCACTGCCAGCGGATGGCGTGGTCGCGTTTCCATACAGTGCCCTCCTCCACCATCTTGAGATAGCGTGTGAAGCGGTCGAGGTGGTGTTGCTCGGCTTTAGCTATCGCGAGGAAGTGCTCGGCGATCTCGGGGAATCCCTCTTCCTGAGCAGTCTTGGCGGCTTCCTCATAGCCTTTCACTCCGGCGTTGGCCTCTTCGCCCATGGAGATCTTCAGGTTGGTGGCGGTGTCGCCGATGATGCCGGCGTCGGTGGGTACTTTGGCGTCGACTACTCCGCCTTCAAGCATCTTGAAGAAGACTTTGGCATGGTTGAACTCGTTTTCGGCTGTCTGGCGGAAAATCACTCCAATCGGGAAGTACAGTTCTTTGTCGGCCTGCTTGGCATAGAATGTGTAGCGGGCGTATGACTGCGATTCGTTGAGATAGGCCAGCACGATATTTTGTTCGGTGCGTGTGCCTTTGATGGATTTTTTCTTTTTAGCCATGATGAGTTGTGTTTTGGTCTGAAATACGTTGTTTTTGTCACATTATAACGTAGTGCGGCCGGCTAATGTTCATCATCATGGCTTCGGTCTGACAGCGATACCTGATGCCGTAGGCGGTCAGTCTTCCAGATAGTAGGTGAGCGAGGTGACGACCCTCACTTTCTTGATGTAGGGAGTGGTTGCGTCGCGGTCGTCGATGGTGAACTGTCCCTGGCGTGCGGTCTTGATCTTGCCGAGCGACGATTCGGAGTCGTCGGCAAATTTCTTGGCGGCCTCGCGGGCGTTTTTTGTGGCTTCGGCTATCATCTCCGGTTTGATGGAGTTGAGGTCGGTGAAGTCGTAGGTGATCTGGTAGTTGTAGTCGTTTGTGATGGCTATGCCCTGTGCGAAGAGTTCGCCCTGCCGGTTGATGAGGGCATGGATCTCCTTGACTTTACCGGAGCTTACGGTCACCACCGATGTGATGGCGTAGTTGTAGGGGAGGGGCTGGTTGTTGTAGCGGTCGGTGGTGAGGTCCTGCACTTTAGGCGCTCCGATGGATATTTCCTGATCGGTGATGCCGTTGGCTTTGAGGAAGTCGACGATACGCTGGTTGGTGGCCGAAACATTGGCGTAGACAGTGGGCAGTGAATTGCCGACCTCTTTGAACATTATGGGCCATGTGACGACGTTGGCGGGCACTTCGCGTTCGGCGAGTCCGCGGACGTCGACCGTGCGGTCGCGTGATGCGGCGAAGTCTATTCCTGAACGGATGCAGAGGCCAAGCGCGAGCAGGCCGAGTGCGATGATCGCTGATGCGATGATTGCTGTTGGTTTCATGTCGTTAGTGTTTAGTTTATGTGGTTTTCAATGTCTGGTCGTTGTTGAGCCGCAGCATGTCGTCGATGAGGGTGCGGTCGTTCTGCAGGCGTGGCACTTTGCGCTGTCCGCCGAGCTTGCCGGTCGATGCGAGCCATCGGTCGAAGAGCCCATGGTGTGCAACGGTGACGGTGAGTGGGGCGAGGAATATGTCGCCTGCGCGTTTTGCCTGATAGTCGGAGTTCTGCTCGGTGAGCCGTCGGTCGAGTGTGGTGGCGAATGCGTCGATGTCGGCGGGCGGGCGGTCAAATTCTATCAGCCATTGGTGGTGTCCGCGTGAGGCGGAGGTGGTGAAGACGGGTGCGGCGGTGTAGTTGGCCACTGTGCAGCGGCAGTCGGCGCATGCGCGTGCAAGCGCTGCGTCGGTGTTGTGAACCATCACCTCTTCTCCGAACGCGTTGATATAGTGTTTTGTTCGTCCGGTGATGACTATCTGCAACGGATCGGTGGCCACCACCTTTACGACGTCGCCGATCTGGTAGCGCCATAGCCCGTTGGGGGCCGACAGCAGCAGGGAGTAGCTTTGGCCGGGTGTGGTGAGCCATGCGGGAATGGCTTCGGAGTCAGGCGCGCCGAGCGGCACGAACTCATAGAATACTCCGGCGTCGGTGAGGAGCATCATGCCGGGTGCGTCGGGAGAGTGCTGCACGGCGAAGAATCCTTCGGAAGCGTTGTAGGTTTCCAGATAGTGCATCCGTCCGGGGTCGGTGATCTCTTCATACTGGCTGCGGTAGGGTCCGAAGGCGATGCCTCCGTGGAAGAATACTTCGAGGCGGGGCCATACGTCGTGGATGGTCGATGCTCCGGCGCGCTCAATGACCCGGCGGATGACGGTGAGAAACCATGATGGGACGCCCGATATGTTGGTGACGTCGGCATGGATCGATTCGTCGACAAGCGCCGGGAGTTTGGCTGTCCAGTCGGGCATGAGGGCAGTGGCGCGCGACGGCACCCTGATGCGGTCGACGAGCGGGTTGATTCTCTCAATTAGATGAGCCGAGAGGTCGCCTGCCTTCACTCCGGGCGCAGTGCCGTGGAGTTCGTTGGCAAAGCTGCCTCCGAGTATGAAGGCTTTGCCGTCGAACAGTCGGCTGCCGGGGTGATGGTTGAGGTAGTGGGCCACGGATTCGGCTCCGCCGCGGTAGTGGTTGAGGCGCAGGGAGTCGTCGGTGACGGGGATGTATTTGCTTTTGCCGTCGGATGTGCCTGAGGACTGTGCGAACCGTCGGCAGGGACCGGGCCACAGTATGTCGGGCTCTCCTGCGATCATCCGCTCGACGTAGGGCCGGATGTCTGGGTAGGAGGTGACAGGCATGGCTTCGCGGAAGTCGTCGTAGGTGGCCACCTGCTGTAGATGATGGGAGTCTCCCCAAAGGGTGCGGCGTCCGTTGGCAATGAGTTTTTTAAGCTGTCGGAGCTGCACCAGCTCCGGATCGGATGCTGATCGGAGCGTGCGTCGGGCTCTGGCGGCGAAAAACGGTGTAAGCAGACGTGTGATGTTCATATTGACAAAATTAGAAAAAAGCCGTGAGATTTTTGACTGTTTGTCGACAAAACCTAATTAGGCGGCGGTGTGTTTTAATGTTGTATTGAAATTTTATTTAATTTTGCACTCGTAATTGATTGCCCGATGAAAGCATTGTCCAATTGCCTGAGGCTGCTTGCCATTGCAGTAGCTATAGTGACTTTCGGCTCTTGCAGCGACGAAAACGATTATTATTGGTCGCCGCTGATAGGCGACTGGGTTCTTGTGGCCGACGAATATGGCCCGGTCGATACGGATCAGAACATATTCTCGTTCTACGGCGACGGCTCGGGGCAGTATGTTGACTATGACAACTGGGGGCAGTCATATACCTACGACATCTATTGGGATACCGATGGAACGGCTCTCTACATCTCGTTTGCCGACGGACAGGACTGGATGTATCTCTGGGCTGTCAACGGCAACAATCTGTATCTTACCGATGTCGATACCGGAAGTCAGCTGGTGTTTGCCATGTATTGAGCGGCAGCCCCGGCCTCTAATGTAACTACTTAAACCAATCATGAATGAGTGAAGCAGATCATTGTGCTGCGCAGAAGTGGACCGAGCTGGAGCTTCTTCCCGAGTGGGATGAGGAGTACTACGACGTCTACACGGCCAAAAAGCATGGCAAGTGGGTGATGCTCAAGACTCTCAAGGCGGCCTATAAGGACGATCCGCGGTTTCAGGCCATGCTTGAGAAGGAGTTTGACGTGCGCTACAACCTTGCCCATCCGGGTATTGTGATGATCAACGATCTGGAGGAAGTGCCCGGTCTGGGATTATGTATCATCACCGACGATGTTTATGGCGATTCGCTGCGTAAGCTTATTGATTCGGGTAAGGCGGGGCCGGAACATGTCGAGAAGGTGTGCACGCAGCTTGTCGATGCTCTCGATTATATACAGCGCAATCATGTGGTGCACTTCCCGGTGCGTCCGGAAACAATAGTATTTACCGAGAATATCGGCAATCTGAAGCTCATTGATGTGGGTTTTGATCAGCGTGAGCATCTGACTCCGGCCGATGCTTCTGAAGATATATATATGTTTGGCAAGGTGCTACGCGAACTGACTGACGTGGTGCCGGGCTCTCCGGCCAGGCTGCGGCGCATAGCCGACAAATGCCTGTCGCAGAATCCGCGCGACCGCTATCGTTCGGTTCACGAGTTGCGTATGGCCTTGGCGTCGCGATCCGACAACCGCCTGTATATGGCTATCATCGTGTTTCTCCTTGTTATGATAGCTCTGCTCGTGTGGTTTAATTCCGGTGTGGCGCCACATCGTCCGTCGTCGTTGACGTTAGTGCCGCAGCTGGCCGTGTCGTGGTTTGGTTTCGGTCAGCATTGATATGCATGTTGTCCCCGGTTCGTTGTTTGTTCACTCTTGATTGACTCGCAGCGAGCCACGGGTTACTGATGATTGTAGTGATATCAACTGTTTTTTTTGAGAGTTGCTTATGTCAATAGAAATAAGGTCTGTCAGCCCTGACCGCAAGGAGCTGAAAAAATATGTGAAGTTTGGCATAGACCTGTATCGCGGCAATGACTGCTATGTGCCGCCTCTGATATTCGAGGAGATCGAAACCCTGATGCCGTCGAAAAATCCGGCCTTTGATTTTTGCGAGGCGCAGTCGTTTATGGCTTTGCGCGACGGAGTCCCGGCTGGGCGTATAACGGCTATCATCAACCGTGTGGTCAATGAGCGCACAGGGAAGAGGGAGGCTCGTTTCGGTTTCGTTGATTTCGTCGACGATGCGGAAGTGGTCGATGCGCTGTTTCGTGCGGCCGAGGAGTGGAGCCGTCAGCGTGGCATGACTGAGATGGTGGGACCGATGGGCTTTACCGATATGGATCACGAGGGAATGCTAATCGACGGTTTCGACGAACTTGGCACTATGGCCACGATTTACAATTATCCCTATTATCCCGTGCACATGGAGCGCATGGGCTATAAGCCCGATGTCGACTGGGTGGAGTATCGTATGACGGTGCCCGACAGTGTGCCCGACAAATATCTTAGGATAGCTTCGCTCGTAGAGCGCAAGTATGGATTCAAGACGCTGCACTATACGTCGCGCAGCCGTCTGAAAGCGGATTACGGCAGGGCTATCTTTGATCTTATAAATGTGGCCTACGACGGTCTTTATGGTTATTCGCCGTTATCGGATCGTCAGATCGACTATTATATCGACAAGTATCTGGGCATTCTGCGCCTTGACTGCATAAGCGTTGTCGTGGATAAGGATGGCAAGCTTGTGGCTTTCGGCATTTCAATTCCGTCGTTCTCGCGTGCTCTTCAGCGGTCGGGTGGACGGTTGTGGCCTTTAGGCTGGTATCATCTGCTCAAGGCGATCCACGGCAAAAACGATGTTGTCGATCTTATGCTTGTCGCCGTCAGTCCCGAATATCAGAATATGGGAGTGAATGCGATGGTTTTTGCGGATCTGTTGCCTACTTATATAAAGAATGGCTATAAGTTTGCCGAGAGCAATCTTGAGCTTGCCGACAATGCGAGCGTGCAGCTGCAGTGGCAGTATTTCGAGCGCCGGCAGCATAGGCGTCGGCGTGCATTCCGTCGTGATCTCTGATATCGCGCAGGGCATTTTTTTTGATCGCGATAATACTCTGTCAGTCAGCTGATGGGGCGGTTTTCGGGATTTTTGTTCAACTTTTTTCGTGAAAAAAGTGTTGTAAAAATTTGGTGGTTGTTGAAAAAGTGTCTACCTTTGCACTCGCTTTTGAGAAACAAACCAAGCGACAGCGGTCGCGACGGTCTCGGAGGCTGACAGAGGCGATGCCGCAAGGCGGCCGAAGTAAAAAAAGAATGTTAAAAATTTGCAGGTTTGAAAAATTGGTTCTAACTTTGCAAAACATTTCCGCCCGAGTTCAGGGCGGCATTCAAAACCAGAGCACATTGAAATAATTGCAATAGACGAAGTAGTACAAGAGAACAAGGGCCGCAGGCCTGGCGCAAGCCGTCCTGCGGATGAAGTCTCTGTCAAATTCGACCAGCGTTTAGATTCAAGATTGTCGGCCGGGAGGAAGATGAGCTCCGATGGCTGTCGGTGTCCGATGGGTCTTTTAATATTGGTTCAGGCTATGCGGCTTTAGCACAAGAAAAAAAAAGAACAAAAGATAACAACAGCGGAGAGTTTGATCCTGGCTCAGGATGAACGCTAGCGACAGGCTTAACACATGCAAGTCGAGGGGCAGCGGTGGTGAAGGCTTGCCTTTACCAGCCGGCGACCGGCGCACGGGTGAGTAACACGTATGCAACCTGCCTGCCACAGCCGGATAATCGGGAGAAATCCCGTCTAATACGGCATAATGCACCTATGGGACATCCTGTTGGTGCCAAAGGTTAATTCCGGTGGCGGATGGGCATGCGTCGCATTAGTTAGTTGGCGGTGTAACGGACCACCAAGACGACGATGCGTAGGGGTTCTGAGAGGAAGGTCCCCCACACTGGTACTGAGACACGGACCAGACTCCTACGGGAGGCAGCAGTGAGGAATATTGGTCAATGGGCGGGAGCCTGAACCAGCCAAGTCGCGTGAGGGATGACGGCCCTATGGGTTGTAAACCTCTTTTGCCGGGGAGCAAAGTGCCGCACGTGTGCGGTTTGGAGAGTACCCGGAGAAAAAGCATCGGCTAACTCCGTGCCAGCAGCCGCGGTAATACGGAGGATGCGAGCGTTATCCGGATTTATTGGGTTTAAAGGGTGCGTAGGCGGACGCTTAAGTCAGCGGTAAAATTGCGGGGCTCAACCTCGTCGAGCCGTTGAAACTGGGTGCCTTGAGTGGGCGAGAAGTACGCGGAATGCGTGGTGTAGCGGTGAAATGCATAGATATCACGCAGAACTCCGATTGCGAAGGCAGCGTACCGGCGCCCAACTGACGCTGAAGCACGAAGGCGTGGGTATCGAACAGGATTAGATACCCTGGTAGTCCACGCAGTAAACGATGAATGCTAGTTGTCCGGGGCGATTGAGTTCTGGGTGACACAGCGAAAGCGTTAAGCATTCCACCTGGGGAGTACGCCGGCAACGGTGAAACTCAAAGGAATTGACGGGGGCCCGCACAAGCGGAGGAACATGTGGTTTAATTCGATGATACGCGAGGAACCTTACCCGGGCTCAAACGCAGGAGGGATGTTTTTGAAAGGAGGCAGCCAGCAATGGTCTCCTGCGAGGTGCTGCATGGTTGTCGTCAGCTCGTGCCGTGAGGTGTCGGCTTAAGTGCCATAACGAGCGCAACCCCTACCTACAGTTGCCATCGCGTGATGGCGGGCACTCTGTGGGGACTGCCTGCGCAAGCAGTGAGGAAGGCGGGGATGACGTCAAATCAGCACGGCCCTTACGTCCGGGGCGACACACGTGTTACAATGGCAGGTACAGCGGGAAGCCACCCGGCGACGGGGCGCGGAACCCGAAAACCTGTCTCAGTTCGGATTGGAGTCTGCAACCCGACTCCATGAAGCTGGATTCGCTAGTAATCGCGCATCAGCCACGGCGCGGTGAATACGTTCCCGGGCCTTGTACACACCGCCCGTCAAGCCATGGAAGCCGGGGGTGCCTGAAGTGCGTGACCGCAAGGAGCGCCCTAGGGTAAAACCGGTGACTGGGGCTAAGTCGTAACAAGGTAGCCGTACCGGAAGGTGCGGCTGGAACACCTCCTTTCTGGAGCGCATGTCCTGCCATGACCTCTTACGACGCCGTCAGGAAGCCTGAAAGCGCGAGTTTTCCGGATTCCGGCAGACAATCGGCGGTCGAACGACAGAGAGATGACTTCTGATGTCTTTCACGATATGCATGATGTCATCGACGGTTCTTCGGCGGATGTTTTTCCGCCGGCTGCTTCGGCTGTTGCTTTTTATAACGCATTATCCCCGGCATCGGGGGTTGAAGTGCAGTCCCTTAGCTCAGTTGGTTAGAGCGCTACACTGATAATGTAGAGGTCGGCAGTTCAACTCTGCCAGGGACTACAATTCCGGAGCCTTGACGCTTCGGGATAGTAAACAAAGAGAACATTGACATACTGGAAGCGATAGTCATTGATGACGCAAGTCAGAGATGGCAAGCAATTGACAATAGAAACGAGTGAAATCATCGGGCGTATGTGCTTTTATGAGCACGACGAACGACGGATATCTGACGTAGAGTCAAAAGGCGAAGTAAAAGGAAAGGAGAGAAGGGCACATGAAGGATGCCTTGGCTCTCGGAGGCGACGAAGGACGTGACAAGCTGCGATAAGCTGCGGTTGGAGGCAAATACTCATCAAGCCGCAGATCTCCGAATGGGGCAACCCGGCGCGCGAAGAGTGCGTCACCGGTCTGTGACCGGAGCGAACCCGGGGAACTGAAACATCTCAGTACCCGGAGGAAGAGAAAACAATAGTGATTGCGCAAGTAGTGGCGAGCGAACGCGCAATAGCCCAAACCGCCGGCGTGGCGACGCGTCTGGCGGGGTTGTAGGACCGCCGGTAAAGTGATGGAATACGGTTAGCCGAACACGCTGGAAAGCGTGGCCATAGCGGGTGACAGCCCCTTAGGCGAAAACTGTGATTCCGGGCGAGGCGGCACCTGAGTAGCGCGGGACACGAGAAATCCTGTGTGAATCTGCGGGGCCCATCCCGTAAGGCTAAATACTACCGAGAGACCGATAGCGAACCAGTACCGTGAGGGAAAGGTGAAAAGAACCTCGAACAGAGGAGTGAAAAAGACCCTGAAATCATGTGCCTACAAGCGGTCGGAGCCACTACGTGTGGTGACGGCGTGCCTTTTGCATAATGAACCTACGAGTCACCCGCGCCGGCGAGGCTAAGGGCAGTGATGCCCGGAGCCGAAGCGAAAGCGAGTCGGAACACGGCGCCGTTAGTCGGCGCGGGTGGACGCGAAACCAAGTGATCTACCCTTGGGCAGGCTGAAGACGGGGTAACACCCGTTGGAGGGCCGAACCGGTAAGCGTTGAAAAGCTTTCGGATGACCTGAGGGTAGGAGTGAAAGGCCAATCAAACTTGGAGATAGCTCGTACTCCCCGAAATGCATTTAGGTGCAGCCTCGGGTGTTATACCGCGGAGGTAGAGCGACTGATAGGATGCGAGGGCTTCACCGCCTATCAAGTCCTGACAAACTCCGAATGCCGCGGCATGAATCCCGGGAGTGAGGGCGCGGGTGCTAAGGTCCGCGTCCGAGAGAGGAACAACTCAGACCATCGGCTAAGGCCCCCAAATGCGGGCTAAGTTGAAGACCATAACGAGGTGGGATTGCAAGGACAGCTAGGATGTTGGCTTGGAAGCAGCCATTCATTTAAAGAGTGCGTAACAGCTCACTAGTCGAGTGATCCCGCATGGATAATACGCGGGCATAAGCCGGCTGCCGAAGCCATGGAACGGTGGGCTGGACCCACAGTTGGTAGGGGAGCATTCCGTAGCCCTGTGAAGGTGTGGCGCGAGCCATGCTGGAGGGATCGGAAAAGCAAATGTAGGTATAAGTAACGATAAGGAGGGCGCGAAACCCTCCCGCCGAAAGACCAAGGGTTCCTGATCAACGCTAATCGGATCAGGGTAAGTCGGGGCCTAAGGAGCAGCCGCAAGGCGGATCCGATGGACAAACGGTAAAAATTCCGTTACCCCTGTTGCGAGCGATGTGGTGACGGAGGAGTGGAAATCCCGCGCACTGACGGAATAGTGCGTTAAACCGTGTAGCTTTATGTTCTCCAGGCAAATCCGGAGGACTTGTGAATCGGGACAGTACCGCGAGCCCCCGGGCGAGCGGAGAGCGGATGGAAACATACTCCCAAGAAAACCCGCTAAGCATATCGTAACAGGGCCCGTACCGCAAACCGACACAGGTGGTCGGGTAGAAGATACCGAGGCGCTCGAGTGATTCACGGTTAAGGAACTAGGCAAATTGACCCCGTAACTTCGGGATAAGGGGTCCCTCCTGTATGGGAGGGCGCAGAGAATAGGTCCAGGCAACTGTTTAACAAAAACACAGGGCTGTGCGAAGTTTAATGATGAAGCATACAGCCTGACACCTGCCCGGTGCCGGAAGGTTAAGAGGAGAGGTCATCGCAAGAGAAGCCTTGAATTGAAGCCCCGGTAAACGGCGGCCGTAACTATAACGGTCCTAAGGTAGCGAAATTCCTTGTCGGGTAAGTTCCGACCTGCACGAATGGTGTAATGATCTGGACACTGTCTCAACCGTGAGCTCGGTGAAATTGTAGTATCGGTGAAGATGCCGATTACCCGCAACGGGACGGAAAGACCCCGTGAACCTTTACTGCAGCTTAGCATTGGGACCGGGTGCGCGATGTGTAGGATAGTCAGGAGGCTGTGAGACGGTGACGCCAGTCATCGTGGAGCCGTTGTTGAAATACTGACCTTTGCGCATTTGGTTTCTAACTCGCGATGCGAGGACATTGCTTGGTGGGTAGTTTGACTGGGGTGGTCGCCTCCAAAAGCGTAACGGAGGCTTCTAAAGGTGCGCTCAGGCCGATTGGTAACCGGCCGCAGAGTGTAATGGCACAAGCGCGCTTGACTGGGAGACCGACAAGTCGATCAGGTAGGAAACTAGAGCATAGTGATCCGGTGGTTCCGTATGGAAGGGCCATCGCTCAAAGGATAAAAGGTACTCCGGGGATAACAGGCTGATCCCTCCCAAGAGCTCATATCGACGGAGTGGTTTGGCACCTCGATGTCGGCTCGTCACATCCCGGGGCTGGAGAAGGTCCCAAGGGTTAGGCTGTTCGCCTATTAAAGTGGCACGCGAGCTGGGTTCAGAACGTCGTGAGACAGTTCGGTCCCTATCTGTTGTGGGCGCAGGAAATTTGCGAGGACCCGACACTAGTACGAGAGGACCGTGTTGGACAGACCTCCGGTGTGCCGGTTGTTCCGCCAGGAGCACCGCCGGGTAGCCGCGTCTGGCAAGGATAAGTGCTGAAAGCATCTAAGCACGAAGCCCCCCTCAAGATAAGATTTCCACACAAGGGTCGTCAGAGACGATGACGTCGATAGGTCGCAGGTGCAGGGACGGTGACGTCCACAGCCGAGCGATACTAATCACCCGAACCCTTTCCGCAGCCTCCGCCTCTCTTCTAGTGAGAGTGGCGGAGGAGAAAGAAACAAATCCGCAGCTGCCGCAGACCCGGCCTGAAGCTCTCCGCCTTGAGCGCAGGCGCTATAAAGGTCACAGCAGCGAATACCGGATGACTCACTCCCTTTCCGGAGTCAGTTGCGATCGCTTCCAGTTAACGATATTCAGGTGGTGTTAGCGTGAGGGTTCCACCTCTTCCCATTCCGAACAGAGAAGTTAAACCTCACTACGCCGATGATACTGCGAAAGCGGGAAAGTAGGTAACCGCCCCCTTTTTGATAAGCTGCCTCCATGGTCACTCCGACCATGGAGGCAGTTTTGTTTTTTTATCGGAGCCATCGGAATAATCGGAGGTGGATCGGATGAAGCGACAATGTACAATCGGAAAAACGAAACGTCGTGTCGGGGAAAAACGAAACGTAGGCAAATCGGAAAAACGAAACGTTGTTAAAATCAAAACGAAACGTAGTGAAATTTTAACGCGCGACGCGAAAATCAACACAAAAAAGAAGCATCACCAACGAGGCAATGCTTCTTTTTTTTGTGTGTTGATCCGACTAATAACCGCCGATCACAAAAGTCGTATCAAGAGCAACTGCGAGGCGCACGAGGCCGTCAAACGTAGGATTATCTCGACCTCCCTCGATGCGGCTCAATCTCGAATACGGAATCCCAGTCAACGCGTCGAGATCTTTAAGTGTTAAACCTTTTGCAAGCCTGGCGGCTTTAATGTCCTCGCCAAGTTTTTTGCGTGCGACAATCTTAAGCTGCACGGGGGCGTCGTTAAGCAGACGAGGTAGTCCGTTGACGATAAACCCCGGAGTATCGGTATCATTAACGCGCCACTCGGTAGCTTGGATGTATGCGCCGAGATCATTGTTTAGTGCCAAAACATCAAACGACTGCCAATCGCGCGGAGTAAACATCCACTCCTCATTGTCAGGGATGACAAATGGCACAATTGTCAATTGTGATCCCGGATCAGAATAAAGCCAAGCAACAACCGTTGTAACCCCCGGTTCGGGATGCTCCTCAAGCGCAATATGAGCCGAAAAGAAGCTTTCGTCGAAGGACGTCACTCGATTAAGTAATTCTTCGTCAGTCATTATTTATCGAATAATTAGTATTGTTTAACTATATCGGGACTTTGCGTCGCTTTCGGCGCGACCATCCTCGTAATCCATCCATCTGTAACACTCAATCGCGGCTTGTATTGCCTCGCAATCTCTTCGCCGCGATTGAGTTTTCTGAGTTGATGGATGCAGGATTGATTATCTCACAGCCTCGTGCTTGACAGTTGAGAGTGCGCGGGGACCGGTATAACCCTCCACGATAGCGCTGCCGCCGTGTGCGTTGAGGGCAGAGATCAGCTCGCTTTCGTCGGCGAGGGCGAATTTCATGGTTGCGTCGCGTTTGCCCTCCCATGTGGTTTTGTACTCGAGTGTGAGATACTTGATACCTTTTACCACGATGGTCCACTCCGTCGAATTGCTCTCGCGGTCGTTGTAGATTACGTTTGCCATTTTTTTGTTCCGAGTTTAGGCTGCTGGATCCGCAGTGTTTGGTGTTGTTTTTTTTGATTACGATGCAAAGTTACAAAAACTTTTGAATTTATCATATATGATAAATTATTTTTTTGAAAAAATCATGGCTGTTAAGGCGCCCTCGCAGAGGCGCAGCGCATCACACTGCATTATAGAGCATTATATCGGAGTAGCGGGCGCTGTAATTAACGGTGGCCGCAACGTCGCTCCGGATAGCCTCGGCAAAAATATTGCCTACCCCTGCATTGCGTCCGAGCCACTCGCAGAGCTCCACGATTGACGATTTGGAGCTTGTAAAATAGATGTAGCGCTGACCGGCGAGCGACGCGATCACGTCGAGGTAGTCACTCAACCCCCACGACATATTATATGTGCTTACATCCGTGGAGAGATATGGCGGATCAGCCAAAAACACTACATCCGGACGGTTGCGATACCGTGCCACAAGCTCGCGGTAGTCGCAACTCGTGATGGTCAAGCCGTCGAGGTAGCCCGCTGCGCCGTATGGTGACGAGACTACATTATTATATAAGGTCTGCTTTGACAGCTCCTCGTACGATGTCGCCCGCTTGCCCGGAAAACATAGATTTGCCGCTAATGTGATATAATCGACATAGCCGGCCGCATCCTCTGCGGCAATCCTCTCCAGGATGCGCTCCCGCTGCGGGGATGCGATCCGTTGTGACTTGGATTTACCCCCCCCCCATTATGGTGCGTAAGTCGCTGATTAGCGCATTAGTGCGCGGTATATTGTCGAGACGCGTGCGATAGTCGTCGAAGTCGTTGTAGATCACTATGGCGTCGGGACGCTCCCGCTTGGCGATATGCGAGAGCAATCCGGATCCGCCAAAGAGGTCGACAAAGATCCGGGCGTCGCGGATCTGGCCCAGCACGCGGCGAAACTCGCCGACATAGCGGCGCTTTTGGCCCTGGAAAGGGAGCGGCGCCGACTTGTATATCTTAGTCATTATAATAGTATTTGAGCACTGTTTGAGTGGTGGTTAAACATTGAGTGTGTACTTGACACCCTCCTCACCATCGAGCATCCTGCGCGTAGCCTCGATATTGGTGTCGTAGATGTGTACGTTGCCGAGGTTGAGCGTGATCGAGCGCAGGGGCAGCTCTATCTGTCGCGACATGAGGTAGAGGTGGTAGAGGTCGGATGGCAATCCGAGGCTTGCGTCGGAGCTGCGTTGATACGCTGAGATCACAAGCTCCCCATCCTCGATCTGATACTGGATCAGACTCAGGCAGGGCGCCTGATTTGTCGGCGCCTCGGTTGCGCCCAAAAACAACACGTAATTTTTTGAGTTGCGCTGCTCCCGGTTGATGCGATCGATCAATACGGGCAGCTTGGCCATATAGGTCGGATAACTGTTGATCAACGTCTGTCCGCAATAATCCCACCAGTCGATCCCGGCGGCCCTATAGCGCTCGATGTCGCACTCTCCGGCCATATATAATGACAACTCCGCCTTGAGTTTTTTGCGGGCGATGCCGTGTGTCTCAAAAATCTCGAGCAGATCGCCCGGCGTGAGCGACAGCTGCTCATTGATGAGGTATGTTATACCTCCCTTTTGTTTTGCTGATGGCGGCCTTGGTTTAGGATCCTGATCAGCAGTTGGTGATATTTGTTAATCCTCGTCATTTTATTGTAGGTTTGGGTTATTTTATGTACTTTTGTGTATCTGACCACATACATATGCGACACACCGCAGTCAAAGGCATATAGCCCTCGGCCGTGCGGCGTGTCGCATATATGTTAGTATGTGGTCAGATGCTACTAACAGGCCGGGGGGTTATTTTTTTTGCCCCCCCCCGGAGGGCTATTGTGGATTACTCCCCGGTAATGCCAAGCAGATCCTGCAGGTAGACTATGTGTCCGGCTGTCCAGTCAGGAGCACAGTCAGGCAGCGCCAAAAACTCCTCCATCGTCATCGGCTTGGCGACGGTCAGCGTCACCTCTGCGTCGAGATTGGGCTGGATGGCGGTACGCACAGCCTCGTTATACTCATCGACGAGCAGCTTATACTGTGCCTCCTCGTCAGGGGTGCGCGATCCCTTGCCGGCAAGATCGTCAAAGCCCTCCGGCTTGAGCTTTTCGCGCGCCTCCTTTAGAGCCTCGTCAAACGGTTTGCGCGCCTGCGAGATGGCGCAGATTGTACGGGTGAGCGCGGCGCGCTGGGCGATCGTCAGTTTGCCGAGGGGTAGGCTGTTGAGCTGATCGCTAACATTCAGCAGTTCATACATTTTCATGCCTCTACCCCTCCCTCCTCGCAGTCTGCGATAAATCCGTTTATGGCGTCGAGCGTCGCAGTCTGATCCGGGCATGTAGCGTCAAACTCTACCGTCAGACCCCCGCCCATGTAGCGGCGAAATGTAGCGACGCTGTGGCCGTCAAGCGTCGACACTACTCCCGCGTCGATACTCTCCACGGTGTTGTCCGCTCCGATTCTCACGCTTGCCGAGATCCGATACTCGCGATTGTCGTCGTGGTCATTGTTGACCTGATAGGTGGCTGCCACCACCTGCACTTTGTTTTTGTTCATAATTTATTGTTTTGAGGTTAGTTATTGTATTGTTATTGTTTTTTGCCCCTCCCACCAGAGGGTGGTTGCCGATGTGCCGGACATCGAGTGTATCTGCATACGTATGTTGTAGGTTGACCCGGCCGCGGGTGCAGGCGGACCCATGCGCAGCTCATTCCACGTAAAATCCAAATTAGTAGATGAGTACTGTGGCATCGTGAATGTTTTTGAGTTGCTGCCGCAGCCGGCGACATCGACAAAGAGCCGATAAGTCGTGCTTGATGTGTTGCGGTTGGAGTTGATCACAAACCTGATACCCGTGCTAATCTGCGTCAACGATGCCACATACACGCGCCATATGCTCTCGTTGCCTCCGCTTGGCGAATCGTCAAACACCGTGTAGGTGGCCGATTTGCCACATGCGTCATACAGACCGATAGCCTGTGGCAGCACCCACGCCGGATTGCCGTCGTTGGTCAGACACCAGTTATGCAAGTCAAAATGATCTCCAGCCAAGACTCCCGCCAAAAACACAGACACGGTCAGCGGCCATGATCCGTTGGTCGTTGGCAGCAACTGGGCGGCATCGCCAAGCGTGCCACGCTCCATACCTATGTAATAGCGCTCGTGCCACGCTCCGTTGTGATACAGCGGCGTAACGTCCCGCGTGTCCCAACATTTGAGCGCCCTCACCGCATGTGTCGTGCCGCCTTTGCGAGTCAGCATAAGACAGGGGTTAGCGTTGGCCAGCGAAAATGTATCCATGCCCGACTGCCGCATAAAAGTCAGGATCTCGTCCAGATTGATGCCGCCGTTATTGTTGGTATTGTGCACAATCCGACATGCAAATGCCTGCTCCGCCTGACACTGTATCTCTGTGCTCAACTCTGACGCAATCGGCGTAATCCTTGCGGCTTGATTATACCCGCGGAAATCTCCTATGCGCCACGGCTCCTCCGCGCCACCTTGCGGCCTGAGATACTCAAACGTCGCGTTATGTATGTCAGCCAAACGACCATATACAGTACCCATGCGGATGCCAAAATAAATACCGTTGTTGGTTTGCTTGGGGTGGCCGATGCGCTCTGCATCGGTCAAGTCAAAATTTTTTGGGTATATGGTGGGTTTGTTGCGTGCTTGCCAGTTGATTTTATCGCTGCGACAGAGCACACTCGCTGATGTTGAGCTTTCGCCGAGCGTTGCCCTGACCACCTCTGCAAATTTTACGCCTGTATTACCTATTGCACTCATGTTCTGTCCTCCAATCTTTTAATCCTCTCCTCGTGGTCAATTATCTGCGCCTCCAGCACGGCCACGAGGTTGCCATAGTTGAGGGCGAGCCAATGATCAGCTCCGCCGGTGTCAGTCACAAGCTCCGGGTATCTTTGCTGCACCTCCTGCGCCAAAAAACCGATACACCGCTTGCCGTCCTTGATGTAGGTGCGCGGGGTGATAAATCCGCGGTTGCGCAACGTCTGCACGTCTGACTTGAGGCGCGCGTCGGAGTAGGCCGTCACGTCGCCGGAGGCCACGAGGTGGCCCGGCAGGTAGGTGTTACCGCTGCCATCGAGCAGCGTCAGCGTGCGCGTGATCGTCGCAAACTCGCCGGTGTACTGACGCACGTAGATCGGCTCTGTGCCGTCATCGGCCGTCGCTATCTCCACCCATCCGGCATTTGACGCCGACCCACCGCAGCGGATGCGAAAAAAGTCATTATCGGCCATTTTTTGATACAGCAGATTGCGCGCGTTTGCGCCGGTAAGCGGGTCAAACGTCAGACCTCCTCCACACCCCGCCTCGCCGTTAAAGCTGTTACCCCAAAGGCTGCGCGCTGTCTGTAGTTTGGTGGCGGATCCCGCATTATAAGCCCAGATGTTACGGTTAGTAATCAGAGTATTCCACCCGCCTGCGAAACGGTTGGAGTCTATCTTTTTACGATAGCGGATGTCTGTCTCGTCGGGATATGTTGTGTATAGCTCCAACGATGACGCACTCGCTCCGATGTTACCAAACGACACCAACAAGCCCGATGCAGCTCCGTAACCGTATATATAAGCGCCAGGGGCGAGATTTTGAAACGCGGTTCCGTTAAAGTAATCGCTTGATATATAACCGGCGCCATGTCTAAAAAAATCCCATCTGTGATGGCCATCGAGCAGATCGGCATTAAGACCACTGGTGTGGCCGTGGTTGCCGGAGTCCCAGATCTTGTATTGTACGCCATTTGTGCGACGATATGCAGCCGTCGCGGAGTTAGCGGTCTCAAGCTCGACAGTCGGCCAGTTGGGCGATCCAAAGATAACACGGGACTCATTCACATTAGCCCATATCACATTGGAGTACGCACCCGCGGTGTTGTACTGAGTGTACAGCACACAGTTGGTTGCGCTGTGCGCAATACGCAGCGGCCCCGTCATCGTGTCGCCGGTGATGTTGACATAGCGATCATCGAGGATGGAGGAGTAGTTTGCCGAGTCGAGGATGGTAGTCCACGGGGACCACGTGATAGCGCTGTCCCTGCAGTTGCGGTAATACAGATTTGCGTGTCCCGCGTCCGTGCCCGACCATCCCATAAGCAACTCGCCCGCGCCCGCCATCGCCGATCCTTGCACCGCCAGCACATTGCCATAAGCGGTAGGATAGCCGTTGTTATACGCCTCATACAGCCTCACCCCCGCGCCATGCTTGTCGCCGCTGATGGCCGTGAGCCACCCGTTAGAGCGCAACACCCTCGACTCGGTGGCATATGGTATCGTAATATTATTAACCGCGCCGTTCTTTGTCCATGTCAGATAGTTGCCCGATGTGCCGAGGGCGGTCACAAATGTCTTTGTCGTCCATTGATTGAGCCCCAAAGGCGTAATCATCCCTGAGTCAGTAGTTGCGGTTGTCACCTCTGCCGCCCTCCAGAGCGTTTGCACCGACCCATCGGCCATAAGTACCTGCGAGGCCGTGCCGTCCGGCTTGGCAAATTTGGACGCCACGAGGCCTTGATGTGCGCCACCAAATGTACCCGCGCTCCCCTCCAAGAGATGGATATTGCCCCATACGTCCATGACCGCCTTAGTCCATCGGCGATTGCTGACATGCCACATGACCTGCGGATGGTGGTGGATATCGTCCTCAAAGCTGCCATTGACCGTGATGCGATGACTAAAATCCGTATCGTTCCACGTAAACCGCTTGTGCCCGCTGATCTGCTGCTCGGTGTCGAGCGTCACGTAGTTGGCCAGCACCGACTCGTCGACGCCACCCGCCGGAGCAGGACCGTTGACCCAGTGCTGACCGTCCCATTTGAGCACATCGCCCGCCGCAAGCGAGCCAAGCTGCACATCGCCGATACCTCCGAGTGTACTACCCAGACCGCCGGTCCCGTAAGCTGTGACGTCGCCGACACTGGCAAGGTGCGACTTGGCCAATATGTACCACCCGCCGCCATCTGTATCAACGCGCTCAAACATCGAGTCAAACTCCGCACGTGTCAGCAGGTGCGATATATCCTGGTGCTCCGTCAGGTAATGCTGTGCTATCACCCATGCCTCTGTGGCATAGCCCTTATCCTCTACCCACGACTGCGTGGCATAATCGGCCAGCGAGGGGATATCGCTCAACTTGGCATACCGGTTGGTCTGCAGGTATGCCGCAAGAGCCGTCTCGTTGAGTCCTGTATCTATTGTCCTATTGACCCAATGCCGACCATCATACTTGAGGATCTGCCCGGCCTTGGGATTGGTCAATATCACATCATCGAGGCAGCGCAGCTCCGTAACCCCGCCGCCCGTCGATCCGCCTCCGCCAGGACCGCCATTGCCATACGCTGTAACATCGCCCACGCTCACGAGGTGCGACTTGGCCCGGATGTACCAACGCTCGACACCCTCGGCGTCGACACCCTCGCTAACCCGCTCAAACATCGAGTCAAAGAGCTCTCTGTCGAGTTTGCCGGCGATGTCGCCATACACCTCGTTATAGCTGCTGCCGGAGCCCGCGGTGACTACAGACGCGCCTCTCCTGCGGGCGCGCCTCTCGGTCGCGGCCACCGCCGCAGTCCTTACGTTGTATTGTTTTTTGCTCATTGGTCAGCCTTGCGTTGTTTTGGTTATCTCGACACCCTCATAGCTATCGCCGACAAAGCGCACCATGCGGATCTCGCTTGTGTCGGCCGCGAGGTTTTGACGATCCGACAGCATTATATATCTCTCTCCTGGCGCCGAGGCGTCAGTCATAGCCGGCATATCCGGCACAAGCTCCGCCGTGCCGCTCAGCACCGTATTGTGTCCGGCATACTGGCTGTATGCCGTGCCGATCAGCAGCCGCTCGATGCGGTCGGTGACTCCGGCGCGGGTCATGCGTCGGATCTGCCGCCCGTCGCCGAGTGTCATCATAGCTCTTGACGTAGGGAGCGCCCGGTCACCCGGAGTACCTACGATCGTATCGATAGACAGCTCCTCCTTTGCAGTCCGCACTATATATGCACTATCCTCGAGATCGCTCCCGGTCAGATCCTTGCCGCTCGATTTGACGAGGTCGATTTTGGGATTACGGTAGGCCAGCCACCGCAAATGGCTGACAAACTTATCCCATGCGTCAGACTGCCGTACTGCTGTATTTGGCAGCCACCCATCTGACCCATCGACAATGACGCCAAACCCCTTGCCGACCCACAGCTCAACAGACCCCACACACGGCGGCATGGGGATATAATAGCCGTCGCCGCGCTTTTTCATAGTCTTGGTCGTAGCCTTTGGATCGCCGATACTCTGACGGTTTGCAACCCATCCTCCTACAGGCGATTTACCATTCCAGTCGTCCCAATCGTAATACTGTAGCCAACAGATGTTTTTAGCTAAATCGGCGGCTGTATAGGGTATCCATTGCCCCTCTCCGCCGGTGTAGGAGTAGGAGCTGACAAAGCTGTCGTTATTGTACAGGTATGCGATCTCGCCATCGATATTGCGGCACACGATCTGCACGGGGATACGCACAGACGCCGGGATGTCGAGCGCCTTGCCGTATTGCGTGCCGCCATTGTCGGCGCCCGCATCCTCAAACGGATTGTAGCGAGTGTCGAGGAGCAGGTCGAGCGACACCCGGAGCTGCGCCCCGGTATAGACTTCGCCGCCCGCCGATGATCCTACATACACAGGCTGATACGGATCTAATGACAGATGGCGCCGCGTCTTGGCGATCGGGACAAACGTACCCGATGTCATGGCAGTCGGCCAGTTGTCGCCATCTCGCGTGATCATACACTGATAGCCGGATCCGAGCGCCTTGAGCCCCATGTATTGCCACACGACCCCGGCGGTATCGCTGCCGCTCCATTCCGCATCCATGCGGCACACCAGCGCACCATTGCATATCTCGAGCTGCGGATGTTGCTCCTGTCCGGAGGCCACCCTAAACCCCGGCGATCCTATCGCCTGGTGATCGCGCTCACCGGTGTAGTACAGATCTCCGGCCGATCCCTTAAGCACCTCGTCATGCTCGAGGGATCCGTCACAGCCATTGGCGTCGGAGTAGGTCGACAGCAGCACCTTGACCTTATTATAGGTCACATCGACACCCATCCGGGCGTCATTGCTGATCCAGCAGACCTCCGTCGACGGCCAGGCGGACGCCGCGTTGAGGTCAAATATATGTACCACGCCATTGCGCTGCACAAGGCGGAGAGCAAACGGTCTCAACACCTCCTCGAGCACCTCGCGGCATGTCATGGGCTCGCCATCCTCGTCGTAAAAATTGGCGGTGTTGACATACAGATCCGATAGCGACAATGGCTCTTTGGCGTCAGGCAGCGACGTGCTGATCGATATAGCCTGCTCCATGTCGGCTATTGCAGTGCATAACAGGCAATGACGGATAACATCCTCTATGGTATGGCGGCCGGTCAAGTCGAAATCGGTGCGGTCGGCCGGGCCGAGATCTGACGCCGTGACCTCCACCACGTAGCCGCTCGACGTAGAGTATGGCTCCTCGTACAGCTCCGTGTCGATAGATCCGCGCCAGTACAGATCGTCGTTGCGGTATATATCGACGCGCCATGCGCCCTCCTCCACGGTGTACAGCCCCACAAACTCCCGGTCGCTCTCCGAGACAAGGCGCAGCGTCAGAGCGGATCCCTGCACCGGATCAAGCTTGGCCACCTCCGCCCACTCGATCATGGCCGGAGCGTCAAAATCCACACTGATCTCTCTGGCGACGTTATTGCCCTCTCCCCATATCTCGATACGGTAGCACGCCTCGCGTCCGGCATGGATCGCCGGGCGATTGCCAAACTCCGTGTAATATGTCAGTGTCTTGCTCATCGTGTACGCTCGTTGTATCTGTTGACATTGTTAAGGACTCCCACCAGCCTGCGGCCATCGATCACAAACTCCACGCGGCCGGCCATGACACCTCCCGCCGGATTGATCAGGGAGCGCAGCTTATCGAGCGGCGCCACCACCTCCGGATTATTGGAGGCGCCGGCATACTCGCCAAACAGGCCGAGAGTCGGGCCGTAGGCTATACCGCCATCTGCAAATTTTGGGATTGCCGCAAATGACGCGAGCACCCCGGCTATAGCCGCTCCGGCGAGGATCCATCCCACGACGGGAGTCTGCGCGGCGCTGTTGGCGGCATTGCCGGCTGCCACGGCCATAATAGCGGGCAGCGCCCTGGAGCAGGCATCGAGGACGGAGGCGCCCCACTGGAGCCATGCGCCGGCACTCTCGCCGGTGAGCCGGGTTACGGATTGGAGCATGTCGCTCACGCCGCCGAGTCCCTGCTGCGCAAGCCGCGATACGGGTACCAGCCCCTCGATCTCCTGTTTTTTGCGCTCATGTCCGTCGCCGAGGATCTGATCGGCGCCCGGTAACTTGATCTTTGACAGATCCGGCGGAGTGACGCCATATTTGCTCAAGTCTATTTTTGCGCCATGGTCAGGCGTCGCCGGGATGATCTGATCAGCCTTAAGCGGCTTTGTCTCCAGACGGATCTCGATGATCTTAAGCTGTCGCTCCAGCGCCTTGATCTCGCGGTTTATCCGGACCTGCGCGCCGGGGTCAGGCTCGAGCTGCAGCTGTGCCTTTTTGATCGAGATAGCCTTATTGATGTCCGCCATGGAGCGCGGATCCTCCGGCATCTCGGCAGCCGCCTGCAGCGCCTTGATCGCCTCCTGCTGACGCTTTAGACCTGCGACAGCCCGGGATATGCGGGTGATCTCCGCCTCCTGTGATGGCGCGAGATTTTTGAGCTTACTCTCATAGTAGGTGATATTGTTGGCGAGCTCATTATACGTCCTGGCATTGGCTATAAGGCTTTTGCCGTCGTATTTGGGAGGGTTGGTCGGACCACCTCCGTTGAGGCCGTTGACAGTCTTTTTGCCAGCCTCCTCGGCCTTGTCGGCCGCCTCTTCGACTGCCTCACCGTAGCCGGTGACGGCCGCGGCTGCGCCCTTGGCTGCATTGCCGGCCGCCTCGAGCTGATCAGCCTCATCGACACCCGACAGGCGACGCACCCACTCCCACGCCGTCTTAACGGCGCTCGAGAGCTTGTCAAACGCCGGCGCCAGGTAGTCCATCACAGCTCCCACGATCTTTGTGTGGATCTCATAGAGCGCCTCAAACGCCTTGACCAACAGCGACCATACAACCTCGGCTACATCCTTGATTATCGGATAAACCGCGTTAAACGCCTTGACCAGTAGCGCCCATATAACCTCGGCGACATCCTTGACAGTCGCCCACATCCGGTCGCACGACTGCCGAAACTCCTCACAGTTGTTGTAGGCATACACTATCGCGGCAACGAGAGCCGCAATAGCCATCACCATCAGGCCGATCGGGTTTGCAGATATTGCGGCATTGAGCGGATGCTGTACGGCTGTCCATGCCGCAGACGCCACCTTGGCGAGCCGCATCCCCTTTGCGAGTTGTGCGATACTCATTACCGCCATCCCGGCGTTAGCGGTAAGGTCTAGCACCGGGCCGGCCACCTTTGCCGCAGACCCCGCCCAGTCGGTCATCGACGCTATCGCATTGTTGAGTTTTTGAGCAAACGAGTCATTTGACTCGCTCATAATCTCAAATGCCTCGTCGATAGCGCCTGTACTGTCTGCCATCGCCTGTATATTGGCCGCGAAGACATCCTTTTGCTCGCCGGTTAGCGAGCCCAGCAGGCGCAGCGCCTCGGCACTGCCAAACAACTGACCGTAGATCGTCTCCGACAGCTGTCCCGACTTGGCCGCATACGCCTGTACCGATGTATCGAGCTGCGTCAAAAAATTGGCAAAACCACCCGCAGCCTTGACCGAGGCTGCGTCAAAGCGGATCCCCATAGCCTCGGCCGCCTTGCTCGCCTCCGATGACGGCTTGATCAGCGAGTTGAGCACCGCGGCAAGCTGTGTGCTGACCTCCGAGGTGTTGCCCGTAACGCCGGTTGTCGACGCAAATACCGCCATCAGCTCGTCAAGCTCGACGCCGAGCTGCGAGGCAGAGCCGCTGACGTGTGGCAATGCCTGACCAAGCTCCGCGATGCTTGTCTTGCCCTTTTTGGCGGTCATCTGCATCTTGTCTTGCACGGATGTTGCCTGATCCCATGCGAGGCCGTATGTCTTGATGATCGTCGCAGTGGTGCCGACGGTGGTGCCGAGGTCGGCGCAGCCGCCTACGGCCGCGCGGGCGGAACGGTCCAGAAACTCTATCCAGTTGTCCTCCGGCACGCCGTTTGACACCACCTCGTAGAGTCCGTTGGCAAGCTCATCGCGCACCAGCGGTATCTCCCGGCTCATGCTGACGATCTGACCGCGCATCTTGTCGTATGCCTCGCCAGACTGCAGCGCCATTGTATTGGCGCGTCGCATCGCGGTGTCAAACGAGTTGTACTGGCTGATCGCACCGCCGATCACGCCCTGCAGCGTCTGTATGGACTTGATGCCCGCCTCGAGCACGATGGATGCGCCCGCCATATTGCGCAGACCACCCTCGGCTTTTGAGGCGCTCTGCGTAATCTGCGCTATCGCCTCGTCGGCCTTTTTGGCGGCAACAGACACCGTGCGGAGAGCGCCGCTCCCCGCATCCCTGATACTGATCTCAAAGTCGATGCTGTTGTTTGCCATTGTCGTTATTGTCAGGTTAATCCGTATGCCTTTTTAGCGCGCTCAAACTCGGCCATCTCCTCCTCATGCGTGAGCGCCCGGCGCGCTGTATCTCCTCTCTCTCCTGCTTCCCACGGAAATTGCATGACGTCAGTAGGTTTGAGAGGATTTTTGGCGTAGGGCTGGAGTATGCACATGCACATCATGCGCGCCCGCTCCCACTCCGCCCGCTCGCCGGACTCCCGGAGGCGCTGGCGTATTGTCAGCGCCTCCGAAAACTCCGCCGGCGTCAGCTCGCAAAAATCGGCGACGGTCATACCCATCTCGCCGACCGCGACCGCGAGCAGCTCGGTTACGCCGGGGCTACTGTTTTTTTTTCGGTGTCAGCCTCCCCGGCCGAGGGGGAGGAGATACCGTCGTAAAAGGCATTGAGAGCGTCCGGCTCGAGATTGTCGGCCATCTCCTCCACGGTCAGGCCAAACTCGATCCTGTCGACATTGCACGCACTCGCTATACAGCAGTGTACAAATGTCAGCAACTCCTCGATATTACCGGAGTCAAGCTTGCTCACATCGTGGCCGGTCGCACGCTTAAAGCGGAGCATGGCCCCCATGGTTATGCGGCAGGGGTACTCCTTGCCGGCGATCACTATGCGGCGCAGCTCCACTCTCGGAGGCGCTCCGGCCGGCATGCCGGCCGCTTTGTTGCTTTTTGATTTTGCCATGATTATCACCTGTTGAGATTACTTATTTGCCGCCGGAGCCGCGTCGCCGCCGGAGAGGCCGCCATTGATCGGCTTGACCGGTCCGTGACTCTCGAGCTTGACACTGTATTTGGAGTCGTCATTGGTCTGACCGTCGAGCTCGAGCGATGTGATCAGGTATTTGCCCGCATAACCTCCGGATTCCTTACCCTCGCGGCCCTCGCCCTCGCGCACGCTGTACGAGGCCGTGATCGGCTCGCCGGTGAGCTGCATTTTTTTGAGCTGATCGTAAGAGGGCATGTTATCCGAGCCATTTGTAATCGTCAGGCCGTCAGCCGAGATGTCCTCGCTAAAGCTCTTTGCGTATTTCTCCGGCCATTTGCCGGCGGCCGACTCCTTGGTCTGGCGCGTGCCGGTCTCCGTGGTCGTCGTGATCTTGCATCCCGTCGAAAATGCCAGGGCCTTGCCGCCGATCGACAGGATAAGGTTAACGCCGTCTAATACTGCCATATATCTTTGTCGTTGTTATGGTTAATACTACGCCGGCGGCTATCCCGGCAAAAAGCCATTTGAGCGTCGGCCAAACGCCGTTTGACCGCTGTTTGACCGACTCCTCAAGCTGAGATCTGTAAGCCTCTGCCTGCTGTTTTGTGTGCCATAGCTCCTCCTCGACAATCTCGATCTGACGCTCCAGTGAGTCGCATGTGGCTGTCACGATCAGACTGTCGCCGTCGCGCTCGACCGTTACGGTCGCACGGCCGTTGTGCATCGACAACGGGAGTCCGTCGGGCAGATCAGGGAGGCTCACGGCCGCGAGGCGGAGGGATGCCACTGCCGCCGGTATCGGCGTCAACCTCACCTGCTTGCGCGTGATGGTGGTCGACGCCTCCTGCTCTGTCGATCCCTGCCCCGCGGCCATCTCCCTTGACTGCGACCGCGAGCTGGTGCATCCCATGCAACACAGGGCAGTCAGCATGATAGCGACAATTGTTAGCGCGCTCCAGTGCCTCGCGCAATTTTTTGACCTCGTTACGAGTCTCATCTAATTCTTTTATAATTGGTTTTAACAGGTTGTCAACCAGTATCCTTGTGGCTGACTCTGTATTGGTTATCTTAATAGTCTCGGCCTCTGCCCGCGCTTTTTGGGCTTGGGCTTTGGCGGACTCCGCATCGGCGTTGGCTTGCCGGATCTTGGCGCGGAGTGTCGCAAATCCGATGGCCAACCCTACTATACCCCCGCTCCCGGCAAGGGCTATCACGTCTGTTATGGTCATACCTCATAGCGTTGGCATTACTGGTTGATACCTATTGACCTGAGCCACCTCTGCACGTCAAAGCTCGGGCACGCCTTGGCCGCGAGCTCATTATGCCCGACGATGCGGACCAATGGGAAGCGCCGGTGAAAATCACGCACATAGCGCTCCATGGCACTGCGTTGCATGACGGTGCGGGTGTCTGCGGGCGTCTTGCCATCGAGGGCGCATCCGCCGGCGTAGGCGACATGACGGCTTACAGAGTTGTAGCCTGCCGCGCCGTTGGTGATCTCCCACGGATCCACATTGGCATCCTCGTTGTTGTCGACAAGGCGCTCCACCGTGCCGTCAAGGTGGATCAGATCGGTATATCCGACCTGCCTCCAGCCCCGACCGCCCGCCGCCACCGGGGCTGTGTGCCACCTGCGGATGTCATCCGCGGTGACCTCACGGCCCTCAGGCGTGGCGGTGCAGTGCAACACGAGATATTTGAGCTTTGCCATGGTGATTACTCTACGGTGTCCTGTACGATCGCGAGCACTCCGGCCCCATCGTTGCGCATACGGCGGCCGCCGGCGCGCACTAAAAATGAGTAGATGTCGCCGTAGTAGGTCGGATCGTCCTCATTGCTGTACATCTTGACCTCACCCAGGGCGCGGCACACGCTCTGCTCATGCCATGCCAGAGCGGCGGCGCAGTCGGTAGCGGCAGCCTCGGCGACAAGAGCGCCGTCAGCATCGACGGCGGCCACAGTCGAGCGCAGCATCACGTTAAAACTGTGGAGTTTGCCCACTACGCCGTTAACGGCGTCGGCACACGCCAAAAAGGCCATGCCCTCTGTCTTGGTGAGGCTCGCGAGCAGCTGCGAGTACATCTGTGCATCGAGCAACAGATAGCGGCCCTCCTGCGGGATGTCGGCGGCGTTAAACGCTGTCATCGCGGCCAGTACATCGTCTGCCGTAAACGCCTTGCGCTTGCCGGTCGCGGAGGGTGTATGGGCGTCGACCGCTCTGCCGGTGGTCTTGAGTGTGCACTCTGCGTCAGTCGGGAGCCATGCCGCGATAAACGACTTGGCCACCTCGTCGAGCAGCTTGAGCTTATCCTGGCGCAGGATGCTCTCGCGCTTGTCATACGACAGCTCGACAGTGTCGGCGTGCGGGATATGCACGGGATCGGTGGTGTACTCGTCGAGCACAAATGTCAGATCGGAGTCTTTGCGCTGCTTGACGCTTGCGGGCAATTCGGCGCGGTTTTTTTTGACACCGGAGGGCGCGCCCGCCTGCGGTATGTGCACGGTTTTGCCCTGATTTACGTACTCGTCGGCATTAAAGGCCTTGGCCATAAAGCTGTTCTGTGCAAAGAGCAGCCCCACGATCGACGAGAGCCAGATTTCTTTCTGTACTGCCATTTTTTTTGGTTGATTTATTGGTTATATACTTGATTGATCAGAGGTTTGGCTCACGGCCAAATTTTTCGCGGAATTTGGCCTTAAACACCTCCGGCGCACTGTCGCGCAGCTCTATGAGGCGGCCGGCGCGGTCGAGCTCATCCCAGCTCTTGTTGTGCCACTCGGTCGACTCTGCCGACGATCCGCTCAGTACAATATCCTGCATGACGCTGCGGCGGGGCTTGAGCGATGCGAGCGCCGCCTTGCCGTCCTCAAAACTGGTTTTGAGGATGTTTTCAAATGTCTGGCGGTTTGTGGCATTGATGCGGCCGTCGCGCTGTGCAGCGTCGAGCAGCGCCTTGCGCTCCGCAGCTTTGGCGGCCTCGATGGCAGCCCCCTGCTCCTGCAGCTTTGTCTCAAGGTTGGTTACCTTGGTTTTGAGAGAGGCTGACTCCGCGGCCTCCGCCTCCAGTTTGTCGATCTCAACGAGAGCCGCGTTATCATCCGCACAGGCGGCAAAACGGGCACGCTTTTTTAACTCTTTAAGGTCCATTATATCATTTGATTTAGCCTCCGGCTTGCGGAGGCGGTTATTGAATATCGTGTATATATCCTCTGGCGTGTCGCCATCGATCGGATCGGCGTCATATATCGAGTCGACAAAGTGTCCGGCAAGAGCCTCTTCGGCTGTCATCCAGTGGTCGGCGCCGTCAAAATATTTGGCCTTGACCGCCTCCGGCTCGATATTGATGCGCTTGGCTATAATATCGGCCAGGCTGTCCTCGAGCGCGGCGATCTCCTGCAGGCAGCGCTCCAGCTCCTTGCGGTCGCCGTAGCAGCCGCCGCTGACGCTGTGCAGCATCAGCCGCGCGTACTTGCTCATCGATACCGGGCGCCCGCAAAGGGCGATTACGCCGGCCATGGAGGCCGCTACACCGTCGACATAGATATGTATATCGCCGCGGCTGTTGCGGATGGCGTTGTAGATCGCAATGCCGCTGTAGACCTCGCCGCCGATGGAGTTGATGCGGAGGTCGATGCGGGCGCCCGGTGCGGCGGCCATAAGCTCTGCGGCCACATGCGCACACCGCACATCGGCGTAATCCCCGATCTCTCCATAGAGGTAGATTGTAACTGTGCCGGTGTCGGCGCGTTCTATATTAAAAAACTGAGTTTTCATTCTGCTTTTTCGGTTTTGCAGTGCAAATATGGGGAGGTTTTCGGGCTTATTAAAATCGAGGTTTTATCATAAAACTTTATACGCACATCATTACCACATAATCAGTTACGACAAACATCAGAATTTAACGCGCCGTCATTTAGGTGTATTTTTGCAGCACCTAATTACGTACATATGGCAGAGTTGACAAATACACAGAAAAAGGAGTGGGCCAAGAGCCTATACCTCCGGGAGAGCATGACACAGCAGGAGCTGGCCAACCGGGTCGGGGTGTCGCGTGTGACCATCTCCAACTGGATCCGTGACGGCAAATGGGAGGAGTATAAGGCCGGACTGACCCTGACCCGCAAAGAGCAGGTCAACAACCTCTACAGACAGGTGGCCGAGATCAACCGGCAGATAGCGGAGCGTCCGGAGGGGGAGCGCTTTGCAAACTCCAAGGAGGCCGACATACTCGGCAAACTCTCGTCATCGATCGCCCGCATGGAGCAGGAGATGGGCATTGCCGACAAGATCTCCGTACTGACTGATTTTGTCGAGTGGCTGCGCGCCCTCGATGTCAATAAGGCCAAGGAGATAGTATCACTCGCCGACGCATACATCAAGGACAGCCTCTGACGCTATGAAACAAGCCGATAAGATAGCGCTGCAGGAGTGGGAGCGGCTTAAGGCCGACATTGTGCGCGCGACCCCCGTCGACCGTAAGATGACCCATGCGGAGCGCGACAGACACCGCATACAGCTCGAGGCCAACCCCATCGAGTGGATCAAGTTTTTTTGCGCGCCATACGTCAAGAGCGAGTTTGCCGATTTTCAGCGGCGTGCGATCCGGCGGATCGTCGCGCATGACGAGTGGTTTGAGGTGCTGTCGTGGTCGCGCGAGCTCGCAAAATCCACCATTACAATGTGTGTTGTATTGCACCTGGTGATGACCGGACGCAAACATAATATAATCCTGACCTCCAACTCCAAGGACAACGCCGTCAGGCTCCTCGCGCCATATCGCGCCATGCTTGAGTCCAACGGCCGCATCATCGCCTATTATGGCCAGCAGATGACACCGGGCAACTGGACCGAGGATGAGTTTGTGACCCGTGGCGGGGCGTCGTTTCGTGCGCTCGGCGCAGGCCAGTCACCGCGAGGATCGCGCAATGAGGCGATCCGTCCCGACGTGTTTTTGGTTGATGATTTTGACACTGATGAGGATTGCCGCAACCCCGACATTATCGCCAAGCGGTGGGACTGGTGGGAGCGCGCCCTGTATCCGGCGCGGTCGATCTCCGAGCCTACGTTGGTGGTGTTTTGCGGCAACATCATCGCCCGCGACTGTTGTGTGGTGCGAGCCGGGGAGTCCGCTGACCATTGGGATATTGTCAATATCCGCGACAAGTCCGGCCGATCGACATGGCCGGAGAAAAACAGTGAGGAGCATATCGACAGGGTGCTGTCCAAGATCTCCACCAAGGCGGCGCAGGGCGAGTATTTTAACAATCCCATTGCCGAGGGCGAGGTATTTAAGGATCTTGTGTATGGCAAGGTGCCTCCACTCTCCAAATTTAAGTTTGTAGTCATCTATGGCGACCCTTCGCCGGGCGAGAGCCGGGCAAAAAAAGGCAAGTCGTTTAAGGCTGTGAGTCTCCTCGGCAAGCTCGATGGTAAGCTATACGTCATCCGCACACGCCTCGACAAGGCGCTCAACGCGGAGTTTATCGACTGGTATGTGCAACTCCTTGATAGCATACAAGGTAAGACCTCCGTGTATTGCTACATGGAGAACAACAAGCTGCAGGATCCATTTTTTCAGCAGGTCTTTCAACCGCTTGTGGCCAAGGTGCGGCGCGAGCGTGGCATACAGCTGCATATCCGGCCTGACGAGCGCAAAAAGACCGACAAGGCCACGCGTATCGAGGCCAACCTGGAGCCGCTCAACAGGATGGGACACCTGATCCTCAACGAGGCGGAGCGTGATAACCCTCACATGCGCGAGCTCGCGGATCAATTCTCTCTCTTTACACTCAATCTCAAATATCCGGCCGACGGCCCGGACGCGGTCGAGGGCGGCAACCGCATCATTGACGAGCTGCTGCGCCGCGTCGAAAAACCGGCCACACGCGACCGCCGCGAGGTCGCCAAACTCAACAAACGCCGCATGTAACATCATACACCACACTATATGAGCCAATTTATAGACCTTACCGATTACGATGCGTCGATACACGCCGAGATCCTCGACGCCCTGACGCGCAAAGACCCCTCGCTGGTGGAGATCTGCGAGGATCGCGCCATTGCCGAGGCGCGCTGCTATCTCTCCAGGAGGTATGACTGCGACGCCATATTCGGCGCCCGGGGCGACGAGCGCAATCAGCTCGTACTTATGATGATGATCGACATAGCCATCTATCATACATTTTGCATCCATAACCCTTACAAGCTGTCACCGATCCGCAAGGAGCGGTATGAGCGTGCCGTGGAGTGGCTCAAAATGATCGCCGCGGAAGAGCTGTCGATAGAGGGGGCGCCGATGCTGCCGGAGGAGGAGCGCACCGGCGGCGCCATGTTTAAGATCACAAGCAACCCGCGCAGGGTATCACACATGTAATTATATTGACCTATGAGCAGACGCAAAAACAAAAAGACCGGCAGCACCGGCAACATAGCCAATGCGCCGGGAATGATAACCGTATCGGGCAATGTACCGCGCCCGGGGCAGACCGCGCCCGGAGTCGTTATCCTCACCCAGCCAAAGCGCTTTGGCTTGGATATATCAAATTATATAACCGCGATCAGGACGGCCGAAAATGTCGACACGCCCAACCGTACGCGGTTGTACGATCTCTATGCCGACATTATGACGGACGCGCATCTGTCATGCGTTATCGACAAGCGTATCAATGCGGTATTGTGCTCCGACATCGAGTTTCGACGCGACGGCAAGCCGGACGAGGCTGTCAACGAGCAGATCCGCTCGCCCTGGTTTAGCCGCCTCGTGCGCGACATCCTCGGCGCGCGTTTTTGGGGGTTTACCCTCTGCGAGTTTTGGCAGGTAGACGACTGGATCGACTACCTCCTCGTACCTCGCAAGCACGCGTGCCCGGTGCGCCGGATCATCAAGCGCAACCAGGGAGACAGCGACGGCCTGTCATGGGAGAGTTACGACAATCTGCTGTACGTCGGCGACGC
The DNA here is from genome assembly GCF_030759015.1 of Paramuribaculum intestinale. Taxonomy (GTDB): domain Bacteria; phylum Bacteroidota; class Bacteroidia; order Bacteroidales; family Muribaculaceae; genus Paramuribaculum; species Paramuribaculum intestinale. The sequence goes on along the minus strand of NZ_CP098825.1, from coordinate 2,156,331 downwards.
GGAGGATCTCGGCCTGCTTGCCAAGGCGGCGCCATGGGTGATCTACAAGCGCAACGCCACCGGAGACTGGTCGCAGTTTTCGGAGGTATTTGGGATGCCGATACAGGAGTATGTCTATGATAGCGACGATGACGACTCACGACAGCGGGCCATCGAAGACGCGCGCAACACCGGCAGCCTCGCTGTATTTGTGCATGGCAAGGACTCATCGCTCAATCTGATCGAGTCGGGCAACAAGACCGGCTCGGCCGACGTCTACGAGCGGCTGATCGAGCGCTGCAATAGCGAGATCTCCAAACTGATCCTCGGCAACACCCTGACCACCGAGGCGTCCGACACCGGCACTCAGGCGCTCGGCACAGTACATAAAAAGGTAGAGGACAAGGTCGAGCAGGCCGACCGCCTATATGTGCTTGACGTGCTCAACTACGACATGACCGATATATTTGCCGGGCTTGGCATCAATACCGCCGGGGGCGAGTTTTACTTTCCGGAGCGCAAAGACCTCGATCCAACGTCAAAGGTCAACATACTCGTGCAGCTTAATCAGGCCTTTGGCCTCCCCGTCGACGACGATTATCTGTATGAGGCGTTTGGCATCACCAAGCCGGTCAATTACAATCAGATCAAGGCGGAGGCGGCCAAGGAGGCGGAGGCGGCGCGGGCTGCCCGGATGCTCGGCATAGCCGCGCAGATCCAGGCCGGTGACGATGACGACGATCCCGATGATGGCGGCGATGACGAGCCGCATGACGACGGCGCACCCAAAAAACAACCCAAAAAGACACTCAAAAACGCGCTGCGCTCTTTTTTCGGCCTCGCCCCGGACGCCGGGGCAGACGACTGGTGATCAACAACCTGTACTATAACTCCGACGATGCGCCTTCTTGGGGACTTGAGATCGATAACGATCTGCTGGCGTCAGCCCTGGCGTCGATCTACAACCGCGACTACAACCCGCGCAAGGAGATCGATCCGGATCTGTTCCGCGGGGTTGTCGACCGTCTCGACGAGGCTATCACGGAGGGGATCGCCGACGATGAGCCGGACACGGCGTTTGTCAACGCACTGCGCCACAGCGCGGAAGTGTTTGCGGCGTTTAAGGTGCACAAGGCACAAAACGACATGGCGGCGCGGCTGCTCGATTCAAACGGCCGTCTAAAGTCGTTCGAACAGTGGTCAAACGATGTCCAGTCGATAGCCTCCCACCAGTTCGGGCCGTGGCTGCGTACGGAGTATGACACGGCCGTTATCCGGGCGCATCAGGCGGCGGAGTGGCAGCGGTTCGAGCGTGACAAGGATGTGCTCCCCAACCTCCGGTGGGTGCCGTCGACGTCGCCCAATCCGGGCGCGGATCATCGCATCTACTGGGGTACGATCCTCCCAGTGGATCATCCGTTCTGGTCGCGACACCGGCCGGGCGACCGATGGAACTGCCAGTGCTCGCTGGAGTCGACCGACGAGCCGGCGACAGGGATCAAGCATGAGGATGCGGTGGATCCGCGCAAGGATGGACCCCACAAGGGACTCGGCGACAATCCGGGCAAGTCCGGCAGTCTGTTTGGTCAGGATCATCCGTATTATCCAGACAGCTGCTCATCGTGCCCGTTTGCCGGAGGACTCAAAAACCGCCTCGGCATGCGATTCGGCAATAAAAAGAAGGATTGTAACAGCTGCCGCCAAGCCGACAATGCCATCCCCGACGAGGAGGTCGAGCGCAAGAAGCAAAACCGCGCGAAATATCGAGAATTGAAAAACAACCCCGAATGGCGCGACGTGGAATACGACAAGCGTACAGGCGGATTGCGAGCCCAACATGTCGGCCATATCACCCATGACGGCCTCAAGGCGGAGCGCTTCTTTGAAGGTCTTACATCCACGCAGCTCGAACTCGAGTGCCAGGCGGAACTCTTCCGCATGGGGCGCGTCGCCTTACTCCTTGATGAGTCAAAAAAGAAGAATGGAAATAAGCTTGCCGCTCTTGATCTTGAACTGGATGGAGAGGCTATGGATATACGCTCTATAACAGGGCACGGATGGTATTCGCACGCGCTTGCAGCTAAAAACAGACAATTGACCAACTACAATGCCCGCGAAGATGTTGAGCATCCGTCTAATTCCGTCTGTCTGTATTTTCATGACCCATCATTGTTCGACCACAAAAAGATGGTGAAATCAATAGCACAATTTCGACATTATCGTGATATGCACGGCGATCTACTAAAACGACAAATTAAGCATGTTTATTGCGTAATAAAAGGGTCGAAAGAGCTGCTGAAATATGATATATAAAAAATAAGCCGGGTCCCCAATAGGGGTATACCCGGCACACCTTGGCATGATAGCCTTGCGGCTAAAGTCCATTGCAAAAGTAACACTTTTCTCTTACACTCCAAACAATGACACCGCAAAATTTTCGTGAATTTGCCGAAAAAAGGCAAAAAGAGCTCGCAAAACTTCTCCGCAGCGATCTGCCGCGGCTCATGGGAACAAAGGCGATGCAGCATTTCCGGGGCAATTTCGCCCGGGGTGGCTTTCTGGATGATAACCTGCAGGCGTGGCCGTCGACATGGCGCCAGCAGACCCTCTCCGGGGCTGACGGGCAGCGCGGACCGCTGCTGTCGCGCACCAACACCCTGCGCAACCGGATTCTGTTCAAACTTGCTCCGGGGCGCGTGCGCATCTACAACGATCTGATATATGCCGCCATCCACAACAACGGCGGCAGCATCACCATCACACCCAAGATGCGTAAGAAGTTTTGGGCGATGTATTACAGGACGTTGGGCACGAGCAAGGCCACTGCCGACAACGGCAAAGGCCGCCACAAAGGCAAGACGGTGACACATCTCAACGCCACCGCCGAATCAGAAAAATGGAGGCGTATGGCTCTGACCAAAAAGACACGATTTGTGATGCCGCAACGCAAATTTATCGGCCCATCGCAGACTCTCACGCGTGAGCTGCGCCGCACCGTCGAGGATGAGATCCGCAAAATATTAACCCCATAATAACAACCAAAATGGAAGAACTGTACATCAACATCATCAATCGGATCGCGGCCGAAGTGCCGGAGCTGTCGCTGATCGACGAGGATTATGGCCAACTGGAGATGTCGGCCGAGGACGACGCCTATCCTGTAACCTACCCCTGTGTGCTGATCGGCAATGACGAAACCGAGTGGGAGGATCTGACCGGCGACACCCAGCGCGGCCGCGCGACGCTGACCGTGCGCCTCGCCACCGATTGCTATCACGACACACATTACACATCCGGCACATATGACCATGTGCGCGAGCGTCGCCGGCTGCTGCGCAAGGTCTATCGGGCGCTGCATCGGTTTAGGGCTGCGCCCAATGCCTCGGCGCTTACGCGCGTGCGCAGCAGGGGGTACTCCATGCCGCACGGTATCAAGGTATCTGAGATGACTTTTGCGTTTAGGATCTCCGATCAGATCTGATCGGCAAATAGCCGCAGTTGATCGGCGGTGAGCCGCGGGGCGCGTATTTTGGGGACCGGCTTAAGCCCCTCGATGCGACCCTCGCGGCTCGCTTTGCGTATGATGGCCATGATGCGCTGCTCGCTCAAAAAAAACTCCCGCTCGGAGAGTATGCGCAGCGCGTCGTCAAAACGCAGTCGCTGAGTCTCGGTCCAGTAGTAATAGCGCCGGCATAGCGCCTCATTACGTAACTTGATTAATTCTCGATCCCTACCTTTGGCCATGTGCAAGATTTGTGCTCTCCAATGCAAAATTACGAAAAAATGCGCAGACTCCCACGAGCCTGCGCACCCAAAACCAAATCAATCTGTAATATCTACCTGTTTTTTGTTGCTGTCTAATATCCGACGGCCTTAAGCGTCGCCACTACCTCGTCGACGATCATATCTGTACGGATGACGCTCTTGTCGGTCATTACGACCCATGCGCTGTCGTCATGCTCCTCGATGACGGCGATGCTCTCCGGTCTGACGTAGCAGATCTGAGTCTGCTGATCGGGGCCTGTGCCCACGACTCTGCGCAACTTGATCATGACGCTGCCTCCTCTCTCTTTGGCTCGACAAAAAAGCTCTCCTCCTGCACCACGAGGATGCCACACAGCGCCATCTCATGCAGCAGCGGACGTGCTGCCTCCTCCGGCTCGTCGTCACGCCGACATGGGAGGTTGCGGTCAGCCAGGAGGCGATCCTTGTCTACCTCCTCTTTTGTGCGGATATAGTTCGGGAGGCGATCCTTGACGAGCTCCAGAGCGTCGGCCCATGTGGTGCCGCGCGCGGTCTTGCACTTAGGCTGACCCGTGCGAAATCCGATCACGCCGTGGGTCATCTCGAGGCTCTTGCGCTTTGCAAAGAGCTCGCTCTGGTTTTCCACTGCGTAGGTCTGCAGGCGCTCAAACGCCTCGTCCTTGGTCTGCTGCAGGGCCGCGAGTTGATCCTGATGCTTTTCGCGGATCTTGGCGCACGCCAATTCGATCTCGGCCGTGATTTTGGTCTGCTGTGCGTCAGCCTTGGCGTAGGAGGCAAATGCCTCTTCGGCCTCCCCGGCCGTTATGCCGGTAATGATTGTTTTTTTTACTCTTTTTGCCATAATGATTATTGATTAATGGATGATTTTTTGTCCTGTCTGTGCTTGATGGCACGCAGTTTGCGCGCCAGTGTGTCAAGCTCGCCATTAGTCAGCTCCCTAAACGGTTTGCCAGCTATCCGTGGGTCGACGCAATACTCATCGACGACCGACCAATCGGTGGTGTCCTTGCCGAGTTGCTGCATGAGCCGTAGGCATATGCTGCGCTTTTCGCGGCGGAGCTCCCGGATGCCAAACTCCCGCTCGAGAGCGCTACACATGGCGTTGTATTCCTTTGTAGTCATATCTCGGAGGCTGTCCGTCCGGCCGTTGGTGTACTGCAGCACGAGCTGCTTCTTTTGCTCGTCGCGTTCGTAGAGCGGCGGCATATACCGCAGAATCGCGTAAAACCGCCTGTAGTTGTCTATCGCCATATCAAAAAAATGTCAGTTGTGTTGCTTTGTAGTTTTCGACCTCTCTGACCGCGGCCTCTATGCGGGCCGCGGCGCCGTCGTGGCGTGTGATCCAGTAGCTCCCGGCGGCCTCGCGCAGTCCGCCAAGCAGAGCCTCGGTCTTGTCCTTGGCTCTTGGCGAGTTGACATGGACTCCGCCGCAGCCGCCGCCGGTCGGTACGGCGTAGGTGACCGAGTAATGATAACCTGCCTGTGTCCGGCCAACCTCTATCCACAGGCCGAGACTGTCGGTGCGGATCACCTCGACGGTCACGGCGTCGATCAGACGGTTATTGACCTGGATCCGGCTGACAGGTATCTCGATCTCCATATAGCGCGCTATGCTCATGTAGTGCTGTGGTATTTGCCAACTCCGTATCATTGTATTGCTCCGGTTTTGCGGGGTTGATCACGACGACGGGCGGGTACCCATGTAATATCGACGACAGCCACCATTTTACCGGCGCCGTGGCAGTCGGGGCAGACGGACGCTTTGTCGTCCGGACCGTAAGGGGCAAAGTGCCCGGACCCGCCGCAGTAGCGGCATGTCTGCGGGCGGCTGTAGTAATGCTCCGTGCCGGCGCGATCAGGCGCGGCAAGCGTGATGCTTTCTCTCATTGTACTCATAATATCTCGTGTTATTTGATGGTTAAGTCTGCTTTTACTTGTGCGCCCCAGTAGGCCTGTGCGCGCTCCGGCCAAATGACAAAGGTCTCCTCCGGACCGATAAAACGGCCAAAGGTCTGCGCGCGGAATCCCTCTACCCAAATCTTTTCATCGGCCATAAAGAGCGCATGATCACCAACGCGTCCCTTCGGGCGAAGTCCGTCGGTCTGGCTGACAAATATTATCAGCTTATTTTTTTTATGGATATTGACAAACTCGTCATATGTCTTGGGCGACAGCCCGGTACACTGCAGACTGTCGATGATGTAAAAATGTGGACTCATGCGCTTGGTCATGCGCTCATTGAGCTCCTCGATCGATTCCTCAACAAACGCCAGACGCGAGTTGACCTCGCTCATGCGGTTGGTGCGGATGTTGTTTTGCAGGGTGAGGGATATGCCTTCCTCGAGGCTATTGTAGATCCCCTTATAGTGCCGACACAGCTCTTTGCACAACTGCATGACAAACGACGATTTACCTGATCCGGATTTGCCCCATATCAACCATACGCCGGTGGGTGCGATCTCTCCGACCATATTGTGCCATCGCTCGCTCAATGTCAGGGTAGGGAGTTTTTTTGCGTCAACCTCTTTGACTGATAATGCTCGTGCCATTTGATCGCTGTTTAACCGTTGTTTGACTGCTTTTCAGGTGCCGTTTTAGCGGCGGCGATCCGCTTTTGTCGGTGGATCTCGCGGCGCACGACGCGCATGTCGTAGTCACTATCGCGGGCAACCGCAACCACTTTTGCGATCTGCCCTTTGTCTGTCAGGCCATTTGCCTCGCAGACTACCTCCACATCGATGTGGTTGGTAGGTTCGAGCTCGTAATACCGGCGGCCGATGCGCGAGTAGATCTCCGCGTAACCTTTTTTGCCACAGGCCACGCCACGCTCCAGTCGGCGCTCGATGTAGCCGGTCGACAAAAACGCTATGCCGCAACACCCCTCCATGCGGTTGTAAATGTTGATAAAGTAATGAATAACGTTGTCATTGAGCTTGTCGCCCTCGTCAAATATCAGCAGCGGCGACTCGAGCTGCATAAGGTAGTCGGTCGCGCCCTCGAGCATCTCACGCAGGCGCATGCCGGCGGTTTTGAGCCCGACCTTGCGGGCGATCTCCCGGACAAAGTCACTCTTACGCATATCCTCGTCGCAGAGCACTACAAACACGTTGTCGTTGTTGGCGGCATAACACCGCGCTCCGGTCGATTTGCCGCAGCCTGCGTCGCCGACGATCCAACGCACGTTACCAAAATCCTGTGCGTCAGCCAAGGCGGTCTGGATCTCGCGAAATGATGTGGTCTCGACAATCCTCCAGCCGAGCTGCGAGCCTTGCGGGGTCACCTGCTTGTCGACGTTGCGCCACATATCATCGCTGATCAGCTCATGATTGCCCTTGAGTATGGCGCTGACGGTCGCGGCCGACACGCCGTTGAGGCTTGCGGCGGCCTTGTTTTGGCTCGGATAGCGCCCTACATAAGTGCGGAGGGCGTCGGTTATCCTTTGTTTTTCTGTTTGTGTCATGATTATCTCGTGTTATAATTTTGCTACTGCTCTGTATTGCTGATCCTCGCCGTAGTCATCATTCTGCTTCTTGCCGGTACTCCTGTCGAGTATCATCATGCTTATCTCTTTGCTGACCTGCCCGGCGCTCATGCGCTCATACTTCGGCCGCAGATTGCGGGTGCGCCGGTGTACCTCGCGCTCGATCTCCTCCTCGATCTTCTTGCTGCCGCCTGGGAGTGTCGGACGGTTAAGTCCCTGCTGCTCGAGCGACATGCCATACTTGCGCTCGATGGTGCGCGCCTCTATCTCTCGTTTTTTGTAGGCCTCCTCGTTGGCCTTGATGTTGTCGCGGATCAGCTGCTGCTCGCCGGGGAGCTGCTCTTGTATGTTGCGGTGGATCCTCACGGGAGGCACAGCCACGCGCTCAAAGCGCAGATCGCCGGTCGACGATTTGGTGTACAACCGCACTGACGACAGATCGCAGGGGTCATACTTGACGTAATATCGCCGGCCACGGTTGCGGCCGAGAAAATCGTAGTCATATACACCCGGGCGCTCATGCACCTCATATTTACGTTTCTCGCCGTTGATGGTTACCGTGAGGCCGTTGTCGGTGTAGGCCACAGGTTGTTCGGTGGTCCACCACAGCATACTCACCATATCCTCCTCTGTGATCGCGGGGGTGGCGGGGTTGGAGCTCGTCAGATACATCTCCATGCGGCTGATGCCGGTGTTGGGGTGCGCGGCAACGTTCCACCGCTCGCGATACTCCTCATAAGCTTTGATAAGTTCGGCGCGGGTATATAGATGCTCCATATTAGCGTAGACAAAATTCGTGTCTACATGGCTTGACTTTCTTACAGCGGTGATATTCATGCCGGTAAAAAATTTGTCTTGAGCCAGATATTGCCCCTGGAAGCGGTTGAATACGCTCTCGATGGTTTTTGATTGGCCGCTGTAAGGCTTGGTCGTGCGGTGCACCTTGACCGGGAGGCGATCCAAAAACTTCACGGCGTCACCCTCTTTGTGGCCGCCCTGGTTGTCATGCACAACCTCGTAAGGCCGGTGTCCGGCTGTGATCAGAGCCATGCGGTAGGCGGCGTATTGGGCGCGGGGGTTCTCGGTCTCGCATACGGAGTAACCCAAAAACACCTCGCTATAAGCGTCGATCACCTCATACACCTGCAGGGTCTTGACTCTCCATGTGCCGCCGCGCGGCCCGGGTACAAGCTCTTTGTAGTACAGGTTGAGTTTGGTGCCGTCGCCATACCATAGTGAGTCGCGCATACTCGGCAGGATGGTGGTGTTTTTACGGCTGTAGGCCTGATCGGTGGCGACTTGTCCGTATGCGGCGCTCATCCACAGGCGCTTGTTTTCGGGGCGGTCGAGCCAGTCAGTGAGGGAGCGTACGCTGCGCGGCACCTTCCACCCCTCCTGCTTTGCGCGCAGGCAGTAGGCGGTGTAGAGCATCGAGTCAGTATAGACCGGCATTTTGGAGCGCTTGAGGGCTATCAGATACTCGCCGCTCTCCTCTGTGATCACCACGGTATTGCTGTTGCCATATTTTTTACTGATCAGCGCGGGGTAGCCGTCGCGCTTATACTCATTGATCTTGGTGCGCAACCGCTCTACGCTTGTGGGCAGGGTGTGCTCGTAGGCGTCACGCAGCTGCTCGTATGTTTCGCCGGCGGTCTCAAGGAGCTGGCGCATGGTGGCGCCGCCATTTTTAACCCGCAGCAGGCCGCGGCGCTCGATTATGGCGATCATCCGGTTAAGCACAGAGGCGTTGATGACGAGCTGGCGCTGCACATCCTCGCCGAGAGCCACAAGCTCGCCGCGCAACTCATAGCGGTAGTTGGCGTAATATTTTTTGGCGGCCTCGTCGATGGTAAGATCAAGCTCGGCGCGCAGAGCCTCGTCGGCAAGGAGTTTGCGGGGATCGCCGTATTTGGCGATAAACCGACGGCGGTACATCTCGCGCAGGGCGTCAAAATCGATCCGGCACACTTGGCCGAGGCCGCCGCCCTTGGATAAGCGATACTCCGGATGACGACGCAATACGCCCTTGAGCGCGCTGCATGAGATCACCGCTCCGCCGTCGGTTGTCGACGTCAGCTCGTCAAACGTGACCGCTATTTTGCCATTATACACTTCCATCGCGTACCCCACCCTGATTATAGTTCGCGCGCGGCTTTCTGGAGCGCCATTATCTCCGAGTGTTTTGCACGCTCGATTTCGACCTTGACCTTGCCATTACGGGTGAGCACGGCCTTGCCTGTGGCCTTACTGATCGTTATTTGAGCACCATTTGAATAGCGCTGCACCCAGCTGCCGTCGGAGTCAAAAAACACCTCCTCACTCGTCACTCCATCGTATGTAATCTTACCACCTCCACACAGGATTATCTGACGCAGTTTTATTGCGTTTTTCGACATACCCAGCGGCTTTTCGTAGTTCAGCGTCGCGCGGATAAGACGGAGTGATGGCTTGCTTTTTTTGCCGCCATCTGTATAGACTCTCAAGACAGCTTCGAGCTTGTCAGGGGCGATGGTTATGTACTCTCTCTTTTTCATATACTTTTGGTGTTGGCGTTGTGCTTATCGTTGATCCAGTGGTTGACGTCGTGGAGGGCTTGCGCCAGGCCGTTGTCGGCGGCAACAAGGGCGCAGTAGTTGAGGTTTTGCGCCAGCTCATCCATCTCATGCGTGGCCTCCATGTCCTGAATGATCGGTTTTAGATCCTTGCGCAGGTCGGTCATGGCTGCTATCGCCGCTTTGACCGCTTCGCCGGTAATCCGTTCTGCTCTTGCTTTCATCTGCTTGCTTTGTTTGTGGGTTGTTATGAGTGCGCACGGCAGCTTCGACGCTGCAACCGCCTGGCAGGTTTGTACGTGAGCGGCATTTCCTCACTGTTCGTGCGCTGTGCAAACGACCGGAGAAAGGTGTCAAACTTTATACTCGCTATGGATTTTGCAGATCCGACCATTTACACTATATTTGCGATGTCAAATTTATACCGTTATGAACCAATACAATCTATGCGTTTTGACCGCGCAAGAATGGAATTTAATCCATTCAAAGGTCAAAGACCCCACGTGTCCTCATTGCCACGCTTTGATGGCATTAGACAACAAGGTGTATGCTCTGTTGGCTTTGGATAATCATTTCCATCCGACGCCGGGCTGGGGTTTAAGAGTGATTCGATTCGTTTGTCCTGTCTGTGGACACATGGACCTCTTCGACGGCGCCACTCTCCTCAAAGGGAATTAAGTCTCCTACCGACACAAGTGGACGAGAGAATCGGATGTATTTCATTCCGTCTGATGCCGTCACTTCCTCCATCCAACATCCCTTTCTGCAGGTTAGTCGCCTCAGCGCCTTTTTGATTAATCCAATTAGCTTCATATTGTTGTCGATTAATGGTTTGTGTGGTGGCCGGACGTGGACTCGAACCACGGACACCCCGGCGGATTGGTTACCGCGCGGTTGCTCTGCCAACTAAGCTATCCGGCCTTGTTGCCGGGGAGCGGGAGACCGGAGCCTCCCGGAAATCCTCTCCCCGGCTGCCGCCCGCCTGCTTGCTGCGGACAGCGATATAATCACCACATGGTTTCGCGGCGACTCTTCGCCGCAGGCGCCCTCACGGGTTGGCCTCTATCTTTTTTTTCGGCACTGTCACCCAGTCCGGGGTGTGTGCACAAGCCGTTACGTCGTTGTGGCTGTCGATCCGGCCATGCACGTATGCGTCGCCCATTGAGGCTATTCTACCGTCTGTGATCACATCTCCCCCTGCGAGGATGTCGCCACGGACACATATGCCTTCCTGCAGTATTATGTCGCCACGGGCATCCATGTCACCCTGCAGTACCGTGTCGCCACAGACATATATGTCCCCCTGCAGTATTATATCGCAGTGGAGCGAGAGCGCTCCGTCGTTTTCGTCGGCTGCGGCGGCGATCATGCGCTGCAGCTTCGCGGCGAGGCGGCGTCGATGGCGCGCCTGCCAGCCTTGTTTGATTTTTGTAAATAGGTTCATTGTCGGTTGTCGGTTATTTGGTTTACTGCTCTTTGTCAAGCATCTCACTTATGGTGTCGTAATCCTCGGCGCAGAGGAGCATTTGGTGGTCGATGATATAGCGTAATATCTGCCGTGGAGTAGTAAACCCTGCGGCGACGTCGCGAAATTCGTCATACCCTGTCGACTCCCACTGGTCGAGTATCTTTTCGACCATCGCCTCGCGCTCCGCTTTGAGGTTTTCGATGGTCTGTTTCGCTTCGTCGAGCTGCTTGCGGAGCTCGCTGACGCTATCAGATAGCGCATGGGCCAGCGAGGTGTGGCCAATCTTAAGCCACTCCCGGCAAAAGTCCTCTTTGGTCATTTCGCCGGCGTTCATATACATGGTGTTTGCTTCGACATAGCTTTTGTCCGCCACCGTGTAGCCGAGTAGTTTCTCAAATTCGTGTTTTAACATTTCGCGTAGTTGTTTGAGTGTTATTGCAAATTTTCGTATCTTTGGAGCGTCTTCCTGTGGGGAAGACGTTGCAAAGTTAACACGTAAATTTGACACGACAAAAATTTTTGACAGGAATTTTTGTCACGACAATCACATTAACCGCAAAAAATCATGTCATCCGTTAGCACAATCAAAGAGCGCCTTAAACTTATTGCAAGTCATTATGGTTTATCTATCAGGGCAATGGAAGAGCGCTGCGGGTTAGGGCGCGGCAACATTAGCAACATGGCGCAGGATGGTAATCTTGGGTCTGATAAATTGTCAAAAATCATTGACAGCCTCACTCAGGTTAACCCTACGTGGCTGCTTACAGGGCGAGGAGATATGCTACAGCAGGCGCAGGGCGCGGATGGCGACCCGTCGCGAGTGTCAAAAGATTTTGACGCCGGTCCCATCGACCGTGCTAATCCGGGCGCGACGCGGCCGCGCATCCCGTTCACGGCCGCGGCGGGTGCGCTGTCGATAGCCACCAATGCCGCCTGCGACGCGGACTGTGAGCGCTTCCCGGTGATCACCACCTTCCCGGCTTATGATTTTACCATCAAGATCGAGGGCGACTCGATGGCTCCCGACTATCTGTCGGGCGATGAACTCGCTTGTCGGTTTGTCGACTATCCGGCCAATATCAAGTGGGGCGAGCCTCATATATTAGATACGCGCGATGGCGTTGTGTTCAAAATCCCTTACTTCGGCGGTGATCAGATCATGTGCCGGTCGATCAATCCGGATGGGCCATCATTTCTCGTCGATTGCGCCGATGTGCTCCATGTGGCCTCGATCGTCGGTTTTACTCGTCAGCTGCAGCCATGACTACTCCTATAACTACGACAGTTCCGACCGTGCTCCGTCGCTCCCCGGCGCGCGCATCGCGCACACGCCGCACACCCCACGCTCCACGCCCCGCCGACACCCAAAAATCCCCGCACAAACTTTTTAGGCCGTTTTTTGCCCTCAATAGTGGTAATGCATTGAGGCCGCGCTTGTTATCCATTTTAACATTTTCCCTACCAAATATCGTCGCTGCAAATTTCCCCCCGATTTTTTTGCGTTTCATTTCTCCAACTCAAAATTTCGTCAATTTAGGGGAGGGGGCGCGGAGGGGGTAAATGTGTTAAAATGTACCCCCAAACCTTTTAACAATGTATCCCCAAACCATCCCCTATAAGGGTGCAAAATGTACCCCCAAACGTATCCCCAAATGTACCCCCAAACCTCTTTTGTGTCGACTATCGGATAACAAATAGAGGGAGCCGCACTGGCTCCCTCGTGGAATATTTTCGGGCAATTTGTTGCCGCCGGCCGATGAGGCCGTTTTTAGGCTCTCTGCAGGCCTCAATTGTCGCCGGCGGCGGGTAGGTCGCTCCGGTTTCTGATAAGCGTTGACTGTTTGATTATGGCCGTTTTAGTCACTACCGTACCGCCGCCCGATAGTCCGGCATGAGCGAGGCTGCTGCGGGTCATTCCCACCTCCTCCGGGGTCAATACGCTGTAGACGGCGGCAATGCTCCCAAAGTAGAGATCCCGCCGCCTGCCGATCAGATGCACATGTATCACTTTCGCCATATTTCCTGCTGTTTTATCGCCACCTCTCCGGCTCTTTCGGAGGCTTACGCCGTCACCCGCCGGCCGTGGTGCTGTTTTATGTCGCAAAGTTACTCAAATATTCCAAATAATAATTATATGGTAGTTTTTAATATGTTGTTTCTGTTGGTTTGCCGATGCTTTGCCACCTCGCCACGCCGCCCATGCGGCCGACACACCCGCGCTGATGGGCGACGGAGTCCCGCTTGTCGACGGTCGCAAAAACGCCGCCGCAGGAGCGCGGATTCTCGCCTGATCGAGCCGGCGCCGCGTACACTTCCCGCCGGTGCAAAAAAAATGCGACCTGAGGCCGCCGAAATGTAAAAACCACCGTTTGAACACCGTTCAAGTGCAAACCGTCTGTCAAAATCCCTTTACACCTGCAAAACGTTTCGTTTTTCCACCGCCCTCCACAAGCCCGCGCCCAACTCCCTGACCTCCAAACCGATCACCCAACCCCAGCTCACCCCCTCCCACCTACACATCGTTTTTCCCCCCGTAAATGGAGTGGAAGAGCGCTATGTGCCGGTCGCAGAAGAGAAGCCGGATGGATCGGAAGCGATAGCGCTACCCCTGCCGGTGGAGGAAGGCGGGAATGGTCGGAGACCATGCGACTTTGGTTCACCCCGCCATGGCGCGCGCAGCAGCACCATGGCGGGGTGAACCGAGGGGTACGGACGGCTTCTTCGTAGATGAGCCGCTACCGCGATGGATGGCCTGTTGCTGCTGCTCATCTACGAACATCCACCGGGCGGGTGATGCTAACCCCACCAAGCCGCCCTGCGGGCGCCATGGCGGGGTTTACAGAGGTCGGTGGTCTACGACCTACCCAAGCCGGCTGGGAGTGAGGAGTAATCAAGTAATCGGAATTATCGGATGGAGTGGGGGAGTTTGGGGGGATCAGGAGGTGGGGCGGTAGAGGAGGGTGGCGGAGCGGTCGGAGCCGCGGAGCGTGCGGGCAGATAGAAACCGGGGTTCGTAGAGGAGCATGGGCGACGCGCCGCGATAGCGGAGCGGTTGCCATGCGAGTCGTAGACCCCGGATGGAGTAGATGGTATGATAGCGCGGCGAGTCCCGGAGGGCACGTGGCCGCGCAATGCGTCAGCACAGGGTGAAAATAGTGGAGATGATGTGGGGGATTGGGATGACAACGCTATGTGCCCGGGCTTGCGCGAGAGGCTGATCTCGCACACTCCGCAGCTCGGCCGGATTGTGGCGGTGCTATGGCGTGGAGGGAAATAAAGAAAGCGTCCTCGCTTGCTGTGAAGTCGAAGACGCTTGTGGAGGTTGTCTCGCCAGGACTCGAACCTGGACAAGCAGAACCAAAAACTGCTGTGCTACCATTACACCACGAGACAATCCGTGGCTCAAGCTATCAATGGTGATAGCCTAAAGCGGTGCAAAGTTACGAATTTTTCTGCATTATTGGGCAATCAGAAGGAAATAATTCTTCTTGCCGCGCTGGACAAGCAGGTATTTTCCGTTGAGAAGATCGGCTACTGTGACTGTGGCGTAGGGATCTGTTGCTTTCTCTTTGTTGACCGAGAGGCCTCCCTGCTGTGTCATTTTACGCATTTCGCCTTTGGAAGGGAATACGGGGGCTGCGTCGGTGAGCAGATCGACGAGTTTGACGCCGTCTGCACTCTGAAGAGCCTGAAGCGAAATGACGTGCTGCGGCACACCTTCCATGACTTGTAGAAGGGTGGTTTCGTCAAGGCGCCGGAGTGCTTCGCCTGCATGGTTGGAGAAAAGTATCTTGGATGCTTCCACTGCCATCTCGTAGTCGTCGGTGGAGTGTACCATGGTGGTTATCTCCTTGGCGAGACGTTTCTGGAGGGGGCGCTGCGAGGGGTCTGCGGCCTGCTGTGCTACAAGCTCGTCGATCTCTTCACGCGAGAGTGTGGTGAAGATCTTGATGTATTTCTCGGCGTCGGTGTCTGAAACATTGAGCCAGAACTGATAGAATTGGTAGGGCGATGTATAGCGGGGGTCGAGCCACACGTTGCCGCTCTCTGTCTTACCGAACTTGCCTCCGTCAGCTTTGGTGATGAGGGGGCAGGTGAGTGCGAAGGCCTCACCTCCGAGAGTGCGGCGTATGAGTTCGGTGCCGGTGGTGATGTTGCCCCACTGATCGGATCCGCCGAGCTGCAGGCGGCATCCCTTGTCGCGGTATAGGCAGAGGAAGTCGTAGCCCTGTACGAGTTGATAGGAGAATTCGGTGAACGACATTCCCTGCTGGCTTTCGCCCGAAAGACGCTTCTTGACCGAGTCCTTTGCCATCATGTAGTTGACGGTGATGTGCTTGCCGACGTCGCGGATGAAGTCGAGAAACGAGAACTGTTTCATCCAGTCGTAGTTGTTGACGAGTTCGGCCGCGTTGGGTTCGGTCGAGTCGAAGTCGAGGAATTTGGCGAGCTGCCGCTTGATGGCCTCCTGATTGTGGCGGAGCGTCTGTTCGTCGAGAAGTTTGCGCTCCTGGCTTTTCATCGACGGGTCGCCAATCATTCCGGTGGCTCCTCCTACGAGTGCGATGGGCTTATGGCCGGCGCGTTGAAGATGCTTGAGCATCATGACTCCCACGAGGTGTCCGATATGCAGACTGTCGGCTGTAGGGTCGATGCCGAGGTAGGCCACGGTCATCTCCTTCTGCAGCTGTTCTTCTGTGCCGGGCATCATCTGGTGGATCATGCCACGCCATTTGAGTTCTTCTACGAAGTTCATAAATGTATGATTGTTGTTTTGTATGATCTTGTTTTGCATCTGCAAAGTTAGCGATTTTATTTGAGAAGGGCATGTTTTTGGTCGTGGGGAATAAAAAGGCGACATAAAAGCTTTTATGTGGGCGAAAAAATTATTAACTTTGCGGCTCGAAATGTGCCGACGTGGCTCGATGCCGCAGCTGCGGCGCTCTGTGGCGGCACACAATGCAAGGATCAATAAGCTAATTCAGAATTACAGAATAATGGCAAAGGACAATGACAATGAGACGCGGACGGCTCTTGACGAGATCAACGAGTCGCTGACCGGCCTCGAACAGAAAGTGCAGAACAGCCAGCGCACCATCATGTGGGTGATTCTGGCCATAGGAGTGGTAGTGTGTGCGATCCTGATATGGATCTATGCCATACGCCGTCCCGGCATGGCTGCGGCCGACAATGCCGTAGGTCAGGCCGACATCACGCTGTCGACAGGCAACGACTCCACCGCTCTGGAGCAGTACCGTCAGGTGGCCGACAATTATGGCTACTCCGCCGGCAACCGTGCCGCCCTCAACGCCGCCATCCTGCTCTATAAGGATGGTAAATACGAAGAGGCTGCTAAGTATCTGGATAAGTATGACGCCACCGAGAGCGTGATCGGCGCAGCTGCCAAGAGCCTTCAGGGTGACTGCTACGTGAATCTCGACAAGCTTGGCGAGGCACTCGGATGCTACGACAAGGCCATAAAGATCTCCGACGAGAATCCGCTCTACACCCCCTACTTCATGATGAAGAAGGCCACAGTGCTCCGCGAGCAGAAGAACTACAGCGCCGAGGCTGCCGTCTACCGCGAGATCATAAAGGACTACCCGATGTATGGCGCACAGAACGGCATCGAGATGGAGAAATATCTCAAGCGCGCCGAGCTTCAGGCCGAGGCCGGCAAGTGATCCGTTGTCAAAAAAATTTGGTGTTAGCGAGATAATAGTTATCTTTGCATCGGTTTTCCTGCCGGAAGCCGCGCATCAATAATAATCCTGACGTGGGAAAGTTTACCGATTTCAAGCTGCCGCTCAAGAGTCTGCCTGAAGGCACTCACGAGTTTGAGTATCATCTCGACAAGGTGTTCTTCAAGAACATGGAGAGCGAGGATGTGCACAACGCCGACCTTCTGGTGAAGCTGACGGTGGTGCATAAGGTCGACATCTACGACCTCACTTTCAATATCGAGGGCGTGGTGACGCTCATCTGCGACCGTTGTCTTGACGACCTTGAGATGCCGATCGACACCGCTTACCACATCAGCGTCAGATATGGCGACGAGTACAACGACGAGTCGGACGACCTGCTGGTGATTCCCGAGGCCGACAACTACCTCAACACCGCCTATATGATCTACGACACGGTGGTGCTGTCGATACCCATAAAGCACGTCCACCCGATGGGCAAGTGCAACCGCCAGATGAGCGCGATGCTCAAAAAACACCGCGCCACCGAGCGGGGAGCCTCCGACGAGGATACAGAGCTTGAGGACAGCCTGATCGAGGAGATCGACTCGATCGACGCCGCGGCTTCTCTTCCCGACCAGCCCTCCGATCCGCGCTGGGACGCGTTGCGGAAGCTCTCCTCCGAAGGCGACGGCGCTACGGCCGACGAATGACCGGCCACCCGCGCAGCAACCGAAACGAACACATCTTTAACCGAGATAAGAAAAGAATAAAACAAGAATAAACATAGAAAGAAATGGCACATCCTAAACGCAAACAATCGAAGACCCGCACAGCTAAGCGTAGAACCCACGACAAGGCCGTTGCCCCAACTCTGGCACTCTGCCCCAACTGCGGCGCATGGCACGTGTACCACACCGTGTGCGGCGAATGCGGTTACTACCGCGGCAAGCTCGCCATCGAGCCCAAGGCTGCGCTCTGAGGCGAAGCCGTAGCCGACTGATGGCGGCGGCCGGCACAAGGCCGCACCGCCCGGTCGAAAATCATCACATCTCCTGAAAGAGCCGTGCCACGGTGTCGGCCATTTGGGAGATTCTTTTTAGAAGCCCAAACTCTCAAAATATACTCAACATGCTTTACGCTCGCATCTCGGGAATCGCTTCATACGTTCCCGACGACATACTCGACAATGAGATGCTCTCGAAGATGGTCGACACCAACGACGAGTGGATCACGACCCGTGTAGGCATCAAGCAGCGCCGAATCCTCAAGAAGGAGGGCGCCGGATCATCTTACATGGGCGCAAAGGCCGTGGAAAAGCTTCTTGCCGACACGGGCACAAGCCCCGAAGAGGTAGAACTGCTGATCTGCGCCACCTCCAACCCCGACTACCGTTTCCCCTCAACGGGTTCGGTGATCGCCCACGAAGCCAAGCTCTCCAACTGCTACGCCTACGACATCCAGGCCGCATGCGCCGGATTTATCGTAGCGCTCGAAGACGCCGCGGCCTACGTCCGCTCGGGTCTTCGCAAGAAGGTGATAGTCGTGGCCGCCGAGAAGATGTCGTCGATGGTCAACTATGAGGACCGCAGCACCTGCGCCCTCTTCGGCGACGGCGCAGCCGCTGTGCTCGTTGAGCCTACCGAGGAGCGTACGGGCGTGATCGACGCCGTGTTCCATGTCGACGGCGAGGGTCGCGACCACCTGATCATGCCTGCCGGCGGATCGGTGCTCCCCACAACGCACGAAACCGTCGACGCCGGACAGAACTTCCTCCAGCAGGACGGCCGCTACGTCTACAAGCACGCCGTGACCGACATGCTCACCTCGAGCATGGATGTGGCTCAGCGCAACAACCTGACGATGGACGATGTCGACTGGCTCGTGCCACATCAGGCCAACCTGCGCATTATCGAGGCCGTTTCGTCGCGCGCAGGCATCGCTCCCGAAAAGGTGCTTGTCAACATCGAGCACTACGGCAACACTTCGGCGGCATCCATCCCCCTCTGTCTCGACGAGTACAAGGATCGTCTGAAGAAGGGCGACAAGATCATACTGACAGCTTTCGGAGCCGGATTCACATGGGGCGCCATGTATCTGGTCTGGGATATCTGATTCAACACACATTCCCCCTACCGACAGCTGATTTTAACACGAAGATAGCATCTTTTGGGGTGCTATCTTTGTTGTAAATGGTAGTAATCGAAATTCAAGCATTTTATGGCAGACAACAAACACCGGGCCGGCTTCGTCAATATCGTCGGCAACCCCAATGTCGGCAAGTCGACACTGATGAACGATCTCGTAGGCGAGCGCGTGAGCATCATCACCTCAAAGGCCCAGACCACCCGCCACCGCATAATGGGCATTGTCAACACCCCCGAATACCAGATAGTCTTTTCCGACACTCCTGGAGTGCTCTCGCCAAAATACAAGCTTC
The DNA here is from genome assembly GCF_030759015.1 of Paramuribaculum intestinale. GTDB lineage: Bacteria > Bacteroidota > Bacteroidia > Bacteroidales > Muribaculaceae > Paramuribaculum > Paramuribaculum intestinale. Next base: position 2,136,965 of record NZ_CP098825.1, on the reverse strand, counting down.
AGGAGAGTATGCTCGGATTCTCCGAGGGAGCGCTGACCGACGCCGACATACTGCTTTATGTCACCGACGTGGTGGAGGATCCGACAAAAAATGCCGACTTTCTCGCCAAGGTGGCCCGCGAGGAGGTGCCGGTGCTGCTCGTGATCAACAAGATCGACCTCGTGGCCAGCCAGGCCGACCTGGAAGCCAAGGTGGCCCGCTGGAAGGAATTGCTCCCCAACGCCGAAGTGTTCCCAACCAGTGCCAAGGAGCATTTCAACGTCGACAACCTCATGGCACGCATCGTGGCTCTGCTCCCCGAGTCGCAGCCCTACTTCGGCAAGGACGCATTGACCGACAAGCCCGCGCGCTTCTTCGTCACAGAGATCATCCGAGAGAAGATACTGCTCAACTACGACAAGGAGGTGCCTTACTCCACAGAGGTGATCGTCGAGAAGTTCGACGAAAAAGAGGGCGCCATCCACATCATGGCCGTCATCTACGTGGAACGCGACTCCCAGAAGGGCATACTTATCGGCAAGGGGGGCGCGAAGCTCAAGAAGGTGGGCACCGACGCCCGAAAAGACATCGAGGCATTCTTCGACAAGCGCGTCTACCTCGAACTGTTTGTCAAGGTGGAGTCCAACTGGCGCAACCGCGAGAACAAGCTCCGCTCGTTCGGCTATATCGAGTGAGGCGTCAGCGGCGCGGCGATATTTGCAGAGGCGGAGCCAAAATGCTAACTTTGTAAACGAAAACCAAACACCCCACACACATCTATGGGACAAATGATAGCTATAGTGGGACGCCCCAATGTGGGTAAATCCACTCTTTTCAACCGTCTGACGCAGAGCCGCACAGCCATCGTCGACGAGACGGCCGGCACCACCCGCGACCGACAGTACGGGCGCGTCGACTGGAACGGCAAGGAATTCTCGATCGTCGACACCGGAGGATGGGTGGTCAACAGCGACGACGTGTTCGAGAGCGAGATCAACAAGCAGGTGGAGCTCGCCATTGAGCAGGCCGACGAGATACTATTCGTGGTCGACGCCATGAACGGAGTGACCGATCTCGACGACCACGTGGCCGAGATACTCCGCAAAAGCCGCAAGCCGGTGATACTCGTGGCCAACAAAGTCGACTCCAACGACTGGCTCTACAACGTGGCCGAATTCTATTCACTCGGACTGGGCGACCCCTATCCCGTGTCGGCCGTCAGCGGATTCGGCACCGGCGACCTCCTCGACGAAGTGGTCAGGAAGCTGCCCGAAAAGCCCGCCGACGAGGAGGATCAGCTCGACGACATACCCAAGTTCGCAATCGTCGGACGACCCAACGCCGGAAAATCCTCCATCATCAACGCCTTTATCGGCGAAGACCGGCATATAGTGACCGACATCGCCGGCACCACGCGCGACAGCATCTATACGCGCTACAACAAGTTCGGATTCGACTTCTATCTCGTCGACACCGCCGGCATCCGCAAGAAAAACAAGGTGCAGGAGGACATCGAATACTATTCGGTCATCCGCTCAATCCGCTCAATCGAGGCATCCGACGTGTGCATACTCATGATCGACGCCACCCGCGGCATAGAGGCACAGGACGTCAGCATCTTCTCGCTCATACAGCGCAACCGCAAGGGACTCGTCGTGTGTGTTAACAAATGGGACCTCGTGACCGACAAGTCGCCGCAGGCCATACGCCACTTCGAGGATACTATCCGCGAGCGTTTCGCGCCATTCACCGACTTCCCCATACTCTTCACCTCCGCCCTCACCAAGCAGCGCATCTACAAGGTGCTCGAAACAGCTGTAGAGGTCTACGGCAACCGCCGCCGGGCGGTGCCCACCTCACAGCTCAACACCGTCATGCTTGAGGCCATCGCGGCATATCCGCCCCCTGCCAACAAGGGCAAATATGTGAAGATAAAGTATGTCACCATGCTCAAAGGCGCGCAGATACCCACATTTATCTTCTTCTGCAACCTACCCCAGTGGGTCAAGGAACCTTACCGCCGCTACCTCGAAAACAAGATACGCGAGCACTGGGACTTCTCCGGCACCCCCATCAACGTATATATGCGCGAGAAGTAGCCGCCCGCCCCTCCCCGGCACATCAGAGCTATCAGAGCATCGGAGCTATAGTATAAGGAAACTCCGATACTCCGATAGCTCTGCTTTTTTTGCGCCCTATTCGTCCCGCTATTCCGCCCCCTCTCCCTCCTGCCGGATGGGCTGCCGCCTCTGTCTCCGATTCTCTGTGCCGTCGCTTCCCCCTCTCCTCCTGCCGGATGGGCTGCTGCCTCTGCCTCCGACCACCTCGATCGCCTCCTCTCTGTGCCGTCGCCGCCCCATCCCCTCATGCCGGATGGGATGTCGTCCTTGGAGCCGCGGAGCGTGCGGGCAGATGTTATCCCCGGTTCGGAGCGGAGCGCCGCCCACCTGCCACGCGTCAGCGGGGCGGGGGAGCGCGCCGCGTAGACCGGGGGAGAGGAGCGCGCCCCCATTCGGCCGAGCTGCGGAGCATGCGAGATCAGCCGCCCGCGCCAGCCCGGGCCACCCACCACCACATAGCGTCCGTGCCCTCTATCCCCGACCCCTCTCCCCGCCATGACGCCCGCAGGGCGGCTTGGTGGGGTTGTCTGATCGCCCGCTAAGCGGATCTTCGTAGATGAGCCGCAGGGACAGTCAGCTCACAGCAATGCCCCTCAAAAAATAAACGCGCCCCGATTCACATCGGAGCGCGCCGCATATACTAACTTAAAAAAAACAGTCTGAAAAACGACTGTATGGATGGTCGTACAGGTTTACTTCACAACCGCCTTGACGGCCTTGCCCGAGGCGAGGCGCACGATGTAGATGCCGCGGGGGAGTCCCTGGGGATTCACACGGCGTCCGGCGATGTCGAAGGTCTGCGCGCCCTCGGGCACGATGATCGAGTTGCCCTCCACGCGCACGCTTCCGGCCTCCTGATCGGCTTCCACGCCGTCAATGCCCGTGACGGCGAACGATTGTTCGGCTATCCGGCCCTCCTTCTTGCCCTCTTCGAGAGCGTAGGCGCGGATGCGGCATGTGCCGTCGGTGTCGGAGACGTAGGTGATCGGCTTGGCCGGATCGTAGAGCTTAAACTCTGTGGCGTCGTTGAGCGCGTAGAAGATCTTGCCGGCCGGAGCGGTGAGCGTGATGGTGTAGACACCGTCGGCTTCCGTGTAGCTGATTGTCACGTCGCAGCTCGGACGCAGACCCTCCACAGCCACCGTAGCCGAAGCCACATTGCCGGCGGTCTTGCCCGGCTCTATGCAGATGGCCTTGATGGTCATGCCGTTGTCGGCAGCCTCAACTTCAAACTCTCCCTTGTAGAGCTGCGATGAGGCTGTAGGCTCAGTGCCGTCGGTGGTGTAGCGTATCTCGGCCTTGGGATCGACATGCTTGGCATTCTTGGGCGCGATGGCCACGGTGGTGAATCCTTCGCCCTTGTCGGCGGTGATGTCAAGATCGTTGGCGCGCACTGTCAGTGCCTGCGACGCGATGGTCTTGGCCGGACGCTTGCCCTGCTCTATCATCAGCGCCTTGACCGTAGTGGCCTCTGTCAGCTCCAGAGGCTTCATGCCCGGGGTGAACTTGGCCGCATTCATGTCGGGTTCCGATCCGTCGAGAGTGTAGTAGACGGTAAAGTCGGTGCCGTCCGCCGCGTTTTCGCCGGGCGCGAATGTCACGGTAGTGTAGCCTCCGCGCTGATCCGGTGTGATCACAGCCTCGGCAGAGTAATATTCGCGCTTGATCTCCACGCTCACCGTTTCGCTGGGCGAGAATCCGGGGAAGTGCGCTCTGACGTCAACTTTTGCCGAATGGTCGATGGTCAGCTTGCCGTCGGTCATTGTGATCCATGTGGCGCCTCCGTCGGTCGAATACTCTATCGGAGCGTCGGCGTCGCGTCCCTCCACGGTGGCTGTCAGAGTGACAGGCTCTACGGCCACGTAGCTGTCGCCGTCGGCCGATTCATATCCGCTGACGAGCAGTTCGGGTGTGTCGGTCTGACGCTTTTTCTCCTCGTAGAGCGGCCAGAACTCCATCTCCTCCGTGCCTGCCTTGGCCGTCAGCGAGGCTGTGGCTGCCGCAGGCTTGGCGGGCATCACGTAGCCCTCGACCGCATATTCAGCGTCGGGATCGAAGCCGTCGGCCGGAGTCCAGTAGAGCACATTGTTGAGGCGTATCGGCTCTGTGCCGTCGGCAGGTGTGAGCGTGTATCCGTCAGTGGCGTTGCCGCCGATCTTCATGTCGATGAGGCGTACGCGGCGACTCTTGTCGGCAGCGTCAATAGCTGTGCGGGCTATGGAGCGGGGCATCGCTATCTCCTGGCCGGCCTCCGGTTCGAATGGCTTGAACGGCTTGATGTTACTGGTGGCCAGTAGGTTGTATTTGCGATGGGTGCGTTCGGCGTCAAAGAAGCTTGCCGTGGTCTGTGCCAGTCCGATGTCGGCGATATACTGTCCTACCTCCGGGATGAATTTGTAGGCATCCTGAAACAGTATGCGCACGTGGCGTCCGTCGGCATCTGTGGCCATTGCGATATATCCGATCTTTGTGATATCGGGCGCATCCGTCTCGTGGTATTCATACTGCGCCGTACCGGTGATCAGGAGCGATCCGGTGAGGTGGTAGCGGGCTATTTCGTTCGACTCTTCGGCGTCGAGTATGTCGGAGAGCGACGGAGCTACTGTGGCGATCTTGTTGAACTTGCGCACCTTATCGTGGAAGAGTCCGCGTTTGCCGGGGTTGCATGTGTACACGTCGATATATCCGGCTTCGGAGAACTTGGCTGTCCTTGATTCGTCAAATTTCATTTCCGGAGCATCAGCGAGACCCTCTTCGGTCGTGGCGAAGCGGTAGTAGGCGGTGAGATAGCCCGGGCCGCGCACGTCGACCTTGAAATAGTCCAGGAAGTTGTTGTACTGCGGATCGTTGTAATGGTTGTAGGGCGCGTCGTTGAAGACAAATTTGTTGTTGTAGTCATCGAAGTAAGGATAGCTTGGCACGGCTGTCATTTCGTTGACGTCGATTGACACCGATCCGTCGTCGCCGCGCACCAGAGTTCCGGCCACGTTGAATGTCAGTGTCTTCTGGCCGTCTGACTCCACGATCAGTGCCTTGTGGTCGGCTTCCAGATCCGGGAACGATGTCCACACGAGGCTCACGGTAGATGACAGTTCGGTGGTGACATTGCCGTCGGCGTCCTTGGTCAGCTCCACTCCGAGCATCTCCACCTGCTTGCCTGCGTCGACTCCGTCGAAGTTCTGGTCGGCATAGTAGCTGTCATGTCCCGGATGGCGGCATACGTGAAGGCTGCGGGCATATCCGGCCTTGAAGTCGATGACTTCGAGCGCATATCCGCCCTTGCCGTCGTTGAGCACGAGCGCTTTCACTGCAAATCGGTCACCCTCCTGAGCCTGGTCGACCATGCCTGCGTGGGTGTCCTTGTCGGCGGCGCGGAGTATGTCCCATGCCAGAGCGTTGGCTGTGGCGGTGTTTACGCGATATTCGCCGTCGGCATCCTTGGTGATGACAGCATCGGGCAGGCTCACTATCATGCCGAGCTGCTCCTTGCCTATCGTGGCTGTGGCGATGTTGTCAAATTCAACCGCCGTGGCCAGTTCGTCGTATTGGTTTACAAAGGCCGGTTTCTTATTGTCATTGACGTCTATGATCTGGCAGTAAGATGCGAACTGTGAGTCGGTGTTGTCGTAGACGATATTGCCCTTTTCGTTGAGAATGGCTTTTGTTATGAGTCTCTGGATTGCGTCGCCGGCTCTCATTCCGGTTGAAAGCTTGTATTTGGTTGTCCAGTTGCTGTTATCTACAGTGTAATAGCTGGGGTTTCGTTTGGTGTCCGACTTGATGATATACCAGCGCGGATATCCGCTGTCGGGGATTATATCCTTGTTTTCAGAGTCCATGTCGCGTCTGACATCTCTGGCCAGGAATATGGTTCCGTCGGCAAACGAATCATAGATCATCATCGTCGGGAATATCACCGGCGCAGTGGGATATTTGTTGTTTATGTTAGGGATCATGTCCATGCACACGTAGGGATTCCGCTCAATATCCTCGGCGGTAAGTCCGGCATTGTCGCCGAAGAAATAGCTGATACGTTCCTGTACTGTATTGTACGCCGACACGATGCATGAATCCTTCATGGCCGGCTGCAGCAAGGGGGCACTTGTGCCGTTTTTGGCTATGGATGCTACTACCTTGATCAGGTATCGTCCGTTGACAGCCTTGGCGCCAGAAGGTGTGCATTTTTTGCCGTTGTCATTCATGTCGAAGTAAGTCAGCGTGATGGTGCTTATCTGGTCGGCTGAAGGCTGTCCTTTGTCGCGGTCAAGAGCAAGTGTGAGTCCGCTTATCGACAATGAAGTCGGATAGGTGTAGTCAAATGTCTGGTCGGCATCAGCTTCGACTGTTTCGCGTGGTGTGAGCGTTTCGGTGCCACACTTGGCTATGACTGCCGGCTTGCCCAGGTGATAGTAGAGGTTCTGTACGGTGATCATCAGTTCCGTGGAGTTGTGACGGTTGTCTACAAGTCCGGTCAGGGCGTGGCGTGTGGTGGCGCTGCCTTTGGTCAAGGAGGTCACTCTGCTTATTTGCTGAGTCGTGTTGCTTGTAATACCATAGGGTGCCGGATAACCACCTCCAAACATCATGTGGATTTTATTGTTTTTTGAGTCTACGCAGGTGGAGTCGGTCGATTCATAACCGCCGAGCCACTCTATGGTGACGTATCGGCCCCAGTGTTCCGGAAGCAGTTCGGTCGATTTGTATTCGCGCTTGAATGCCTCGTCGGCTTTGGTCTTCTGGTCTGCAGTCATGCCTATCTCGGCCGATGTCTTGGTGGTGGTTGCGCAGAAGTCGCGCCAGTCAAACTTGTCGTCGCCCACCTCGTTGACGAGAATGATCTCCGGATGGCCGTCAACTAAACTGAGTCGTCCTACTATAGACTTGGCTTCAATGAACTTGTCGTCGTCGAGCGTGGCCGACGGACTTACAAACAGTGTCTTCGCTTTGCTTATGGGAGTGCCGGGTCCGGTGAGCAGGTCTTTGAACTGTGCTTGTTCTGCCGCTGTGGTGCCGAGCTGGGTGGCCGATACTTTGATGGGATTGCCGTCGTTGTCGTAGATGAACGCAAAGGGCATGTAGGGAGCGTCTATAGTGGCTTTACGCCCCTGGATATATCCGTCATAGCGGGTGCGGGTGGTGATGTCGAGTGTTATGACCTTGCCGTTGTTTTCGGGTTTGAGCAGATCGGCGTAGGTCGATATCACTGTCGACTGGAAGCGTTCCAGTGCCACGGTGGCGGGCGCGCTTGCCACTTCCTTGTCGCCGACGGTCACCACGGCGAATACGCTCACATAGCCGGTGGCGTTGGCGGTGATTGTGCCGTCATCGCCAACGGCCGTGGCCTTGCTCTTGTCGAATGACGCAGCCGGAGCATCGCCGGTCATGTAGTAGAACTTGGCGTCGGGGAAGTCCTCGTCGTCGAGCGTAGCCTTGATGTTGATGGATTTTTTGAAGAGATAAGATCCGTCACCCTGCAGGTTGGCCAGATCATCGGTGGCGGCGCTGACGGTCAGCGAGGGCGCTCTCGATCCGGTAGGCTCATCGGTAGCTACGGTCAGATCCACCTCGTCGAAGACAAAGGCCGGCAGAGTTCCGTCTTTTACAGTCGGGTAAGCGATAGAGGAAGCGCCGGCTCCTGTGTTTGTCATCGGATCCATATATTGGATTTGTATAGTCGACGAGGTTGGGACTATGATGGTTGTGGTGTCGGAGATTCCGGCCGTTCGTGAGAGTTTGACTATGCTTTTTGACTTGGCTATTTCCGGTTTGTCGGCTGTCGCGGCTGCCATGTGTGAAACGTATGTCAGGCTAAAAACGGTTCCGTCGTCATATTTCTTCACAAAATTTTTCCAGTTGGCAACAGTGCTGACGGCGAGATTCGTTCCTCCATAAAGGTTGCGCGACGACACATATGCTGAAGAGACGTTACTGGTGGGAGTGGTTTTGAATGGATTGTTCAGCCGGTATTCTGCGGTGTATGTGGCCGACGGTTTGCCGTTATAGATCACCGATTCGTCGGGATAGGAACGGACCTCCACGCCTATGTGGGCGCCGAGGGTCTTGGATGCAGCACTGTAGGTGACTGTAGGTTTCCCGGCAGGAGTGTTTTCTGTACGAGTGAATTCGGTGATCACTTTGCCAAGACGGAATTTTACAGTCTGGTCGTCGTAAGTCGACTGCGTTGGAGTGATCCATTTTCCATCGGACCATACTTGCGTTGCGCTTGCATAGCCGTAGATCTTGCCGGTTTTGGGTATGTCGGCTACATTAACCACTTCAGCCTCTATCTCCGATATGACAATCGCGGGATAGTATGCAGAAAAACTGCTGACTAAAGAACTAGTGGTATTCATCACTCTGCGGCAGCCGCTCTTAGGCAGTTCTATAATTATGCCGTCGGCAAACCCCGACGGTGTGCCGGATCCTAACGATATCTCTCTGCATTGCTTGGTCGAGCTGCCTGAGACATAGTTATATACGTTGCTGCTGACGGTGACAGATGCGTCTTTACCTCCGTCGGTAAGCGACTTGACGGGGTTTACATTGGCTGTGACAGATGCTTCAAGAAAATAATTACTTGTTACACCGGTCTTTATTTTTAACGAAATGATGCGTTTGGACGTGTCTTTGAGTTTGATGCTGAATCGCGATCCCTGAAAGACAGCAATGCCGGGAGCCGGTTTGCTTGCTGTTTGCCATTGAGTAGTGAAATGCGATTTTTTCTCATCGGTTGCTGATGCCCCGGCAAGCGGATCGAAATAGTTGAATTCAATGATGAACTGATCGTTTTCGATCTTTTGGAAACCTCCGCTTGCTGCTGCCGCAGTTTTGATATTTGTGTCAAACCAAGGTGACGTCGTTTCGCTTTTGGTGTAAGTCAGATCCGTGTTGTGGTCTGCTGTTCGCAACCCGAGATCCATGCTTAGTTTCTCGACGCTCTGGGCGGCGGCATGGTGTGGCGATAGGCCACAGAGAGCGGCCACCCCGAGAAGGGTGAGTAGAAATCGTTTCATAATCTCTGTCCTGTTTTGTTAGTAATATGAAAATGTATAAAAAGATAATTTTCAAGAATTATGCAAGTCGTGATTTCGGTTCAAAAAAAACCGGCATGAAATTAATTATTGCTGCTTTGTGCGAATATTTGTGAAGAAAAGTTTAACAAGATTGTAAATGTGTGTCGGGGGGGGGGGGTACATATTTGTCGACTAAAGCGCACAGTAGTGCGCTTCCCTCTCCTTTTCTCCGTAGATCTCAATTTTGCATTATATAAGTATAAATACCGAATAATAATACCATTTCACCTCCTCAATCACCCATCTCGTCGCCCTGTGCTGACGCGTGGCGCGGCCTCGTACCCTCCGGGACTCGCCGCGCTGTCGTGTACCCTCACTTCCCTCCGGGGTCTCCGCCTCGCGCGGTCACCGCTCCGCTATCGCCTCGCGTCGCCCCCGCCTCGCTCCGAACCCCGGTTACTGTCTTGCCCGCACGCTCCGCGGCTCCGCTCTCCCCGCCCTCCTCTCTCCACCGGGTGGTGTCACCGCCCGTCTCTCTCCTCCTGCCGGATGGGTTTGCGCTCTCGGAGCCGCGGAGCGTGCGGGCAGATGTTCTCCCCGGTTAGGAGCGGCACGCCGCCCCTCCTCCTGCCGGATGGGTTGGCGCCCTCGGAGCCGCGGAGCGTGCGGGCAGATGGTATCCCCGGTTCGGAGCGGAGCGCCGCCACTGCCACGCGTCAGCGGGGCGGGGGAGCGCGCCGCGTAGACCGGGGGGGAGGAGCGCCGTCCCCCGTTCGGCCGAGCCGCGGAGCGTGCGAGATCAGCCGCCCGCGTCAGCTCAGGCCACCCGCTCGCACATAGCGCCCCTGCCCTCTATCCCCGCGCCCCTCTCCTGCCCCCCCCCCGCCGCCCGCCAAAAAAGAAAAAAGTAGTGCCGACCCGCCGGGGGTCCACTACTTTATAGATGATTAGGAGAATATCACTCCGCGGGTTCGAGCACCACTACTATGTAGCTGCCCTTGTCGAGCACCTGACGGACGAACGCCTTGATCTCGTCGGCGGTGATCGATCCGGCCGTGGCTACATTGTCGTTGAAGGTGTCGATGCCAGTACGCTCCCATGTGGTGAGCGCGGAGAGCCAGTTGCCGTTGCGCTCCTTGCCTTCGGTGTAGGATTTGATCATGTATTCCTGCACGCGCGACAGCTCCTCGGGCTTGATGTCGGCCGCGAGCTCCTCAAACTGTTCGGCGATGATGGCGAGCACCTTGTCTTTCATCTCCGGCTTCATGGGGAAGGCGGTCTGGAAGATGACGTTGCGCGGAGCGTCGAGAGTCATTGATCCCGATGCGCCGATCGAGTAGACCGCGCCCTCCTTCTCGCGCACGATGTCGTTGAGGCGGCGTGAGAGTATCTGTCCGGCCATCGACGCTATCTGGCTGTTGCGGCTGTCGGCGGGCATGTCGGCCACCTCGAATATGGCCACGTAGGTCTGCGGTGTCTCCATCTTGACCGACTCCTGGGCCGTGCGGCTGCCCTCCTGTATGAGGAGCGACGGCTCGAACTCGGTCACCTTTCTGACGGCTGTGGCCGGGTCGCCGGGGAGACTGGCTATATACTGCTCCACGAGCGGACGGAGGGCGTCGGTGTCGACATTGCCCACGAAGGTGAACGTGAAGTCGGCGGCATTGGCCGTCATGGCGCGCGAGATGCTGATGATCTGACCGCGGTCGGCGCGCTCCACGTCGCTTACGGTGGTCATGGCCGCACGGGGCGAGCCGCCGTAGAGGTTCTTGAGCACGGTGGTGTTGAACTGGAACTGCGGCGTGGCCTCCTGGTTGTGGATCGACGAGGCTACCGACTTCTGCAGGGCCTCGAACTCGTCGGCCGTGAAGTTGACGGCCGTGAAGCTCATATAGATCAGCTCCATGAGCGTGGGCAGATCCTTGGGTACGGTATTGCCGACCACTGAGCGCGAGAACGCGCTCCAGTTGAGTCTCACACCGGCCTGCTTGCCGGCGAGATACTTCTGCAGATCCATATTGGAGTAGTCGCCGAGGCCATACTGTGAGAGGGCGTCGCTCATGAACAGCAGCGAGGCGGCATAGTCGTCGCCGAACTTCGGCGAATATCCGCCGTTGGCCACTGCCGAGAAAAGTATCTCGTCATCCTTGAAATCGGTCTTCTTGATCACCACCTTGGCGCCGTTGGAGAGAGTCCATTCGATGGTGCCCCACTGCGGGTTCTCCGACGTCGACACGATCGTGCCGGGCTTGGGCATCTCGGGGATGAGCGGCTCCGACTTCACTTCGTCGACAAACGGCTCGATGGTTTCGGCGTCGACAGCCGCCAGGGCTTCGGCAAACTCGCTGTCGGTGGGGTAGCGGCCCTCGGAGTTGTCGGGCAGCAGAGCCATGAGCACACGGTTGTCGGACACCGGCAGGGCGGCCAGAGCCTGATTGATCTGCGCCACCTGCACGTTCTGGGCTATCATCTGCACCATCGGCCATTCGGCCTCGATGCCGGGGATCGGCTCGCCCTCAAGGAAGTTGTTGATGTATTCCCGCACGTAGGAGGAGTTCTCACACTGGCGGCGGTTGTTGTAGGCACGCTCCATGCGCGAGAGATACTCGCTGCGGGCGCGGTCATACTCCGTGACTGTGAAGCCGCCCCGGACCGCACGCAGCAGCTCGCGGTAGGCGGCAGCGAGAGCCTTGGGGTGGTCGCCGTCCTTCGACATGGCGTAGAGATCAAGCGCGTCCTTGGTCTGGGCGATGAAGAACTTGCCCATCACGGCCTGTGCTCCGGCAAACGGGGCGTCGGGACGCGAGGCGATGTCGTTCAGGCGGGTGTTGAGCATGGAGGTGATCATCGACTCCACATATTCCTGCGCGTAGTAAGCGGGGGTGTTCTTGAGTTGCTCGGGGAAGGCGTCGCTCTTGATCATCAGCACTGTCAGGGAGTTCTGCTGCTCCTTGTCGTGGCCTATGGCGTAGATGGTGCCCTTGTTGTCGCTCACCGGGAAGTAGACGCGCTCTTTCGGGTCGGCGGGCATCTCGATGTCGGCAAACATCTCCTTGATCTTGGCCTCGATACGGTCGGGGTCGATGTCGCCCACCACGATGATGCCCTGCAGATCGGGACGATACCACGTCTCGTAGTAGTCGCGCAGAGCCTGATGGGGGAAGTTGTCAACCACCTCCATGGTGCCTATCGGCAGGCGGTGGCCATATTTCTCGTCCTGATAGATCACAGGCAGGAGCTTCTCGAGTATGCGCATCTGTCCGACATTGCTCTGGCGCCACTCCTCATGGATCACGGCGCGCTCGGCGTCGATCTCCTCAGGGAGCAGCAGCAGGTCGTTGGCCCAGTCGTGGAGTATGAGCAGGCAGGAGTCCTGCACGCCCTCGCGGGCCACGGGCACGTTGCTGATGTTGTAGACCGTCTGGTCGAAGCCGGTCATGGCGTTGAGGTTGCGGCCGAATTTCACTCCCACCGATTCAAGATAGTTGATCAGATCCTTGCCGGGGAAGTGGGTGGTGCCGTTGAAGCACATGTGCTCGAGGAAGTGGGCCAGTCCGGCCTGATGGTCCTCCTCCTGCATCGATCCGACCTTCTGGGCTATGTAGAAGTCGGCCTGTCCCTTGGGGTATTCGTTGTGACGGATGTAATAGGTCAGTCCGTTGGGGAGTTTGCCTATGCGCACCTCCTTGTCTGTTGGAAGCTGCGGCATCTGCTGGGCCGTGGCCGTCGCTCCGCAGAGCAGGGCGGTGGCGGCTGTCAGCGCAGCCAGGCATCGTTTGATTTTCATACTGCTAATGATATTAAAAAATAGTTTTCGTGATTGGCTTGATTATTCGGATGTTATATGAAGAGTTTCTTTCAAGTGCCGTCGATCGAATCTGAATGCTTTTTCTTAATCTGAATGCTTTTCTTAATATGTCGCGCGAAAAAGCGAAAAGTTGCAGCCGGGAGTCATTTTTCTCGTTTTTTTCTCACCCATGCCACCGAAATCCCCACGCTGACGGCGAGAGCCCACGGATAGACCATGTAGGGCCATGGAGCGGCGGGCGAGATCCCGGCAAGGGCGGTGGCCAGCAGGGTCTGGGCGCCGTAGGGGATCAGCGCCTGCACTATGCACGAGGCGGTGTCGAGCAGCGAGGCGGTCTTGCGCGGGGTGATTCCGTAGGTGTGGGCTATGTCGCGGCTGATGGCGCCGGTGGTGATGATGGCCACGGTGTTGTTGGCCGTACACAGGTTGACGATCCCCACGAGCGCGGCCACGCAGGCCTGTGCGCCGCGGGCGCCGCTGATGCGGGCCGTGAGCCGCTGCAGCAGATAGTCGATTCCGCCGGCCGATTTGATCACGCCAAGCAGCCCGGCGGCCATGAGAGTGATGATGATGAGGTTGCCCATCGAGTCGATGCCGGCGCCCATGTAGCCGCAGAGTGTCAGGGCGTCGTGGCCGCCTGCGAGGCCGAGCGCGAAGGTGGCGGCGATGCCCGCCGAGAGCACTATGGCCACGTTGATGCCCGCCACCGCAAGGGCGATGATCAGCAGATAGGGAGCTATGAGCCATGGCGTGGCTGCGGCGGGACTCAGGCCGGGCATTGCGGTGGTGAAGTCGGAACCTATGAACACGTAGGCTATGAAACTCACCAGGGCGGCCGGGGCGACGATGCGGATGTTGGCGCGGAATTTCTCGTCCATGCGACACCCCTGGGTGCGGGTGGCCGCGATGGTGGTGTCGGAGATAAACGACAGGTTGTCGCCGAAAAAGGCTCCGCCGATCACCGCCGCCACATACATGGCGGTCGGGGCGCCGGCCGCGCCGGCCATCTCGGCGGCAAGAGGGGCGAGAGCCACGACGGTGCCCACCGAGGTGCCTACCGACAGCGATATGAAACATGCGGCCAGAAACATGCCCGGCAACAGCAGCTGCGGAGGAAACACACGGAGCGTCAGCGCCACAGTGGCGTCGACCGCGCCGATCTCCTTGGCCATCGAGGCGAAGGCACCTGCAAGCACGAAGATCCAGATCATGTAGAGAATGTCGCTGTGGCCGGCCGCACGGGAGAACACGCCGATGCGATCGCTCAGACCCCCGCGCATCACCACGCCGATACCCCACGCCGATGCGGCCGTCAGCGCCACGGCTATGGGCATCTTGTAGAAGTCGCCGATCATGGCCGATACAGCCACGTAGAGCGTCAGGAAAACTATCATGGGCGACAGGGCGAGCCATCCGCGCCGCGAAGGTATTAAATCAGTGTGTGTCATATCCGGACGCAAAGTTACGCAACAATTCCCGTCCGTGCAATGCGCGTCTGTCGCCTTCAGCGACTCAATCCGGTCCTGTGGCCCGTTCGAAGTCGCGCAAGGTCGCCAGCAGCCCCGGGGCGAGGATCTCCTCGCATCGAAGGGCAATCTCCCGGGGGATCGGATAGACGCAGGCGGCGATAGAGCCTGCGATACATGCCATGGTGTCGGTGTCGCCGCCGAGCGACACGGCCAGCCGCACGGTGTCCTCGAAGTCGCGGCCGTCGAGAAACGCTATGATTGATTCCGGCACTGATCCCTGGCAGGAGACGTCCCATCTGTAGTCGGGACGGATCTCCTCTATGGTGCGCGTAAGATCGTAGCTGAAGTGCCATTGGATGTAGTCGCGGATGTCGCCTTTCGAAGCGCCGTGGCGGGCCATCCATATCGCGGCGGCCACAGCTTGGGCGCCTGCTATGCCGGCCGGATGATTATGGGTCACCGAAGCCGATATGCGGGCTAATCCGAGGGCTTCGTCGAGGGTCGACGCCACGATCCCCGCCGGGCTCACGCGCATCGCCGAGCCGTTGCCCCAGCTGCCGTAGGGTTGCGGGTCGGAGCTGTGAAGCCATTGGTTGAACCGGTAGCCGTAGCCGGCGTCGGGATATTCGCGCCCGAACTCCTGCATTATCCCGACAAGACGGTCGGGCGAGCGGTCGGAGTCGGGCATGAGCCACCGGGCCACGGCAAGGGTCATCACACTGTCGTCGGTGAAACGGCTCCATGGATAAAACAGATCGAAGTCGTAGAATTTCACCCGGCTGCGCTCGAAAAAAGAGCCTATTATGTCGCCGGCTATAGCTCCGAGCATAAGCGGTCAGTCTCGGTTTTTCTGTGGCATCCCGAAGCGTCCGAACGGGTTGCTCCCGGCCGGCCGGCGGTATCTGACGGCGCCGATGTCGTAGGATTTGTGGCACGAGTCGCAGAGCGGTATGAAGTGCGATTCGAGCGGCAGGTGTGCTTCGTAAAACCGTTCGAGGAATTCCTGCATGTCCACCTCCACGGTGTCGCCTCCGGTGGAGTAGTGCCGTTCGAGTATGTCGCGTGCTATGTCAATGCGTCCCGGAGTGTCTTTGATGTGTGCTGCCTGAAGCTCGGTCTGTCGGCCGCAGTGGCTGCACTGTCCGGCTTTGCGGATGGAGCGGGTGTAGTATTTCACTGCGTTGGTCAGCAGTGTCGCTCCGAAGAGGTCGATGAACTCATCTTTTGTGCCTGTGAATTTTGCCATGGTTGTTTTGTTTGAAGTTGTAAACGCTGCAAATTTAGGAACTGAGGCATGGTTTTGCAAGCCGGATGTCGCGCGATATTCGGGAAAGAACAATCTGTATGGTTCTGTACCGTTCACTGTGCCGTTCGTTATGTTCTCCGGACTTGGTGAAAAATAATTTGCCCGAATGGAATAAAATGCGTAACTTCGCGGCGCTTTTAGCAGTGTGCGGCCGGTCCGGTTGGGCTCGTCGGCTCATTGCGGAGCAGACAGATAATCATTATTATTAACAACCCAAAGAACATGAAGTACGAAACCGTTTTCATTTTAACTCCCGTTTTGTCTGACGTTCAGATGAAGGAAGCGGTAGCAAAGTTCGCTGATGTGCTCAAAGCCGAAGGCGCGACCATCGTCAACGAAGAGCTCTGGGGTCTGCGCAAGCTCGCCTATCCCATCGCCAAGAAGTCGACCGGCTTCTACAGCCTCATCGAATTCGACGCCGACCCGACCGTCATCAAGAAGCTTGAGACAGCTTTCCGTCGCGACGAGCGCGTAATCCGATTCCTCACATTCCGTCTCGACAAGTACGCTGCCCAGTATGCCGAGAAGCGTCGTTCGCTCCGAGCAGGAAAGGCCGCTGCCGCCAAGGAAGAAAATGTAGAAACCACAAAGGAGAATTAAGCTATGGCACAGACACAGTCAGAAATCCGCTACCTCACTCCGCTGTCGGTAGACGTGAAGAAGAAAAAATATTGCCGGTTCAAGAGAAGCGGCATCAAGTATATCGACTACAAGGATCCCGAATTCCTCAAGAAGTTCCTCAACGAGCAGGGCAAGATACTTCCCCGCCGTATCACCGGCACTTCGCTGAAGTTCCAGCGCCGCGTGGCACAGGCCGTGAAGCGTGCACGCCATCTGGCACTCCTTCCCTACGTCACCGACTTGATGAAATAACCCCTAAACTCTGACAGCAATTATGAAGATCATACTTAAGGAAGACATTCCGTCGCTGGGTTACAAGGACGACGTGGTCATCGTCAAAGACGGCTATGGCCGCAACTACCTCATCCCCCAGGGCAAGGCCGTGATAGCCAGCCCGTCGGCCCTCAAGTCGCTCGCCGAAGAGCAGAAGCAGCGCGCCCACAAGCTCGCCAAGATCAAGGCCGACGCCGAGGCTGTGGCCGAGTCGCTCAAGGACGTGGCTCTCACCATCGGTGCGAAGACCAGTTCCACCGGCACTATCTTCGGATCGGTCAACAATATCCAGATCGCCGAGGCTCTCGAGAAGCTTGGTCACAACATCGACCGCAAGCTCATCGTCATCAAGGAAACCGTCAAGGAAGTGGGCAAGTACGAGGCCACTGTGAAGCTCCACAAGGAAGTGGCAGTGACCATCCCCTTCGAGGTCGTATCGGAGTAATACCGACAGGTTCGGGAAAGCACAGACTTTCCCCGGATATACCGTGAGGCCACGCTGCAAAGCGTGGCCTCACTTGTCGTTTGGATGCCGGTCGATCCGCGCGGCAACATGCGTCGCGGAGTGTGGGAGGATCATTCATGCTTGTCGAGCAGATCCGGGCGCAGACGGCGCGTGCGTTCCATCGCCTGGTCGTAGCGCCACTGGTCTATGCGCGCCTGATGACCCGACAGCAGTATGTCGGGCACACGCCAGCCATTGTAGTCGGCCGGACGGGAATAGACGGGCGGAGCAAGCAGATTGTCCTGAAACGAGTCGGACAAGGCGCTCTGTTCGTCGCCGATCGCTCCCGGAATGAGCCTTACTATGGCGTCGGTGATCACCATCGCCGGAAGCTCGCCTCCGGTGAGCACATAGTCGCCTATTGAAATCTCGCGTGTGATCAGGTGCTCGCGCACTCTGTAGTCCACCCCCTTGTAGTGGCCGCAGAGTATTATGATGTTTTCGAGCATTGACATGGAGTTGGCCATTGGTTGGTCGAAAGTTTCGCCGTCGGGCGAGGTGAAGATCACTTCGTCATAGTGGCGCTCGGCCTTCAGGGCTGTGATGGCGCGGTCTATCGGCGCCACCTGCATCACCATCCCTGCCTCGCCGCCAAACGGATAGTCGTCCACTTTGCGGTGACGGTCGGTGGTATAGTCGCGCAGATTGTGTACATGGATGTCGACGAGTCCCTTGTTGCGGGCGCGTTTGATGATCGAGCATCCGAGCGGAGATTCGAATATCTCCGGCAATACTGTCAGCAGATCAATTCTCATAATTGCGTAGGCTCGCCTTCAGGCTCTCGGTGATCATGACGCGCAGTTCAGCCGGCTCCATCACGGTAAGATTGGCTCCGTGACTCAGCAGTTCCTGCAGAAAGTCGGCGGTGAGCTTCAGGCGGTAGGTGAATATTGAATAATTGTCGTGGATCATCTCCTGCTGTGAGGAGTGGAGCGGAAGCGCTCTGAAATATTTTGCCTGACGGGCTTCGACGCGGATCACCACTCTCTTGGCTTCGGCGTGCGAAAACATTATTCCGAAGCAGTCGGCGAAGTATTGTTCCGGATCGAAACTGTCGGGCATCGCAAACTTGTCGTTGAGGAGTATCACGGCGGCCATGCGGTCGAGAGCGTAGGTCTTGATCTTGTCCTCGGCCACATTGCGCCCGGTCACGTACCACCGCTGTCTGAACAGTTTCAGGAAGTAGGGCTCCACCGCCACGTCGGGCGTGGGATTGCTGCGTGTGTAGTTGCTGTAGGTGAAGCGCAGCGGCTTCTGCTCCTTTATTGCGTTGATGACTGTAGCCAGAAACTGGCGCGACGACGGGACATCCTCCAGAAACACCCTGTGGCTCACAGAGCGTGCGTCTGTGAGCATGTTGCTCATCGCTGCCGAGTTGAGCATCCATTCCGTCACCGAGTCGTCGTGCTTGTCACCTCCGTTGTCGATGTAATACTCATAGGTCGACGGGTCACACTCGATATTGATCTTGAACAGTTCCTCGATGGCGTTGCGATAGTTGTAGAACGTGCGTCGGGGAAGCCGTTCGCCGTCCGACACGTCGGCCCGGCACCATAATTCGTTCAGCTGGTCGCGGGTGATCGCTCCGTGACGTCTGATGGTGTCGATGATCCAGATGTAGCGGCTAAACAGGTTTTTCGGCATAGGCGGTAGGTGTCTGTCGCCGTGCGGCCGGAACGGCAGCGGTGAGGCCGATCATGGTGAGCAGGGCGTTGATGATGAGAAGTTCGAAGCCGGTTTCATAACCCCATGTGCGGTGGAGAAGCCATTGGACTACCCATGCCAGGGCGGGGGCGGCTATGCAGATGGCCGGCACCCATGAGTCGCGCACCTGCCGCCGGGTCAGCAGCCCGAAAGCGAATAGTCCGAGAATGGGTCCGTAGGTGTAGGAGGCGAGGGTGTATACGGCGCTGATGGCGTCATCCTCGCTAAGGTGGTAGAACACCACGATCACCAGACCCATCACGGCGGCCATGGCGCCGTGTATGCGGCGGCGCACGATGGTGAGACGTTGCGGGTCGAGCCGCTGTGGAGCGTCGAGTATGTCTACGGTGAGTGAGGTCGTCAGCGAGGTCAGGGCCGAGCCTGCGGCCGAATAGGCGGCCGCTATCAGCCCTACCACAAACACTATCCCGGCCACTACAGGCATGCCGTCGTGCGACGCCACGAGGCCAAACAGTTCGTCGGACTTTTCAGGCAGTTCCAAAGCGTTGTGCGACGTGTAGAGCAGCAGCATAGTGCCTAAGATCAGGAAGAGGCCTATCACGAAAAACTGCATCACGCCGCTCCATATCATGTTTTTGCGCGAACTCGCCGAGTCGCGGCACGACAGATGGCGCTGCATCATGTCCTGGTCAAGGCCGTTGGTGGCTATGGCCATGAACACTCCGGCCAGAAACTGTTTCCAGAACCACTGGCCTGATTTCGGGTCGTCGAAAAAGAACACACGGCTGCTGTGATGGCTGCCGACGGCGTCAACGAGCTGTGTGAAGCCGAGTCCGAGATCCTTGGCGATGAATATGATGCAGAGCGCCACCGAGCCAATCAGGCACGCGCTCTTCAGCAGGTCGGTCCATACGAGGGCTTTCACGCCGCCTCTGACAGTGTAGAGCCATATCAGACCTATGGTGGCGGCCACGTTGACCTCGAAAGGTATGCCGAGCGGACGGAACACCAGCAGCTGAAGCACGGCGCACACTACAAAAAACCTCACCGAAGCGCCAAGCATCTTCGACACGAAGAAGATCCACGCGCCGCTGCGGTAGCTGTTGCTTCCGAACCGCTGGCCGAGGTAGCCGTAGATCGACACCAGGCCGAGACGATAGAAGAGCGGCACGAGAGCCACAGCGATCACCACATAACCCACGATGAACCCCATCACCATCTGAAGGTAGGCATAGCCTTTGGCCGCCACCATCCCCGGAACGGAGATGAATGTGACGCCCGATATGGCAGCGCCGACCATAGCGAAAGCCACCACAGGCCAGGGAGCCTTGCGGTTGCCGGTGAAGAATGTGTCGTTGTCGCTGCCGCGTGAGGCCACCCACGATATGCCGATGAGCAGGGCGAAGTAGCAGGCCACGGTGACGATTACTGTCAGAGGAGTCATAATGGGGGGGAGGGAAATTCGGTTGTTTGGTTTATTGCAAAGTTACAAATTTAGTCTGAAACTGGGGCGGTTTCTTGGGGTAAGTAACTCTCAAAAATGAGTTGCGAGTGATTTTTGAGAATTGTTTGAGTGATTTTTGCTTGAAGACGAGGGCGTGTAGCCGAGCTGCACGGCTGTAGCTGAATTTTACAAAGCATCGGGCAAAGTCGAAAAGCACCGCAGAAGCCGCGGGTTGCTGATGAGCTTAATAATATCAACTATATTTTTAAGAGAGTTGCTTAAGATCAATCAGTTTTCAAGATTTACTTGTATGCTGCCGCTTGTTGAGTCGTTGTGTGCGGTGTCAGCGATGACGCTGCGGTAGATCTCTGTCAGCCGCCGGTAGTGGCGGTCGGGGCTGAATGCTTCGGCTGCCCGCGCTGCGATAGCATCGTGATCCCAGGCGGTTTCGGCGGCTGTCGTGATAGCCCTATGCAGTGAGTCTGCGTCGCACGGCTCGAACAGGATGCCGTCGCCGTCGCCGATTAGCTCGGGAATACCTCCTATGGCTGCGCCGGCCACGGGAGTGCCGGCCGAAAGAGCTTCAATGACGCTCAGCGGGTTGTTTTCATACCATTCCGAGGGCACGACGCTGAATGAGGCTTCCGATAGCAGCGTGTTTATTCCTGATACGTCCAGTCGGCCGAGAAACTCTATCGCCTCGCAGCGTCCGTAGCGTTCGTGCAGTTGCCGTGCCATTGGGCCGTCGCCCGCCACTTTGAGTGTCAGCCCTTCGGGTGGGGCTTCTGCAACGGTGTGCAGCAGCGTGTCGATCCCTTTTTCGGGCGAGAGCCGCCCCGCGTAGCAGAAGTAAGGCCGGCGGGGGCGTTTTTCGTAGCGTATGCCCGATGTCGTGAAGTTGCAGAGGGTGTGGATGCTATCCGGATTGTAGCCGCTGCGCTCCATCTGCGCGGCCATGAAGCGGCTCGGACAGATAAATGCGTCGGTCCACCGCTGTAGCTTCTTTGCGCTCCATCTGGCGGCCTCGGCTCTGGCAAGCAGGGAGGCTGCGAGCGATCGTTTCATACAGCGGTGACGCACCACTGCCCACGGATTGTTCAGGCACTCCTCGCATACTTTGCCCGCCCGCAGGAATGTGTAGGCCGGACATATAAGTTTGTAGTCATGGAGAGTCCACACTGTGGGGACGCCGGACATAGCGGCGATTCTGACCACTTCGGGCGACAGATAGGAGTGGATGTTGTGGAAATGCACTATGTCGGGGCTGAACTCGCGAAGAGCGCGGCGGAAAGCCGCTCCCACACCCGCGCCGCCGAGTATGCGTCGGGCGGCGCGCGCTTTGTCGGCTGCAGAGCCGTCGATGCTGACTTCCGGAGCTGTGAAGAGGGGTATGTCGGGCGATGCAGGGGCGTTGGCCGGAAAGTCCATCGCAAATATGGCAGTGCGCCATCCGTGGCTGTGGAGGAGTCTGGCGAGATCTATCGCCACCGCCTCGGCGCCGCCACGCCGATAGCCGAATTTAGTGACTATCAGGATGCCCCGGCTGCTCATTGTTTCGCTGTGTTCCAGCGGCGAGCGAGTCCGCCTTCGCCGGTTTCCTTGTAGATCGATGGCAGGTCGTGGCCTGTTTCTTTCATCACCTCCACCACGCGGTCATATGACACTCGGTGGTTTCCGTCGGTGAACGATGAATAGAGGTTGGCGTCGAGGGCGCGGGCTGCAGCATAGGCGTTGCGCTCTATGCAGGGTATCTGAACGAGTCCGCACACCGGATCGCACGTCATGCCAAGATGGTGTTCGAGACCCATCTCGGCCGAATATTCGATCTGGGCTGGACTGCCGCCGAACAGTTGGTTGGCTGCTGCCGCCGCCATTGCGCAGGCCACTCCCACTTCACCCTGGCATCCCACTTCTGCGCCGGCTATCGAGGCGTTGGTCTTGGCAATGTTGCCGATCAGTCCGGCCGTTGCGAGAGCGCGGTATATGCGCGAGTCGGAGAAGTCGCGGCTTTTCTTCAGGTGATAGAGCACAGCCGGCACCACTCCGCACGATCCGCAGGTGGGGGCGGTCACGATCTCGCCGCCCGAAGCGTTCTCCTCGCTCACGGCAAGGGCGTAGCTGAACACCAGTCCACGGCTCTGCAGGTTGGATTTGTAGCCCGAGGCTCTTACGTGGTAGGAGTTGGCGCGGCGGCGCAGGTTGAGCGGGCCGGGCAGCACTCCCTCCTGATCAAGGCCGCGCTCTACCGCGGCGGCCATCGTCTGCCATACTTTTGCGAGATATTCCCATATTTCCGGACCCTCGCACTCTTCGACATATTCCCAATAGGTCTTGCCGGTGTCCTCGCACCAGTGGAGTATCTCCGTTAGCGACGACATTTTATAGACGTCGTCGCTGCCTGAGCGGGGTACTCCCTCTTCGGCGAGTTCACCGCCGCCAACGCTGAAGACGGTCCATTCGTCGGTCACGCTGCCTGCTGCGTCGCGGGCCTGGAATTTCATTCCGTTGGGGTGAAAGGGCAGGAATATGTCGGGTTTCCAGATTATCCCCACGTCGGTGGAGGGTTTGATAGTGTCTATTATGGCCACGTCGGTGAGGTGGCCGTGTCCTGTCGCGGCGAGCGATCCGTAGAGGGTCACGTCAATCTTGCGTGCTGCGCGGTTGCGCGAAAGGAATATCTGGGCGGCGCGGCGGGGACCCATTGTGTGCGACGACGAGGGTCCGGTGCCGATGCGATATAGTTCACGTAAAGATTTCATGGAGGTGATTGATGGTGAAGTTGATGATAGTTTGAGGTGTGTGGTAGGTCAGTCGGATGGCTTGTGGCCGTCCGGTCTGAATACGGCTACAGCCCGTGTGCCTTGCGGCATTCGGGCTGTAGTGTTGTTGCTGTTGTCAGTCGTGTTGAGGCCCGACGGGATCAGTCGCGGAAAAACTTCAGTATGTTGTTTTCCACCTTGCGCTTGCCGAGCAGTATGGCGGCAATCTGGTTGCCGAGCGCTGCGGCTCCGCGTGTGCGCTGGAAGAGTGTGGCGCTCTCGTCGAAGGAGTAGGGGCGTCCGTTGTTGTCGACATTGACCACGTTGAACACCACCACGCCGTTGTCGGTCTTGACCGGGCCGGTCAGTTTGCCCGGCTCCGAGCAGCTCACCTCGGCTATCATCTCCGGACCTCCAAGGGCGGGAGTGTAGATCGAGAACTGCGAGAAGTTGACCATCACGGAGTCTATGCGGCTGTTCATGATCTGTGCGTATCCGGCGAGATCCGATGCCTTGCCCTGATAGTCGCTGATGAGCTTCTGGGCTTTCTTGTCGTTGC
Organism: Paramuribaculum intestinale; assembly: GCF_030759015.1. GTDB lineage: Bacteria > Bacteroidota > Bacteroidia > Bacteroidales > Muribaculaceae > Paramuribaculum > Paramuribaculum intestinale. The sequence continues at coordinate 2,113,444 of NZ_CP098825.1, read as the reverse complement.
GCACTTTCTCGGCGAGATAAGCGCGTGTCTGCGGATCGTTGGCGGGCACATAGTCGTCGTAGATGTCGTCGAGAGCCACTGCCAGGAAACGTCCTGTGGCCTCGTCGCCGAAGATGGGCGATACTGCGCCTTTCTTGGCGTTCATGGCCCAGTTGACAGCGCCGCGTGTATCGTTCAGGCGTCCGATCTGGGGAGTCGAGGGCGATACGGTGGCGGGAATGGCTGTGTAGCCCGAATCGGCTGCGTTTTTGTTGAATTCGGCGGCTGTGGTGTTGGCGTTGAGGAATGCCTGGAGCGATGCCTGCAGACGGTTGATGGTGGCGTTTGAAGGCTCTGCGCGGTATTCGATCGTGGCCAGGTCATAGACCGTCACGGGGTTCTGGCGGCTGTTGACACGCACTACCAGCACATTCTGCGGGTTGAGGGTGTCGGGCATGAAGTAGCGTCCTGTGGGAGCGTCGGAGAGCGCTTTCTTGAACTGTGCGAGCTGAGGGTCGGTGAGCGAGAGCTTCACGTCGGCCTGAGGCTGTGCCACGTCGGGATTCTGCGAGAGAGCTTCGAAGGTTGTGGCTCCGGAGTTGAGCTGTCCGATGATCGAGTCGGCAGCCGAACGTCCGGCGGTTACAACGAATATATTGCAGTTGATGGAGTCGATCTCGGTCGATTTGCCGATGAGCTTGGCAAGGGTGAAGTCGTTGCCGATGCGAGCCACGAGAGCAGTGGAGCCTACGGCAGCCGAGTCGGCGAATGCGCGCACCTGCGAGTTGCGGATGGCGGCTGCGGTGGTCTTGCTGCGGTCTACGACGAAGAGGTTGTTGCCGGCCACTCCCTCGGTGTCGGGGGTGTTGCGCAGCGATGCGATGGCCTCCTCTACAGTCTTCTCGGCGGCCACGAGGTCGGCCTGCGAGGGCTGGATGTCAACGTCGATGTAGCTTATGCGGCGCTGCTCCTCGGCGATGGCAAACTGCTCGCGGCGTTCGTTCCATGCGGCCTTGATCTCTGCGTCGCTCACTTCGAAGTCTTCGTCGGCGAGCGATGTGTAGTCTTTATGGGCGTAGGCCACGGTGGCTGTGCCGAGGCCTTCGTCATAGAGGGCTTTGGCGTCGAGCTTGTTGGCCACCAGAGTGCCGGTGAAGAGTGTCTGGAACTTCTGCTGCAGGAGATACTGCTCCATCTGGTTCTCAAGGTTGATCCACAGGTTGCGGAGCTGCATGGCTGTCTGCTCGTCGAGGCCGTATTTCACTGGGTTGAAAGCCATATCGTGGAGGGCGGAGGCGCTCTCCACGCCTACCTGCTGACGCACCATCTGGTCGACCATCGGAGCGCCGGTGCCGAGCATCATTTCGGTCAGCTCGTCATCGGTCACCTTCAGGCCGAGAGCTTCGAGTTCTTCTTTGTAGAGCTTTTCGGAAACCATGTTGCCGAGCACCTGCTGCTGCAGCAGGGCCTGGTCGATCTTCTGGCCGCTCTGCTGTGCGCTCTGGTTGGCGACCTCCATCTGGCGCTGGAATTCCTGAATGTCGATTTTCTGTCCGCCTACTTTGGCGACGGTGGTGCCCGTACCGAAGAAGGTGCGGCCCGAAGTGAAGAAGTCACCGATGATGAACGCCAGAAGCGCCACGCCGATGATTACAAGCAGAAGCACCGATTTGCTTCTGATTTTCTCTAATGTAGCCATTTAAGTGTTTATCTGATAATTGTTTGATTTCTTTCTTTCTCCGTTGCAGCGCTTTTGCCGCCGCATGGCGCCGGTGACCGTGCTTTACAAGACAAGGCAAAAGAGCGCACAAAGATACGCTTTTTTTGCCTTGCTTCAAAACGTTTCGTGGCTAAATCTCCACAAGATCCCGCAATATGGTCTGGGCGGCGTCATCTGGCGGTCAGTCGTCAGCGCCGGCGGTCGGTCAGTTGAGGCCGAATTCCTTGCGGATGTCGTCGACGCGGTCGAGCCGCTCCCAGGTGAACAGCTCTACGGTGCGGCTGAAACGGTTGTTGCCCGATCCGAAGGTTTTGGTGACGGCGCAGGGCTGCTGACCCATGTGGCCGTAGGCGGCTGTCTCGCGGTATATCGGGTTGCGTAGCTTCAGACGCTGCTCTATGCCGTAGGGGGTCATGTCAAACATGCGGGCCACGCGTGCCGAGATCTCTCCGTCGGTCATCGCCACGCGTGCCGTGCCGCGGGTGTTGACGTAAAGACTCACCGGCTGAGCCACGCCGATGGCGTATGCCACCTGCACGAGGGCTTCGCGGGCCACTCCGGCGGCCACGAGATTCTTGGCTATGTGGCGGGCGGCGTAGGCGGCCGAACGATCCACTTTCGAGGGGTCTTTGCCTGAGAAAGCGCCTCCGCCGTGTGCGCCGCGTCCGCCGTAGGTGTCCACTACAATCTTGCGGCCGGTAAGCCCGGTGTCGCCGTGGGGGCCGCCTATGACAAATTTGCCGGTCGGATTGACATGGAGTATCAGGCTGTCGTCGAACATGGCCTGAATGTCGGCCGGAAGCTGCGCCACTACGCGGGGAATGAGTATGGTGGCTACATCGTGGCGTATCTGCTGAAGCATAAGCTTGTCGGCCTCTTCGGCGCTGATGCCGGGCGCGGGCTGGATGAATTCGTCGTGCTGAGTGGAGATTACGATGGTGTGTATGCGCACCGGGCGTCCCTCGGCCGAATATTCTACCGTCACCTGACTCTTGGCGTCGGGGCGCAGATAGGTCATCGTGCTTCCCTCCTTGCGTATGGCCGCGAGCTCGCGCAGCAGCGCGTGGCTTAGGTCGAGGGCGAGCGGCATGAGGTTGGCGGTTTCGTCGCAGGCGAAGCCGAACATCATCCCCTGGTCGCCGGCTCCCTGATCGGCGGCGTTGGCACGTTCCACACCGCGGTTTATGTCGCCGCTCTGCTCGTGGAGAGCCGAGAGTACCCCGCAGGCCTGTGCGTCAAATTTCAGTTCGCTGCGGTTGTAGCCGATCTCTTCGATGATCCGGCGGCATACGCCTGTCAGATCAATGCTCGCGTTGCTTTTCACCTCGCCGGCCACGACAACCTGTCCGGTGGTGACAAGCGTTTCGCAGGCCACCTTCGATTGCGGATCCTGTGCGATGAATTCATCGAGTATAGCATCGGAAATCTGGTCGGCCACCTTGTCAGGGTGTCCTTCCGATACTGATTCGGATGTGAACAGGTAGTGTCCCTGTCTGATCTGTTCTGTTTCTGTCGGTCGGTTGTTTTCCATCATTTTTATAAATAATTATGCCCGGGCGTCGCGTCGCGCTAAAGCCGGGCATCCATTCGCAGTGGGGGAGATGATGGAAGGTAGCGGTTTTAGCATTTTTTCAAGTGGTTGCAAGCAGCCAAATTTTTCCACTTCATATCGCATTGTTCCGGTGAGCGCTCGGTCGAGCATCCCGTTGGGCGTTTGCGGCTGCAAAGGTAGCTAATCTTTTTCGATTGTGCAACAAGCGCGGAGTCTCACGCTTGCGGGAGCGGGAATTTTGACGTAACTTTGCAGTCGTGAAGAGATCCCTACGACATATAGCCCGCCGTTGTCGGATGATGGCCGCCGAAGTGCTTGCTGTGACGTTGCTGCTTCTGCTTGCCTCGTCGTGCCGCATAAGCTACAAACTCAATGGCGCCGCGCTTGACTACACGGTCTACAAGACGGTGCGCATCGACAATTTTCCGATCCGTGCTGCACTGGTCTATCCGCCTCTGCAGCAGACCTTCGAAAACAAACTTCTCGACTATGTGCAGCGCAACACGCGTCTGCAGACCACCGACGGCAATTCCGATCTGGTGATGGAGGGCGAGATAACAGGCTATTCGCTCAGTCCGCAGGCTGTCAACGAGGATGCCTACGCGTCGAAGACCCGTCTGACCATAACCGTCAGAGTGCGGTACACCGACAGCAAGAAGGATGGAAACGATATCGACCAGACATTCTCGGCATATCGCGATTTTGATTCGTCGCAGATGTTGACCGAAGTGCAGGATCAGCTGTGCGAGGAGATTTCCGACGAACTTGTCATACAGATATTCAACGCAACTTTGGGCAACTGGTGATGGAAACCGACGAGAATCTCATCAGATTTATGGATGCTGTGGCTTCGGGTGAGGCAGTGCCGGCCGGGCTTGCCGACAGGCTCATCGCCGACTATCCGTGGTTTGTGCTCCCCGCGGCCATGCGTCTTCAGCGCGGATCCGACAGGCTCGATGCCGACGCGCGGCAGATACTCGCCGCGCGTGTGGCTCTCGGAATGGCCGACCGCACCGCTATGCTCCGTCTGGCCGACGACCGGGGGCACATGTTCGACGGGTTCTATCCTCCGGCTCCCGGCGACGAAACTCCTACCACCGAAACTGCCATAGACACGTTTCTTAACGCCTACGGCACTATCGACCCGGCAGAGGAAGCTCTGCTCGAAAGACTTATATTCAATCCCATGGCCGATTATTCGCAGGTGCTGATCAAGGAACAGGAGGAGAGTCGTCTGGACGACGGTGAAGAGCCTGAAGCCGACGAACAGGATCGTCTGATGGACGCCTTTGTCGATAAATACGGCCACGAGGAAGCAGCCGATGAAGCTGATTCGCGTCAGCCTGAAAACCGGCCGTCGACACCGCGCCACGCCGCTTCGCGGCAGGCTCCGCCCCCCGACTCAATGCTCAGCGAGAGTCTCGCGAAAATCTACATCAAAAGGCGCCGCTACGAAAAGGCTTATGAAATTATCCATACATTAAGTTTGAATTTTCCAGAAAAAAGTATTTACTTTGCAGACCAATTGCGTTTCCTGAAGAAACTCATACTGAATAATAATCTAAAACAGAAATAAATACCAACACTATGTTCGTAGTTCTCATCGTATTGACTCTGATTGCGGCAGTGCTGCTCATCGGAGTGGTATTGATCCAGAAGTCGAAGGGCGGCGGCCTGTCGTCATCGTTTGCAGGCTCCAATCAGATCATGGGCGTGCGCCGCACCAACAGTTTTATCGAGAAAATGACATGGACTCTGGCCGGTGCTATTGCCGTTCTGGCCGTGCTTTCGGCTTTCTTCATGCCCACGGCTCTGCAGCGCTCCGGTTCGCGTGTCAATCCCACCGCTCCGGTAGAACAGACCGCTCCGGTCGGTTATGACACCAATCTGCCGTCGGCCGACGCGGCAGCTCCTGCAGCCGAGGCTCCCGCGGCCGAAACTCCCGCAGCGGAGTGATAGCGGCCGCCGTCGCGTCACCGCCATCACGGTGAGGGCGGCACTCATGGCGGCTTCAATCATGCTCCGACAGATATCAGGCGGTGTGTCAAAAACCGATGTTTTGACACACCGCCATGTTTTTTTCAGCTGCCGCAGTGAGCCAACCCCCTCCGGCGGTTGTTGAGAAAATAAGGCCGGACGCCGTTCGCCCGGCGTATGTAATGTTTCAAGAATAAATCTGACAATTATGGAATCAACACGTCAAGCCAAGATCGCCCGCCTGCTCCAGAAGGAGCTGAGCGAGATATTCCGTCAGCAGACGGCCAAGACCCACGGTGTGATAATATCGGTCAGCACCGTGCGTGTGTCGCCCGACCTCAGCATAGCCAAGGCATATCTGTCGGTATTCCCGTCGGGAAAGGCTCAGGAGATGATCGACAATATCAACAAGAGTCAGAAGACCGTGCGCTATGAACTCGCGCAGCGTGTACGGCATCAGTTGCGCAAGACACCCGAACTCGCGTTCTATCTCGACGACTCGCTCGACTACATAGAGAAGATCGACTCTCTGCTCGACTCGACTACTGCTGAGGGAGCTGAAAAGGAGTTGCCCGAGGCCGACTGACGGTTGTAGGTGTAGCCAATCATCGTCAGCATATTCTGCTGCAATGGAATCATTGAGAATCGCCGTGCGCTATCTGCTCTCGCGCAAGAGCATGGGCGCGGTCAACGTCATATCGCGCATATCCGTGGCCGGAGTGGCTGTCGCCACTGCCGCCACGCTGTGCGTGCTGTCGGTGTTCAACGGTTTCTCGCATCTGGCGGCTTCGCGTCTGTCGAAGCTTGACCCGGAGCTGCGCGTGATGCCGGCCGGCGGCAAGGTCATTGGCGCTGCCGATTCGCTTGCCGCCCTGATCCGCGGGGTTGACGGAGTGGAGTGCGCCATGCCAATGGTGGAGGAACGCGCCCTGGCTGTCTACGACGGGCGCCAGATGCCGGTCACCCTGATGGGTGTGCCCGAAGGTTTCGGAGCGCAGTCGGGCATCGACGATATAATCATCGACGGCCGCTACCTGCAGACCGAAGGCGATTACAACTGCGCGACGCTCAGCGTCGGCTCGGCCATAAGTCTGGCCGCCCGCCCAGGATTCAGAGCCATGCTCCGGCTCTATGCGCCCAGGCGTCGCGGACGAATCAATCAGGCCAATCCGATGGCCTCTTTCCGCGCCGACAGCCTGATAGTGTCGGGCGTCTACGAGCTTGAGCAGAGCGAATATGACGCCGACAGGGTGATAGTGCCTCTCGATGTGGCGCGGAAGCTCCTCGATTATACCTCGGAGGCCACCTCGATAGCCGTGACGGTCAGTGCGGGAAACGATGCCGGCGCCGTGGCTGCGCGGTTGCGTGAGCTGGGGAGCGGACGTCTGCTGGTGAAAGACCGGTTGCAGCAGCAGGAGCAGTCGTTCCGCATGATCGCTGTCGAAAAGTGGATCACCTTTGTCATGCTGGCCTTTATCGTTGTAGTTGCATCGTTCAATGTGGTGTCGACCATGTCGATGCTGATCATAGAGAAGCAGTCCAATATAGCCACGATGTCGGCCATGGGAGCCACACCGCGCATGATACGCGGCATATTCATGTGGGAAAGCTGGCTTATATCCTTTTCAGGTGCTGTGACAGGTCTGCTGCTGGGTGTTGCTCTCTGTCTGGCCCAGGAGTGGGGCGGTTTTATAAAGCTCGGAGGCGATCCGTCGCAACTGTCGGTGACTGTCTACCCCGTAGCGCTGTCGTCGGCTGACGTATTGACGGTGTTCCTTATGACGGCCGCCGTAGGGGTCATGATAGGTTGGATAGCCACGCGAGGCATATCCACGCGTCCGGTAGGTGACTGATCCTCCCTCCGCGAAGCAGATATGGAGAGATATGGGGGAGCGTTGCATGAAGCAGCTGTTTGCATATTATTAAAAAAAATATTACATTTGCGCATATATTCCCAATCTGATGCATAATGAAAAAGCGACAGAAACGATTGACGGCCATAGCCGATATACTGCTCAACAATATAGTCGGCAGTCAGGACGAGCTGCTTGAACTGCTGCTGCAAGGCGGCTACGACGTGACCCAGGCAACGCTCTCGCGCGATCTGAAGACTCTCCGCACCTCGAAAATACCCACCGAGATGGGGCGCTACCGATACGTCATGGGCGGAGTGCTCCCTCCCGACAAGGATGTGGAGAAGGGAGCTGCCGGTATGGTGAGCCGCGCGGCGATAGAGTCGGTGACCATGAGCGGACAGCTGCTGGTCATACGCACACGCAACGGATATGCCGGCGGAGTCGCCTACGATATCGACGATCTGCATTCACCCTACTTCATGGGCACGATAGCCGGAGCCGACACTGTGTTTGTGGCTCTGACGGTCGACGCGCCTAAATCAAAGATACTCTCCACACTGTCGAGCATACTCCCCGAAGAGCTGCTCTCAAAACGTTACGACGCACACATGCGCGACAAAACCATCGAAAATGATTAAAGCCGGAATCACAGGCGGCGACTCCACGGCCGCCGGACATCTGATACGCATACTGATCAACCACCCGGATGTGGAGATCGTGTGGGTCGAAGCACCCTTCGAGGAGGGGGAGCTGATAGCGCGCCACCACCGTGGACTGACAGGCGAAACATATATGAGCTTCTGCGCCAAGGGAAATCCCGAGGAGGTCAACGTCATATTCCTGTGCAACAGCGAGGACGGCGATTCAGAGCGCTATATGCGCCACACGCCTATCCCCGAGGGGGTCAAGGTGATAGATCTTTCGCCCGATTTTCGCTCGCCCGAGGACGAGGAGTCGCCATGGGTCTATGCCGTGCCGGAACTTAACCGCAAGCCGCTCGTGCGCGGAGCCGTGCGTGCGTCCATCCCCGGTCCGCTCGCCCACATAATGCTGCTTGCTCTGCTTCCGTTGGCCAAGAATCTGCTGCTCAACGCTCCGATCCATGTCAATATGGTGACGCCAAGTTCGCCGGAGCGTCCCGGTGAAGTGTCGGTGGTGCTTGAGCATGAGGAGATCGGCGAGGCGCAGAGAGCGCTCCAGGTGCTTCAGTCGAGCTGCAGCGCGCCTATCCATCTCACCGGCATCGCCGGGGGATGGAACCGTGGTCTGGCATGCACGGTCTATATGGACACCCCGATATCGGAGGATGACATCAAGGATATGTACGACGAGTATTACGAGGATCACGGATTCACATTCCTCAGCGAAAGCTTTCCGGATCTGGGCGGTGTGAGAGGTACCAACAAGTGTCTGCTTCATGTGCAGAAGACCGGCCAGAAGGTAGTGGTGTCGGCGGTGCTCGACGATTCGATGAAAGGATCGGCATCTGTGGCGGTGCATGTGATGAATCTGCTCTTCGGACTTCAGGAACGTGTGGGCCTGACTCTTGCAGCCACAGCCGACGACTGAGGCAGCTCACCATGTCATATCGCGGGGCGGCCGGCCGCGAACCATCATGGCCGCTCTGTTGTTGAGAATACAGGCGGCGTCGGAAGTCCGTAGCTTCCGACGCCGCTATCATGTTTATTCTCACACACGTTTCAATCCATGACATCCATCGCCTTATCGCGTCTTCTGGCCGTAGCGGCCATAGTGGGCGCTCTCGCTCCGGCCGCGTCGGGCCAAAGCCGCAGTCTTGCCGACCAGCATCGTGACTCTATGCTTGCCTCGCAGCATATGGTCATGGCCGGCCGCGACATAGAAACCGTTTCACCCGAAATGCGCGACTCCGTGCGCAGCCTGATACAGATGTTCTATGACGATCAGTTCCGCCACTCGCAGGATCCGGAAGTGCCCTATTTCATGTTTCTGAGCAAGGATGCATCGCTTGCCGGCGGTATAGGAGGATGCGTAAGGATGAGAGGCTATTTCGATTGGGACGGTGCGCAGCCTACGTCGGCTTTCGCTCCGTATCTGATACCTATTGACCGCGATCCGGCCAAGATGAGGCACTTCGGCACTTCGCCCGCCGGCACTACTCTGTTTGTCAGTGTCATCGGCCGGAATCCCAGCTTCGGCAACTGTCAGATATATATCGAGGCCAACTTCAACGGATACAACACCCGCGATTTTCATCTGAAGAAAGCCTACGCCACGGTCAACGATTTCACTGTCGGCTATGCCTCGTCGTCGTTCAGCGATCCGGCTGCGGTGCCTCCGATGATCGATGCGCAGGGACCCAACAACAAGATCAGCAACACGAGTGTGCTCGTGCGCTGGATGCCCAAAGTGGGGCGTTGGGTGTTCGCGGTGTCGGCCGAAACTCCCGAAACACACATTACTGCTGTCGACGGACAGTCGGAACCGATCGAGGAGTGGCTCCCCGACGGCGCGGGATTCGTGCAATACGAGTGGGGGCCCACCTCCCATGTGCGTCTTTCGGGCATAGTGCGTTCGCTGTCGTACCGCGACCTCCTTTCGGGCCGCAACCACTACAAGGCCGGATGGGGCATGATGTTGTCGTCGGTGGCGCATCCCACGCGCAATATCACCACCTATTGCAGTGTCAATTACGGGCGCGGCTATGCCGGCATGGGCGGCGATCTGCTGATGGGCAATTACGACCTCGTGCCCGACCCCGAACGTCCGGGCCGCCTCCAGATGCCCGCTTCGTTCGGCTACTGTTTGGGCATGCAATATAACTTCACTCCGGAGCTGTATGCGAGCACTTCCATAAGCCAGACGCGTTATCTGCCGTCCGGTCAGGTCGATCCCGAAGAGTATAAATACGGCATGATGGGCAACGTCAACCTGATGTGGAATCCGGTGCCGCGTCTGCAGACGGGAGTGGAATTTGACTATGGCCTGCGCCACAATTTCTCAGGACGTCAGCGCTGGGGACGCCGCGTGGGCGCCATGGTGCAGTTCTCGTTCTGAGCTGACGATGCGCTGATTGTGAGCGCGCACGACGGGTTATTCGCCCTCGACGCTCCAGGATATCAGCGCGCGGTTGAGCTCTTCCGACGGCTCTCCGTCGGAGCCGAGCGTTTCATCTTCGCTGACTATTGAGTAATAGCGGCCGTTGCTGATAAACGGATAGTTGGTAATGTGCATGGTGCGTCCGTCGTGCGGTATAAGCAGGCCGGCGTCCTCGTCGCTGTCGCTGAACGAACGTCGTGCTATCAGTTTGCCGCTTTTGTGCGAATAGGTGTCGAAATAGTTACGGCCACCGTAGGCGTATGTCACTGTGAAGCGCGGACCGTCGTTGATAAACCGCAAAAACTCTATATAACCCTGACGCTCCCTCTCCGCCTGTTCGTAATCGGTGCGTCCGATGTAGACTTTGTTCTCCACTTCAGGCGTGAGCGCCTTGACTCCGCGCGACAATACGGCCACCGGCTGCATCTCGCCCGGAACGAGAGAATATACCGTGTCGACTATATTGATCAGCGACTCTTTGTCGGACTGGTTGAAGGCGATGGAGATCCATCTCGGTTCGTAATTATTGATCACGAGAGTGTCGACAGGAGTCATTCGGTCGTCGTACTGGTAGATGTGCAGATCTCCGTCGAAGGCGTCGGTTTCATGTATGCCGCGTTCGGCCGATCCGATCGGCAGAGCGCCTCCATGCTTGCTGCTCATGCTGTAGCTTTCGATATAGCGGTCGTCGGTGGTATATCGATGAGCCTTGTCGGACAGCAATATGATCTCGGAGCGTTCCGGAATTGTCACTACACCTCCGATCCATCGGTATTCGCCCGGTCCCTGGCCGATATGGCGTATGGAGCGTATGAGATGGCCGTCGTTGGCATCGAAAAGGAGCAGGCGGGAGTTGTCGCCCATCGCTGTCATGTCGTGGACTATCACTGTGTCGCCGATCACTCCCTGTATCTGAGCGTATTCTCCAAGCAGAGCTTCTGTAGCCGTGTCGAGCAGCGCATATCTGACATCCTTTAAGCTGGTTTCATCGAAGTCGGGACGGTCGATGTCGGCAAGCATGTCGATTTGCAGTATTTCTGTATTGTCGGACTGCGACGAAGCGGTGCATCCGGCTGCAAGTGCCATAGTGGCACCCGCGATAAGTTTTATGGCTGTAAGGTGGCTGTGCATGGTATTTTTATGAGGGTTACGATATCCCAAGTAGATTTTTTGCAAAGTTAATCAAATTGTCACGATTCCGCAAGAACGTTTTGTCTTTGTGGCCAGCCTTTGTGCATGTTATCCGGCTGAAAATCATTCGCCGGCTATGTCCGTTGGCTTGATATGTGTGTGGGTAAATATCGTTATATTTGTCAAGATCAGGTGAAGGCGGTCATGTTCATGTCACGTTTCTCTTGTCGCAACACGTTTCTTATTGCAAATGGTAATTATCTCCGATAAGTAACTCTTAAAAATTAGTTGATATTATGAAACTCGTCAGTAACCCATGGTTTGCTGCGGTGATTTTTGATTTTGTCCGGCGTTCAGCCATGGCATTGGCAGCACTGATTTTTTGCGGCCAGATTTCGGCGCAGGTAAAAGTGGCTTGTGTAAGCAACAGCATCGCATTCGGAGCCTGTGTCGTAAATCGGGTGCAAAATAGTTATCCGGCTCAGTTGCAGGCGTATCTCGGCGACGGCTTGTATTCAGGAGATTCCGTTCATTTTACCCCGGAGGGCTATCGTGTAGCCGCAGAGCATATACTCCGGTTGCTGCGTAGTGGCGAATGACAGTGTGTCGGACGTCCTGTTAGCGATATCGTCCGGGCTGTGAGAGAATCACCAGTTGAGCCCGATATGACGCCATATCCGCTGCGGCACCAGTCGCCACAGTGCGTTGACCGCACGCCAGCGGTAGTCGACGGTATAGACTCTGCGTCGGCGCAGTATGGCTGTCTCGATAAGCGGAGCCACTTTGTCGACGGTCATAAGCATCGGATAGTCGCGTCCGCCGGCGAGCAGGGGAGTGTCGACAAATCCTGGCCGGATGTCGGTGAAGGCTACATTGACCTGCTGCTGGTAGGCGAGTTGTTCGAGAGCATCGATAAACGACTGCTGAAACCGCTTGCTCGCGCTGTAGGCTGCCGCCACGCCGATCCCTTTTGTGCCCGCGACGGAGGTTATTGCCGCGATCTGACCCTGGCTGACGTTGGCGGTGTCGCGGTAGTATCGGTAAGCGGCGGCTGTGAGCCGTGCGAATCCGTCGACATTGGTGCGCAGGGTCGTGGATATCCGTGAGTCGTCAAGATCGGGGTCGGCAAATCCTGTGCCGGCGGCATTGATGAATATATCCATGCCGTCGATCAGCTCTATCAGGTCGTAGAAGCGTTTTACGGCGTCGGGAGCGGTGACGTCGATGGTCATGGCGGCCACATTGGACGGATAGAGGCTTTTGACCTCGCCGAGAGGTTCGCTGCGGCGGGCAGCAATGCCCACCCGGCATCCTACTCTTGCGAAGTCGATGGCCATGCGGCGTCCTATGCCGGATGATGCGCCGATTATCACTATTTTCTTCATAAGGTAAGGGTTGTGTTGAAGCAGGTCGTGTAGGTTAGTCAGTATGACTTACTTATCAACCCTCGGAAGCTCCTGTTTGTTCAGCGGCAGGGTGTACATCACCGAAAATGCGCCGGTTATCGGAGTGCCGCGCTTGCCGAAGCCCGGGATGTAGATCGGTTTGCCGACAGCCGAACGCCCTTCATGAAGTATGGTGTGGTATTTTATGTGCCAGCCGAGCGAGATGTTTTTCACTATTCTCACTTTTATGCCGGCCGTGATTTCAAAATATCCGGCGGTGGTTGATGTCTTCGGAAATGTCAGGTCGGTTTCGCCCGGCCAGTAGTCCGACAGCAGCTTGACATTCTCTATCGTGTATGAAAACGGCGTGAATGCATAGTTGGCTCCGAAGCTGAGCTGGTAGTCGGGGTCGGAGTTGTAGAAGATATTGTAGGCGCATCCGATCTTGAAAAAGGGCGCCAGGGGGCTCTTGAAGGTGAAGTTCATGCCGTCGGGGGTGATGTCGGCCTGCGACATTCCGAACTCGAACCGCGGGAAAAAACGGTTGTGTAGTCCGATCGTGCCCCATACCGATGCGCCTCCGTAGTCCTGTCCGATAATCCTCATCACAGGATCCCACACGTCAAGCCCCACGGTGACGGAATGCAGCAGTGGATAGATGTTGCCCACTACGTGTCCGGCAACGGCCGTGGTGTCGACAAACTCCAGTCCGGTGACCGTGTCGACAAGCACCACGTTGCCCTGCGCGTCGAGCCTTTCGGCCAGATTGCTCCTGTCGGGTCCAGATGGTTTTTTCGCTTTTCGCTGCAATGTGGTCGGATCCGGCTGTTTCACTGGATTGATGCGACGCTGGGCTGTGGCCGTGTCGGTGAACGCCGCTACAGCAGCGGTGATCAGCAGGAGTTTCAGCAGGCGTTTCATCATTCTTGTTCGGTTTGGTCAGGGTCGGCTCCCGGAGTGTCGTCGACGGTCTGTGTGAGGAAGTATATCTTAAGGCGCTCTATGTCGACATTGTCTATGAGCGAGTCGGGCATAGCCACGGAGTCGATCAGATGGCGGGTGTGGGTAAGCCGCCTGACGTGATAGAAATACATCGCGCCGCACTCTTCCGACACGAAGCGGGGTTCCGAGTCGTAGTCGAGCGTCAGTGTGTCGATCAGTTGCGGTGTGTCGAGATCCTTCTGCAGATAGCGGAAGCAGAAGGCTGTGGATTCGGCCGACGATCTGAGCGGCAGATATACCTGCGACGCTCTGACGGAGCTTGTCAGGGCGGAGTCGCCCGGCGCTCCGAGTCCGTACACTTTGATCGAGTCGATCACTACGCGCTCTTCAGTGCCGGCCGAGTAGAATCCGGCAAGCGGTATGCTGCTCTGGTTTTCCATACAGCCGGAGGAGTTGCATCCGGTCGCGAAGACCATCAGTGTCAGCAGCGCCGTAAGGACGGTCGCGGATATTCTGCAGGGCCGGTTCATCGCTTTTCGGTGCGTAGTTCCTCTTCGATCTCGTAGTCGTTGCGTCGCGGCGAGTTGCGCACAATCAGTTCGCCGAGAAATCCGGTGAGGAACAGCTGTGTGCCGAGTATCATCATGACGAGCGAGATGTAGAAATATGGCGAGTCGGTGACGAGCGAATATGACTGGCCGGTGTGCATGTGGTAGAGTTTTATGATGCCCACTGCGGCGGCCGCCACAAAGCCGAGAATAAACATCAGCGAGCCGAGCAGTCCGAAGAAGTGCATCGGCTTGACGCCAAACTTGTTGGTGAACCACAGTGTGGCCAGATCGAGATATCCGTTGACAAACCTGTCGAGCCCGAATTTGGTCTTGCCGTATTTGCGCGCCTGGTGATGGACCACCTTCTCGCCTATGCGGGTGAATCCGGCGTTTTTGGCCAGATACGGTATGTAGCGGTGCATGTCGCCGTAGACCTCGATATGTTTCACCACTTTGTTGCGGTAGGCTTTGAGGCCGCAGTTGAAGTCATGGAGATTCTTGATGCCGCTGACGCGCCGTGCGGTAGCATTGAATAGTTTCGTCGGAATGGTCTTCGACAGTGGATCGTAGCGTTTCTGCTTCCATCCGCTCACGAGGTCGTAGCCCTCATTCTTGATCATGTCGTAGAGCGCTGGGATCTCGTCGGGAGAGTCCTGCAGGTCAGCGTCCATGGTGATGACCACGTCGCCCTGCGCGCGGACAAAACCGGTGTTGAGTGCCGGCGATTTGCCGTAGTTGCGTCGGAAGCTGACACCTTTGACAGCCGGGTTGCTCTCGGCCAGACGGCGTATTACGTCCCATGAGTCGTCGGTCGAACCGTCGTTGATAAACAGTATTTCGTAGCTGAAACCGTTGTCGGCCATCACTCGTGCTATCCATTGCTCAAGCTCGGGCAGTGATTCGGCTTCGTTATACAACGGTATGATTACGCTTATATCCATTGGTGGTGAGTAATTCGGTGAAGATTGGTTAGAGTTTGGTCCGGACCGGCCGCGATCGTGCGAGCAGAGCCATGAGCAGCGATACGAGCGAGCCGGAAAAAATGGCGAGCCAGATGAGTTCGACGACTATGGCTACAGCCGACGGCACAAGGTGCATGTCGATCATCCGCTGAAGGGTGTCGGCCACCTCCTGTCCGCGTTCCCACCCCGATCCGGAATAGAAGTCGATGGCTTCGCGGAGCCGCCCGATGATGAAGTCGGGCTCGATCCATTTGAGATAGGCTGTGGCTACTGCTCCGGCTATGAGCGATCCGCACGCGAAGGTGGCGATGCCCTGCATCCATAGCGACGACAGCAGGGTGTGGCCGCAGTCGGCGACAAACGACCGACGCAGTCTCATGTAGATGAACACCGGTACGCCCGCAAGCAGAAGCATGGACACAAGTCCGAGCAACGGCACGGCTGACGACCACACCATGGTCAGAAACGATGCAGTCAGATATGCTCCGAAGACGAATCCGTCGTCGGCGCCTCTGCGATAGGGCGAATGGGTGTGTGGTCCGGTCTGGGTCATTGGGCTGTGGTGGCTGGAGTCATTCGTGATAGGTGCCGATGTGTCGCTGCTTTTTCTCTTCGAATATCTCGTCGATGACGAAAAAAATGCCGGTTTCCTCCACTTCGCCGAACTCATGGTTGATCGCCGTGCCAAACATCTTCATGGTCGGCGACAGGCTCATGTAGGCATTTACAAGCGGGGGAATGTTGATGCCGTGGCCGCGAATCTCGTGGTTGAGTATCCTGTAGTCGTCGTGGAAGGTCGATCCGGTGAATAGAGCCTCCAGGTGTTTGGCGTCGGAAGTGTCCTCAAGCGGTGTGATCGGCCTGACCAGTTCGTCGGGATCGGGAAAATGGCGGTGCAGGAAGTAAAGTATCATGTCGCGGCACTCGCGGTTGTAGCCCGGATACATGGTCACTTTGCCGAAAAGATATTTGATCTCTTTGTGCACTACGGTGAGCGCTCCGAGTCCGTCCCATAGGTTGTCGAGAGCATAGAGGGCTTTTGAACCGGCCTTCGACGACTGGTATTCGGGTCTGACCCACGAGCGGCCAAGCTCTATGGTGTAGGGAAGATAGTCGCGCAGAAACCGCTCGGAGAAACGAAACATGTGGCTTGTGGCTATCCTGGGGGTGCCGTCGGGCAGCATTGCGATCTCCTTGCCGGTGATATAGCGGTAGCCGCCGAGTATCTGACGGCTGTCGGGATCCCAGACAAGCAGCTGACGGCAAGGAGGCTCCATAGTGTCGAACTCGTCGATGTCGCACTCTTTGCCTGTGCCGCCTCCGGCTGCCCGGAATGAAATCTCGCGCAGACGTCCGATCTCGCGCATCGTGTTTGGCGCGGTGCGAGCGTCGACTACGTATATGAGATTGTGGCCTTTGTTGGTGGGGCGGAGCAGGCGTTCAGGCGTCAGCTCCGACTCTATCAGCTCGGTTGATACGGGTGGGATGATTGTTTCTTCCATAACGATGAGTGCAAAAATACACAATTTCCACGATAGCGGCAAATTTCAGCTCTGCGGCAGCCCGTCGGCGGTCAGTCTGTCGTTTGACGGCGCTCGCGGAGCCACGAGCATGGCGCCGCTCTCCCAGAGCAGGTAGACCGGCAGAAACACCACCATGAGCGTGAACGGATCGCCCGTGGGGGTGACTACGGCGGCGAGGGCCATCAGCGCCACTATGGCGTGGCGGCGGTAGGTAGTGAAAAAATCGCGGGTCAGCAGTCCCATGCGTCCGAGCATCCAGCATACGAGCGGCAGCTCGAATATGATACCCATCACAAGGATGAGCACTAGGAAGTTGTCCATATACGAGTCGAGCGATATCTGATTGGGCACCATCTCGCTCACTTTGTACTGGGCCAGAAAGCGCAGCGTAAGCGGGAATACCAGGAAATAGCCTGTGGCGACTCCGAGATAAAACATCGCGTTGCCGGCCAGAAACGCTCTCCGCGCTCCACGTTTCTCGTTGTCGTATAGTCCCGGGGATATGAAACCCCATAGCTGGTGTATAACGATCGGGAAGGCAAGAGCCACGGCGAGCCACAGCGATGTGGACATGTGGATGAAAAACTGCGAGGCAAGCCTGATGTTGATCAGTTCCACCTTGAAGCCGTTCAGATCATCTCCGCCCCATCGGGCCGACAGGGCGCCGAGCCAGCGGTAGAGCGGGAAGTCTTCGCGGCAGGGAGCGAGAATGATGTTGTCGAAAATCCACGGCATGACGGCAAACAGCACCGCTGCCATCACCACGACGGTGACAGCGCACCGCAGCAACACTCCGCGAAGCGCTTCGACGTGATCCCAGAATCCGCCGGTGGACGCGACTTGGTCGGTATCGTCGGTCATTTATCGCTGTCGGCGGTGGAGTCTTTGTCGGCGGCGGAGTTGATCTCGCCGGATATGTCGTTCATGCCCTGACGGAAATTGCGCACGCCTTTGCCTATGCCGCGCATCAGTTCGGGGATCTTTTTGCCTCCGAAGAGCAGGAGCACTAAAAACACCAGCACTATCACTTCGCCGGTGCCTATGTTGAAGAATGCAGGAATCATATATGTAATTCTCTAAAATCAGTCGATATCGTCAAAATCATCAGTAGCAGATGATAAAACAGCTGTTTGCCGCAAAGTTAGTCATTATGGCCGACACTGCGTAGCGGGGTTATGACAAAAATCCTTAACTTTGCGGAGTATGGAAAAACTGAAGCAACTTTATGCGGCGGCGTTCGGCTCGGAGCCGACGGAGGTCAGTCAGCTTCCGGGAGCCGGATCCAATCGCCGTTATTTCCGTCTGTCGGGAGCGGGCGGTTGTCTGGCCGGCACACTCGGTTGTGATGCGGCCGAAAACCGTGCGTTCATCTCTCTGGCCGGCGCGCTGTCGAAGATAGGTGTCAGTGTGCCCGAAGTGGTGGCCGTCAGCGACGATTCGATGGCCTATCTGCAGACCTGGGCCGAGGGAACGTCGCTTTACGATTATCTCGGACGGTGCCGCCATAGCGGTGTCTATGACGATGAGGCTATGGAGGTGTTGCGTTCTGTCATGCGCGATCTTGCAGTCATACATTCGGCTCCCGACGGAAGCATCGACTATTCGGTGACGGTGCCGGTGGCGGAGTTCTCCGAGGATGTGGTCATGTGGGATCTCAACCACTTCAAATACTGTTTTCTGAAAGTTACCGGCACCGGTTTTGACGAGGCGGCTCTGGAGCGGGATCTGCGGGCGCTTGCCGCGCAGACGGCAGTAGCGCCCGGTGACGGATTCATGTATCGCGATTTCCAGTCGCGCAACATCATGGTGAGTCCGTCGCTCGGCAGGGTGTATATCGACTTTCAGGGGGGCTACCGCGGACCGGCGGCCTACGATGTCGTGGCTTTCCTGTGGCAGAGCCGTGCACGCTATCCGGAGGCTGTGCGCGAGGTGCTTCTGAAGGTGTATTGTGAGGCGCGCGGATTTGATGACGCCGGGACGTCGGCCTTCAGGGCGAGGCTCCCTCTTTTCAGGCTGTTGCGCACGCTGCAGACTCTCGGCACGTACGGGCTGCGCGGACTTGTGGAGCGCAAGCAGATGTTTGCCGACAGTATTCCGTCGGCGATAGAGCAGTTGCGGAGTCTGCCTCAGGAGGTGACGGGGCGGTTTCCGGAGTTGTCGCGCATCATTTCGTCGCTTCCCGATGCGGCGTCAGGCTCAGGTGGATCTAACGGCGAGCCATTGACGGTGACGGTGGGCAGTTTCTCATATAAGCGCGGGCTTCCGGCCGATCCGTCGGGCAATGGCGGCGGCTTTGTGTTTGATTGCCGCGCGGTGCATAATCCCGGGCGCTACGACCGCTTCAAATCTTTGACCGGCCGCGACCGCGAGGTTGTTGAGTTTCTGGAGAGGGAGCCGGAGGCGTCGGCGTTCATCGGTCATGCCGAGGCGCTTGTGGATGCTTCGGTAGGGCGATACGTGGAACGTGGATTCACGTCGCTCAGCGTGTGGTTCGGGTGTACGGGCGGGCAGCATCGTTCGGTCTATTTCGCCGAACTGATGGCGCGGCATCTGAAGGAAGCTTATCCGATGATTGTGATCAGACTGATACATCGCGAACAGGCCATAGACTGCTGTTTTAATGAATCGCAAAAAAGTGTTTGCGTGTGATTTTTAAGAGTTACTTATGAATGCTCTGATATTTGCTGCCGGACTTGGCACGCGTCTGCGTCCGCTCACCGATTCGTGTCCGAAGGCACTCGTCGAGGTAGGCGGAGAGCCAATGCTCGGACGTGTGATTAGTCGTGTGGTGGCTGCGGGTGCTGACCGCATAGTGGTCAATGTGCATCATTTTCCGGATATGGTGGCCGACTATCTGCGGCGGACCGATTTTGGTGTGGATGTACTTGTCAGCGACGAACGCGACTGTCTGCTCGATACCGGTGGCGGTCTGCTTAAGGCTATGCCGCTGTTTGACAACGATGAGCCTATATTGCTCCACAACGCCGATATTCTCACCGACAGTCCGCTTGGCGGGCAGATCGGGGCACACAGGGCTTCAGGTGCTGACGCCACGCTGCTTGTGGATCTCCGCGAGTCGTCGCGGCGTCTGCTTTTCGATGGATCGATGAGGATGCGCGGATGGGCGAGAGCCGATTTTTCGGAAGTGAGGCCGTCGGGGCTTGACACTTCAGGACTTGAGCCGCTCGCATTCGGTGGCGTACACGTCGTGAGCCGCTCGGTGGAGCCGTTGCTTGAGGAGTATGCCTTGGTTCATGGCCGGGCGTTTTCCATAACGGATTTCTACGTGGCGGTATGCGGCCGGTCGGTGATACGCGGATTCCGGCCCGCAGGTATCTACCGGTGGTATGACATAGGCCGCCAGACATCGCTTGCCGCAGCGCGGACCGCTGTAGGGGCGGGTCTGCTGTAGCGTGTAGCGGGTTTTATGATCTAATCGGCTCTTGTCCGGGGTGTGGTCTGCGCGTATAGGCCGTTGACCTTGACGGTGACGGTTTCATCAGTCGGGGCGGTGGAGTAGACGGCCCATCGGGTGACCTGACCTTCATTCCACGATATGTCGACTTCAAGATTGCCTCGGGCTTTGGCTCCACGGATGCTTCCGCTTGTCCATCCCGGAGCGGGAGCCGGCAGCAGCTGTATGACTCCCGAATGGGACTGAAGCAGCATTTCGTGCATGGCCGTGGCTATGCCGAAGTTTCCGTCGATCTGCAACGGCAGATTCTGGGTGGTGAGCAGGTTGTCGAGCATATTGTGTCTGACAAGCCCTTCGATCATTTCGTGCGCTTTGCCGCCTTCGCCGAAGCGTGCCCACAGGCAGGCTCGCCATGCCCATGCAAAGGCTCGCCGGCTGTCGCCCGATGTCAGTCGCATTTCGAGCGAACGGCGTGCGGCCTGTGCGAGCAGTGGCGTGGATTCGGAATTGATGGCGTTGCCGGGGAATACGGCGAACAGGTGTGAGGTGTGGCGGTGGTCGGTCACCGGTTCGCGGTCGATCATCCACTCCATCAGGTTGCCTTTCGCTCCGATGCGCGGCGGAGCCATCCGGCCAAGTTTTTCGCTTAGTCCGGCAGCCCAGAGACTGTCGGTGCGGAGTATTCCGGCCGCCTTGACGGTGTTGGCAAACAGTTGCGACACAATCTGCTGATCGTGTGCCACTCCGTCCTCTCCGCGCGGGCCTATTTCAGGCGACCATCCGTTAGGCACCACGAGAGTGCCTTCGGCGATGTCGTGAAGTTCGGGATAGGCCGAGGTGTCGACAGGCCGGTACTCGCTCTCGAAGCCTTGGCCTCCGCGCCCGAGCTGCTTGAGATTGCGTTCCCAGTAGTGGCATAGTTCTTTCATGACCGGATAGGCCTCTTCGCGCAGGTAGGTGGTGTCGGAGGTGAAGGCGAAGTGTTCCCAGAAGTGTAGCGCGTACCATGCCGATCCGGGCAGGTTGACCTGCCATCCATGGCCTCCGAACGGATTGTGGGAGGTGTAGACGATCCATCCGTCGGCTGCATCCTCGGCTTTGCGTCCGATCGCTTCCAGATATTCGCGGGTGGCAATGCGGTTTGGTTCGCGCATGGCTCTGAGGTAGTCGAGCATAGCCCGATGACATTCGGGAAGATTGGCCGCCTCGGCAAACCAGTAGAGCATCTGGAAATTGATGTTGCTGTGGTAGTCGTTGCCCCATGGCGCGGTGATACGCGCGTTCCAAAGCCCCTGCAGGCCGCCGGGGAGGCTTCCCGGCCTTGAGGAGGTGATGGTGAGGTAGCGTCCGAAGTTGTATATCAGATTGTCGGTGGCAGGGTCGTGTCCGGAGGTACGGTATGCTGCGAGCCGTCGTGGTGTGGGTATGGTGTCGGTGTCGTCGGTGTTGAGTGTCAGCTCCTGCCGTCCGTAGAGCTGCCGGTAGTCGGCCTGATGGCGAAGCAGTAGCCGGTTGTAGCCAGTGTCGTCGACAGCCCGGAGCCGGGCTTCGGCTTTGATTTCGGGCGACTCGCCTCTGAAGCGGCGGGCGTGATCCATGACGTAGTTGGTTTCAATCGCGGTCACGATGGTCAGCGAATCGGCATTGTCAACAGTGAAAAAGCCCTCGCCCGGAGTCAGCGTGCCTCCGTGAACCCTGATGTCGGCCACGGCCATGCATTCCATGCCGTTGCTTAGCCGGCTTTGGAGTGTCAGGCGACGCGTGGCCTGACAGGCGCTGACGGTGTCTTCGTCGCGCTGCGTGACAAACAGCAGCCGGGCACTGAGCCCCTGAGGCCGGTCGGCGCGGTAATGTATCACCATCACCTGGTCGGGGTGGCTGCAGAACGTGGTGCTTTCGATCAGTGTGCCCCGGCGTCGTGCCGCCGAGGTGACAAGGCCTTCGTCGAGGATTATCTGCCGCAGAAACGATCCGCGGGCGGCCGGAGTGTCGAAATCCACGATGAGATCGCCTACCGGCTGCGCGCCTCCGAATCCGTCGTCGCCGACATAAGGATTGTTCTCGCCGCGGAAGCTTTTGTCGCCGTTGGAGTTGATGGTGCCACCATTGCGTCCGCCCGACCAGAACGACACTTCGTTGAGGGCGTAGCGGTCACGTCCGCTTCCGTGGAGCACCGAGGCTCCTATGCGCCCGTTTCCGGCCAGATATGACTCCTGTTCCCAGATGCGCAGCGGGTTGCTGTATTGTCCGGCAGTGGCGGCGGCTGTCTCTTCATTGAGATAGTCGGAGTCCTCTCCCTGCCACCATCGTTTGACCGTGGCCGAGGGTGCGGCGACCCGCGGCAGGCGCGGGGGAGTGTCGCCCTCCCACAGGCCGTCCCATCGGTCGGAGGTCAGCCGGCGTTCGTTCTGGTTTTCGATCACTTGTGTGAATGCGGGAAGATCTGACCATACTCGGTCGGCGATCCGTTGCCGGGCCTGAACGGTCACTGTCGCCGATGCGAGAGCCGCTATGAGCAGCGTGTGGCGTATTATCCGGTCGTTTTTGTATGTCATGGCCTTTCGGGGAGGTGAAAAGATGGTTTCAGGTGGGGTCCTGCAGGTGATATGGCTATGTGATGATGCCTCGCTGTCGCGCGACAAGATCGCGCACTCCGGCAGGTCCCTGCAGTTCGAGATCGGAGAGGGCTATGGATATTCTTGCGGCCTATGGTGTCGTTGTCCCAGATCGACCCGCAGGTGACGGCTTCGGCGTAGGAGTAGAGTCCGGCGTTGAGTTCGAGCGAGTGGATGCGCTCGGCCACGCGTTTCATGCCGCCCGGAAATCGGGTGGGGTGGGGCTGCATGCGTCCGTCGGCTGCGCGGTGGCCGAAGAAGCCGTCGTCGACGTTGATATGGTCGTATCCGGCATCACTGAGTCCGGTCGAAACGAGGGCTTCGGCTTGCCGTATGATAAGCGAGTCGGAAATGTCGACTCTGAATGAGCTCCATCCCATTACCGGGGTGGAGGCTGTGGCTGCCGCGGCTGTCATGGATGCTGCAAGTATCAGTGGATTTCGCATGATGTGTGGGGCAGTGTGGGTGATGATGTTGTCTGTAATGTTTGAAAAAAGCCCCGCAGTCGACAGGTTGAGTGTGGCTGCGGGACCCGGTATGGTTGCCGTGGCTGTCGGCGCTGATCAGCGCTTGACGACGTGGCTTACGGGTGTCATCTTGAAAGTGAAGTCATAGTCGCCATACTTCATGAGGTAGTTGTCGTAGGGCATCGCTCCCCATGAGTCGATGCATCCGAGTCCCATCTGTCGCTTGTCGATAAGCAGATTGGTCAGCGGTGACTTCTCCACCTCTTCGGAGTGGCGGTTGACTTTGTGGGTGCCTTCGTCGAGTGATTCAACGGTGTAATGGAGAGCCGATGCCGAGAAGGGTTCCGCTGCCTGGAATTCGAGTCCGCGTCCGGCATGGTTGACCTGCTTCCAGTAGCGGATGTCGGTCTTGGTGCCTGTCTCCTGCGGACGGATGTAGGGGTAGAACTGTTCGTCGACGGTCTGGTCATACACTCCGAGGTCGGCGGCCTGTGTGCGGTCGATATAGTTCTCTATCGGTCCGCGGCCGTAATAGACGATGTGGTCGAAATTCTCCGGCATCTGCATCTGCATTCCGAACCGGAAGAGGTCGCTGACCTTGGCGCCGGGTGTGGCAGTCAGGTGTTCGTTGACAAGCACTGCTCCCTCGTTGTTGACTGTATAGGTCATCTCGAGAGTGGACTGTACTGAGGGCATGTCGTAGAGAGCCTTTATGACGGCGAGTCCGTCGGAATTCTTGTCGGCGGTGAGGCTCTTGAGCTTCATTTCGGGGTTGAGCCATGCGCGGTAGCGGTTCTGGAGGTTTGCTCCGAAATCATTGTCGGTCGGTGCGCGCCAGAAG
This sequence comes from Paramuribaculum intestinale, assembly GCF_030759015.1. Taxonomy (GTDB): domain Bacteria; phylum Bacteroidota; class Bacteroidia; order Bacteroidales; family Muribaculaceae; genus Paramuribaculum; species Paramuribaculum intestinale. Next base: position 2,089,450 of record NZ_CP098825.1, on the reverse strand, counting down.
TTGGGCTTGAGGCACGAGCCGTCGAGTATCATTTCCGTGCCGTCGACATCGTAGCGTGTCATGAAGCCGGTCTGCCGGTTGAAATCGATGCGCACTCCGGGCGCCTCGACCACGATCACTGTGCGGAGATTGTCCTTGATCGTAGGCTGTGTGACAGGTGTGTTGGCCAGTGTGCGGTTGGCTATGGTCAGCTCGGGAGCCTCGTAGGGTCTGATGACGGTCTGCTGGCGGTCGAGCACTGTGCCTGCGTCGATGATGCCTTCACTGTCCTTGGTCTTGACCGCTGTGTTGAGAAGCCATTCGCCCTGATCAGTCACCTTTCCGTAGGGGATAGTGATGCGGGCGTGCTGCTGCGGAGCGGCCTTGAGGTTGTCGATCACGCCTGATCTCACGGGCTGACCGTCGTGGAGCAGCGTCCATTCGAGCACACGGTTGCCGAGGTCGCTGAAGAAGTATTCGTTATAGAGATCAAACTGTCCTTCGGTGCCTTCCACCGGCGTGAGCCATACGTTCTGCATGACGCGTTTTGCCTCGTGTGCGTGGGGATTGAGGCGGCGGTCGGGGTTGACAAGGCCGTTATTGCAGAAGTTGTAGTCGTGGCGCGGGTCATATTCGTTGAAGTCGCCGGCATAGGCGAATATCTCTTTGCCCGACTTGCCTTTCCATCTGGGAGACTGGTCGACGAAGTCCCAGATGAAACCGCCCTGCAGGTTGGGGTATTTGCGGATCACGTCCCAGTATTCCTTGAAGCCGCCTTCGGAGTTGCCCATCGCGTGGGCATACTCACACTGTATCATCGGTTTGGTGCGGTCGGTGCGTTTGCCGTAGTCCTCCATGCCTTTGGGGCTGACATACATGGGGCAGTAGATGTCGGTGTGGTCGGAATATCCGGCACGCTCGTACTGCACCGGGCGGCTCTGGTCCATGGCCTTGACGGCTTTGTAGGCGGTGACGAAGTTCACTCCGTCGCCGGCCTCGTTGCCGAGGCTCCAGAAGATGATGCTGGGGTGGTTGTAGTTGCGTGCCACGTTGCGCTCGTTGCGCTCAATGTGGGGTTTTTCGAACTCGGGGAATTTGGCGAGTGATTTTTCGCCGTAGCCCATGCCGTGGCTCTCGATGTTGGCCTCGGCCACCACGTAGATGCCGTAGCGGTCGCAGAGGTCATACCATTCGTTAGCGTCGGGGTAGTGGCATGTGCGCACGGCGTTGAGGTTGAGTTCCTTCATGATCTTGATGTCCTGAAGCATGCGCTCGCGGCTCACGTAGTATCCGCCGTCGGGATCGAGTTCGTGACGGTCGGCGCCCTTGAAGAGCACAGGCTTGCCGTTGACGAGCACCTGATCGCCTTTGAGCTCGATCTTGCGGAAGCCTACAGCCACGGGTATGGTTTCGTGTCCGCCGGCCAGAGTGGCTTCAAGCCGGTAGAGGCTTGGTGTTTCGGCTGTCCATTTTTCGGGCGCAGCCACTTCCATCACGGCTTTGCCGCTGCCTTTGACGGTGGTATGCGTCACTTCCTTGCCCTGCGGATCGTAGAGCCGCAGGTCGGTGGTGCCGTTGCCCTTGAGCTTGATGTCGACAGTCAGGCGTCCGTCGCGATAGTCGTTGACGAGGTCGGGCACCACGCGGATGTCTTCCACTCGGTTTTTGTCGCGGGCATAGAGATAGCAGTCGCGTCCGACTCCGCTGTAGCGCATGAAGTCCTGGTCCTCGAAATATGTGCCGTCGCTCCATCTCATCACCTGAAAGGCGATGAGATTCTCTTTGCCGGGCACGAGATAGGGGGTGAGGTCGAATTCCTGTTCAAGCTTCGAGTCCTCTCCGTAGCCGACATATCGGCCGTTGACCCAAAGATACATGTTGGACGAAACGGCTCCGAAATGTGCTATGATGTCTTTGCCTTTCCAGTCGGCGGGTATGACGAATGTGCGGCGGTATGATCCTACGTGGTTGTTTTCTGTGGGCACCTTCGGTGGATCGCTCTCAAACTGGTAGTTCCACGGGTATCCGGGGTTGATATACAGCGGATCACCGTAGCCGTTAAGTTCCCATATGGCCGGAACTTCGAGGGTGTCCCATCCCTTGTCGTTGAAGTTTTTGGTGAAGAAGTCGGTGGGGCGCGACGTGTAGTCCTTTACCCAGTTGAATTTCCACGGCCCGTTGAGGGTCATGAAGTTGGATGAGTTTTCCTTGACTCCCGCCTCTGCGGCTTTCTTGCTCTCGTAGGCGAAGTAGGCGCTGTGCATCGGTGCGCGGTTCACTTCGTTGACCTTCTGGTCGTGCCATTCGGTGAAGGTCTGCGCTCCGGCTCCGAGTGTCGCGGCGAAAGCCAGCCCGAGTAATACTGCTTTTTTCATGTGGATTTATCAGGTAGATTAGTTGTTTTCACAAAGGTAGTGAAAATTTATGAGCCGGCAGTCCATTTATGCGGCTGCTTGCTCTTTTTTATGTAACTTTGAGGATTGAAATGTAAACCAGTCATGATAATGGAAAAACCGATATTTATCGCGGCGGCGTTGGCCGTCGCTGTGGGGTCGTCGGCTGTTGCCGCCGCTGCTGCCGTCCCCGACACAGTCGCAGTGGAGACACCGGTGTATTATGTCCCGACGGCGGTGGCTATGCCGGTTATGGTCGATTCGACCGATGTCAGCGCCAAGAGTTTTGATGCGGGATCGCTCCTCAGGAGCATGCCGCGGCTCGATGCTATGGCTCCGGTCGTGGACGCTCCGGCAAGAGATGCGTCGAAAGCCGAGGTGGGGGCGCTCTCTTTCCGGCTCGAAAACCGGTCGTTCGGCAAGGTGCGTCTGACCGTGGAGGGCGCCGACCGCTATCTGCTCACCGTGGACGGCCGCAAAACAGCCGCCGGCGAGGAGCTGCAGCTGTCGCCCGCCACCCATCGGGTGGAGCTTGCATGGCTGCGTGTGCCGGGCGATACGGCCGGAGTGCCTAAAGTGGGCTATGTCACGGCCACACCCGAGCGCTTCAGCGTCAGAAACGACGGCAAGCGCATGTACACTTTGGAGGATGTGCTGAGCGGCCGTCGTGTGAGGTCGGTCAGTGTGGCTCCGTCGGGGCAGTATCTTCTGTCCAGATATGAGGAGGCGCGTCCCGACGGTACGGTGGAGCGTTATTCGCTGCTCTCCGGTCCGAAGGGTTTCGTGCGCGGCCGGCGCGAGCGCGCCGACGTGGCGTGGATGCCGGTCACCGACCGATATTACTATACGGCCGAGGGAACGACTGGGCGCGAACTGCGTGCCGTCGACGCCGCATCGGGCGAGGAGAGCATACTGGCCACCGGTCTGCCTCAGGGTTATTTCACGATCGCTCCCGACGAGCGCACACTGATCTTTTACGTGGCCGAAGAGGGGCATAAGGAGAATCCCGACGTGTATCGCATCTCGGAGCCTGAGGACCGTCAGCCCGGCTGGCGCACACGCCATCAGCTTGCGGCCTACGATCTCGCCACAGGAATAATGCGTCCGCTGACTTTCGGACATACCGCCGCCCAGCTTCTCGACATAAGCGGCGATTCGCGCGAACTGCTCGTGCGCCTGTCGCGCAGCCGGCTGGAGAAGCGTCCTACCACGGTGTCGACCATAGCCATACTGAATCTCGACGACATGAGCCTTGACACCATAGTGGCCGACGACGGATTTATCGGCACGGCCATATTCTCGCCCGACGCCTCGCAGGTGGCGATCACCGGTTCGCCGGAGGCACTCGGCGGCATAGGCAACTGTGTGCCGCAGGGGCGTGTGCCTTCTATGGTAGACAATCAGCTCTATGTATATTCGCGTGGCGACCGCAGTTTCCGGGCAATGACACGCGATTTTGACCCGAGCGTGGAGAGCGTGGAGTGGAGCCGTGCCGACGGCAAGGTGTATTTCACCGCCGAAAACCGCGACATGAAGAGCCTCTACCGCATGGATCCGAAGTCGGGACGGATAGCGATGATAGCGCTTCCTGAGGAGATGATCGGATCATTCTCTGTTCCGGCAAAGGGTGCTATGGCTGCGTTTACGGGGCATGGGGCGCAGAATCCCGACCGTCTTTACCGTCTGGATCTCCGCAAGGATGCGGCCTCGCTGCTCGACGAGCCTATGGCCGAGCGGCTTGCCGACGTGGAGCTTGGCGAATTCCACCCCTGGAGTTTCGTGAACTCGCGCGGCGACAGCATTCATGGCCGCTACTATCTGCCCCCGTCGTTCGATCCGTCGCGCAAATACCCGATGATCGTCAACTATTACGGCGGTTGCTCGCCTACGGGACGCGATTTCGAGAGCCGTTATCCCCATAATGCCTACACTCAGCTCGGCTACGTGGTCTATGTGCTCAATCCGAGCGGAGCGGCCGGCTTCGGTCAGGAGTTTTCGTCGCGCCATGTGAATACCGCCGGTCAGGGTGTGGCCGAGGATATTATCGAGGGCACGAAGAAGTTCTGCGGCGAGCATCCGTGGGTCGATTCGTCGAAAATCGGCTGTATCGGTGCTTCCTACGGCGGCTTCATGACGCAGTATCTGCAGACCGTCACCGACATTTTCGCCGCGGCGATATCCCACGCGGGCATCAGCGACCACACGAGCTACTGGGGTGAAGGCTACTGGGGCTACTCCTACAGCGAGGTGTCGATGGGAGGTTCGTATCCGTGGACGCGCAAGGATCTGTATGTCGACCAAAGCCCTCTTTTCAGAGCCGACAAGATCCACACTCCGCTGCTTTTCCTCCACGGCGACAAGGATGTGAATGTGCCTGTCGGAGAGAGCATACAGATGTTTACGGCGCTCAAACTTCTTGGCCGTCCTACGGCTTTCGTGGCAGTCAAGGATCAGGATCATCACATACTCGACTACGACAAGCGCCGCCGCTGGCAGGATACTATCTTCGCATGGTTTGCCCGCTGGCTTCAGGACGATCCGGAATGGTGGGACACACTCTATCCGGCAGTCCCCGGCGAGTGATCCACCGGCATAAAGCATAACAAAGGCCCTGCGTCCATGAATAGGTCAGTGACGCAGGGCCTTGTGTTATGATGGGCAGATGGGAGCGGGTGGGTGCGGCCGGTCGGAGATCAGAATGTGAGCGATGCGCCTATTTCTAGGCGGCGGAGCGATGCGTCGATAATCCAGTCGCCTCGGCCGAGGCATCCCGGCGCTTCTCCTTTGTAAAAACGGTGCGAATCGTTGAAGCCAAGAAAGAGATAACGCAGTTTAATATCTACAGGACTCTTTGGAATACGGTATGCGAAGCACGGCGTCACTCCTGCTTCTGTCATATTGCTTGAGCCGTGCCAACCGTTATCTTTATCCCCTTCAAAAAAGTTGTATAGTATATGAGCTTCCGCGATTAAACGGAATCCTCGTGGAAACCTCAAAAAGCTCCATTCGCCATATACGCCTATGCCGGAATAATGCTCGTTCTCATCGTTTTGCCCTTCATAGCGATACAGCAGGCCAGCTTCCCAGGCGGAATTGAAACGATATCCTATCCGGGGTGTGATTACAGGATGGTAATCGTCACTTTCCCAATATCCACCGTAAGTGATCTTTTTATGATAATGGCTGCAGCCGAAAAATGCAGAGGCCGTAATGCCACGGTCGTCGCCGAAGTCGATAGCCTTAATTTGGCAGAGGGTGCAGACGACAATTACAGTTAAAGTTATGATTCTTTTCATTGCGCGTTCTTATGGATTTGAAATCGTTTATAGAGGCCGGATGTACAATGTGACTCGGTGGTCTTTATAGTTACGGCTTTCTCCATTGTCTAAATTTATCTTTATATTGGTATCGTCGAAATATGCGTCATATAACCCCTTAGCTCCCCAGTTGTAGTGGAAACGTAAAGGTGTGTATGATGTTTGAGTGTATTTCTTGTATGCTTCGATCATAAGATCTGGAATGATAGAGGCTTCCGGACGATAGTCAATCGTCATGACACGGATTTCATATCCGTTCTGTCCACGCTCATATCCGTCACATACCCAGGCGTGTGCTTTATTCGCAGTGTAGTCTTGTCCGCAAATAAATACAGGAAATCTTTTTGACACTTCCTTGAGGACGCCTTCCGTGTCGTAATTCTGATATGTCACTTTATATCCATTCCTTTCAAGATATGCCTTTGCATCGAGGTTGTCGCAGGGAGTTCCATTAGGGGAAAAGACTGCTCCCATGTTGTCGCCTAAATGATACAGGAATCTTTCGGTAGCATCACAAAAGCCGTTATCCTGAATCTCATTCCAGTTGAAGGATGACGGATACTTGTGAAAATACATGATTTGGCCGACAGCTATTGTTGAACAGCCCAAAGGCCATGCGTTTGGTACATACATGTTGAAAGGAATATCCTGATGCCATTTTGTCGTTAGTAATTGTGTCCGAGTATACTGGCTTATTTCTCTGCGCAGAACGATGGTGGAGCTTTCTATGGATCCGTAGTTTGCGTTTCCCCATTGCAGCAGCTGCGACTGGATTTCGCTCTTGATCATTGGCGATAGGTTGGCATATTCCGAAGTTCTCATATAATCTTCGTAGAGATATACCGTGAGATTGGAATCCATTGACCATCGGGCAAGGCTGTCGTAATAGACCTGCGGCTTGTCGGGCGCTCCGCTTCTCGAATCCGATATGAGCTCTTTCTTATCCGTGTCAAGGGAGGTCCATAGCGATGCAATCGATGCTTTCACCTCGGGGTCGAATGAATCGGCATGGCTGATCTTGAATTTCTGCTCTGCGATCCAGATGTTTACCGGATGGTCGGGCGAGATGTTGTTGATGTCGAAATTGCCGTGGTCGCTTTCTGCGATAACCGGGAGATAGTCCTTTGATGCTGACACTATGACAAAGCCCCGGTTATTGGCAAAGTTGACGATATACATCTGTGCGATTCCTAGACTGTCGGTCAGACTTTCGACGGATTTGATCTCTGTTTCGGCAGCTCGAGAACCCTGCGGAGCGAGTTGGGTCAGGGCAATCTGCATAGCCTTGGCTTCCGTGACTATGGATGACGTGTCAGGGACGATCGTGGTGATTGGTGTACGAGACGGTTCTTCTACGGTAGGGGGCGGCTCGGAGATGCTGTCATTGCAAGAAAACAGCAGGGTGGCGGTGGATAAGGCCACGAGGATATTGGTTTTCATGATCGGTTGGTTTTTCTTGATTGTTAACGGACGTTTGCAAATGTATTAATATAAAATCAGAAAAACAAAGCGAAAAGAAGTTAAAGAAGTGTGGTGTCGTGTTTTTTACACAAAAAAGTGGTTGCAAGGATTCGTCCCGCAGGCTTATAGAGGTTGCCGACGGGTGTTAAGGCTGCTGCTTACGATGCGATAAAAAGGGGTGGAGTCAGGGATGGGACTGGAGCTCGCGGATGGCGCGGATTATGGCGGTGGTGGTGGCGCGGTCGATGACGCGCTCGCGGTTGCCGGGAAAATGGAATGTGTCGGCCCATAGTCCCCAGGGGGTGGCTACGGCGATGCAGACGGTTCCGACCGGTTTTCCTGGCACAGCCCCGCCGGGGCCGGCAATGCCGCTTGTGGCCAGAGCGATGTCGCATCCGAGAGCTTTGCGTGCGCCCGAAGCCATCTCTTTGACTACGGGGATGCTTACTGCGCCGTGGGCTTCGAGCGATGCCTCGCTGACTTCGAGCAGACGCCGTTTCACGTCGTTGGAGTATGACACGACTCCTCCGAGCATGGCTGCGGAGCTGCCCGGCTCGGCAGTGATCGTGTGGGCAATGTTGCCTCCTGTGCAGCTTTCGGCGGTGCCTACAGTCAGATGGCGTTCGACAAGCATGTCGAGCAGGCATCGTGCGGGAGTGATGTCGCCGCGACACATAAGGTTGCCGGCAGCAAGTAGGGCGAGTTCGTCGGCAAGGCGGTCGATCTCCTTTTTCAGAAATCCGGCATCGGTGTGGCGTCCGTCGATACGCAGCCTGACCACTCCGGGCTTGGGAAGATATGCCAGATGGGCGTAGGGCGGAAGCGCGCTCTCCCAGGGGGCGAGGCGTGTGGCCAGCGCCGATTCCGAAATGTCGGCCAAGACGAGGGTGCGGTGTTCGATATGGTCGGGCGAGGGGAATCGCTGAAGGAGCATCGGCATTACTGCCGACGAGAACATCTCGCGGGTTTCAAACGGCACTCCGGGCATCGCCACGAGTATATGGCCGTCGGTGCGTTCAAACCACATCAGGGGGGCTGTGCCGACGCGGTTCTGGATCACGCGGCATGATGTGGGCACGATGGCCTGTGCTGCTGTGAGATCGTTGAGTTTCAGTCCGCGGCGTTCCACTACTTCACGCACATTGGCCAGCACGTCGGGATCCTCGCGCAGTTCTCCGCCGAAAATGTCGGTGAGCACGGCTTTGGTGATGTCGTCTTTGGTTGGTCCGAGTCCGCCGGTGGTGAGTACCACCGGTGTGGAGTCGAGTGCACGGCCGACAGCTTCGCGAATGGCTTCGCGGTCGTCGGCCACTGTCATCACCTGCTCCACTTCCCATCCGTGGGGAGCCATGAGCCGGGCAATCATGCCGCTGTTGGTGTCGGTGACCTGTCCGATGAGAAGTTCGTCGCCGATAACGATAATGGTAGTTTTCATTGCTGTGTGGTTGATGTTTCCGACTTTCAGGCGTGTGATATGTGATGGTGTCAGACGGTGACGCGTGCGAACGGGGCTTCGGAGTAGGAGCAGAAATCCTTGTCGAGATACTTGAAATGTCCGGCTATGGCTACCATGGCGGCGTTGTCGGTGGTGAAGGCGCGCTGCGGTATGAAGGCTTCTACTCCCTCTTCGCGGCAGAGCTGCGCGACGGCCTCGCGCACTCCCGAATTGGCCGAGACGCCTCCGCCGATGGCCACGGTGGCCACGCGTGTCTGCCGGATGGCTTTGCGTAGCTTGTCGATGAGTATCTCTATGATGGTGTGCTGGAGCGATGCGGCCAGGTCGGCCTTGTTGGCCTCGATGAATCCGGGGTCGCCGGCGAGGGCGTAGCGGAGTGTGTAGAGAAACGATGTCTTCAGTCCGCTGAAACTGTAGTCGAGTCCGGCGATGTGTGGTCGGGCGAACCGGAAACGCAGGGGATCGCCCTGCGCCGCGAGCCGGTCGATGTGGGGGCCTCCTGGATAGGGGAGTCCCATCACTTTGGCGCACTTGTCGAATGCCTCTCCGGCGGCGTCGTCGATGGTCTGTCCGAGTATCTCCATGTCGGAGTGTGAACGGACGAGTATTATCTGGCTGTTGCCACCCGATACGAGCAGGCACAGATAGGGGAACTGCGGGACGCGGTCGTCGGGATTGTTGCGGATGAAGTGTGACAGCACGTGGGCGTGGAGATGGTTCACGTCGATGATCGGTATGCGGAGTCCGAGCGACATCCCTTTGGCGAACGATGTGCCGACGAGGAGCGATCCGAGCAGCCCGGGGCCGCGGGTGAACGCGATGGCCGAGAGGTCGGAGGGGCGGAGCGATGCCCGGCGGAGCGCGGCGTCGACCACCGGAACGATGTTTTGCTGATGGGCGCGCGAGGCCAGTTCGGGCACTACGCCGCCATATTCCTCATGGACGCTCTGGGAGGCTATGACGTTGGAGAGCAGGAGGCCGTCGGATATGATGGCCGCCGAGGTGTCGTCGCACGACGATTCGATGCCCAATATGTTGATGCTCATAAGTGGTAGAAGTGATTCGTTGTTTCTTCGGTGCAAAGTTAGCTTTTTGGCGTCAATGCGACAAATGCGCGCTGACATGGATGCGTGTCGGAGTTAATTTTGCAGTCGTTATGGAAATGCTGAGATGTATATTTGTGGCGGTTTTGGCCGCGGCTGCGGGTTTCGTGGCCGGAGTGAGTGTGGGGTGTAAGGAGAGTGCCGCGGGCGTGTGCCGGACGGTCGAGGTGGTGCGTGACACGGTGACGGTGCGCGACACAATTGTCGTGGAGCGGCCTGTGGCGGTGGAGCGCCGCGTGACCGACACGATAATGGTGCGTGTGGCGGCGACTGATACGTGTGCGGCGTTGACGGACAGCGTCGACGTGCTTCTTCGGGCCGAGAGCGTGCGTTATGCCGGCGACCGCTATGAGGCATGGGTGAGCGGTTACCGCCCGCGGCTCGACAGTCTGCGCATCTATGGCGAGGATCGTGTGGTGAACAGTGTCGTGGCTGTTCCGGCTACAGGCCGGCGTCGCCGCTGGGGTGTAGGCGTGGCGGCGGGGGTGGCTCTGACTCCGTCGGGCGTCGGGCCGGGAGTAGTGGTAGGGGTCACTTATTCGCTCTGACCGGCAAAGGCTTTCAGGCGCGCGATCTCTTCGGACCAGAGCGATGTGTCGGGTGTTTCGAGTATCAGCGGTATGCCGTCAAACCGCTGATCGGCCATCAGACGGCTGAAGAAGTCGATGCCTATGGCTCCGAGTCCGAGCGATTCGTGCCGGTCGACGCGCGATCCGAGTCCGCGCTTGGAGTCGTTGATATGCATGGCGCTCAGATAGGCCAGCCCGACGGTGTCGTCAAATTCCCGCCATGTGGCCTCGTAGCCTTCGGGGGTGGCAAGATCGTAGCCTGCGGCGAAGGCGTGGCAGGTGTCGATACACACTCCGATGCGGGTCTTGTCGGTCACGCGGTCGATGATCCTGGCGAGCTGTGAGAATGAGAATCCGAGGTTGGTGCCTTGCCCGGCGGTGTTTTCTATGACGGCTTTCACTCCCTGAGTGCGGTCGAGGGTGAGGTTGATGGAGTCGGCGATGCGGTCGAGGCAGTCGTCGGTCGTAATGGCTTTGAGGTGGCTTCCTGGATGGAAGTTGAGCATTGTCAGTCCGAGCTGTTCGCAGCGTTTCATTTCGTCGAGAAATGCCTCGCGGCTCTTTTCGAGTTTTTCGGGATCGGGTGCGCCGAGATTGATCAGATAGCTGTCGTGGGGCAGTATGGCGTCGGGTGTGAATCCGAGTCTGAGGCAATTGTCTTTGAATGCCTGAGCCTCGGCCTCTTTGATGGCCGGCGATGTCCATCGCGACGGATTGCGGGTGAACAATGCGAATGCGTTGGCTCCTATGGCCGCGGCGTTGACCGGGGCGCTGCTTACGCCCTTTTCGGCAGATACGTGTGCTCCTATCAGTTTCATGCGGCAAATGTAGGAAAAAATCGCGAGAAACTCCGTCAGTCATGCGATAAACAAACATTCGGCGGAACATCCGGCACGGTTTCCGGCGCGGAGGATGAAATAATGACGTGGCGTGCGGGCGAACCACCTGCGCTGCGGTATTGTTGTAATGGGGTAAACAAGTAACTCCGGATATATTATGAATATCAAGAAACTAATGCTGTCGACGCTCGCTGTGGCTGCAGCTGCCGTGGCTTCGACGCCGCAGGCCGAAGCCTGTTCACGTGTTTTGTACCGTGGCGACTCCACGCTGCTGATCGTGGGCCGTTCGCTCGACTGGAAGACGCCTATCCCGACAAATCTGTATGTGTATCCGCGCGGCATGGCCAAGCAGGGGAGTCCGGCTCCCAATGCCGTGAAGTGGACGTCGAAATACGGTGCGGTTTATGCCGTGGGCTATGACGGCGGCATCACCGAGGGAATGAACGAGAAGGGTCTGGTGATAAACGGCCTGTTCTGCAAGGGAACGGTCTACAGCAATGATTCGGTCAGCGGACGTCCGCCGATGTCTCTGGCCATGTTCATCGGCTGGCTTCTCGACATGAACGCCACTACGCCCGAGGTGGTGAAGGTGTTGCGCGAGCAGAATTTCGATCTGTCGGGGGCTTCGTTTGACGGAGGCACGACCTCTACGCTCCATTGGGGTATCACCGACGCCGAGGGACGGAGCGCGATCCTTGAGTTTGACCACGGCAATGTGCGTGTGTATGAAGGCACCGACATGCCGGTGATGACCAATGATCCGCCTTATCCGCAGATGATGGCCATAGAGGATTACTGGGAAAAGGTGGGTGGCGCCAACATGCTTCCGGGCACAGTGAAGAGTCCCGACCGTTTTGTGCGCGGCACGTTTTTTGCAAATCATGTGGAGCGTACCGACGACCGCCGTATCGGTCTGACGATAATCAGGAGCATCCTGATGAATGTGTCGGTGCCCTATCAGTACACGGTCGAAGCGGAGCCCAACGTATCGTCGACGCAGTGGCGGTCGTTTGCCAATCTGACCGACAGGCTGTATTATTTCGACATTGTGACCAATCCGGGTCTGGTATATGTGGATCTCGGCAAGATGGATCTCCGTGCCGGTCAGCCCGTCAGGAAGCTTGATACTTCCACGCTTGGCGATGCCGCCGGTGAGGTGAATTCGATGATGAAGGTGTCGGAGGGATTCAAGCCGATGTATTGAACCGATTTTTTCTTCCGAACGATACTGCAGGGGGCTGCGCCGCATGGCGTGGCTCCTTATTCCAGATCAGGGCGGTCAGAGAGTGTAGACTGTGGCCCGGATCTGATCGGCTATGGTCTGCGGCCGGCCTCCGGCGATGCTTTCGGGGGTGATGGGGTGTCCGATGCGGATCTCGAAGTGCGATCCGCGGTGGCGGAACACTTCGCGCGGGAGCAGCGCCATCTCAATGTTGAGCTTCAGGCCTGATCGCTGGCGCAGCCGTGCGAACCGGTAGAATGAGGGAGAGTTGATGCCGGAGAATCTGACGGGCACTATGGTGCGTCCGCTGCGCAGGGCGCGGTTGACGAATGTCGGACGCCAGCGGAGGTCGGCGATCGTGCCGCCGGGCAACTGGCGTGAGCATAGTCCGGCGGGAAACATTATCACCGGCCGGTCGGATGCGAACGCTCTGTCGACGGCCTCGGATGCTTCGCGCGACTGTGCGCCATGTTTGTTTATGGGCAGGAATACTCCTGCAAGGGGAGTTATGGCCATGAGCAGGTCGTTGACCATCACTATTGGCTGGCATCCGTAGCGGCGGGCCGCCCAGTCGATCAGTGTTATGCCGTCGAGTCCTCCGAGAGGATGGTTGGAGGCTATGATGACGCGTGTGGTGTCGGGCAGACGCTGCTCTGCTGTGGTTGTGTAGCTGACACTGAGGTGGTCGAGGGCTGCGTGGCAGAACTCCGCTCCGCGCAGGTGGCCGGCATGGTCGAGCACTTCGTTCATCTCCCGCTGGCATATAAGGCGCTCGAGCCAGGCGATCAGCCGCCGTGGAATCCAGCGCATACGCCGGTCGCCGAGGCGGCTTCGCAGCACTCTCTCCAGATCTATCCGCAGGCGGTCGTCGGTCATGGGGCTTTGACGTTTTTATTGTGTTGACGGAGTATTTCGGCGGCGCGTCGTGCAAATTCGATCCTTTGCTCTTCGGCCTCCTGGTCGTCGTGGATCGGCCGGTCGGCTCTGACCACTCTGAAAGGCTCTCCGGGACGCGAGGGGGTGACGGTAAAGAGCAGATGACTTTCGGCACGGTCGATGTAGGGACGTCCGAGCCTGTCGCGCCGGAGCGTCACGCTGACGGCTGCTCCTCCGCGGGTGTCGGGTGTGCGCATGGCCGACAGGAAGTTGCCGAGCGAGTAGACGGTAAGATGCCGGCGTCCGGCTGAGTCGGCGGCCATTTCGGCCGGCTGTATGACGTGGGGATGCGATCCGATGACCATATCGGCTCCGGCGCGGTGTATGCGGCTGCCGGTGTCGCGCTGCGACTGTTCGGGCAGCATCCGGTATTCCACTCCCCAGTGGATGCAAACGGCCACGAGTTCGACTCCCCGGCTGCGCGCGCGGGCTATGTCGGCTTCGATGAGGCTGACGTCGATAGGGTCAACTGCCACGGCGGCTCCGTGACGGATGCCGTTGGTGCCGTAGGTGTAGTTGAGAAATCCGATGCGGAATCCGTTGACGTCGGCTATATGCAGCGCCAGAGAGTCGCGGACGGAGGCGGGGCTGTAGGTGCCGATATGCGGCATCGCGAGGGAGTCGAGCACGGCTATGGTGCGCTGCAGTCCGCGGTCGCGCCGGTCGAGGCAGTGGTTGTTGGCGGTGAGTGTTAGATCAAATCCGGCGTCGCGCAGCGCCTGTGCATAGGAGTCGGGCGCGCTGAACATCGGGTAGCCCGTATATGGCTCTCCGCCGAGCGGTGCTTCGAGATTGACCACGGCATAGTCGGCTTCGCTCACCCACCGGCGTATGGAGTCGAAGCAGGCGTCGAAGCTGTGTGTGCCGTCGGGCTGCAGTGCGGCGTCGATCTGCCGCTGGTGCATCATGGCGTCGCCCACAAAGAGCAGCTCCGCCTCTTCGGGGGCGCAGAGCAGCCATGCGAGCGATACGAGCAGCCCGATCATAGGTCAAGCGAAGGTGTGGTGTGGAGGTCAGTCGTAGATCTCGTGGCGTGCGGCCAGCAGGGTGTTCTGCATCAGCGAGCAGATAGTCATGGGGCCTACACCTCCGGGCACGGGTGTGATCCAGGAGCAGATCGGAGCGACGTTTTCGAAGTCGACGTCGCCGCAGAGTCGGAATCCGCTCTTGCGCGAGGGGTCGGGCACGCGTGTGGTGCCTACGTCGATGATGACGGCTCCGGGTTTTACCATGTCGGCTGTGACGAAACCTGGCTGTCCGAGCGCGGCGATGATAATGTCGGCGCGGCGGGTGTGCTCTTTAAGGTCGCGTGTGGCCGAATGGCAGACGGTGACGGTGCAGTCGCCGGGGTTGTGTTTCTGCATGAGCAGCTGTGCCACAGGCTTGCCTACGATGTTGCTGCGTCCGAGCACCACGCATTCGGCGCCTTTGGTGGGTATGCCGTGACGTCCGAGAAGCTCAACGATGCCGGCGGGTGTGGCGGGCAGGAAGCAGGGGAGTCCGATCGACATGCGTCCTACGTTGACGGGATGAAATCCGTCGACATCCTTTCGGTAGTCTATGGCCTGTATGACGCGCTGTTCGGATATATGGCGCGGCAGCGGCAGCTGCACGATGAATCCGTCGACGTCAGCGTCGGCGTTGAGCCGTGCTATAGCTTCGAGGAGCTGGGTCTCTTCCACCGTGTCCTCAAAGCGTATGAGCGTGGAGCGGAATCCGCAGCGCTCGCAGGCTTTCACCTTGTTGGCAACGTATGTTTCGGAGCCGCCGTCGTGTCCTACCAGTATGGCTGCGAGGTGGGGTCGTTTGCGGCCCTCGGCCACCATCTGCTCCACTGTGGCCGCTATCTCGGCCTTGATTGCTTCGGCTGTCGCCTTTCCGTCGATAAGTTTCATCTATTGTATGTGTCGGTTGATATTCTTTCGGTTGGTGTGGCCGGTGTGTGCGATTTCAGCGCCGGCGCATCTGCCTCATCATCTTCATGGGGTTTTTCATGCTCGTGGCGGCCTTCATCATCTTGCGGGTGTCGTCAAACTGCTTGAGCAGGCGGTTGACCTCCTGAACCGTAGTGCCTGATCCCTTGGCAATGCGCTGACGCCGGCTGCCGTTGATGATCTCCGGATGCTGGCGCTCATAGCGTGTCATGGAGCTGATGATGGCCTCCACGCCCTTGAAGGCGTTGTCGTCGATGTCGATGTCCTTGATCATCTTGCCCACTCCGGGTATCATCGATGCGAGATCCTTGATGTTGCCCATCTTTTTGATCTGCTGTATCTGCGCCATGAAGTCCTCCAGATTGAACTGGTTTTTGGCTATCTTCTTCTGCAGTTCGCGCGCCTCTTTCTCGTCGATGGCCTTCTGGGCTTTTTCCACGAGCGATACGATGTCGCCCATGCCCAGTATGCGGTCGGCCATTCGTGCGGGGTGGAAATAGTCGAGTGCATCGAGTTTTTCGCCCGTTCCGACGAATTTGATGGGCTTTGTCACTACTGTGCGTATCGACAGCGCCGCGCCGCCGCGGGTGTCGCCGTCGAGCTTGGTGAGCACCACTCCGTCGAAGTCGAGGCGGTCGTTGAATTCCTTGGCTGTGTTGACGGCGTCCTGACCGGTCATGGCGTCAACCACAAAGAGTGTTTCCTGCGGCTTGACGGCTTTTTTGATGGCTTCGATCTCGTCCATCATCTCCTCGTCGACGGCGAGTCGGCCGGCGGTGTCGACGATCACGAGGTCAAAGTGGTTCTGTCTGGCATATTGAATGGCGTTGGATGCGATCTCCACGGGGTTGCGGTTGCCCTCCTCGGTGTAGACGGGCACCTCGATCTGCTCGCCGAGCACTTTGAGCTGGTCGATGGCGGCGGGACGGTAGACGTCGCAGGCCACGAGCAGCGGGCGTTTGGCTTTCTCGCTCTTGAGCTTGCGGGCGAGTTTGCCTGAGAAAGTGGTCTTACCCGATCCCTGCAGACCCGACATGAGTATGACGGCGGGCTGTCCCTGCACGTTGATCTGTGCGGTTTCGCCGCCCATGAGTTCGGTCAGCTCGTCGTGGACGATCTTTACCATCATCTCGTTGGGCTTGACGGCATTGAGCACGTCGCGTCCGAGCGCCTTGGTCTTTACGGTGTCGGTAAACTGTTTGGCTACCTTATAGTTTACGTCGGCGTCGAGCAGAGCCCTGCGCACGTCCTTGAGCGTTTCCGCTACGTTGATTTCTGTGATTTTGCCTTGACCCTTCAGAAGCTTGAAGCTGCGTTCGAGTCGTTCGCTTAGGTTCTCAAACATGCGAGTGTACGGGGTGGGTTATGGTTAGTTGATGAGTCGGTTGGTGTCGGTGTCGGGAAATACCACCTTGGGCTTCCATGTGCGTGCCTCTTCGGGAGTCATGGCGGCGTAGCTCATGATTATGACTATATCGCCTCGGTGCACCTTGCGTGCGGCCGCTCCGTTGAGACATATGGTGCCTGATCCGGGTTCTCCTTCTATGACGTAGGTGTCGAAACGCTCGCCGTTGTTGTTGTCGACGATGTAGACTCTTTCGCCTGCTATTATTCCGGCCGCGTCCATCAGTTGGCGGTCGATGGTGATAGATCCGATGTAGTCGAGATTGGCCTCGGTCACTCTCACTCTGTGGATCTTTGATTTCAATACTTCGATTGTCATCTTGCGGGTATGATATGCCTCAGCTCCGGTGGCTGAGGGTGTATTTTATGTTGTCGATGAGTCTGACGTCGCCACACCATACGGTGACGCATCCTACGGCTTCAGCCTTGTCGGAGGGCCACTCGCCGAGGGGCTGCATGGTCAGCGGGTCGACGATCTCGTAGTATTCCACCTCCATTCCGGGGAAGGAGTTGATGGTGTCGGTGACATGTTCCACTGTCTGGCGGAGCGAGTGTCCGTCGGCCGCATAGGCGAGGCTGGCTTCAAGGGCGCGGTGTATTTCGGGGGCTATGGCGCGCTGCTCGGGAGTGAGCCTGACGTTGCGGCTCGAGAGTGCGAGTCCGTCGGGCTCGCGGCATATCGGGCAGTCGACTATCTCCACCGGGAGTTTTTCGATCTCCACCATGCGGCGTATGACGGCTATCTGCTGGAAGTCTTTCTCTCCGAAATAGGCTCTGTCGGGGGAGGCCATGACCATGAGGCGGCTCACCACCTGAGCCACGCCGTTGAAATGACCGGGACGCATGGCTCCCTCCATCACCTGTGCGACGGGGCCGAGGTCGAACACCCGTGTGTCGGGCTCGGGATACATCTCTTCGACTGTGGGGATGAAGGCCACGTCGACGCCGGCGGCTTCGAGCAGACGGCAGTCGGCCTCCTCGGTGCGAGGGTATGTGCGAAGGTCGTCGGGGTTGTTGAACTGTGTGGGATTGACAAACACGCTGACCACGGTGAATCCGTTCTCTTTCATCGAACGGTCGACGAGCGACATGTGTCCCGCATGGAGAGCGCCCATTGTGGGCACCAGTCCTATGGATCTGTTTTTGCTGCGTGCGTCGGCCACGGCTTTGTGCAGTCCGCGCACTGTGCGTATGATTTCCATCTGGATATCTGCTTTCAATATTGATGACGCAAAGTTACGAAATTCCCGCCACACTACAAAAAATCGGTCTATGCCCGCGGTGTCGGAATAAATAGCTACCTTTGCGGGTATGGAACAGGAATATCCTTCGCCGCTGCTTGAAGCGGCTGTGGCCCGGCTGTCGAGTCTGCCGGGGATAGGCCGACGCACGGCTCTGCGTCTGGCTCTGCATCTGCTGCGGCGCGATGTGTCGGAGGCTGTCGCGCTCGGTCAGGCTATAATGGATCTGCGTCGCGACATACGCTACTGCTCTGTGTGTCACAATATATCAGACGACGAGGTGTGTCCGATATGCTCGTCGGCCGGACGCGACCGTTCGACGGTGTGCGTGGTGGAGAATGTGCGCGACGTGATGTCGGTGGAGCGCACGGGGCAGTACAACGGACTGTATCATGTGCTCGGAGGGGTCATATCGCCGGTCGACGGTATCGGCCCCGATATGCTCGAGATCGACTCGCTTGTGGAGAGGGTCAGAGCCGGAGGTATCGGGGAGGTGATACTCGCTCTGCCGGCCACGATGGAGGGAGATACGACCGATTTCTATATCTACCGCAGGCTGGAGGGTGTGGCCGGACTGCGGGTGACACAGCTTGCGAGAGGCATGGCCGTGGGCAACGATATCGAGTACACCGACGAGCTTACGCTCGGGCGTTCGCTGCTTCAGCGCACCCCTTTCGGTGTCTGATCAGAAGTCGGCAAGGGTGTAGATCTCGCGGGTGTCGTCGGCGCGCAGACGCAGGTAGCCTCCTATCTCCTCGCCCTTGTTTTCGTGAAGCTTGGCCACGAGCAGATCTATGTCGGGGTGTTCCACCCCAAGGGCGGCGAAGCTGACAGGCAGACCGATGGAGGTGTAGAATGCTTTCAGGCGGCCAATGCCTTCAAGGGCGGCGCTGGTGTCGTCGGGGTCGTTGACGTCAAACACACGGCGTCCGAACTGTGCTATTTTGCCGGGGCTGCGCATGGCCATGAATGTCATCCAGGCTGGAAACACTACGGCAAGGCCTGCGCCGTGGGTGACTCCGTAGACAGCCGAGATCTCGTGTTCCATGGCGTGGCTGGTCCAGTCCTCGCGGCGTCCGGTGCCGCAGATGCCGTTGTGGGCAAGTGTTCCCGCCCACATGATATTGGCTCGTGCCTCGTAGTCGTCGGGTCGGCTCATAGCTTTGGTCGCTTCCTCTATGATGGCCTTGAGCAGTCCCTCGGCAAGGCGGTCGGTCACCTCGCAGTCGGGCGTGGGTGTGAAATATCGTTCCATTATGTGAGCCATCATGTCGGCAATGCCGGCGGCGGTCTGGCATGGGGGCAGTGTCATGGTCAGCTCCGGATTGAGAAGCGCGAATCGCGGGCGGAGCACCTCGTCGGTGCGCAGGCTGATCTTGTGCAGGCCCTCTTCAAGTGTGATCACGCAGTTGCCCGACCCTTCCGATCCGGCGGCAGGGATGGTGAGCACCACTCCTACCGGGAGAGCCTTCTGCGGGGTGGCGCGTCCGGCGAAGAAATCCCAGAAGTCACCTTCATAAGGCACTCCGAGCGCTATAGCCTTGGCTGTGTCGATGGCCGATCCGCCGCCAACGGCCAGAAGCGCGTGGAGTCCTCCGCGGCGCATCATCTCTATGCCGCGGCGCACCGGTCCGTCGGTGGGGTTGGGCTCGATGCCGCCAAGTTCCTCGAAGCGGATTCCGGCTTCGTGGAGTTTCTCTCTGACTCTCGCGAGCAGCCCCGAGCGTTCGGCCGATCCGCCGCCGTAGACCATGAGTACGCTGTCCATGCCGTTGGCAAGCAGCTGTGTGCCTGCCTCCATTTCCGCTCCGCGTCCGAACACGTAGCGTGTCGGAGTGCAATATCTGAAATTATCCATCTGTCAGTGGTGTTGTTGAGTGTCGCAAACTTACGATTTTTTTTCGACACTGTGCCTGAATACTCCTCTTTTTCTCGTCGATTCAGCACGCTGCCGGCATGTAAAGGCTTTTTTGTCGCATCTTTTGTCAAAAAAAGTGTGTTGCAGTGCGGTTCAATCGAAAAAAAACGTAAATTTGCAGCAAAATGGTGGCTGACTGCGGCCGTGGTATATCGGCCGGAGCGTATGCCGTCGAAAAAGAGTAGCAAATCAACAATACCCTTAAATCCGCAAATATGGCATTACAAAACAAAAAGTTCTATCCGTGGCTCGTGGTCGGGCTGCTTTGGGTGGTGGCACTCCTCAACTATATGGACCGCCAGATGTTGTCGACTATGCAGCAGAACATAGCCAACGACATCCACGCCCTGCAGAATGCCGAGGCGTTCGGCGCTCTGATGGCTATATTCCTGTGGGTCTACGGCATATCCAGTCCGTTTTCCGGCGCCGTGGCTGACCGTGTCAGCCGCAAATGGCTTATTGTAGGCTCTCTCGGCGTGTGGTCGGCTGTCACCTACGCCATGGGACTCTGCCACGACTTCCAGTCGCTCATGTGGCTTCGTGGCATCATGGGCATCAGCGAGGCTCTTTACATACCCTCCGCTCTGTCGCTCATAGCCGATTATTTCACCGGTCGCGGACGTTCGCTTGCCATAGGCCTGCACATGACCGGCCTCTACTGCGGTCAGGCTCTGGGCGGATTCGGATCGATGGTGGCTTCCACATGGTCGTGGCAGCAGACTTTCCACTGGTTCGGCATCATAGGTGTGGCCTATGCGATAGTGCTGATATTCCTTCTTCATGAGAAGTCGGGTCGCGGAGTGGCTGCGCGTCCAGTGCCCTCCGGCGAGGCGCAGGGACGCAAGGGCGGCAAGGAGTCGATGCTCCAGTCGTTCGGCGTAGTGTTCTCCACTATGGCGTTCTGGGTGATACTGTTCTTCTTCGCCTCCAGCTCCATCCCCGGCTGGGCTACCAAAAACTGGCTGCCGACGCTCTTCCACGACAATCTTGACCTGAGCATGGACTGGGCCGGCCCGATGGCCACGCTCACCATAGCCGTGTCATCGTTCATCGGAGTGATGATAGGAGGCCCGATCAGCGACCGATGGGTGCGCAGCAATGTGCGCGGCCGCATCTACACCTCTGCCATAGGCATGGCAATGATGATTCCGGCTCTGGTGTTCATCGGTCTGGCTCACAACGCCTGGCTGTCGGTGCTTGCCGGATTGTTCTTCGGCATCGGCTACGGAATGTTCGATGCCAACAATATGCCTATCCTCTGCCAGTTTGTAAGCTCGCGCCAGCGCGCCATGGCCTATGGTCTGATGAATTCCGTGGGCGTGATCATGGGCGCGATCACCACTCAGCTGCTCGGCTCGTTTGCCGAGTCGGTGGGGCTCGGCCTCTGTTTCGCACTTATGGGCGGCATACTGCTGATAGCTCTCGCCCTGCAGCTTACGGTGCTCCGTCCGAAATATGACGACAAGGACCAGGAGGAGGCAATGGGCGCCGACAACGAGGCGGCCGAAACGGTGACAGCCTGATCTGCGCTGACAAAGATATCATGGAGTAAAACTTATATTCTCCGAAACAAGCAAAATAAATCCAAACAAGTAAAATACTATTATGGAATTCGAGAAAATCAAGGGTCTTATCGACGCCCCTTTCACGCCATTCCTCGAGAACGGCGAAGTCAACTATGAGCCGATACCCGCGTATGCGGCAATGCTGAAGAAAAACGGCCTGAAGGGCGTGTTTATCAACGGTTCGTCGGGCGAGGGATATATGCTTACCGACGACGAGCGCAAGCGTCTGGCCGAGGCATGGATGGCCTCCAGGCCCGATGATTTCAAAGTTATAGTACATGTGGGCAGCTGCTGCGCCAAGAGCGCCCGCGAGCTGGCCCGTCATGCCGCGGAGATCGGAGCATGGGGCATCGGCGCCATGGCTCCCCCCTTCCCCAAGATCGGCCGCATAGAGGAGCTCGTGGAGTATATAGAGCTGATCGCAGCCGGCGCACCCGAGCTGCCGTTCTACTACTATCACATCCCGGCATTCAATGGTGCTTTCCTGCCGATGACAGAGCTTCTCAAGGCTGTCGACGGCCGCGTACCCAACTTCGCAGGTATCAAGTACACCTTCGAGAGCATATATGAATACAACCAGTGCCGCCTCTACAAGGACGGCAAGTTCGACATGCTCCACGGTCAGGACGAGACTATCCTTCCCTCGCTCGCCATGGGTGGCGCGCAGGGCGGCATCGGCGGTACCACCAACTACAACGGACGCGAGCTGGTGGCTATCATCGACGCCTGGAAGCGCGGCGACATCGAGGCCGCACGCGAACACCAGAACTTCTCGCAGGAGGTGATCAACGTCATCTGCAAATATCGTGGCAACATCGTCGGCGGCAAGCGCATCATGAAGCTTATAGGACTCGATCTGGGCAAAAACCGCATACCGTTCCGCAATATGACCGATCAGGAGGAGGCCGCCATGAAGGCCGACCTCGAAAGCATCGGATTCTTCGAGCGCTGCAACAAATTCTAAACCGTTATGTGGACTATCGACACTGAAAAATATCTCACCGAGTGGCGCGAACACTACCGCCACGATCTCCTCGACGACATTCTGCCTTTCTGGCTCAATCACGGGCTTGACAAGGTGAACGGCGGCGTGTACACGTGCGTCGACCGCGAGGGCAAGCTCATGGACGGCACCAAATCGGTGTGGTTCCAGGGCCGCTGTCCGTTTGTCTATTCGTTTGCCTACAACAATATCGACCGGCGTCCGGAGTATCTGGCCATGGCCAAGAACTGCATCGACTTCATCGAGGCCCATTGCATAGATCCGACCGACGGACGTATGTATTTCGAGGTTACAGCCGACGGACGCCCGTTGCGTAAACGCCGCTACGTGTTCTCCGAATGCTTCGCGGCCATAGCCATGGCCGAATATTCGAAGGCCACCGGCGACCGCTCTTATGCCGAGAAGGCGCTGAAGCTTTTCAAGGAAATAGTGAGGTTCATCTCCACTCCGGGCATCCTTGAGCCGAAGTATCTGCCCACGCAGCCCGCCATAGGCCACAGTATCACCATGATACTCATCAACACCGCCTCGCGCATACGTGAAGTGATACCCGATCCTGAACTTGACCGGCAGATCGACAATTCGCTTGAGCTGATACGCACCAAGTTCATGCATCCCGAATTCAAGGCTCTGCTGGAGATGGTCACTCCCGAAGGCGAGCTGATCGACACTATCAACGGACGCGTGATCAATCCGGGCCACTGCATCGAGACGGCATGGTTCCTCCTCGAGGAGGCACACTACCGCGGCTGGGACGAAGGCAAGGGCAAGGAGATTAAGGAGATGGCTCTGCAGATCCTCGACTGGTCGTGGGAATGGGGCTGGGACGAAGAGTTCGGCGGCATAATCAACTTCCGCGACTGCAAAGGCTTCCCGGCACAGGACTACTCGCAGGATATGAAGTTCTGGTGGCCGCAGACCGAGGCTGTCATAGCCACTCTCTATGCATATCTCGCCACGGGCGACACCAAGTATCTCGAGATGCACCGCATGGCCAACGACTGGACCTACGAGTTCCTCCCCGATCCGGTCTATGGCGAATGGTTCGGTTATCTCCATCGCGACGGAAGCGTGGCACAGCCTGCAAAGGGCAACCTGTTCAAGGGTCCGTTCCACGTACCGCGCATGCTCATCAAGAGCCAGATGCTCATCGACGAGATCCTCGCTGTCCATGTCAGGAAATAATCAGAATTATCCAGCATAAACCAATATTTGGGGCTGTCGGCGGCCGTTATGCCGCCGACAGCCTTTTGATTACATTCAGCCCATGAAAAAATTACTGACAGCGTTGCTTGCCGGTGCTGCACTGACCATGGCGACCACCGCGCCGGCCGTGGCAAAGGTCAAGGTGGCTTGCGTAGGCAACAGCATCACTTACGGAGCCACGATCCCCGACAGGGAGCGCGACAGCTATCCGTCGCAGCTTGCCAGAATGCTCGGACCCGACTACGAGGTGGGCAATTTCGGACGTAGCGGAGCCACGCTGATGAAGCGCGGCCACCATCCCTACAATGCCACAAAGGAGTGTGCCGACGCCAAGAACTTTGCCGGCGACATTGCCGTCATACACCTCGGCGTCAATGACACTGATCCCCGCGACTGGCCCGACTTCAGCGACGATTTTGTCAACGACTATGTGGAACTTATCGACTCGCTCCGTGCCCGCAATCCGAAGGTGCGGGTGATCATAGCCAACATTTCGCCTGTGCGCACCACCCACTACCGATGGCGGTCGGGCACCTGCGAGTGGCGCGATTCGGTCAGAGCGTGTGTGGCCGACGTGGCTCGTCTGACCGGCTCGGAACTCATTGATTTCAACGATCCTCTGCTCGACAGGCAGCAGCTGGTGGCCGACGGCCTGCATCCCGACGCGCTCGGAGCATCGCTGCTCGCACGCACCGTCTACCGGGCCATCACCGGCAACTACGGCGGCCTGAAACTGCCGCAGGTGTGGGGCGACGGCATGGTCATACAGCGATACCGTCCGGTGACGGTCAACGGCACAGCCGATGCCGGAACCACCGTGACGGTGACTCTCGGCGCCAATAAGGCCACAGCGGTGACCGACAATCGCGGACGCTGGTCGGTCACACTGCCGCCCATGAAAGAGGCCACGGGACTTGAGATGACCGTCACCGACGGCCACCGCAGGCTCGCTTTCTCCGATGTAGCCGTCGGCGAGGTGTGGCTCGCTTCGGGTCAGAGCAACATGGAGTTCGCAACGGCACATACGAAGACATTCGCCGCCGACAGCGCCATGATGGATGATCCGATGCTGCGTCTGTTCGACATGTTCCCCAGAGCCTACACCACTCCCGCCCAGTGGCCTGATTCGGTCAAGGAGCGTATCGACAGCCTTGATTATTACCTCCCCGCACACTGGGCTAAATCAGATGTCGGTTCGGCGCGCCGCATGTCGGCCGTGGCGTGGCATTTCGGACGTGTGCTCCGCGACAGCCTCAAAGTGCCGGTGGGCATCATCTGCAATGCCATCGGCGGTTCGGGCACCGAGGCGTGGGTGGACATCGAAGTGATGAGCCGTGAAATGC
Source organism: Paramuribaculum intestinale (assembly GCF_030759015.1). Classification (GTDB taxonomy): domain Bacteria; phylum Bacteroidota; class Bacteroidia; order Bacteroidales; family Muribaculaceae; genus Paramuribaculum; species Paramuribaculum intestinale. The sequence goes on along the minus strand of NZ_CP098825.1, from coordinate 2,064,561 downwards.
CCGAAGTGCTTGTCAACTGGCGTCGCAACGACTACATACAGAAGTGGGTGCAGCAGCGCGCCGGCGAAAACACCGGCACCGACGAGGCCTCTCTGGCTCATCGCCACCCCTATGAGCCTACCTACCTGTTCGCTACCGGCATCAGGCCTCTCGCCGGCTTCCCGATAGCAGGCGCGATATGGTATCAGGGCGAGTCCAATGCCAACAATATCGAAGTGCATGAGCGGCTGTTCCCCCTTGTGGTCAAGAGCTTCCGCAGGGCCTTCAATCAGCCCGAAATGCCGTTCCTGTTCGCGCAGCTCAGCTCGCTCAACAGGCCGTCGTGGCCAAAATTCCGCGACAGCCAGCGACGTCTGGCACAGACCGTGCCCGGCACGGCCATGGTGGTGACAAGCGACAAGGGCGACTCGCTCGACGTGCATCCTACCGACAAGCGTCCCGTCGGCGAGCGGTTTGCGCGTCAGGCGCTCCACCGGGTCTATTCGATGACCGGCATCGTGCCTGAAGGGCCTTCGCCTGTCAAGGCTGAGCTGTCAGCTCCGGGCGAAGTGACGCTTACGTTTGCCAACGGCCACGGCATGCACAGTTCGGACGGCGCGCCTCTGCGCACATTCGAGCTTGCACGCTACGACGGACGCTACACTCCGGCCACGGCCGAGATCGTATCAGACAATATCATAAAAATCACCTCTACCAATATGTCAGAATCACAACCGCGCTACGTGCGCTACGGTTGGCAGCCTTTCACGCGCGCCAATCTGGTCAATGCCGACAATCTGCCGGCCACAACGTTCAAGCTCCCCGTCAGTGAGGCTCCCACAAGCGAGCCGGGTATCGAAGCCGGAGTGTCGGCGGCTTTTGCCGGAATGGCTTCGGGTCGTATCATACGTGCAGGAGGCTGCAATTTCCCCTCCAATCCCATGGCTCCCGGAGCGCAGAAGAAGTTCTATTCGGGCATCTATGCGCTCACTCCCGGTGACAACGGTCAGGCCGAAGCCACTCTGATCGGTCACCTTCCCGAGCCGATGGCCTACGGAGCGTCGGCCACCACACCCGAAGGACTGGTGATCATAGGCGGCACATCGGCCTCCGAGCCCCTTCGTCAGGTGGCCATGATCACTGTCAGCGACGATGGTGAGGCTGTGGTGACTCCGCTCCCTTCGCTGCCTGAGGCTGTCGACAATATGGCGGCATGCTATGCCGGAGGATTCGTCTATGTGGCCGGCGGCAATGTCGGCGGCAAGCCCTCCAACGAGCTGCTGTGCCTCGACCTCGGAGATCTCTCCAAGGGATGGAAGGCGCTGGCATCGTTCCCCGGCAATCCCCGCGTGCAGCCCGTGCTGGCTGCGTCGACCGACGCCAAGGGACACCCCTGTCTGTATCTCTGGGGCGGATTCGCCGGCAAGGGCGACGGACGCGAAGCCACGCTCAACACCGACGGACTCTGCTATCAGCTCTCGGGCAAGGGCAAATGGAGTGCGGCTCCCGCTCCGGTCGACAGGGCCGGCGAGGAGGTGTCGCTCGGAGGAGGCATAGCCGTGACTCTCCCCGACGGACGCGTCGTCGCTATGGGCGGAGTGAACAAGAATGTGTTTCTCGAAGCGCTCCGCAATCAGGCTCCCGACTACCTGTCGCATCCCGTTGAATGGTATCGTTTCAACGGACGTGTGATGGTGTTTGATCCTGCGGCGCAGACATGGACAGTGGCTGCCGACGATGAGGCCACCGCACGCGCGGGCGCTGCAGCGGCCGTGACCCCCGACGCAGAAATACTGCTTATAGGCGGAGAGCTGAAGCCGCGTATCCGCACTACGGCCGTGTCGGCCATACGTCTCTGAGGCGGCAAGCGGCGGCTCTTTCGCGCCGCTGTGCCGCAACGATAATTCCAGAATATTTGCCGATCCGGCAGCCAATGCGCCTGAGAGCGCAGGCTGCCGGATCGGCTCCGTTTTTTTCAACCATCCGGGTGGCTGAGGCGTTTTTATATAAAACTATAATACTTCAGATTATGAAACTTCTAAGCCGCATACTCATATCCGCCTCCTCGCTTCTGGCGCTTGCATCGTGCGACGCCATGTGGGACACGTCGGTCGACGTTCCGCTGGGCTATGGCGGCTCTCTCGGCATCGGAGTGACGACTCCGGTCTACTCACCATGGTCGGGATATTGGCCGGGCGCCTACAACTGGAACTCCGGCTGGTGGCCGGGGCCGGCCTACGTGCCGGTCGTAAGGCCGCCGTTGCGTCCGGGTGCCGTGGTCAATCGTCCTGCCATGCGTCCGGGAGCGGGAGTCGCTCCTCCGTCGGGCAACTGGCGTCCGCCCGGCAATCCCGGTCAGGTGCGTCCGCCCGTGCAGAAGCCCGTGCAGCCACGGCAGCGCTAACCGTGGCGGCGGCGCAGCTCGCGCTCCAGATCGGCGACAGTAAATCCCATTTCCTCAAGCAGCACGAGTCCGTGATACACGAGGTCGGAGATCTCATACATGAACCGCGTGCGGTTGCCGTCGACGGCCTCTACTACGGTTTCCACCGCCTCTTCGCCCACCTTCTGGGCGATTTTTTTTACCCCCTTCACGAACAGGCGTGTGGTGTATGAGTCATCGGGCATCTGTCGGTGGCGATCGGCGATCAGGCGCGACAGGCTTCTGACAAACCCCTCGGAGTCATCGGTGTCGAAGCACGACGTCGTGCCGCGGTGGCATGTCGGTCCGGCGGGGCGCGCTTTGATGAGCAGAGTGTCGAAGTCGCAGTCGGGGAGCATTTCGTCGACCTCCAGAAAGTTGCCGCTGCTCTCTCCCTTGAGCCATAACGACCGGCGTGAGCGGGAGTAGAATGTGACGCGACGCCGCTCGCAGGTGAGGTCGAATGCCTCACGGTTCATGTAGCCGAGCATCAGCACGCGCAGTGTCGTGGCGTCCTGCACTATTACCGGCAGAAGTCCGTCGCCGGTCTTGTCGAGTCTGAAATCGTCAAAAGTCATAGTCGTGGGTTGGATAGTGATGTGTGTGGGGTGTATATGCGGTCTGTTGCTACGTCGGAGGACGGTCACATTCTCATTTCAAGCCCTCTTGAACGGAGCTGCCTCTTGAGCTCGGCTATGCTGATCTCGCCGTAATGGAATATCGAGGCGGCGAGAGCCGCGTCGGCCTTGCCGGCGGTCAGCACGTGGGCGATGTCGTCGGCGCTTCCTGCTCCGCCCGAGGCTATGACCGGTATGCGTAGCGTGTCGGCCAGGGTCGCGAACGTGTCGCACGGATACCCCTTGCGGGTGCCGTCGTGGTCCATTGAGGTGAACATTATCTCGCCCGCGCCGCGCTCTTCGGCTTCCTTGGCCCATTCGGTCAGCCGGCGGTCGGTCAGGCGCGATCCGCCATGGGTTGTCACGCGCCAGATGCCGTCATGCCGGCGGGCGTCGATCGCCACGACTACAAACTGCGACCCGTAGCGCGAGGCTATGTCGCTGATCAGCCGCGGGCAGCCCACGGCGGCACTGTTGACGGTGATCTTGTCGGCTCCGGCATCGAGCAGCCGGGAGGCGTCGTCGGCCGAGCGTATGCCGCCGCCGACGGTGAACGGTATGTTGATCCGGTCGGCTATGCGCTCCACGAGCGAAACAAACGTGGCGCGTCCTTCGCTCGAGGCGCTGATGTCGAGATACACCAGTTCGTCGGCGCCCTCCGAGGCATATCGCGCTCCTAATTCCACCGGATCGCCGACATCGGCCAGTCCTTCGAAGTTGATCCCTTTCACGGTGCGTCCCTCCTTGACGTCAAGACACGGTATGATTCTTTTTGCAGGCATGGTGTGTGAGGTGTTCAGCGGTCAGCCGCGTGTGGAGATATAATGTTCGATCTGTTTGAGCGTGATGTGACCCTCGTAGATGGCTTTGCCGACAATGACCCTTTTCAGACCGAGGTCATCGAGCCGCATTATGTCGTCCATCGACGATATGCCGCCGCTGACGGTGACGGTCACGTCGGGAAACATCTCCGACAGTCCGGTATAGAATTCCGTGGCCGGTCCTTTGAGCATTCCGTCGCTCGCTATGTCGGTGCAGATGGCTTGCGTCAGGCCGTCGGCTCTGAACCGGTCTATCAGGTCGGCGGCCGTAAGCGGGGAGTCGGCGAGCCAGCCGTCGGTGGCCACCCGGCCATCTCTGACATCGGCTCCGAGTATGATCCGCTGCGGGCCGAACGAGCGGAGCCATCCGGCAAACGTCGGCTGATCCTTCACCGCTATGCTGCCCCCTATGGCGTAGGTGGCGCCGGCGTCGAAGGCCGACCGCAGGGCACTGTCGCTTTTAAGGCCGCCTCCGAGCTCTATCTCGGCCACGCCGAGCGAGGCAATCGCTTCGACTGAACGAAGGTTGACAGGAGCGCCGGATTTGGCTCCGTCGAGATCCACTACGTGGATGCGGCCTACGCCGGCGTCGGCCATGCGCCGCGCTATCTCTTCCGGACGGCTGTCGTAGGTGGTCAGCCGGTTGTAGTCGCCTTGCGACAGACGGACGCATCGTCCGCCGATAATATCTATTGCGGGTATGATCTCTATCATGGTGGTGTCTTTATGTCAGAGTTCGAGAAAGTTGCGGATGATCTGTTGGCCGACGTCGCCGCTCTTCTCCGGATGAAACTGCGTGCCGGTGAAGTTTTCCCATTTAAGTGCGGCGCTGATAAGCATGTCGCCGTGGCGCGATGTGGCTATGGTGTCGGAGCATGTGTGGGCATAGTAGCTGTGGACGAAGTAGGCATAGGCTCCGCGGCCCACTCCCTCGAACAGACGCCCCTCGGTGTTCGAAAGGCGGCACCATCCCATGTCGGGCACTTTCACTCCGGGGCTTTCGGGCAGCCGCCTGACGCGGGTGTCGAAGAGTCCCAGGCACTCGGTGTCGCCCTCCTCGGAGTGGCGACACATCACCTGCATGCCCACGCAGATCCCCAGCACAGGGCGGTGCAGACTGCATATCACCTCGGTCAGCCCCCTCTCGCGCAGCCGTGCCATGGCTTCGCCGCAGTGACCCACTCCGGGCAGTATCACGCGGTCGGCGCTTCGTATGGTGTCGGGGTCGGAGGTCAGTATCCATTCGGCTCCGGCTCTTCTGAGGGCGTTCTCCACCGATCGGATATTGCCCATGTCGTAGTCTATGATAGCTATCATGGCTTGCGGGTTTGATGTGAATTGCTGATGACTGTGTCAGATGACGCCCTTGCTCGATGCTATGGTGTCGTTGAACGGATCGCGGCGTACGGCCGCTTTCAGTGCGCGGGCGAAGGCCTTGAATATGGCTTCGGCCAGATGATGGTTGTTTTCGCCGCGGGCCGATATGTGGAGATTGCAGCGCATGGCAGTGGCGAGGCTTTTGAAGAAGTGGCCGAACATCTCCGTGGGCGTGTCGCCGACATACTCGCGGGTGAATTCCACATCCCACTCCAGGTCGATGCGTCCTCCGAGATCAATAAGCACCATGGCGCGGCTCTCGTCCATCGGCAGCACGAATCCGTAGCGCTCTATGCCGCGCTTGTCGCCGAGGGCTTCGCGCATGGCATCGCCGAGAGCTATGGCCACATCCTCCATCGTGTGGTGTTCGTCCACATAGAGATCCCCTTTGCAGGTCAGTCTGACGCCTATTCCGGCATGGTGTGGTATCTGCCACAGCATGTGGTCGAGAAATTTCAGTCCGGTGTCGATGGCCGACTCGGTGCTCCGGTCGAGATTGACAGCGGCCTCGATGGAGGTTTCCGACGTTGTGCGGTCGGTGGATCCTTTGCGCTCGGGGCGCTTCGCGAGGGGAGCATCGCCGCGGCCTATGCGGGCGAATGCCTCGATGGTAAGGTCGTTTTCGGCCGGAGTGCCGACGGTGACGCGCAGGCATCCTTCGCATCCGGCCATCGACGAGCGGTTTCTCACCAGTATGCCGCTCTCGATCAGCCGGTGATAGACAGCGTCGGCGTCACTGACCTTGACGAGCAGAAAATTGGCGTCGGTGGGATATACCTTTTCGACACAGCCTGATTCGGACAGCGAGCGGCTCAGGCGCACGGCTTCGCGCCTTATCTCCTCCACATGACCCTGCAGGCCGTCGGCTATGCGGCTCATGACTTCGCGCTGCGTGGGGCCGTTGAGATTGTAGGGGTACTTTACCCGGCCATACAGCGCCGCGATCTCGGGACACGCAAAAGCCATGCCTGTGCGCAGTCCGGCCATGCCCCACGCCTTGCTGAATGTCTGTAGCACTATGAGATTCCTGTGACGCGCAAGGGCGGAGAGCATCGTCCCGCGGGTCGAGAAGTCTACGTAGGCCTCGTCCACCACCAGAATGCCGTCGAAGCGGTCGGCCAGCGCCTCAAGATCGTCGGTGTCGAAGGCGTTGCCTGTGGGATTGTTGGGCGAGCATATCCATATCAGCCTGGTGTTGGCGTCGGTGGCCGCAAGGAGCGAATCGGTGTCGAGCGTGAAATCGTCGGCAAGCATCACTTCGCGATACTTCACGTCGTTGATAGCTGCCGCCACGCGATACACTCCGTAGCTCGGCGAAATGGCTACGGCGTTGTCTATGCCCGGGCGGCAGAATATGCGGTAGGTCAGGTCGATGGCCTCGTCGCTTCCGGCGCCCCCCACGAATATGCACGCTTCGTCCACGCCCTTAAGCCGGGCTATGGCCTTTTTGAGTTCCTTCTGATGAGGATCGGGATAGCGGTTGACGCCGTTGGTGTAGGGCGATTCGTTGGCGTCGAGCCACACCGATATGTCGCCTCCGTCGAATTCGTCGCGTGCGGTGGCATACGGTTCGAGGGCGAGTATGTTGGGTCTTACGAGTCGGAGCGGATCAGTCATGAGCAGTGTGTTTGTCGGTAAGAGCATGTTTGAATTTCACTTCTATTCACTCAAAGAGGATTTTCGGAGAGATTTGCGTGAGTTGATGAGGGAGCGATGCGGGCATCGTGACCGATGAAACTTGACGCAAATCACCCGAAAAGACCTTTGAGGGGATGGAAAGAAGTCCATAAATATATCTTCGTGTTAAATTCAAACATACTCTAAGAGTTGCTTATGTGTTCTGATTTCTACTGCGAGGGCGTGGGCGTCGAGACGCTCCGCACGCGCCATCGCGGTTATGGAGGGTGCCAGCGAGGCGAGTCCTTCGGGCGTAAGCTGCTGGTAGGTGATCTTGCGGTAGAAGCTGTCCATGTTCACTCCGCTCATTGATCGCGCCCATCCTGCGGTGGGGAGGGTGTGGTTGGTTCCCGAGGCGTAGTCGCCTGCGCTTTCAGGGGAGTAGTTGCCAACGAACACGCTTCCGGCCGATGTTATGGCATCGGCTATCTCCCACGGACGTTCCATGGATATGATGAGGTGTTCGGCCGCGTAGGTGTTGGCGAAGTCGACCATGTCCGACCTGTCGGGGAGCACTATGGCGCGGCTGTGGGAGAGCGAACGGTCTATGGAGCCGCTGCGGCTGAGGCGCGGGCGCAGCCGCTCTATGGCTTCGGCGGCGCGGCGTGCGGTGGATTCGCTGTCGCACACCAGTATCGCCTGACTGTCGGGGCCGTGTTCGGCCTGGGATAGCATGTCGGCAGCCACAAATTCGGCCACCGACGTATGGTCGGCCATCACCATCACTTCGCTCGGCCCGGCAGGCATGTCGATGGCCACGCGGCGGCTCAGCAGCTGTTTGGCTTTGGTGACATACCTGTTGCCCGGGCCGAATATCTTGTCGACCGCAGGCACGCTGTCGGTGCCGAAGGCCATGGCGGCTATGGCCTGTGCGCCCCCTGTGCAGCATATCCGGTCTATGCCGCAGACAGTGGCGGCATAGATGATTTCTGGGGCGATGTCCGACACCGAAGTGCGGGGAGTGCACAGCACTTTGTGGCGACACCCGGCTATCGAGGCCGGTATGCCGAGCATGAGCACCGTGGAGAAGAGCGGAGCTTGCCCGCCCGGTATGTACAGCCCCACACGCTCTATCGCCACCGGGCGCTGGAGGCATCTGACGCCGGGCATCACCTCCAGATCCACCGCGCGGGGCTGCTGGGCGATGTGAAAGCGTCGGATATTGTCGGCTGCCACGGCTATGGCCTGTTTCACCTCGTCGCTGACCCTGTCGGCCGCGGCGGCGATCTCGTCGGCTCTCAGGGCTATGTCGGCGAGCTTCACGCCGTCATATCGCAGAGCCATGTCGCGCAGGGCTTCGTCTCCGCGTGAGGCCACGTCGTCGATTATGCGGCCCACGGCTTCCTCTATGTCGGCATCGTCGGGGGTGTTGCGCCGGCAGAGTGCGGCCCATTCGTTGCGGGCGGGGTTGATGACTGTCGTGATCATCTGATTATGTTTTCGAGCGCGAGCACGAGTATGTCCTGCGCGCCCATCTGTTTGAGCTGTTCGATCTTGTCCCACAGTTCGCTCTGGCGTATGACCACGTGGAGCGACGACCATGCCGGATCGGCAAGCGGCAGCACGGTCGGACTTTTCATGCCCGGAAGCATCCCTACGGCTGCGGCGACCCGGTCGGCCGGAATGTTCATCACCACGTATTTGAGTCCGCGGCTGTCGATGATCGACCTGAAGCGGAAGCAGAGCTTCTCTATGTCGCGCTCCTTGTCGGGCGGCAGTTGTCGCGAAGCCACGAGCACCGCTTCCGACTGCATGACAGTGTGCACTTCCGTGAGGCCGTTCTGCAGCAGAGTGCCGCCCGACGACACTATGTCGAAAATGGCGTCGGCCATGCCTACGGCCGGGGCCACCTCCACCGATCCGGCTATCTCGTGGATTTCGGCGCGGATGTTTTCGCTTTCGAAAAACTGGCTCAATATGCGCGGGTAGGAGGTGGCTATTCGGCGTCCGTCAAACCATCGGAGGCCGTCGTAGCCCGAATCTTTAGGAACGGCGAGCGACAGACGGCAGGCGCTGAAGCCGAGCCGCATCACCACGCGCAGCGGCTCGCCGCGCTCCTCCACTTCGTTTTGACCTACTATGCCCGCGTCGGCCACTCCCATGCTGACGGCCTGCGGTATGTCGTCGTCGCGCAGATATAGGGCTTCCATGTCAAACCCTTTTGCACGCGATATCAGCTGTCGGTGTCCGGCGCCGACGGTGATGCCGGCATCGGCAAGCAGCTGTGTGGTGTCTTCGTTTAGACGCCCTTTGGACTGAATGGCGATCTTGATCATTACTTTTGCTTTTCGTGAAAATCCCCCGGCGTTGGCTGCCGGGCACTGACGTTGACTTGTGGCGGGGAGAAATGCCCCGCATTTCGCAAAAGTAGCAAATAATTTCTCATAAATATGCAATCGTCGCGTTTATTTCGCGCCGATAAGGCATTTTATGAGAAATTCAGAGATTTCTAAATTTAGTGATACGGATTTTGAGCAGGATCGTCAGGTTTATTCGTAACGCATGGTTTCGGCCGGGGAGATACGCGATATCAGATGGCTCGGTATCAGAAGCAGTGCCACCGACACTATGGCTACGGCTACGTCGATTAGCGCTATCGTGCCGAAACATTCGGCCATCGGCACATAGTTGAGATAGTAGGCTTCGGGATTGAGGGGGATTATGTGGAGCCGGTTTTGCAGCACGATGATTGCGACCGCCACCAGATTTCCGGCTATCAGTCCGGCGGCCACTATGCGGCAGGCCATCATGACGAACACCCGCCTGATCTGGCTGTCGGCGGCTCCGAGAGCCTTGAGGAGGCCTATGGTACGCACCCGCTGCAGTATTATTATCAGCAGGCTCGATATGAGTGTGAACCCTGTCACGCAGCCCATCAGCGAGAGTATCACCACTATATTGGTATCCAGCAGTTCAAGCCAGTTGAAGTATATGGCGCCGGTGGTGTTTACGTTGTCGATGCGGTATGATTCGGTCGATCCTGTGGTCTGCAGATGCTTGAATAGGCCGGCGCGCAGCGATGCCGTGGCCTCGTCGATCATGTCGGTGTCAAGGCCGTTGATGTCGATGGATGTGCCGGTCAGGCTGTCGGTGTGGTTGAGCCGCTGCAATATGTCGATAGGGCAGAAGGCCATGAGCTTGTCGTATTCGCCGAAGTGGGTGTCGTAGACCGCAGCCACGCGCATTTTGCGTGTCAGCAGATTGCCGCCGATGAAAAAGTGGACGGCTACGGTCTCGCCCGTGGCAAGCCCGAGAGCCGATGCGGTCGTGCGCGAGATCACTATGGGATTCCCTTCGTGTCCGTAGGCAAAGTGAGGCATCGTGTCGCCCTCGGCAGTCTGGCGGGCGATAAACCGGTAGGTGTCGCTGCCGTCGGTTATGCCTTGCAGCACTATCCCCTCGAAGTCGGTGTCGGTCTTGATCATAGCCGGCTGATGGATGCGCAGCGACGCGTGCGATCCGGGTGCGGCATCGGCTATGATGGTCCGGAGGCTGTCGGTGAGCCGTATGCCGCGGTTGACGCGTTCGGCGCCATAGCCTTCGGCCTGACTGACGGTGATCTGCTGTTCGAAGCCGGTCACCTTCTGGCGTATCTCTGTCTTGAAACCGGTGGCGATGCTGACGGCCAGGACCATGACCAGCAGCGACAACGCGGTGCCGGCAATGGCTATCACCACTCCCGGAGCAAGCCGGGAGTGCCGGCGGCCGGCGGCCGCGCGCTGGCGCAGGCTCAGACGGCGAGCAAGCTCCAGTTCGATTCTCATTGCGGGGCTTCGGCGGTTTTGCCCGGATAGGCGCGGAGGGCTTCGGTGAGCACCTTCAGGGCATGTCCGAGATCGGCCTTGTTGAGCACGTAGGCCATACGTACTTCGCGTTTGCCCATGCCGGGAGTGGTGTAGAAGCCCGATGCCGGAGCCATGAACACCGTGGCGCCCTCATATTCAAAATCGTTCAGACACCATTCGCAGAAGCGGTCGGCGTCATCCACCGGCAGGCTCACCACGGTGTAGAACGCGCCCATAGGTATCGGCGAGTAGCAGCCGGGTATGCGGTTGAGGCCGTCGATGAGAAATTTGCGGCGCTCCACATATTCGTTGTAGGTCATGAGCATATAGTCGGCTCCGGCATCGATCGAGGCTTCGGCCACGATCTGACCCAGCAGGGGAGGGGAGAGGCGGGCCTGACAGAATTTCATGACGTTTTGCTTCAGCTCTTTGTGCTTGGTGATGATGGCGCCGATGCGTATGCCGCACTCGTTGTAGCGTTTCGACACGGAGTCGATCAGCACCACGTTCTGCTCCACTCCCGGCAGGTGGAAGGCCGAGATGTAGGGCGCTCCCGTGTAGCAGAATTCGCGGTACACTTCGTCGGAGAAGAGAAACAGGTCGTATTTCTTCACCAGATCGCGTATCTGCAGCATCTCCTTCATCGTGTAGAGATAGCCGGTGGGATTGTTGGGATTGCATATCAGGATCCCTTTGGTGCGGGGAGTGATGAGAGCCTCGAACTTTTCGAGGGGCGGCAGGGCGAATCCTTCGTCGATAGAGGAGGGCACGGTCACGATCTTCGCTCCGGCCGATATGGCGAAGGCCATATAGTTGGCGTAGGCGGGCTCGGGCACGATGATCTCGTCGCCCGGATCGAGGCACGCCATGAACGCGAAAAGCACGGCTTCAGAGCCGCCGGTGGTGACGATGATGTCGTCTACGTCCACGTCGATGTTGAAGCGGTGGTAGTAGTCGGCGAGTTTCTCGCGCAGAGAGCGCAGTCCCTCCGACGGGCTGTATTCGAGCACCTTGCGGTCGATATGCTTAAGCGCGTCGAGTCCGGCCTGCGGTGTGGGCAGGTCGGGCTGTCCGATATTGAGCTGATATACTTTGACACCGCGCTCTTTGGCTTTGTTGGCCAGCGGAACGAGCTTGCGTATGGGCGATGCGGGCATGATCTGTCCGCGTTTTGACGTTTCAGGCATGGGCTATCGTTTTTGTGATGTCACAAAGTTAATGAATTTTATCCGGTCGGAGATGCATGGCGACGATTCTTTGTCCGTTTCCGCACCGGCAACCTGAGGAGAGAGCAGTTTCAGCGCCCTGATGTAGCTGTCGCCTTTGCCCAGCCGCTCCATCATGCGGTAGGCCCAGAGATCGGCCTGGTATATCTGGTCGGCCGAGTAGATGTAGGCCGGCGTCAGTGTAGAGCCGTTTGTCTCGACGTTGATATTGGTGGTCGAGAAGTCGTTGTATGAGAAGTCGTCGTAATGGTCGCTTTCGGTCATGGCGAGAGTGAGATCAGCCGCCACGAGCGCTCCGATGGCGATGCCGCTCCACACTTTGCCTTTTCGGCGCCGTTTGGCCTCGTCGTAGAAAAACTGCAGCTGATGGCGCATTGCTCCATGAACAGCCTGTGCCGATATAATGCCGTTGAGCATGTCGTCGTCGCACCCCCGGCTGTAGACGAGTCCGGTGGTGATTACGATGGCGAAGCCATCCTCGGTGAGCGGGGCGAAGGCTTCCGCCCGGGGATTGTCGACCACATACAGGCGTGTCGCGATGCTGTCGCACGGCAGTCCTGCCGTTGCAAGCAGGCTGTCGGCCCAGGGTTGCAGGTCGATCCTGACGTGTGAGTTGTATTCGGGATAGAATTTAGGCATCTTCGTGCATGCGTCGATCGCCTTGCGTTCGAGTCCCTTGTCTTTGGCGATGTCGCGGTTCAGACGGGCAAGATTTCTGTCGGCGCCGAGGGCTGCGTTCCAGAACGCCGCGTTGTTGTCAGTCGGCACGGCGATGGCTTCGGGTGCTACGTCGTAACGCGAAAGAATCTTCCGGAATTTTTTTACGGAGTCATCGGCAGCGGCTGATGCGACGGTCGTGATGACGAGGAGCATGGTGATGATTCTTTTCATGGCTGTGGTCGGATTGGTGATGGTTTATTGACGATCTGGAGAGATGAAAAAAGAGCTCCGGGCTGAAATGACCCGAAGCCCTGTGGTGTTGTGTTATTCTGTAGGTTGATTCAGAACTTGAATCCGGCCGATATTACTATCTGGTCGGTCTTGTCCGACAGCTTGGCCTGTACCGGAGTGGCGCCGTTGTAGTTGTTGGCGGTGAAAGTCTGGAACGCGCCCTTGCGTATGCCATGCACGTAGGCGGCGTCGGCATAGAAGTTCTTGTAGCGGTAGCCGAGTCCGCAGGTCACATACTGTCGGGTCTTGTCTATCGTGAAGCTCGGCGTGGTTTCAGTGCCGTCGGGGCCGTCGGTATATACGTATTCCTCGCCGCGTTCAAACGACTGCTCTACCGGCGACGACTGCCACTGGTAGCCGGCTCTGACGCTCCAGCTCGGCGAAATGCGGTATTCGGCTCCGAGGCGGAGTATGTTGACAGCCTTGTAGTAGGTGGTGATGTCGCCGTTGATGTCGGTGTAGGCATAGCCGTCGCGGTCGCTCACGTGTGTTTTCTGCATCGGGCGATACTCGTAGTCGAGGCTCAGTATGGCCTGCGAACCGATGACGCCCGCCACACCGGCCATGATGCGCCACGGTGTGCGGAGCTTCCATTCGAAGTAGTCCACGTAGCCGTCGTTGACCTGATTGGTGCCGCTGATGCCGCCGCCCATGCCGAAGTCGGTCTGTGCGAAGCCCTCCTGCTTGAGGTTGTAGTAGGTGGGGGTGTGGACAGCGAAGCCGAGGCGAAGCTCGTTGATCGGGCGCACTATGGCACCGATCTTGAAGTTGAACCCGCTGCCCCATATATGTTTCCAGCTGTCAAGGCCGAAACCGCCCCCGCCCGTGGTGGTGCCGATGGTGTTTCCATCGTTGTCAAGCACCGGTATGGATGCATTCTCCATATCTTCGGTGTAGTAGACGCTCTGGCGGTACTCCAGGTCTGTGATGCCGAATCCCATGCCCCAGTAGACGATGTTGCTGATGTTGCCGCCGAAGTTGATGGCATATTCGTCGGTATAGCCCTTCTCCTCCGATGCAAACGATCCGTAGCCCGATGTGCCGTTCTGCCACATGCCCTGATAGTTGGTGGGGCTTCCCACAGGGGTGATCATGAAAGAGTTGTAGGCCAGGATGCTCATCCACGAGGCCTGCGAGTCGAGATAGGGGTTGTAGTCGGTGCCTCCCGAGAGGTCGCTGTCGCTGAATGCGTCCTGGGTCGTATAGCCGGCTATGAGGTTGGTCAGCGAGCCTTGCAGGTTGCCGATGCTGCCCTTGAAGCGGCGGTCGAACGATGCGGTGCGCGAATAGCTTGCGCCCCAGTTGAAGTAGGGCATTATGTCGCTGCCGGTGTACACTGCGCCGATATATCCGAAGTTGTTGCAGTTTGCTTTTGTCATGCTGGAACTGGCGCTGAAGCCCTGTGTGGTCGACTTGCCCGACAGCATGTTGATGTCGAGCGTGGCGCCGATCTCGCTGTTGCGGTACAGTCCTATGCCGCCGGGGTTCTGGTTGAGTGTCGACAGATCGCCTCCGAGGGCGGTGAACGCGCCGCCCATCGACATGAAGCGGGCTGTGCCTCGCAGACCCTGCTGCGAGAGCTGGAATGCGTCGGTGGCCGTCTGTGCTCCGGCCAGCAGCGGCAGGGAAGCCGCTATTGCTGCTGTTATAAGGCTCTTTTTCATTTTGTTCTTGTTGAAAAGATCTCGTTGTTGGGATTTATGCGTGCTGAATCAGGATATGACCTTGGAGGTCTGGCCATGATTCAGGTCAGTGGCGGCCTCGGCTTCCGCCTCCGCCCGAACGGGTGCCTCCGCTTGAGCGAAATGAACCGGTGGAGCTTTGGCGATAGGTGCTGCCCGAATTATGGCGGTAGCTGTCGCTGCTTGAGTTGTTGCGTCCGGGGCGGGTGTAGTTTTTGTAATTCTGGTTCTGGTTGCTGTTGTAGTTGCCGTTGTTGCCCGAAGCCGGACGGCGGTAGTTGCCTGCCGGAGCGGAGGGTCGGCGGTAGGAGTTGTTGCCGGGGCGGTATGTGCCGGTGCTCTGATGGCGGCCGGGTCTCAGGCCTGTTGCCGGACGGTTGCTGCCCGGACGGTTGGCCGACGGACGGTGGGCGGCGCCGGGATGGCGGGGATTGTAGTAGGGACGGCTCCATCCGCCTCCCCATACCGGACCCCATGCCGGACCCCACCAGGGATCATAGCCCCACGAGGGTCCCCAGCCCCATGACCATGACGGACCCCATGCCCACGAAGGACCATACCAGGGGGAGTGCCATCCGGGACCGTACCACGGTGAATACCAGCCGTTCCAGTAGCCGCCCCAGGGATAGCCCCCGTAGCAGTAGCCCGGGGTGTTGAGGTAGATGTTCACCTCGGCCGGCTCGGCATAGTAGAGCTGTTCGAGATCATCGTCGCCCGAGGCTGTCACTATGGCGGGGTTGTAATAGCGCTCGATGCGGCGGGTGTTGGCAAACTGCTCGTACTCCTTGGCGCTCATCGTGATGGTGTCCGACGGTGTCTTGCTCTTGCCGAACACTCCGCGGCGGTTGTATTCGTCGACAGAGCGGTCCGACGTGCCTTCGGCTTCGTAGGTGTCGGCGGCTGGATATTCCTCCACAGGATACAGTATCACTGCGTTGGCCTGCCGCTGCTGTTGCTGCTTTTTGAGCTTCTTGGCGGCTTCTATGTTTTTGTCCTTGTCCTTCGAGGGGTTGAAGTATATGTCGTCGTCGAAATTCACTTGGGCCGACGCACAGGCCAGCGGAGCCGCTGCGATAAGCGCCGCCAGAAGACTTTTTGTGATGTTTGCCATAAGTTCGGTCGTTTTTTGTGTTGATAGATTGATTTGTCTGTTATGACTGCAAAGATAGCACTTGGTTTAACAGTCAGCGCTGCGTATATGTCGCTTTTATCGCTATCTAACCACAAAAGTAGTGATTTCTGCCAATTCCACGCCTTTTACAGGCCTGTGTTAGCCGTTTTTAACATATAGCCGGCATCCTCGCGGCATTGCCTGACGGGGATACCGGCTTGTCAGTTGTCGATTCGGCACGGATACAGTTGGCTGATCAGTTGCGCGTCGGTTTCATGTCGTAGCTCACCATCGCTATCGAGAAACCCCAGTAGATGAAGGCCAGCGAGGTCAGGAAACTGGTCATCATCATGTCCTGTACCCATCCGGCTTCGATGAAGAAGAAGCCTATGATCATCAGCAGTATGCCGTTGATCAGGTAGAGCCACCAGTAGCGGCGGTCGCGCTGGCTGACGGAGCTGATGATGGCGCTGATGCCCCAGTAGAGGAAGATGATGGCTATGAAGTAGGGGAACACGGCTTCGGAGAGCACCACGCTCCTGACGAGCATGAAGCCGATGAACATGTCGATGATGCCTCCTGCGAGCCACCAGCCCCAGCCGCGGCCGTGGTTGGGGCCTGCGGCCACACAAAGCTGCACGATGCCGGCCAGCACCAGAAGCCATCCGAAGAGCTGAGAGGCTATGGCAAAGCCGCTTACAGGCCATATCCAGTAGGCGAATCCGCAGATCACCATCAGGATGCCTACAGTGAGCACTACCCACCAGTAACGGGTGCGCCCCCAGAAAGATAGATTGAAGTTTTTCATAATTCTGACGGATTAAAGTTTGTTTTGATATTATAACACGATATGCTGGCAAAAGTTGTGCGTGGGCGACGACACCTGCCCGGAGAGAGTATGGATTTTCAGCTTTGAGTCTTACTTATTAACTTTGTGGTCGGAAACACAACGACAACGACCCCCGCAGTAAACCCCCACGGGTAGCTGATGGGTCTGATATTTGAGAGTTACTTACAGATCATGATATACCCCGATAGATTCGAACACAAGATAGGATTTACGGCCGTACGCCAGCGTGTGGCCGAGCTGTGTGCCTGCGATGCCTCGCGTGCCATGGTCGAGGCTATGGCATTCTCGGCTTCGGCCGATGAGGTGCGTGCCCGTCTGCAGCCTGCCCACGAGATGCTGCGCCTGCTCCGCGCCGGCGAGATGCCGCCGCTCGACGGGCTCGGAAATCCGGACGAGGTGCTCAAGGCCATACGCCTGCCGGGCACGTTTGCGCCGGCGGCCGAGATGCTGTCGCTCCGCAGGGCGCTTGCCGTAGTGGCCGATACGGCCGATTTCTTCGCCGCCAGGCGCGACGAGGAGGGGCGATCGCCCCTCCCTGCGCTCGATGCCATCGCATGCCGGATAGGCACCGTCAGAAACGAGGCTGCGGCGATCGACCGTGTGATGGACCGCTACGGGGAGATTCTCGACAATGCTTCGCCGGAGCTGGCGGCCATACGACGGCAGTTGTCGGCAATGTCGGGGTCGGTCAACTCGGCCATGCGAAGGGTCATGGCCAGGGCGGTGGCCGACGGGGTGTTGGAGGCCGATGCGGCTCCGGCCATGCGCGACGGACGTCTGGTCATACCTGTCGCGCCGATGAACAAGCGACGTATCTCAGGCATAGTCCACGATGAGAGTGCCTCGGGCAAGACGGTGTTCATAGAGCCGGCCGAGGTGGTGGAGGCCAACAACCGCATACGGGAGCTGCAGATGGAGGAGCGCCGCGAGATCACACGCATACTCATCCGTCTGGCCGACGGGCTGAGGCCGTCGATACCCTTGATCGAGGAGTCGGTCGAGGTGGTGGCAAGGCTCGATTTCGTGAGAGCCAAGGCGCGCTACGCGGTAGAGACCGACGCCTGTATGCCGTCGCTCTCCGACGGGCCGGAACTGGAATGGTATCATGCGTGTCATCCCGAACTGCTGCTGTCGCTGCGGCGTCAGGGGCGCGAGATTGTGCCGCTCGACATTGTGCTGACTCCCGGAGCGCGTCTGCTGGTGATATCGGGACCCAACGCGGGCGGCAAGTCGGTGTGTCTGAAGACGGTCGGAGTGTTGCAGTACATGCTGCAGTGCGGACTGCTTCCGCCGGTTCACGACAATTCGCATTTCGGCATTTTCTCCGACATCTTCGTGGATATCGGCGACGACCAGTCGATAGAGGACGATCTGTCGACCTACAGTTCGCATCTGCGCAACATGAAGACCATCGTCGGCAACGGACGACCCGGATCGCTGGTGCTCATCGACGAGTTCGGAGGGGGCACAGAGCCGCAGATCGGAGGAGCGATCGCACAGGCGATACTCCACCGCTTCGTCGATCTCGGACTTTGGGGCGTGGTGACCACCCATTATCAGAATCTCAAGCACTTCGCCGAGGATACCGACGGGCTTGTCAACGGCTCGATGCTCTACGACCGTCATCTGATGCAGCCGCTGTTCAGGCTCTCTATCGGCAATCCCGGCAGCTCGTTCGCTGTGGAGATCGCGCGCAAGACCGGACTGCCGCAGGAGATCATCCGCGAAGCCGAGGAGATAGTGGGCAGCGACTATGTGAATCTCGACAAATATCTGCTCGATATTGCGCGCGACAGAAAATACTGGGAAAACAAGCGCATGGCCATCCGCCAGAAGGAGAAGAAGCTTGAGGAAACCCTGAGGCGTTACGAGGAGGAGGCCGAAACGCTCCGCTCGCAGCGGCGCGAGATCATTGGCGAGGCGCGTCAGGAGGCCAGAAAGATACTCGAAGGAAGCAATGCGGCCATAGAGCGCACCATACGCACGATCCGCGAGGCGCAGGCCGACAGGGAACGGACGCAGGAGGCTCGCCGCAAGCTTGAGCAGGAGCGACGTCAGATGGAGTCGGCCAAGGGCGTCGGATCGGGCGGCAACGAGCTGCTGCGGCGAGCGCCAAAGGCTAAGAAGCCGAAGCCTGAGGCTCCGCCGGCCGGCGCTGCCTCGCGGCCGATAGCCGTGGGCGACGCCGTGAAGCTCGATGGAGAGGGCACGCCCGGACGTGTGCTCGAAGTGTCGGGAAAGCGTGCCACGGTGGTGTTCGGTATGCTTAAGACCACGGTCGACACGGCGCGTCTGCGCCACACGGCGGCCGATCCCGACCGCGCCCCGTCACGCCCGGCGTCGTTCGTCAGCACCGCCACGGCCGACGATCTCCGCGACCGTCAGCTCAGCTTCAAGCGCGACATCGATGTCAGGGGAATGCGTGTCGACGAGGCGCTCCAGGCCATAACCTACTTTATCGACGATGCAGTGCAGTTCTCGGCCGGACGGGTGCGCATACTCCACGGCACCGGCACCGGAGCGTTGCGTCAGGCCATACGCCGCTATCTCGACACTGTGGCCGGAGTGGCTTCGTACCGCGATGAGCACGTGCAGTTTGGCGGCACCGGCATCACGGTGGTGGATCTCGCCTGAGGCGTGCGTCATCGGTTTGCGATTGTAAGGAAAAAGCCGGGGGGTAGACAGGCTGCGCGCCCGCCGGATCAAAGTCGTGGTGATGCAGGGTGTGAGATGTGCGGCGTGCGGGTGTGCGGTGTGCTGTGACTGATCTGTGAGAATTCATGAGGCCGTCACCGCAGCCTCCTTCGGCCATCGCCCCATGGGGGGCGATTATAATCGTTGGGGTTTTCGACGATCGCCTCCGGCGCGCGCAGCCTTGCTTGTCCCCCCCCCCGGCTATGGGGCGGTTCAGTCAAGCTCTATGGTCCAGTTGAGCGACTGTATTCTGATCTCGAGCTCGCGCAGCTGCTTCGACAGCGCGTCGCACTCCTTGCGCAGCGCCGCCACGTCGACCGTGCTCACCACGCGTATCTCCGTCAGAGTGTGGCGCGGAGTCAGATCGCTCGCCGCGTTGAGAAATCCTCGCATTATGTCGGCATGGCGCCGCAGCGTCTCGCGGCGGGCGAGCAGCGCCGTCATTGTGGTAGTGTAGTCTATCTGGCGGCTGTTGGCCAGATTGATCCTCACGGTGATGTCGTCGAGCTCGTCGAGCAGACGGCGCAGCTCCTCGAGCAGCCGCGCAGGCTCTTCGGCCGGCATCGATCCCTCCTGCACTTTGGCATTGTTGGCGAGCCTCATGGGCATCTGCGCTATGCGGCGCTGCAGGTCGGCGCGTATCTGTAGGGCTTCGGCAAGTTTCATGACTGTTTACGTTGATATGACCGCCGGCAACGATGCCGGCGGTCATAAAAGTCAACGCCGACAGGCGTCGATATGTTCAGAGCCCCCCGTCAGTAGACCATCTCGAAATCCTCTATCCACGAGGCAAGCGTCAGAGAGTCGACATTTTCTCCGATCCCCACCTCCTCGGGGGCGGATGGTATATAAAAGGAAACGCCGTGTCAAGAGCCGATGGGGCTGACACGGCGTTGTCGTTCATGAGGCTGTCGGTCAGCTGTGGGCGTCGATGACGCGCCCCTTGCCGCTGATGACAAACTCTTTGTGACAGGCAGGCATGAGCGCGCTCTCGCCGCGACGGAGGCTGACGCTGCAGCCGTTGGAGTCCGTCACGGTCATCTCTCCCTCGATACATGTCAGTGTGGAGAAGGAGTCGACTACCGGCCTGAAAACGTGCTCGCCGTCGATGGTCAGGGCGTAGACTGTGAAGTGGTCGCACTGCACAAGCTCTTCGATGCCGTTGCCAAGATCGGTGGGTGTGGAGGTGTACGACGGGTAGACTTTGTAGTCGATAGCGTCCTTGGCCTCTTCGACATGGAGCTGCCTCGGTTTTCCGGTGGTGGCGTCGATGCGTCCGTAGTCGTAGATGCGGTAGGTGACGTCGGATGTTTCCTGCACCTCCACGAGCAGGTTGCCCGCTCCGATGGCGTGTATGCGTCCTGCGGGCAGGAAGAATACGTCGCCGGGATGGGAGGTGTGGTGAGCCACTACGTCGAGCAGCGTGTTGTCGGCCACTTTTGCCGCATATTCGTCGGGGGTGATCTCCGCCGAGAGTCCGCTTACGATGGCGGCGTCGGGGTCGGTGTCGACTATATACCACATCTCGGTCTTGCCGAGCGAGTTGTGGCGGCGGCGTGCAAGCTCGTCGTCGGGATGAACCTGCAGGGAGAGATCGCCGGCGGCATCGATGATCTTGATGAGCAGCGGGAATGTGTTGCCGAATCGCTTGTAGACGTGGCTGCCTACGAGGTCGGCTCCGTACTTCTCGATCATCCGGGTGAGGGTCAGGCCGGCATC
This sequence comes from Paramuribaculum intestinale, assembly GCF_030759015.1. Lineage (GTDB taxonomy): Bacteria > Bacteroidota > Bacteroidia > Bacteroidales > Muribaculaceae > Paramuribaculum > Paramuribaculum intestinale. Next base: position 2,043,650 of record NZ_CP098825.1, on the reverse strand, counting down.
GGGTCCGTTGACTACAACGGACTCGTTGCCTCTGACGCCTGATATCTCCCAGCTTTCGCCGATGTTTTTCTGGTCGGTGACGATCCCTTTGAACGGGGCTATCTTTTCGCCTCCCCACACCACGCTTTTCAGTATCGGCGTGAATTTCAGGGGCGGAATGTTGACGTTGTCCATCTTAGACCGGTCTTTGGCTGGTTATCGTTATGACTGAATTATTTGTCGAGATGCTCGTAGTGGAGTGTGAGAGTGGGCTGATCGCATACTTCGGCGGGACCGAAATACTGGATCGGGCCGGGGAACACGTACTGGGTGTTGATGGCCCAGTCGTCGCGCTTGGCGGCAAAACGCTGGAACGGAGTGCCGTCGAGGCGCACGAGCGCTTTCTGTATCACGGGCTTCATCTCTCCGTGACGGCGCTCCATGTTGAACATCATCGAGATGGGCACACCGCCGGCAAGCCACTGCACGGAGGGCTTGGTGAGGTTGCGGAGGCTGGAGATGTAGCCGGTGACGCCTGCGTTGATGAGGCACGCGGCGTTATAGCCGAGTGCGTAGCAGTAGTCGGCGTCGAAGTTGGAGGGAGCCGCGCAGCGTCCTTCGTAGCCGAAGAAGTGGTGGAGGGCAGAGAATTTGCCGTCGTAGCTGCCTTCGGCCTTCATCTTGGCGAGACGGCGTCCGACCATCTCGGAGAGGAGTTTCTCGGTTTCGATGAGCGACACCTGTACGTTGCCGTGGGGGTCGCGGTCGAGCGTGAGCTGGCGTGCCACGCCTTCGGGAAGCGAGATGAATGTTTCGGCGTTGGCCTTCGAGAGGTTGGCCGATAGGAATTCGCGCTGTTCGGCAGTGGTCTTCTGGGCGAAGTCGGGTGTCTTGGCGAGCAGGTCGTTGAGCTCGGCAATGAGGCTCTTCATGGCGGGGATGAACTCGATGAGTCCCTCAGGAATGAGGACTGTGCCGAAGTTGTTGCCCTGCTTTGCGCGTGCGGCGACGATGCCGGCTATATAGTCGACAACATCCTGAAGGGTCTGGTTTTTGGCCTCGACCTCCTCGGAGATGATGCAGACGTTGGGCTGTGTCTGAAGTGCGCATTCGAGAGCGATGTGCGATGCGGAGCGACCCATGAGTTTGATGAAGTGCCAGTATTTCTTGGCCGAGAAGCAGTCGCGCTGTATGTTGCCGATAAGCTCGGAATATACTTTGGTGGCGGTGTCGAATCCGAACGATGCCTCCACGACTTCGTTCTTGAGGTCGCCGTCGATGGTCTTGGGGCAGCCGATCACCTGCACTCCGGCGCCGATGTTCTTGTAGTATTCGGCAAGCACGGCGGCATTGGTGTTGGAGTCGTCGCCGCCGATGATCACGAGAGCCTTGATGTCGAGCTGCTTGAGGATTTCAAGGCCTTTGTCGAACTGCTCTTTCTTTTCGAGCTTGGTGCGGCCTGAGCCGATGATGTCGAATCCGCCGGTGTTGCGATATTCGTCGATGATGTCGGATGTCAGTTCCTTGTACTGGTGGTCGACGAGTCCGCCGGGACCCATGAGGAAACCGTAAAGACGGCTGTCTTTGTTGATCTTCTTGATGCCGTCGAAAAGGCCGCAGATGACGTTGTGGCCGCCGGGAGCCTGTCCGCCGGAGAGTATCACTCCCACGTTGAACGGTTTGCCGGGGGCGGGGGCGGGGTTCTTCTCAAATCGAAGCTCCGGCATTCCGTATGTGTTGGGGAACAGTTTTTTGATGTCGTCCTGATCGGCTACCGACTGGGTGGGTGCGCCTTCTACGGCTTTGACTGCGCCGGTGAGTGTGACGGGCAGTTTGGGTTGATAAGCCGCGCGGGCTATCTGCAATGCACTTTTCTTCATATTGTATTGTGAGATTATTGGTTTTTGTAGCGTTGAAGAATTCAATGTGCAAATATCGCAAATATTTTTCAAAAATCGGTCGTTGTTGAGCTGTGTTTTTTGCCCCACAGGGATATTTGTGGGTTTTAGAGCGTGCTCTTAAGACGGATTCGACTGTTAAAAAGTGATATGCGGCTTTGGCGCAGGGCTGTCTGCGGTGTCGGGTGTTGGAAAAAATTATTATCTTTGCGACGTTTTGAAAAATAGATGAAACTGTCGACCCTACATAATATGCGCTGGCTTGTGGCCGCTGTTGCAGCTTCGCTCTTGGCGGCCTGCGCCAGTATGGGCAGGCCGCAGGGCGGTCCGCGCGATGTGGATCCGCCGGTGTTTGTGAACAGCACCCCGGCTCCGGGCGAGGTCAATGTGAGCCGTTCCAAGATCTCGATACTGTTTGACGAGAACGTGCAGGTGACCGACCCGATGAGCAAGGTGGTCATATCGCCGGCGCAGCGTACTACGCCGCTGGTGATGGCTGCCGGACGACGAATCGATGTGGAGCTTCGCGACTCAATGAAGTCCAACACTACCTACACGGTGGAGTTCTCCGATGCGATATCTGATCTCAACGAGGGAAATCCCATCGATGGTTTCTCGTTTGCATTCTCGACAGGCCCGCATATCGACACTCTGCAGATTTCCGGCATGGTGTTGTGTGCCGAAAATCTCGAGCCGGCTCAGGGAATGCTCGTAGGTGCATACGCCAATCTGTCGGATACGGCGATAATGACACTCCCGTTTGACCGCATCACGAAGACCAATCAGCTCGGACAGTTTACTATCCGTAATCTGGCTCCGGGATCGTATCGCGTATATGCTGTCAACGACAACAACCGCGACTATCACTGGGATCGTTCCGAGGATGTCGCCTTCCTGTCGGAGGTGATCGTGCCGAGCGTCAGCGAAGGCGTGGCAGCCGACACTCTTGAGGCAGCCGACGGATCGGATTCGATTGTGATGCGTCCGGCGGCGGTCTATGCTCCCGACGATGTGTTGCTGACATGGTTTAATGAGAATTACCGGCCGCAGTATCTCGTGAAGAACGAGCGCCCCGACCGTCACCTGATCGAACTCGAAATGGGGGCTCACGCCGATGCCCTGCCCGAATTGACAGTGATAAACGGGCCTTATGCCGGACGAAAGCTGGCCGATATGGCTGTGATCAACGGTTCGGCCACACTCGACACGCTCCAATACTGGCTGACGGATTCGACACTGATCATGCAGGACACGATAGCATTGAGGGCTACATATCTGCGCACTGATTCGCTCGATCAGCTGTCGCCGCAGACCGACACTCTGCAGCTGATGGTCAGAGGGCTGCGGCAGAGGCTTCGCCGGGAGGAGCAGGAGCGCAAAAAGCAGCTCAAGGAGTGGGAAGAGCGCCGTAAGCGCGGCGAGGAAGTGGACACGACTCCCAAGCCGGTGTTCCTGACTGTCAGGATGAACAGCTCGTCGGTCTACGATGTGTTCCAGCCTATCGGGCTTACGTTTTCGCAGCCGCTTGAGTCGCTGGATATGAATGGCGTGCATCTGCTTGTGAAGGACAATGACACCACTTGGGTGGAGGTGGAGCCGCCGATGTTTGACCGCGACGGCGATCTGCGTCCGATGCAATATGTGGCTTCCTATGAATGGGAGCCTGGGGCTACTTATAAACTTGAGATAGACTCGCTTGCGGCCATGGGCGTGTACAAGCAGGGCAATGCTCCGTTCAGCCAGACGTTCAGTGTCAGGAAAGAGAGCGATTATTCGACCATCACGTTCAATGTGGCAGGTCTTGATTCCGTGCCGGCGGTGGTGGAGTTGCTGTCGTCGGCCGACAAGCCGTTGCGGCGACGTCCCGTGGCGGATGGCAAGGCAGTGTTTGACCATGTGCTGCCCAATACGTATTATGCGCGTCTGTTTATAGACAGTAATGGCAACGGACAGTACGACAGCGGTTCGCTCACCGAGGGAGTGCAACCTGAAGAGGTGTACTATTTCCCGAAAAAACTGCCTCTGAAGCAGCGCTGGGATATGGTGCAGAACTGGAACGTGTATGAGCTTCCGCTGGATGCGCAGAAGCCCCTTGATATAAAGAAAAACAAGCCGAAGCCGAAACCCGGAGAGAAAAACAGCCGGGAAGATGAGGAGGACGACGAATATGATGAGTATGATTCGTCGGCCGGCGGCGTGAACCGCAATACGGGGGTGAGGCGCAACAGCGGATTGAACAACAGCCGCCTGCGCCGCAACAGCGATCGCACAGCTTATTGATACTGACTATGGCCGATACAAGAATAGTTTCATCCCACGATGTGCTGCCGGAGCCGACATTGAGCCGTCTGCCATGGTATCTTGCCTACGTCAGTCTGCTTAAGGTGAGGCGGGTGGCCTATGTCAGTTCGACGGCCATAGCCCGAGGTATACATCTCGACGCGTCGATGGTGGCGAAGGATCTGTCGTTTGTCAACGTGCGCGGCAAGACGCGCATAGGCTACGAGGTGGTGGAGCTGGAGCGCGAACTGAGGAGTTTTCTGGGGTTTGACCGACAGCACAATGCCGTCATAGCTGGAGTGGGGTCGCTTGGGGCGGCGCTTATCGCCGATTCTGGACTGCAGCGCTACGGGCTCGATATCGTGGCCGGTTTCGATGTGGAGCGCTCCATTATAGGGACGATTATATCGGGTGTGCCGGTGTTTGACATTACGCAGGCGGCGGAGGTGCGCGCCGACATGCAGGCCGAGATCGGTGTGATAGCGGTGCCGGTGGAGCAGGCTCAGGCTGTGGCCGACACTCTGATCGATGCCGGAGTGAGCGCGCTGTGGAATTTCACCCCATGCCGTCTGCTGGCTCCTGAGAATATTGTGATACAGAACACGTCGATCTATGCTCATCTGGCGGTGATGTATAATCGTATAAATGCAAATAATCCAGACTTGACACGATGAAGGCTATTGCTGTTTTACGCCATCCGAGCGATTGCGTGGAAACCGCGCCGCGGATGCAGCTTATCGCAGACTCGGCGATGGTGGGGGCGGGGCGCCCCTTGTTTCTGCCCGATTTCGCACCGTCGTGGCGGGCACGTATCGGGCTTGCGTTCAGAATATCGCGTCTGGGCAAGGATATAGCTCCGCGTTTTGTGGGGCGATACGTCGATGCGTTTTGTCTATGCATGCAGCTGATGCCTGAGGGAGCGGCCGGAGATGAGGCGTGGGGCGGGCTGTTTGACAACTGTATGGCTCTCGGAACGTGGCGTCCGGTGCCCGATGGTGAGGCGATAGGGATCAAGCTGGAAGATTCGGTGTGCGATGTCGGGCTTGGCGATATAGCTGTGGAGCAGACTGTCGCAGCGGTGAGCCGTTATGCCACTTTGAAGACTGGTGATGTGATAGTCGCGGCGTTTCTGCCGTGGGTCGTAGGCGTGAAGGCCGGTGATGATCTGAGAGTGGACGTGGATGAAGAGCCGGCGCTGTCTGTGAGAGTGCGGTGATAATGACAGCCGGCTCACACAATAAAACGCCTTCCGGAAAGTTATTCATAATATGAATCACTTGCATTTTATATCGGCAGCTGTCGCAGTCATGACAGTTATGGCTACCGCTGCCGCACAGGATAAGAATGATTTCAATCCGGTGCAGACCGGTGTCAATTCGCTCGCTATAGCACCGGATGCGCGTGGAGCCTCGATGGGCGACCTCGGCGCGGCGACAGAGCCCGACGCCAATTCGCAGTTCTGGAACCCGTCGAAATATGCGTTTGCATATAGCGAGGCAGGCGCTTCGGCCAGCTACACTCCGTGGCTCCGCAAGATAGTAAACGATATATTCCTTGCCAATCTTTCGGGCTACTGGAAGATCGGGCGCGACGACAATCAGGCAGTCAGCGCCACGTTGCGCTACTTCTCGCTCGGAGAGGTTACCACCGGATCGGAAGTGACCGGATCGGCTCAGACGCTTAATCCCTACGAGATGTCGGTGGATGTGGGCTATTCCCGCAAACTGTCGGAGAAGTTTTCAATGGGCGTGGTGCTGAGATACATATATTCCGACCTTGGATTCTCGTCGTCATATTCAGGTGATCTGTCGACCGGAGCGTCGGCTTTTTCGGCCGATATATCGGGCTACTACACCACATATCCTGTGATAGGCCGTAATGAGTGTCAGTGGTCGTGGGGATGGAACGTTTCCAATATAGGCACGAAGGTGTCGTATGATCACGGCAACGATCCGGCTTTTCTTCCGACAAATCTGCGACTTGGCACTGCGTTCACCTTTCCGTTGGCCGACTACCATAATCTGACGTTCGGGCTTGATCTTAACAAACTGTTGGTGCCGACACGCCCGCGTGAGGCCGACTATGACACGTCGACGCCCGACGGACAGCGCGAATATCTCGACGCTCTGGAGCGATGGGAGAATATGTCGCCGATCACGGGTATTTTCAAGTCGTTTTCCGACGCGCCCGGCGGTTTTAGCGAGGAGCTGAAGGAGATCAACTGGTCGCTCGGAGCCGAATATGCCTACAATCAGCAGTTTTTTCTTCGTGCAGGGTATTTCCATGAGCACGCAATGAAAGGCAACCGTCAGTATTTCGGCATGGGCGCTGGTTTTTCGTTCAATGTGCTACGCATAGATGCGTCGTATATGATAGCTACGGCTCAGACATCACCGCTCGATCAGACGCTACGTTTCACTCTGACCTTTGATATGGACGGCCTGCGGGAGATATTCGGACGCCGCTGATCGCGATCATTGGCTTGCAGTCAGTCACGGATTAATGATGTTAATGATTTCAACCAAACTGGATATTTTACTTTATGCAACAACTGCCTGATATACGTAGCGGACTGGGCTATGATGTCCACGCTTTTGCCGAAGGACGCAAGCTGATTTTGTGCGGCGTGGAGATATCTCACGAAAAGGGGCTTCTCGGACATAGCGATGCCGACGTTGCGCTCCACGCGCTTGCCGATGCTCTGCTCGGAGCGGCCGCTATGCGCGACATCGGTTATCATTTTCCCGACAGCGACCAGAGTTATGCCGGAGCCGACTCACGTGTGCTGCTGCGCAGGGTGGTGGAGATTATCGGTGCCGAACATTATTCTGTATCTAATGTCGATATTACTATCATAGCTCAAGCTCCGAAATTGTCGCCCTGTATAGAGCAGATGCGTCGCAATGTGGCAGAAGATCTGGGTGTTGATATTGATAGAGTTTCGGTCAAAGCCACTACTACCGAGCGGCTCGGTTTTACCGGGCGCAAAGAAGGAATTGCCGCTATGGCCACGGCTCTGATAGTGCGCTGATGTTCAGGATTATATCGCGCTTGCGTTGTGTCGGCGTTATGCTGATATTATGCGGACTTTGCGACTTCTGGCTGGCGCGATTTTTGCTATAGCAATAGCGTCGCTATGTAAGAACCACGTCAAAATATAATGCTGCTTAACGGTTGCCCGACTGTGCGCTTCATCTAATGCATACTCTAATGCTTCCCTCAATCATCTTCTAATGCGATCCCTAATGCATTCCCGTCGCAGTGAATATGCTTGGTGAACTATAGTGCATTCTGATCTGGATGATTGTGCGTGGTTATATGCTTGGTGGCCATTAAATCATTCACTGTTTCAGTGATCTATGTACGACTATATGCTTCGGTGAGTGTCTTTGATTGTGATGTTAGCATTTTCGGTGTGATGATCTGCTTGCTTAGGCAATTGTCTTCGGCGGTGGTTTATGAGGGTATGTTTGCTTCGATAATTGATTTATATTGCACTGTATATGTGTGGATTATATCGTTTTGTTGAAGCGTATTGAATTCGAATGATTGCATAGATTGTTGTTGTGTTACTGATTTTTTTTCGACTTTTTTCAATAAAACACATCAAATATTTGCACAATCCAAAAAAAGTCCATACCTTTGCAACGCAAAACGGGAGAAACCCCTAATGCAAACCCAGACGGTGCCATAGCTCAGTTGGTAGAGCAAAGGACTGAAAATCCTTGTGTCCCCGGTTCGATTCCTGGTGGCACCACCCAAGCAAAGATTAAATCGCTAATTCTTACAGAGTTGGCGATTTTTCTTTTAGTCACTACAGGGCGTAGTCACTACAATAGTCACTATCTAAATCGCTATAAACCACGATAAATCGGCTTGATTAAACTGTATTAAAAAGTAGCGTTTAATTCTAAACCCAATTAAATTCTACATTAAATTCTCTGCAAAATAATAGTGACTACCGGCGTGGTGCGCTGAGATAGTCACTACTTCATTCTTACATTGTAAGTCGGGTGCCGGACTGACGGTTGTCGATGTCGTCGTAGCGGGAGCGGTTGCCGACTTCGTGCTCGCGCTTGTAGCCGGATGAGCCGGAACTGACATTGAGGGAAGATAGTGCGTTGGCAAGATTGAATGTGAACACTTGCGAGATTTCCGGGGAGTAGTCCTGTGGACGGGAAGGGAGAATACGGACTCCGGCTTTGGACTGGGTATTCTGTTTTATCCTGTCTTTAACCGCCTCGGCATCCTTTCGAGTAAGATGCAGCATGGCTATTGACATCAGGAAGTCTTGTCTTGCTTGTTCATCGGCATGTAGAGAGCGGAACTTGGCTTCCTCCTCCGAAGTTAATTCTATCAAAGGCATATAGCCGTCAGTCAAGGCAGCGAGGAGGCAATAGTTGCCGTTTCTATGTTTGACAACGGCTATGCCTTTTATTCTCTCTTGATGGTTGTGTATCGGATAGCGCATGAGATATTCGGTCAGTATCTCCTCGGAGAACATCGTGGCCGCTATTGTCAGGCCTACATCTTCGCGCTCGTCGTCTTTCACGCCGTTATACCATGCGTACTGTCTCGGAGAGATTGGCTTGCGGTACGTCGAGCCGTCTTTGACATTGATGAGCATATAGTTTCCTCTGCTGTCTTTGCCCACCTCGACAGTGAACAGGTCGCGGTACACGTCAAGCGACGATGGTTTCCTCTGTGGCTTGATGGCGAAATCAATAAGCTCCGACAGTTTCATCACCTTACTGCCGTCGAAGGCTATCTTTTCAGCATGGTCGATTATACTGTAGCCTCTCACCCTGCCGCCCTTGTCCTTCTGGAAACTGATGTCTATGCCAAACTTTGTCTTGAGAGCATCAATGAGAGTCTGTATGCGCTGGCAGTTCTCCTCGCTCAACGGCTTGCCGTGGTTATCAAGTATTTTGCGGATGTCAGTGTTGAGTTTTGCCTTTACCGGCTTTCGTTTCTTACCTTTTGACACTTTGACATTATCGACACTTTGACATTTTCCCTCGGCTATCTCGCTCTTGTATTTCCGGATTATGGCACGAAGCTGCGTAGCGCGGTCTTTGCGCTTGGGGCTGTTTCTGGTGATTCGATTGAGAATGTCGCCGATGGCGATATTTCCAGCATTGCCTCCACACTTGAACAGTCGGTAGCCGTCGAGCGATTTCTCTATCTTGTAGCCGTGAGTCTTGACGATATTGGCAAACTGCCCCTCCGTTTCGTAGTCGTAGCCGAGAATTCGGTCAATATCTTTCTTGATGTCAGGAGAGAGTATGCGATTTGCGCACTCGTTAAGCCTGCGCCTGTCCTGATGGTCAGAAATGGCATAACCGTTAGGCTTTATTCTCGTCGAGAGAATATGCACATGGTTATTACCGGTATCGTGGTGGGCGTAAACAAAATACGGCTGACGGGCATAGCCCATACCCTCCATAAGTTCACGCGCAAAGTCGGTAAGTTCTTCCGGCGACATGGCGCGTCCTTTCACAGAGGCCGACACGTGGAACTGGAAACGTGTTGTCTTTGTATTGCCGTAGGTCTTAGAGTTTTCTTTCATATACCTTTCGACTTCAGCCGAGGCATCAAGGCCGAAGCGGTGCAGCGTCTCGATATTGTGACGCAACGCCTCGCTGACGTTCTCCATCGCCATAAGGGTTGCCACGCCATCAGCAATCTTCTTCTCGTTATATCGAGCGCCGGGGAAACCGCCGCCGGACACATCGTTGAGCTTCTTGACTATCATTTTCCTGAAATTATCATGTTATAGAGGTATGTCAGCATCTGCCGGATTTTTTCTGTACCCTCGCAAAACTGACCGAAGGGAAGAAGATCTGCCGACCGCAACGAGTAAGGATTCATTTTCTGCTGCTCGTTGATGTGCTTCGCAACCTGATTGGTGTTGGTGCCGGTTCTTTCGATGAGCTTGATAGCGGACTTGATCAAAGCAATCATACGGGGATTGTCTCGGTCAGCCATCGGCTGCTCTTCATATTTGAGTGTGGCACAACGTACAAACGCACTCAGATTACCGTCGGTGTATCGGTCGGCTCTTGACTGCATTTCTGCGTGGGTCTGCGCATCGACACGTATTTTAATAGTGATGGATTTTTTATCCGGCATAGAGATTAACTTTTTAAGATATTATGGTTTGATAGATTGGTTGATTGAATATCTGATACAATGAAGACTATATGACTTGGTATAATGATTGCTTGATGATTTGATGAACTGATACCTTGATGATACAATATCTTAATGACTCGATTGTCTGATTATCCAATGCTCCATTACCCGATGACTTATTGTCCAATGGCTCATTATCATATTATCCAATGTATCGATTATCCAATGTGACGATGACCGATTAACCGAAGTATCACGGTTCATGATAAATGTGTTGCTTGATAATATATCAACCGCAGATTTTCAGTTTTTCATCATTCATTTTTCAGTCTATCATCGTTCACGGGCAATGTGTCATTAGACAAAAGACTGCGAGTTTCGAGCGGGATTGACCCTCACCTCGGGGGAGGCGGGATAGCCGTTGTGGACACAATCGGCATATCTTGCAAAGCAAGGTTTATACTCCAAATCAGGCGTGAGCAACCGGGGTATCTCAGTCAGTTCGACCTCGGTCGAAAATGTCATAATGTCAAAAGTTCATAGTGTCAGCTCAAGCGTCATATTTTGCGATAGCAACCGTGTGACTTTTTCTTTACGAATCCTCGACCGCCGTCTCTAAGAAATCTTTTGACCGAGGATTCCGAGATTCCGAGTTGCAGAGCTTCCCGGACAGCTTCTGCCGTGGTGAACGAATCCCTGAGGTTTCCGAGTAACTCGGTAAACCGGTTGTCGAGGATACCGGTTTCAATCTCCGGTGCAATCCGGCTCTCCATGTTTCTGAAATATTCGGTGAGCCTGATGGCGAGTTCGGCAGTTCCCGGTTCAATTTTATCCATGCCCGATTCTCCACAGATGCAGTGCATAATCTGTATGATCAGGCAGAAGCGGACGAGATAGGTTTCCAGTTTGCCGCACAACGCCCTGACAGCATCCGAATCCGTTTCAGCATAAGCCTTGTTATTGACCTCGTCTTTCCATTGAATTACGCGGAGCTTTGCCTCTTGGGAAAACAGTAGCTCTATTGAGGTCGCTTTTCCCTCTTGGTCTGTTGAAGGAGTGACTGTTACCACCTTTCGGATAATTCGCCCCCATTCTTCAAGAACGCTGTCAGGCATGGCGGTGTCGTTCCACGACGGCATCTTGTCAATTTCGGGATAGACTTTCAGGAATCGGGATGAAAAGCCGTTCATCATTCGCTTGCCGCCGAACTGTTCGCCCAAACGCCCAGGCTGCGTAGAGCCGATAATCGAACAGTAGGGATTGGAGAGGAAAATATGCTCGTTGCTTGACTTTCGGCTGTACTTGAAAGGCGTGCCGCTGAACAGACTGAGAAAGTAGCCCTCGTCCGAACCATTATAGCGGTTGAAATTGGAAAGAAGGCTGTCTATCTCATCTTTGTAAATCAGCACTCCGCGCGGATTGTCGCGCAAAGCTCCGATAAGAGCCTCTACGGTGGAATCAACCACTACATGACATTTTCGCTGAGGCATCTTCATTGCTTCAGGTAGAGAATGTTTCTCACGCTGCTTTGCCGACATGCGTTCCCATTGACGGTAGGTTTCCATCTCCTTGCAATAGATCATGTCATACTCTCCATCGAGTTTGAGCAGAGGTGCGACCGCCTGTTGCAATGGAGGTGTCTTGCCGCAGCTCGGCGAACCTACAAGCACCATGTAGATTATCGGTCGGCTTATCCATCCGGTCATGAAGCGGACTGACCAAGTGTTGCCCATAGCAGCCGCGAATACTGTAAGGAATGAAGCCGCTGTGAAATCGACATTATAGTTCTCGTATTCTTCAAGAGCCTCGATTATGTCTCGGATTGCTTTCGGAAATATCTCCAGAGGGAAAGAAATTACGGCAGTTTTACCGGAATCGCTGGTAAAGGCAATGCTATCCTCCTCGATCAATCCACATCCGGCTTCCAACGGAAAGCGTGGATGGTTGTAATAGCCATTCGCTTTCATGATGCTCAGATATTGATGTTACGTTGTCCGAGGGCTTTGCGTACCTCATATTCCGGGTACATAATCTTGTTGCCGGTCTTGACAGGTTTGAGGATACCTTTATTTGCCCAGTGCCAGAGTGTGGCATCGCATACGCCAAAGAGTTCCTTTACCTCGGCTTTGGTGAGCATACGTTCTTTCTTGGCTGCCTCGACCATCGAGCCGAGTTCATCCTTTGCGCGGCGGATCAAGTCCTCCGAAAATGCTTTGAGGTCTTCGGCGTTCATCTCTACCTTGACATGGGCCCGACCCTCATTGAGCATATCTAATAAATCTTGCATTTTTGTTTTGATTGCCGACATTGTTCGACGCTTCTACTGGCGGCATAAGACAGAAACGCCACCGCTCCGAAATGGAACGATGACGCAAAAGTATAGCGTAATTTCTTGGATTAAAAAGAATTGATGGTTCGTTAAGTTCGCGAACTCCGGAACGAATCAAACGAATTGAAAAGAGGTTATTTCAGTCTACTCCATCTGGGTCAATTCGTAAAACATCGGTCTTTATAGAGTCAATAGCGAAGCGATGTTCTGGCTCGTCTTTGATAAATCGCTTACGATTGGGAGATAAATCTTGTAGCGTGTTTACGCTCTTCTGCACCTGACGCTCGCCGACGATTTTGCATTCAGGGAATGTGGCGGATAATATCTCGACAAATCGTTTGACAGGTGTTGACGGATCCAGCTCGCCAGACTCGACAAGTGCGACATATAAGTGCGCTATGTCAACACCACGGATATGTGTTTCTATCCATTTGCCAATGCGCTTAACAATCTCACTGCCGTGAGATGCCAAAAGGGAAAGAAGGTCATGAGATAATTCTGCGTTTTCTGTAATTTTAGCAGTCGGTTTAGACTCATCAATACCCTCCAACGCCCAATCAGCCAAATTGCCGTTATCTACACTCATGCGATAATCAAGATACTCCTTCAAATCCTTGCGCGAGCGTCGTTTATCCTCTACCTCCCTCGCAAGAAATATCTTCATGAACTTTGCAAGCTGCCACTGGTACTGTTTGTTGTCAATCGACTCTGCCGCTTCCTCAATATTATCTATCATCATTTCAGAAGAGCGTCCATATTTGAGCCATGCGGCAAAGGGCAACCGGTATTTAGCCCATTCGCTATCCGCCGGCTGCCCACTCAGTACAATCCGGGCATAGCCCGATTCCCGGATAATCTTCAAAAGCTCATCCAAGTCCAGATTGTCAAGGTCAATCATATTCTCCAATCGCTTCTGAAACTCCGGCGACGAAAGAAATGCTGCTGCACCCAACAAAAACACCTCCAGCGAGTCCGCTTCGCCCATCGCCGCAGCAAACTCGCCATATTCCTGCGGATGCTCCTCCATCCACATCTTCAAATCAATCTTTCCATCCTGACTGCCTAAGTTATCTTGCTGATTTTTCATAGTGAAATTTCTAATTCATAAAGTAATAACGCGCAAAGGTCAAAAAAGATAATAGTACTTTGAACGATAACAGCGACAACACATAAGTTCCGCCAAGCAGTGCAGTATCTTCAATCCAACCCTCGGACAAGCAACACCCGACCATGAGAACGAGCAACGCTCCCCGCGCAATCCAAAATACATCCAATTTATGTGTCATAGTCGTTTTGAAATAAGCGAATAAATTTTCGTCACAATAATATATGGGATAATTGAGATTAACGAATACATTATCATAAATAATATCAGGTAATCTGAATGTGTTGTGGATTTACTTAGATTGGGGAAAAGAAAACAGATTGCAACAGATAGGCTGTTAGCTATCCAGACCGACAAAGAAAGTCTGATAATACTTTTCCTAAACCACTTAAATGCAATGAATCCACTCAACAAACTACATAATAGGAATATAAACGTATAGTATATGTCCCATTCCATATACAACATACTATAACCTGTTCCTACTGAAACAAAAGTTTCAAAAGCCACAAATATCCAAAATCGTTTATCGGTCAGTATCATATTTGTTCAAGATAAGCAACAATTCGTGAAAAAGAAGATTTCATCTCGATTGTGAAATCCTCTTTTTTCACTATTCGTTGATACATTCGTTTAATATTTTCGTAATCAGCATTTTTGGAGAGTTTGGCAGAAATTAGTCCAACCATACAATGAGTATCAAGCCCTGAACAATATGGGCTATATTGTTCTATTGGCATAGTATTGAATAGCCGGTCTATTGAATTGATACTGTCATATTGAGAGATAAAATCCAACGCAATAGGAAGTAATGGCGACAGCCCCATATCAAGCCGGTTATAGTCGTCCGGCTCATCGTCTGAAAGAATAAAGCGGTCTGTTTTGACAATCTGCGTTTTCCATCTTAAATCCGGATTAAATCCTTGCAGTTTTATTCTTTGAAGCAATAAAAGATTGATAAATGCAGAATGGTTCAGAATGAAGCCACAGTCATTGCAGATTGTAGTTATCTCTCCATAGTCCACACTGACATACGGAAATATGTTTACCTCAAAACCCCATGAATGATAAGTGAAAAATATTTCATCAGTACGACTGCCGGCTTTTCGACTCAATGCAAATCGACCCCTGAGGATCTTGAAACCTTTAGCTGCAGCGAATGGCTCCAAGGTGGAGAAAATATGTTTTTTAACGTCCTGTATCTTCATAATCACATCCTGTTTATGGTAGTGTGAGGCATCAGAACCTTTGATAAATCAATACCTCCGCGGAAATCTACGTCAGTAAGACTGGCTTCGGAAAAGTCAACATCCTCCAATCGTCCTTTATTAGACACTAAAAATGATAATTTATTCCCATAATAATAGCTGTCGAACTTCGGCCCGCAAAACACGCATCCATAAATCTTTCCGACAAATTTGCACTTTGAAAATGACGCGGCAATGAATGAGGTATTGAAGTCGCAGTTAATGAACGTACAACCAATGAAATCTGCAATTCCGAGACTTCTTAATTTGACATTTTCAAAAGTGCAATCCATATAGATTGTTTTCCGTAGCAAGACCGAAGTCCGTCCACCCATAGAGAAATGTTGTAACTTACCGCTTTTGAAAACACATTCTATAAATCGACACCCTCTTGCAAGGACATCTGAAAAATCACATCCAAGAAATTGGCATCGCTCAAATTTCTTTTTAGTCCACCACACGGCAATTCCTTCGTTACAAAACGAGGTGCGCTTAAAAACCTGATTGCTATATTGTTTATCGGTCAGTTTCATTTAGTTTCATTCCTTTTTTGCGCTTCAAGAAATTCCTGTTTGCCAGGAAAAGTCTGTGCTCCTAAGACACCGGCACTAAACTCGAAAACAGTAGAGTCATTATATACTATCAGGCACGGATCAGCGTTTATGCTGTCCTGCTGGTCATGCGAGAGAGGATGATTATAAAGGCGATATGAGTACATTCCCATATTCATACGTCGGAATCGGATAGTTGAATATTCCGAATCGGGATAATTGTTGACATCTATCCCTATACAACCTAAGTAGTCCAAACGTTCTTTTAGTTGCTTTTTTTCAAATTCGTCCAGTATATCGGATTGGGGCATAGATTGTGGCATATCTCCGTTATCAAATTCAACAACCAGTCGTGTGCTGTCAGGCAGCATATCGCGATAACGACCTACTGTATTCCACATCCAGAAAACAGGCTCTCCGTTGTAACATTCAGCCATAATGAACGCATCGCATCTCATAGGTGGTCTATTAAGTAGAAAAACTATACCCCCAAGGATTAACAGATCGGCGATATGGAACCATAAAAGAATCCTGTCGGCTTTTGAGTGTCGCCTTACGGCCTTGACAAAAGAATAAATCCAAAATCCGATAAGCGGAATTATAAAGAGGAATACGAAAAACAATAACACAATGACGCCGACCGCCCGAAATTCATCTTTATCGGCAGATGCAATCAAAAATACAAGCAACCAAACCGTGACAACTGCCACAGAAAGATACCGCATGAATCGGCTGAATCGTTGTCGTTTATTTATAGGCTTGCTTATCCCGTTATTCTCCATACTCAATGTTGTGGTTTAGTGCGTATTCTTTGGCTTTTTCTTTATCAAACGAATCGTCAAGAGGGAGTATTGCCACGCCATCATCTGTTGTTTCGCCATTATCGAAATCTCCGTAAATCACAATAGCTCCGATGGTGTCCAACGGGGTAAAGGATTTTGGATGAACAAACTTATATCGCTGTTTCTCTACTTCAAGCAGACCCTTCTTTTCATAAAGAATGGCACTGTCGAAGCCTATTATCTCTGACGGTTCCTTCATGATATATTTGTCCGTTTCGCAATACACGGCATCAAACGTCAGGAATGTAAATATTAAGCCTACAACTGAGAGAAGCATCCAACCAATGGCATATATCCGTGAGATAGTATTATACACCGCTTTTTTACCGCGAATGAAATATACCGCACAACCCGAAAGGACGGTAATCCAAAATAGTACATAGCCTAACCGCCAACGTAACTGCAAACTGTTCAACACCACAAAGAGGAACAGTACCAGCATCACGGCATGAAAAGCCACCAACAATATCTTCTGCCAACGCTTCATGGCTGTTGTTTTATTGGAGCCGGTCTAACAGCTTCGTTTTGCATAACGTTTTCAAGCATATACCTGACGGAAGTAAAGTACAAGTCTTGTATAACGACATCAGGCACATAAGAAATAGTGATATAGTCATTAGAGGGTGCGTCAAGTTGTTTCATCTGGGTTGGAGCGAAAGCCCAATCATTAATTGTCAATAAAATGCAATTATGATTTACTCGAAATTTTCTAAATTCCATTGAAAGGTCATCGGATTCTCCTTGATACAGCGAAAAGCTGATTACAGGTCTACCTGATGGATCTTTATCTATACAGGCATGTCCGATATGAGCGACAAATTTAGAGTCCGATTCGACAACTGCTGCTAAAAGAGCCAGCCCCTGTTTGTCATTTTCAAATAATCCAAACTTCCACTCATATCCGTGTGGTAAATCAATAGATGATAGATTGCTTTTGATTTGCGAGATTTCCTCAAACGAAGTATCCAAATAGAAACATAAAATCCAATTCCCTTGAAATAAAGCTTCTTTTGGAGTGTCTAATAGTGCTTCTACAATCCTGTCAACGTCATTTTGAGGGAATGTAAAGACATTTGCCACCGGGCAGGCAGTCACATCCCAGTGAACTGCATACAGACTTTCATAATCATATTTCAGCGTATCCTGACGGCAATTATCATTGGCTTTCATTGGGATAGCCAATACTGCAAGGAATAATGTAACAATCACTCCAACAAAAAAGTCGCCTATCCTCTTTCGTTGATTCATACCTTCTCTATAATTATACTTTGTGAACCGTCTTCCAATGAATTGTATTCATCCAAATGTATATGTGTGCCGGGAGGCACATCTGCCTGTGCTAAATTGAGGAGATGGTTTGCCATTGATAACAATCCTTCCCGATTAGCTGATATAGTTACTTCGCTATTATCGCTTGAAACCTTTATCGAATAACCCGGATGCCAACAGAGTTGCAATCCAATATTCCTATCATATTTCGGCACATCTATTTCCATGACGTCTGCAATTATTTTGTTGGAAAAGTCTGTTCCATAACGCTGATTATCTCATCCAGTCGAGGGAAATAGTCCATTATATTTGGTTCGTGCCTTTCAGCCATTTTCAGGACTTGCGCCAAGACCAATGCTTTGACTGCCGGATAATCTTCAGGCGATTCAATACGTGTTAGTGTAAGATACTTGAACGCCCAGTCTGCACCGACATCTGGTAATGCTCGCTTACCCTCCAATCTGGGTATAATCTCGTGTTCAAACATATCATGCAATGACGTGTATGATTGAAATACTATGCGGGAACATTCGGCAAGTGTGCCACAGAGTTTTGAGTATTCGCACTCCAGATTGGCTTCTGAAATCGTAAACTTATCCTGCCTGCCAAGCATATCTCCGGTAAATCCGACTGAAGGATTATCCTGTTGGTCTTGCGGTGATTTTACATTATACGGCTCAAACCATTTCAATAGCACATCGAAACGAACCATATAGATAGGATAGATGATAAGCACTCCCTCCTTACTCCAATGGTCTAATTCGAGATGCCGTCGCAAACCACCTTCTTGTTTGATGAAAGAAGAATCACGTTTACGGAACTTAAAGCCTTTGAGAAAAGGCTCTGTCTTTGGCCGCTCAACTATGGTTAAAAATAATTCTTTGTTTGTCATATAACTTCCCTTTCGCCGCTGTTAATCTTTATAATCTTATTTGTGGAGCCGTTGACTTCCATATACAGGATGTCGGTCACATTATCATCGTTGGGGTTAGGTTTGAATTTCACCTCGAATGAATACTTTTCCAACGGAGGTCCTGTAAAGCCGTCTTGAGGTTCTATATGAATTGTCTTATAAGCGTGCCGAAAATCGGTGTCATCCGAAACAATCGGGAAAGTCGCCGCAGATAGTTCTTCGGTAAGCTCTTTGGTGCAATACTGTCCATACAGTCTTTTCAAGTCTGCCGGTGACGCGCCTACTGCTCTTTCGTTCAGATACAGAGCCATGAAGTCAGCCACTACATAAAAGCCATCAACGCCCATATATACATCAATGACAATGATATTTGATGTACCGTCGGGTAGAATCTGATATAGCATATTCCAGCCATCGTCCGTGTCGGGAAGAATGCAACCAAACGACAAGTAAACAGCAGAGTCAGAGTCCCAAAAGACTTCGCCACCCCACTGCATCATATATTCACCCTCGTTGCCGACCAAATCTTTCGTGCGAATTTCCTTGTCGGAGTACACGATATTTCGGTCATACGACAGGGTAAGAAATACGGATGAATCTCTTACAGCCCAGTCTTGTCTTCCAACGATTATATCATTGGAGTCTTTTAATGCTTTTATTGTCCAGAGGCCTATAACGGTATCTTCGACAACCCTGCCTCTGACAATCTGAGGGACGGTTGCAACTACGGTGTCCTCCGCCGTTTGCTGTGATACGGCAGTTTCGGATTTATGACCTCCGCCACATCCAACGGCCACGACAGACAGAATAAGTATCAGAATAATTATGCCAATCAATTTTTTCATAATATCAATCATTAGTAATCCACAGTTCGGTCATTTCCTTATAATATGCCTGCATTGCCGGATTGTCAAGTCGGGCGATGGCTTCGTCGATGATTTTGCGGGATTGTGGAGTATATGTATAATAGAATCCAAGCGGCATTGTCAAGGATAGAGATTTGTAATCACGATTATCGTAAACCCACTTTAAGACCTTTTCAGGCTGTGGCAAGAATACATATTTGAAAAAATGATCAACGAATGATTCAGAGGAAGCCGCATCAACCATATTCCCCAATTCATTCCATTGGTCAAGCACTTTATTATCTGAATAAGGATAGCGGGACAGTGAGAGCATATCATTCATTAGTTTCCATTCCTTCTTACAGTCTGAACCACAACATAATCTGAATACTCCATCTTCATATCCGTCTTCCATAGTTATGTCGATTTTACCGTTCGGCTCTATGTTACAAGTCATTGATGCCATTTGAGAGTAGGTGGTCGTGTCCTTGTCGGTATTGACGTTATGTTCTATTTCTTTGTATTCATGGTTATGTGTAAATTCATGGTCTCCGATAAAATATACTAAAGTATGATCGACGGAGACTAACTCTTTTGAGTCCGTCAGATTATAAGCTAATTCCGACTTATCCCAATCGTTACCCGCGAACATCGCGTCAATCAGATGTCCGTCAGTATCGTATGTGGCAATATACACATCTTCGGCATCGCTGAAAAGATATTTGTATTGACATAGGATTACGTTATCGTTTATTTGACGGACAGATACAAGATATGCCGATGCGGTATCCGACGGGGCAAAATCAGGAGTGATTATGCCTCTTAGTAATGAACACTGCTCATGAGTGGTGAGGAGAAAATCACGGTCAGATGGGGCCGGCAAAGAATCATTTTTAGCGATAAGCGATTCATATTCTATGCCGAGTTTTCTTAAGAACTCAAAAGGCCTGTTGTCATCTATCGCTGTAATCGAGTCATGAGGGCTATCATTCGATGCCGACGCTGATCCTTTGCCCCTGCACGAGACACACAAGATCAATATGGCTGTAATTATCAAAAGTATATGTTTCATATCTTAAGCACTTTATGACAACAAATCCGTTAAATGAGGTTGATATTTACTGCCTCCGGCAATTTCAGCCAATTGCTCGGTACTCCATTTTTGCCTATCTGAAAAGAGTGTTGACAGGCTGTTCTCTTGCAATGCAAACAAAAGGTCGAGATATGATTGCTGATCCTTGGCAATATAACTTACAATGCAGTTATCGTCCGCCCAGTCTATTTCGACTATCTCCCCGGTTGCTTTATGAATTGCAAGCGGAAAAGCCTCTCTCCATCCGAAAAAAGTAAATGGCTCTGTCTCTTTCAATTCATTGGATTTGTTGAAACTGAAAATCATTATTATCAGCTTGGAGACATCATAATTTGACATCAAGTCTATGATAGCATTTTCCGGCTCTACATTCGTGTGAATACTCTTATTGCCAATGAATAGTTCGTCCAGATAGATTTGGGCGAAACCTTCCGGCATTTTCGTAAACTTACTTTCATCGGGAGTTATCTCCCTTATGGCGGTTACAAATTGGGCTGCTGTCATATATTTCTCAACTTTTACTTGATATTTCTGAAATGGTAATTGAACTTCAGTTTGTCATGGTCAATAAGTGACTCGCCTAACATAACCCTATCGTAGGGAAGAATGGAGTCACCGCCGGGGAATTTACGATAACTGACATAGACATTTTTACCTTTGATGCTGTCAATAGTGGGTGTAGCATCTTCGGCTCTAATGTGTATGCTTTCAATATGTTCCGCTTCACTGTTATGTAAATAGCCGATATATAATCCAATAAAGAAAAGTATTGCGGAAAGGATTGGATATAAGATTGCGAGCGTTTTATATATAGGCTTATCATAAATATCATGCTCTTGGTCTATTATTTTATATTGTTTTCTTCTCAAAAACAGCCACCATGATACCGCTAATCCGAGAATGAACATAGTAAAAATGACCATTTTTATATCATACTTCTGCAAAATGACAAGCCCTGTCACGTCAGCAAAAATTGCTATAAAACCTACTATACCAAATAGAGGAACCAAAAGACATAGCACAGCCAAAGCATGCGCAAAGGATTCATCATTTTCTTTGCGCTTCTGCCACCAATAATATTGGTAAAATAAGGCTCTTAGCAGTTTCATTTGAGTCTATTATCTGTAATTAAGCAAAGTTACAACTAATAATCGACATTCGATGTGACAAATGTCCCAAACGAGTATGAAAATCAGCGCGGAGATTAGCCGTTACATAATCATTCAGCACCGACAGGTCAATCCTCGGCATGAAGTCGTTAAGCCGTGCATATTTCGGGTGTTGTTTCGTCTTATCCTCAGTTGTTCTTGTTGATTAGGTTGACGATGACTTTTACCATTGTGTCCTTTTCCTCAGTGCGGCTTTCGGCTATCATCAGGGTGAGGGCAACGAGTGTGTTGTCGGCGATGCGTTTGGTGCCGTCTCCGTTGTAGAGAATGCCGTTGCCGTTGAGAAACCACAGGAATAGAGTTGCGGCAATGCGTTTGTTGCCGTCGCTGAATGAGTGGTTTTTGGTAACAAGGTACAGGAGCATGGCAGCTTTTTCCTCCACTGAGGGATATAGGTCAACGCCACCGAAGGTCTGGTAAATCTGACCAATGGAGCTTTTGAAGGAATCGTCCTTTTCGTTGCCGAACAATGTGCTGCCACCGAATTTCTCATGTAACTCGCGGATGACTTCCATGGCGTTTTCGTAAGTGGCATGAAACGACTCTTTACCGGTGGTGTCCTCGATCTTCAGTTCCTGATAGTCGTAGCGGTCAAGAGTGTCGAGGGCGTATGTGTAATCGACAACAACATCGAGCAATGAACGGCTGTCCTCCGTAAGCCTTTCCTGATTTTGGATTGTGCGGCCGAGCACTTTTATCAACTGACTAAGCTCGTCATATTTCTGTGCAGCTACCCGCTCGTTTATGGCATAGCCTTGAAGAAGATACTGCTTCAATATCTTATTTGCCCAGATGCGGAATTGAGTACCACGTTTGGATTTAACGCGATAGCCAACAGAGATAATAACATCAAGGCTGTAAACCTGAGTCGGTTTGTACTTCGACAGAGTATTATGCAAAATTTGCATATTACTCTCTTTCTCCAGCTCGCCTTCCTTGAAAACATTAGAGATGTGGCGGGCAATAACTGACTGATCTTTGTCAAAGAGTTCGGCCATCTGCCCTTGGCTCAGCCATACGGTATCATTCTGAACTGTCACATCAATCGACATATTTCCGTCCGGCGCCTGATAGATTACGAGCTGTGAATTATTTGTTTCCATATTCAAAATTACAATTTATATTTTGATTTGTAGCTGTTTCCGAGTAATAATAGTCAAAATACTTCGGATTTTGCGCCATTAGCGATTGCGTCAATCTCGTCGGCGATTTCGTCGGAGGAGAGCTTGATATAGTCCATGAAGGTCTTTTGAGTTTTGTGGCCGCTGACGTGCATCATCTGGACTATGGAGTATTTGTGGGTGAGGTACATGTTTGTGATTCCGCTACGGCGGGCTGTGTGGGTTGTCACGCACTTGTAGCAAGGCATTATCACCTCTCCCTTTTCGTTGTGCTCGACAACGAGCTTGCCGTCCTCCACCAGTTTCTTCTGCTTTTGAGTAAGTTTGGTTACTACCATCTTGGCTAAGTCGGGCACTTTATCGGACAACTCCTTCAGAATCTCCTTTATGTAGCGGTTGAGTATCACGTCAACAACATAAGGGAGATTGTAGTTGTATTTTTCGCATATAGCCTTTAGGTTGGGATTCATTATAGGAATCTTTACCTCGTTGCGGGTTTTCTTCTGAATGAGGCGTATTACCGGTGTTCCTTTGGCTGTAGTGGTGAAACAATCCTTGTCAATGTCGTTGTAATCGCTCACGCGCTGACAGGTGTAGCACCCGACAAGAAATATATCGCGCACCTCTTCCTGCTTGCCTGACAGTGGCATTTCATACAATGCCTGAAGCTCTGCTTCGGTAAGGTATATTTCAATAGCCTTGTCTTTCTCTTCAATTTTCTTTTTTGCGAAATATTGCAGGGCGCGGTCATTGTCGTGTATTCCGTCGGCATAGGCATAGCTGATGATTGCGCGGAGATCGACCAGATATTTATTCTGCGCAGTCACCATATAATCTTTCTTCTCCATAAAATTCAGGAATTTGGTGACGAACGCACGGTCTACATCATGCCATGTGTAGCGATGCTTTCTGTCAAACAAGTCATACAGCTTCCGAAAGCTATTCCATGCCTTCACAGTGCCGGGCGCATATCTGTCATGACCATTAAGCCTGGCACCGCTCTTGATTTCATTGCAAAATCGGTCTATGAAATTCCATATTTTGGCGCGTTCAGCATCGATGCCCTCCTTTATCAGACGCTCCTGCTCTTCCTTTATGCGTTCTTCCTCGCGTTGCCGTTCCTCCTCTTCACGCTTAGCTTTCATTCTGGCTTCTGCTTTCTTCGGATTGGCGATAGAGAGGATCTCGGCCTCAACATGTGACTTGTCGAAAGACATGCCCTCGACTTCCGACTTCACTACCAGTTCAATCCTATTGAGAGAGTCGTGTAGATTGAAGTTCGTCCTTTGATGTCGCATCCATTTTTCAGGACACGACAAAGCCTCTTTCCACTCTGCAACATTCACACGTATCTGAGAGGAAAAGAGCGTATCGACTTTGTGTTTCTTGTTCTGCACCCTAAAGAAAAGAGTTGCGATTTCGTTCTTCTCGTCCTGCTTGCGGATGAAGAACCGGGAAAGAGATTTTGCCATAGAATCCAAGGTTCGATTCCCTTATGAATCGGACACTGCAAAGTTAGTGACTATTCCTGAATAGTCACTACAATAGTCACTATAATTTCTAAAACAGCCGCTATGTGGCTAAATTGAAAATTGTTTAATTCGGCTTAATATCAGTATATTAGTATATAATTGAATTTAATCCGATTGATAAAAATTTAACGTTTATATTGCTGGTGGCACCACGACAATAATTTCTATTCCGCGTAACATCAACACATTGCCAAATTTGTTTTATCGGCTTGTCTGGAAATTGATACAACATTGATACAACAAAAAACGCACCGGTCGTGATGACCGATGCGCCCATACGTCGATGTTGACGGATTTTTACTTTCCGGGGGATAGGCTCAAGTATTGCCCTATTTGAAGATAATTCTTCGTGTTGTTAGTCCAGAAGATTTCCTCGTCGCTCCACGGCACTTCATTCTTACCGCCGGAGAAAACGATTTTGTGGTCTTTGATGGCAAACGTTCCGCTTGAAGACGCGGTGATGTTGTTGTCGGCCACGTTCATCTGATTGTACGAGTAGTTGTCGCCATCAAAGGTAAAACGGTAATAGAATCCGTCCAGCGTTCCGTGCCATGTTCCCTGAATGTCAGAAACCGTAGCGTAAACCTTTGCATCCGGCTCGTCATCGTCGCTTCCGCACGACTGAAAGCCAAGTGCGACCACGCCCAGAATAAGGGCGATTGCCATCTTGATAAAATGCTTCATTGTAGTGTTATTTATGATTGATTTTTAGTGTATTCCGACTGCAAATTTACTCATTGTGGCTGACGTGACAAAACGAGCTACGATTACAGCCAACAAAATGCGCTTATTTTAATCTGTATATCAGTATATTATAACAAATTACTTAATTTTATGACCAACAAAACGCCAACAAATAGCCATCAAAGCAACATCAGACAACCATCAAGGCGATTTTTCCGCGATTTTTGTGCGTTTTTACTTAACAATGATTCGGTAAAATTTGAGGTTGTTCAGTCTTGGCTAAGCCGCTAACTGAGCCAACCGATGATTTATTTTCTGAATTATTTTGAGATGCGGAGATTTTCCGCAAGTCGAAATAATTGTTGAGGCGAGATAAGATTCAAACATAAGCCGTTTGAACTGCGCTACCGAAAGATCCGGATAATCTTTCCTTATGACCTCCTTGCAGACATTGAGCGCAGTGAAGGAAAGATTGAATGCGAAGTCAAGCCGGTCTTTGTCGCGTGTCTGTTGCGACTGGAGTCCTGTAAACTGTTTGGCATCGCGTATGCCGAACTCAATCTGAAAGCGGGTGCGGTAGAAACCGATGATCTTTTCAGGTCTCATATTGGTGTCGGTAGAGAAGTAAAGAAGAGGGTCTGCGTTTTCAACCGGACAGACCACGATACGGATGTCGCGTTTCAATGCCCTCGAATGTACGACCGCCGTGTGACATCGGGTTTTGTTTCCTTTGGAATCCTCATATATGAATGAAGTGAACACGGACATATCAAGGTTGGAGAAATCCACTTTCTCTCCATACTTTTTCTTTCTGCCGCGTCTTCGCGGGGCGGAGGAATCCGGTATGGCCAGATACCTGAGATATGAATTGGCACGTAATCTCCCGACAAACCGGAATCCCATGCCAATCACTTCATTTACAAACTCATATTTGGAGAAAAAGGCATCGGCAACCAGAATATCCGTCAGTGAGAGCAGCTCTGCCGCCTTTGACCTGACAAGTGCCACATACCAGTCAAGCATTGACATTTGTTTCTCAGATTCAAGAGTCCTGAAGTCCGGGGACTGGACAGCACCGAGCATCACACATGTATGTTTACTCAGACTTATTGCCCCGATCGCCATTATCTCCAGACCGCGTTTTACACGTTGTGCCACCCCTGACCAGAATCGGCCTATGCCATATGTAAGGCTGCCTGACTTTGAAATGAACGACGGATCGATTGCCACTGCCATGTCATCGGACGGTCCAAAACAATCCTGCGCCATACCTATGTTGACTTTCATCCAGTCTACGGGTGTCTTGAAATTGGAGGCAAAGGTCTTGGCAGTACGACCGCCATAGCGCGACAGCCGGGTAAAATTGACTTTGCCCGGAATCAACGCTACAGTGCGTATTGTTAAAATCAGCCAGTTGAGGAACCTTTTGCTCATTTTGGTTGTAGTATTTTCAAATACCGACTTACACCGAAAGGTGAAGTCTTTGAGAATCGCCAATACGTTCATATTGTTTAATGTTTTTATAATGAACGCTTTGGCGATTCATTTGTATTTGACAATTCGATATATTAACTTAAGTTTCAACTACTTCGGTAATTTTTACCGAATCATTGTATATCAAAATCTCGAATTAAATAGCTACCTTTCCTCTAAAAACGTATTGGTAATTTTCTTTCCGGATTGCTGAAAACACCAAGGAGAATGGTGCATTCCTTGTTACAGGCATACGGCGAGCCTGTCCATGACCCTGAATAGGGATGGATAGAGATATAAGATTGTTACTTTCCTCTACAAGCTTGGGTAGCTTATGCCGGTGTCCAACTCCTTCCGATGCCTTTGCAAATTTGCGAACCGGGCTGCGATGCACCACAAAGGTAATTACATTGTACCGGAAGGTATGTCGAATGACTATCGGATGACAGTCGATCCAAGTCTTTTCATTTGTTCCTCCATCTTCTTTTGTTCCTCAAGCCTTTTGAGGTAAATGTCGATGAAGTCCTGTTCTTTGGTGAGCATGTGCCATACGGCAACGAGTATTTTGCGTGCGATGGCCACTTGTATTTTCATTTTGCTCTTTTTCTTGACCGTGGTTTGGATATAGCTGAAGTTGAAGAAGAAACAGTTCCGGGTTCTTGATGCGACCCATGCGATTTCAATCAGAATCTGTCTGAGATATTTGTTTCCGTGTGTCACCTTTCTGCTTTTGTATCGTCCGTTGCTGACATCGTTCCGCGGTTTGAGTCCGCACCATCCCACAAGGCATGCCGCAGTGGCGAACATCTTCATGTCAACCCCTGTCTCCGCAATTATGGCTGTGGCTGCGCGTTCCTTGACTCCGGGGATGGTTTGAAGACGTCTGTATTGTTCGGGAAAATATTGTTCACATAGAGTTGTCAGTTCCTTTTGGCATACCTCAATCTGCCGCTCTATGGTGTCGATGACTTCCTTTGTTTGGCGGAATATCGTGATGTCGATCCGTGAGAACAATCCGGTGACCGCCGCTCTGATTGTATCGCGGCCATGCTTGTTGACGGTACGTCCGTGCACCATTTTCACCAGTTCGTCCGGATCGGTCGTGCCGTCTATGATTGCATGAAGCACCTTCTGATAGCTTTTGCTCTTTATTGTGGTGACGTAATTGCTCAGACGGAATCCGCTTCTCTGCATAGCGGCGTCCAGTTTGTTGCAGTTATAGGTCATGTCCTCGTTAAGATCCATGATGCGGCGGTTGAGTTTGCGCATGTCCTGCACAATCGGCTCCGGCACGAAACTCCCCTTGATGAGATTTTTCAGCAAACATTCCGCTATCCACTGGGCATCCTTTACATCACTCTTGCGTCCCGGCAGCTGCTTTATGAAATATGGATTCACAAGCTTGAGTTCCATCGATTCACATAGTTCGTTCCATACCGGCACCCAATAGACTGCCGTACTCTCCATTGCGGCCTCTGTCACACCTCGTTCTACCATGTCGTTGCACATCTGACGGAGATCAGGCGTCAGCACTCCGTACTTTTTTTCGAAGATAATGACCTCGTCATGCCCCATAATACAAAGATAAATGCTATCTTTGTGGACATCAAGGCCGGCGACTGTTCGGTTCCTGTCCATATTTTGTAATTTTTTAAATTTTCCTCCAAATTAATAAAATTGTGACTTAGAGCACGTCGGAGGGGGCAGGAATAAAGTTGTCAGCCTTGATTTTTTATTCTGCCGGTGTAAAAATCTCGGGATTTTTATATAGATTTGCAATAGAGTTGTTAGGAGTAGTAAAGCACAGCATATCAGTGAATTTGCATTGTCGCTAAATCGTTACCATAAAATCGAAACTCTCTTATTCTATTCTGATACACAATTAGATACCGCTTTTTTGATTATCCAGAGCAAAGATAAGTAGCAATTCTCATTTCCGCCAAATATTTTACGCTGGATATAGCTCAAGGTTGTACATGTATCTCTGTATATACAATCGGTATAGCGATGGTCTCCTCTCAATTCCCAGCAAAGATAATACCGCCTCACAGGACTTTCCAAATTATTCCGGGCATAGTTCCCTTTATTACGTCCCGGGGATCTTCTTTTCCCTTCTGAATACCCCTTGCCCTCCAAAATATGCTTATAATCCTCCAAAACTATGGTTTTTGACCCACTTTTGGAGGGTTATAACGAGGTTTTGTCAAATATTATTCTTAACTTTGCACTTGAAAATAAGAAGTATCGCCATGATAATAGGAAGAAAACCAGAGCAAAAAGAACTATTGGAGGCCGCAAACTCTGAATACTCTAAGTTTGTGGCAGTGTATGGTCGTAGGCGAGTAGGTAAAACGTTCCTTATTAGGGAGACATTCAACTACTCATTTACTTTCCAACATACCGGCTTGGCTCGTGGGAAAATGAAGGATCAGCTCTTAAGTTTTAGAGAGTCACTAAAAAAGGCTTCAGGAAAGAAGTATAATCAATTTAAAAACTGGTATGAGGCATTTTTTGCATTGGAAGAATGGCTGGGATCTCTACCTGATGGCAAAAAGATAGTATTCTTTGATGAACTTCCGTGGATGGATACGCCACGCTCAAATTTCATCTCAGGATTAGAACATTTCTGGAATAGCTGGGCTTCGGCAAGAAAAGACATACTTCTCATTGCTTGCGGATCAGCGACCTCTTGGATTGTCAACAAACTTATAAACAATCATGGTGGCCTTCATAATAGATTGACCAACAAAATATTGCTTCATCCGTTTACGTTGTCTGAGTGTGAACAATATTCAGAGGCTAACAAACTGGGGATGAGCCGTTATCAGATGGTAGAAAACTATATGATAATGGGAGGAATTCCTTTTTACTGGAGTTTGCTTAAGCGAGAATTTAGCTTGGCTCAGAACATTGATTCATTGTTCTTCAATCAAGATGCAGAGGGACTTTCCCATGAATATGAACAATTATACGCATCACTATTTAATAACCCCGAACCATATATGCAGGTAGTTACTGCATTGACAAAGAAAAATATGGGAATGACTCGTGATGAAATAGTTAAATACAGTGGTATCCCTACAGGAGGTGATTTATCACGTTATCTTAATGAACTGGAATGGTGCGGTTTTATCCGAAAATATACTATTATGGGTAAACATTCAAGAGATGCTATATATCAGCTAATTGATAACTTCACTCTATTCCACTTCCAATACATACAAGGAAATAAGAACAACGATAGTCATTTCTGGACAAACAACTTTGGAAGCCCCCTACATCGAGCATGGAGTGGACTCGCTTTTGAACGTGTTTGCCTTCAGCATATCTCTCAGATAAAGGAAGCTCTCGGCATATCTGGTGTGCTGTCAAATGTCTATAGCTGGAGAACTGATGCTGATGAAGATAAAGGAATCGACAAAACTCAGATAGACCTTCTTATTGACCGCAATGACGGAGTAATCAATCTATGCGAGAT
This sequence comes from Paramuribaculum intestinale, assembly GCF_030759015.1. GTDB lineage: Bacteria > Bacteroidota > Bacteroidia > Bacteroidales > Muribaculaceae > Paramuribaculum > Paramuribaculum intestinale. Next base: position 2,013,707 of record NZ_CP098825.1, on the reverse strand, counting down.
GAAATTCTCCGCGCAAGAGTACGCTATAAGTGAAGATGAAGAAATGAAACTTCGCCGTCGCCGTGGCAACTTCATAGATGCCACCCAGACCAAAAAGGCAGTCCACATTACACTTGTCACACCTTACGGTCTCAAGAAAAACTCACACTCATCCATTGCTCAGAACAAAGTAATCCTCAATGATTTATTTAAATAAATTTATCAAAGTTAATCAGTTGTGTGGTTATCTCGACAAACAATATTTCCTAAAACAATTATCAACCCAACTGTTAGCAATCCAACAACAATACACATACAAAGGTAACTATTCAGCGAAAACAAAGGATGCGAAGATATAGCCCGTCAGTTTAGACGAGCGCCAATATAGCATCGAGAGGGGATTGCCCGTTCTTCCATGCTGTGTCTGCGATAGAATGTAGCGCATGAAAGGCATCGGCACCGGTTTCTGAACGGAAGCATCCGGATATTTTCTGCTTGACCTTGAGTTTTCGGATTCCTCGTTCCGATGCGTTGTTGTCAGATGGTATGGCCGGATTCTCAAGGAAGTTGAATATGTAATCCCGACATCTGATTATTCCCCGTTTCAACTCATTAAACTCTTTGCGCAGACTGTCAAGGTTCTTTTTGAGTAACTCATCCAGCCTCGTCAGCCAACTGTTTTTAGGGATTACCTCATCGGGGTTCTCATTCCTCAGGTGTATGGCTTCCCGCAACAGTGTCTGCACATCTTTTGCCCAAGTCTGTTTCTTGTCTATATCATTGAGATATTTACGGGGGGAAAAACGATGCGTAGGTGGGAGGGATGAGCGGGGGTTGGGTGATTGGGCTAAGGGTCAGGGAGTTGGGCGCGGGCTTGTGGTGGGCGGTGGAAAAACGAAACGTTTTATAGGTGTAAAGAGATCTCGACAGATGGTTTGCATTTGAACGGTGCTCGAACGGTGGTTTTGACATTTCGGCGGCTTGATGTCGCTTTTTTTGTGCACCGGCGAGAGTGGATCGCTCCTTTGGGGTGCGTTGGCGCGATAGAGGGGCGTTTTGGCTGCGTCTGCGGCGATGATCCTGTGACGGCCGGCGGATGGATCTATGGCGCCCATCAGCGCGGGTGTGTCGGCCGCATGGGCGGCGTGGCGAGGTGGCAAAGCATCGGCAAACCAACAGAAACAACATATTAAAAACTACCATATAATTATTATTTGGAATATTTGAGTAACTTTGCGACATAAAACAGCACCACGGCCGGCGGGTGACGGCGTAAGCCTCCGAAAGAGCCGGAGAGGTGGCGATAAAACAGCAGGAAATATGGCGAAAGTGATACATGTGCATCTGATCGGCAGGCGGCGGGATCTCTACTTTGGGAGCATTGCCGCCGTCTACAGCGTATTGACCCCGGAGGAGGTGGGAATGACCCGCAGCAGCCTCGCTCATGCCGGACTATCGGGCGGCGGTACGGTAGTGACTAAAACGGCCATAATCAAACAGTCAACGCTTATCAGAAACCGGAGCGACCTACCTGCCGCCGGCGACAATTGAGCCCAACAGAGAGCCTAAAAACGGCCTCATCGGCCGGCGGCAACAAATTACCCGAAAATATTCCACGAGGGAGCCAGTGCGGCTCCCTCTATTTGTTGCCCGATAGTCGACACAAAAGAGGTTTGGGTGGACATTTGGGTGGACGTTTGGATGGACATTATACCTATGTGTAAAGATAGGTTTGGATGGACATTGTTAAAAAGTTTGGGTGGACATTTTAACAGTTCACACCCCCTTGCAGGGGGGATGGGAACCCATGCTTTTTTTTGAAAGTACCCCAAAAATGCACCTTCACCCCCCCCGAAACTTGAAACGACCTATCAAAATTGGGGAAATGTTAAAACTGCTAATATACACTGAATTAGCAAGATAGCAAATTTTTGAAGTCGAAATGTTAAAGAACAGCCGCGCGGCGCGCTTTGGAAGTGTTTTTTGGTGCGCTGCGGGGCGCGCAGCGCGTGCGCGATACGTGCGCCGACGAGCAGCGGAAAGCGGTCGGAGTTGTCGTTACCATATAGGCGGTGATCATGACTGCAGCTGACGGGTAAAGCCTACGATCGAGGCCACATGGAGCACATCGGCGCGATCGACGAGAAATGACGGCCCATCCGGATTGATCGACCGACACATGATCTGATCACCTCCATAATACGGAATCTTAAAAACGACGCCATCGCGCGTATCTAATATGTGAGGCTCGCCCCACTTGATATTGGTCGGATTGTCAACAAACCGACAAGCGAGCTCATCGCCCGACAGATAGTCGGGAGCCATCGAATCGCCCTCAATTTTGATCGTAAAATCATAAGCCGGGAAGGTGGTGATCACCGGGAAGCGCTCACAGTCCGCGTCGCAGGCGGCATTGGTGGCTATCGACAGCGCACCCGCCGCAGCCGCAAACGGGATGCGTGGCCGCGTCGCTATATCTTGAGAGTAATAAAAGTCATTATTTATTTGCGTAACTCGGTCTTGTTCATTATCTTTGCTTTCGGAGATCAGGTTGTTAACCTGCGTTTTGCGTCGTGGATGCGCTTCGTTTTTCAGCATATCTCCTTTACCTGTCATCAACCATTCAGCTGATAGTTCAGGGTATGAGGTTAATATTTTAACCAGCATATCACTTCCAGGAGCAGAGGTTAAATTACTGCCCTTAAAGTTGCTTGATTGTATCCCAGTTCTTTCAAAGAAATCAACTTTTTTTATGCCGCTCACCTCTAAGAAGGCAAGAATTTTTTCCTTTATGGTTAAAGTTTTTGCCATTTTTGTTTTGTGGTTAAAATTTTATCCCTAACTTTGCAACGTCTTCCACGAAGGAAGGCGCTCCAAAGATACGAAAATTTGCAACAACACTCAAATGGATATTCTCAACAAATTGACCCCCTATGGATTATTTAAATTGACCCCCATTGATAACCTGTGATTTTTGGACAGTTTTTACAGGGGTTGACAATAGGGTCTGGGGGATTCTGATGGCGTGTTGATAATTAAGATTTATTTACAAAAATAATCATTTGATTTTATTCTGCAACTTGCGGATGGACTCTCCGAAGAGCTCTATCCTTATCGAGTGGTGCACGATCCTGTCGAGGATCGCATCGGCGATCGTCTTCTCTCCGATCACGTCATGCCAGTCGCATACGGGAACCTGGGAGGTGATGATGGTGGCCCGTCGTCCGTGCCGGTCCTCGATTATGTCCATCAGTGAGGATCGCGCGGCGGCATCGAAGGGATGTATGCCGAAGTCATCAAGGATGAGAAGGTCGGTACGCTCGATCCTTTTCAGTTCGGTAAGAATCGTGCCTTTTGCCTTTGCGGCCTTCAGCTGGCCCATCAGGCGTGCTGTGCTGGCGTATAGCACGCGCATCCCTTCTATGTTGTATTCCAAAATTCTCGTTGAGATTTAGAAAAGATTAACGTTAAAAATCAATTGCTTATGTTTCTGTGCCGATTGTGTAGGCACAAAAGAGTCATGATCGAGGCCTCTGCCCCAATCAAATAACCGGCAATCGGTTAGAGCCCGAAATGCCTTGTAGTAAAAAAAGTCCTATCAGGCAAACTTCTATCAGTCACGCCCCATCGGGCTGACAGTTTACTTATTCAGCATAATAGGAAAGACGCCACAACCTTTCTTTTAGATGCAGCCAAGGCTCATCAAGGAGGCGAGAGTAGCCGTCTTACTGTATTTGCCTATAAGACTTTTGTGTGTCGCATTATCTAACGGCATTCATATCTGCGGTTTGATTTCAGTACGGAAAATATTATGTTGGAGAGCTTGCGGGCTATCCGGATTATGGCTTCCTGCGACTTCATTCCGCGGGTGCACAATGCGCCGAACTTTGCGGAGAGTTCCGCGTCGTGCCGTATGGCTATCCATGAGGCCTCGACTATTTTTGGACCGAGGAATTTGTTTCCCCGGAAAGTCTTCTCACCGACGTATTCCTTGTCGCCGCTTGATGACATCATCGGCACGAGTCCGAGGAACGATGCGAACTGGCGCTGGTTACTGAAGCGACCGATGTCATCAATCTCGGTAAGCAGGCTCATGGCAATTGTCGAACCAATGCCGGGAACCGACATCAGGATGCCGTATTTCTCGGCATACCTGTCGCTGCGCGCCAGCGAGCGCAATCTGCGGTTCACATCAAGGAGGCGTTCCCTGTAATGGAGTACCTCGGCAATGAGCAGGTCAAGCGAGACCCGGGTGTCGGAGAGCAACCGCACGTCATTCTGCAACCACGTTATGAAACTTCTTGTCCAGTGGCGGTTGCTTCGGAAATATTCTTCGGGGTACTCCACGCCGTTGTTGTACAGCAGATGCTTGATTCTGGATTTTATGCCGCCGGAAAGCTTCACAATAGTGGCGCGGTGGCGTACCAGCGCACGGTCGTCGAGGCTGTCCTTCGAGTGAATGTACACACTGCCGAGCTCGCCGCGCATAAGGGCTTTGGCCAGCTTTTTTGAATCCACCGGGTCTGACTTCGAGACCTTTTCCTTCTGGGTGGTCGGAACGTCAGCAGCATGTACCACGGTGCATTTTATACCAAGCTCAGTCAGGGCATAATAGGTCGAGAAGCCCGAAAACCCCGTCTCGTAGGCTGCATGGTAGCTACCGTTAGGATAATGCTTGTTCAAATGTTCAAAGAGCTCTTTGGCCGAAGCCTTTTGAGTATGAGTGCGCATAAAACCAGAGGGGGTGAGCACCGTGACACTCCATGTTCTCAGATGGACGTCAATACCAATAGAGATATTTTGTCCGCTGAAATCTTTTTTGTTACTTTGTACCATAGACGTATCGGTTTTGCTGTTAATGTATTTTGCTTTTACAAATTTACATGCAATTGCCCTTACGTCTATCTTTTCTCCTCACTCCTCTCGGGGGAAAGCCTTAGCGGCAAGGGGGCAGACAGCCCCCGTTGAGCGCCCCGTCAGCTAATCTGATGCAAACATAGTGACTTTCTGGCATGCCCGGTAGCCCAGAGCGGTTGCTATGTAGCTTTTGCCGGTGCCGGCACTTCTATGTTGTATTCCAAAATTCTCGTTGAGATTTAGAAAAGATTAACGTTAAAAATCAATTGCTTATGTTTCTGTGCCGATTGTGTAGGCACAAAAGAGTCATGATCGAGGCCTCTGCCCCAATCAAATAACCGGCAATCGGTTAGAGCCCGAAATGCCTTGTAGTAAAAAAAGTCCTATCAGGCAAACTTCTATCAGTCACGCCCCATCGGGCTGACAGTTTACTTATTCAGCATAATAGGAAAGACGCCACAACCTTTCTTTTAGATGCAGCCAAGGCTCATCAAGGAGGCGAGAGTAGCCGTCTTACTGTATTTGCCTATAAGACTTTTGTGTGTCGCATTATCTAACGGCATTCATATCTGCGGTTTGATTTCAGTACGGAAAATATTATGTTGGAGAGCTTGCGGGCTATCCGGATTATGGCTTCCTGCGACTTCATTCCGCGGGTGCACAATGCGCCGAACTTTGCGGAGAGTTCCGCGTCGTGCCGTATGGCTATCCATGAGGCCTCGACTATTTTTGGACCGAGGAATTTGTTTCCCCGGAAAGTCTTCTCACCGACGTATTCCTTGTCGCCGCTTGATGACATCATCGGCACGAGTCCGAGGAACGATGCGAACTGGCGCTGGTTACTGAAGCGACCGATGTCATCAATCTCGGTAAGCAGGCTCATGGCAATTGTCGAACCAATGCCGGGAACCGACATCAGGATGCCGTATTTCTCGGCATACCTGTCGCTGCGCGCCAGCGAGCGCAATCTGCGGTTCACATCAAGGAGGCGTTCCCTGTAATGGAGTACCTCGGCAATGAGCAGGTCAAGCGAGACCCGGGTGTCGGAGAGCAACCGCACGTCATTCTGCAACCACGTTATGAAACTTCTTGTCCAGTGGCGGTTGCTTCGGAAATATTCTTCGGGGTACTCCACGCCGTTGTTGTACAGCAGATGCTTGATTCTGGATTTTATGCCGCCGGAAAGCTTCACAATAGTGGCGCGGTGGCGTACCAGCGCACGGTCGTCGAGGCTGTCCTTCGAGTGAATGTACACACTGCCGAGCTCGCCGCGCATAAGGGCTTTGGCCAGCTTTTTTGAATCCACCGGGTCTGACTTCGAGACCTTTTCCTTCTGGGTGGTCGGAACGTCAGCAGCATGTACCACGGTGCATTTTATACCAAGCTCAGTCAGGGCATAATAGGTCGAGAAGCCCGAAAACCCCGTCTCGTAGGCTGCATGGTAGCTACCGTTAGGATAATGCTTGTTCAAATGTTCAAAGAGCTCTTTGGCCGAAGCCTTTTGAGTATGAGTGCGCATAAAACCAGAGGGGGTGAGCACCGTGACACTCCATGTTCTCAGATGGACGTCAATACCAATAGAGATATTTTGTCCGCTGAAATCTTTTTTGTTACTTTGTACCATAGACGTATCGGTTTTGCTGTTAATGTATTTTGCTTTTACAAATTTACATGCAATTGCCCTTACGTCTATCTTTTCTCCTCACTCCTCTCGGGGGAAAGCCTTAGCGGCAAGGGGGCAGACAGCCCCCGTTGAGCGCCCCGTCAGCTAATCTGATGCAAACATAGTGACTTTCTGGCATGCCCGGTAGCCCAGAGCGGTTGCTATGTAGCTTTTGCCGGTGCCGGCACTGCCGGTGATGAAGATGTCGCGTGGCTCGGTGACGAAGGTCATCTCGGAGAGCCGCATCAGCAGGTTCCGGTCAAGGCCGCGCTCAAGGGAGTAGTCTATCTCCTCGATTGAGGCGCGGTAACGGAACGAGGCCTGTTTCTGCAGGCGCTGTATAAGCCGGTTGGTGCGGTCGTCCCATTCATTTTCCACGAGCCACGCCACGAACTGGTCTGTTGTCATGCCTTCGCTTTTGAACGATTCCATTGATGTGCGGAAGGCCGCGTGCATGCCCAGCAGCCGCATCTGCGACATCCGGGCGAGTGTCTGTTGGTTCATTTCCATTGTTGTATGTATTGTTGGATTGATATGTTACCTGAAGTATTCCTTCCCGCGTATGTTTGCATGCCGGGGCATCTGGGCGCTCTCCTCGCACTCTTGACCGGGAAGGGTGTCGTCATCGAGGCAGTCATGACGGCTGCGCAGTATCGAGTCGACGGCGCTGTAGTTGTAGAGTCCGGAGGATGCGGCCCTGCGGCAGGCCCTGACCAGGCGGTCGTTGCCGACCCTGGATGCGAACGACAGTATGCCCTTGCAGGATTTGTAGGCCTGTTCGGGATGGGTCTTTGACTCTATGACATGCCGCAGGAAGTCCTCTACGTCGGCATGTATGCGTGCCCCCTGCCTCAGGAAGCCCTCGACGCTCCATCCGCTCAGGTCCCGGTGGGCCGAGGCAAGGTGATTCGGCTCCGTGGTATACCCGTACGGGCGCCATCCTCTGGGATGTACGGCCACGCGGTCTCCGCCGCAGTATATCTCAACCGTACGTGAGTCATACAGTATGTTGACCTTGCGGCCGATAAGACGGTGGGGCACGCTGTAGTAGTGGCGGTCAAGGCGTACGTGCCCGTTGCGCTGTACCGTGGCGGTATGCCGTTCCTTCAGCTCGAACCTTATGGGATTTAACGGGCGCAGGTACATGCGCTCCAGATCCTCGAACTGCTCGCGGCGGCTGTAAGGGCGTCCGCTCATGCGGGCGTTGTTGTGAAGCTCCAGCGCCGTACGGATAGCGGCGTTCAGCGACACAAGATCATGATGAGTGCGCTGTCGCACCAACGGGTAGATGCTGCGGTAGATGAGCTTGACGGCGCCCTCCACCAGGGCCTTGTCGCGCGGCTTGCGCACGCGTGCCGGTATGACTGCGCAACCGTGATGCTCGGCGAAGGCCGCGTAATCCTCATTGAGCTCCGCCTCGTAACGGCTTGCCTTCTTTACGGCAGCCTTGAGATTGTCTGGCACGATGGCCGCCGGTGCCCCGCCATAAAAATGAAGCGCATTCTCACAGCACCGTATGAAGTCCTCCTTGCGCTGGCTCATCACGGCCTCAACATATGTAAGCTGTGAGCAAGGCAGTATGGCCACGAACACCTCCACGGCGATGATCCCGCCGCTGTCACGGTCGACCAGCTCCAGACGGTCGCCTGCGTAATCGACATACATCTTGTCGCCGGCCTTGTGTTCCAGATGCGCTATAGGGTGCATCTGCGCCACATACAGACGCATCAGACGGCTGAACGTCGACCGGGAATAGCCTCCCGGGTGACTCCCGATATAGTCGTCATACAGCTTCTGCCGCGTCATACCTCTCTTTTTCAGACGTCTGACATAATCAGGCATAAGTCCCATAAGCTCCTGATGGCGGCTTGACACGGGTTCCGAACCGACCGCTCTCACTCCGAAAATCTCATTCAGATCCGGATCCTCCAGTTTCAGAAGATCCTCGATGCCACGGTTCAGCTCCATAAACCGCCGGAGGTATTTACGCACCGTGTTGCGCGCTATGCCCGTCAGGTTGCTGATACTCTTGGCTCCGTTGCCGTTGGCGTGGCATCGGAGCACCTGTCTTAATTTGTTCATGCTCAGTTTTCGATTTGCCATCAGTCGTATGTTTAATATTATTTAACATACAATATAGCTCAAAAACTCCTTTTGCCAACTCCCGTAAAGTCTTTTTCCGGGGGGTAATTTGCTTGACCGGACGGGGGTCAATTTAAATGATTTTCCGGGGGGCAATTTATCTGGTCAACCGGGGGGCAAATTCACTGAGTTTTTCCAATATTCTCGAAATTAATAATTACGAGAAATGAATATCACAATCCATCGCGGCTCCAATCAGATAGGTGGATGTGTTACCGAATACGAGTCTAACGGCTGGAAACTGTTTGTCGATTACGGCGAACAGTTGCCGGGCTACGCTGTAACATCTCTACAAGTTGAAGGTCTGACTCATGGTGATTTGAGTAAAAGTGCATTACTGATTACTCATTACCATGGCGACCATGTAGCCTGCATAGCAGATCTTCATGAAGAATTGCCAATTTACATTGGACAGACAGCAAAGGGGATTCTTGAAGGATTATCTGAGCATGTCGGATACGTTGACAAGAAGCAAAAAGCATTGAATATCCGACTCAAATCGGCCAATACCTTTACTCCCGGTGTCAGCTTGGAATGTGGTGAATTTCAGATAACGCCTGTCGTGATGGATCATTCCGCTTTCGATGCCTACGCATTTCGCATTGAAGCGGGAGGACTGAAAGTTTTTCATACCGGCGATTTCCGCACACACGGTTTCCGTAGCAGCAAGCTACCGCAAGTCATTGAAAAATACGTGGGGAGGGTAGATTATCTGGTTTGTGAGGCAACGAATGTTTGTCGACCTGTTGCAGGCGTCATGTCGGAACATGAACTTCAGACAGAATTCGTCAAAGCCTTTGCTGAAAATAAGTACAATGTAGTCTATCTCTCTTCTACGAACATAGATCGTTTGTTTGGTCTCTACCATGCGGCGCTGAAAACCGGTCGTCCGTTTTATGTTGACGGATACCAGAAGAAAATAATGGATATCGTTGCCGGAAGAGACAGAATCTGGGGTAAATCCCGCCTATACAGATACAAGGAAGGACGAGAACCTATAGTTCTACATCGGGAAGGAGATGAGTTCAGGGTAAACGATAAGTTTCGAGACAATCTTTCTGAAAACGGTTATGTTATAATTGCTCGCGGTGGCAGAAGATTTGATAGTCTTCTTTCGCGTATCCCCTCGGAAGGTCGAAAAACATATTTCTCCATGTGGCGGGGATATCTCGACAAGTCAAATGTGGCATATAGCTCTGAGTTGGCACAATCTGTACCTGTCAACTATGAATATTTACATACCAGTGGGCATTGCGACATGGAGAGTCTCGACTGGTTGTTTTCAACGCTTAGTCCCAGAGCTATCATCCCTATCCACACAGATAATCCGAGGGCTTTTGCAGATTTGTTCTGTGATAAATGGCCGATATTAATGATGCAGGATGGCGAGACTTTCCGTGCAATCAAAGATCCATTGGATATGGAATAGAAGATGATGAGGATATGGCACCTTGGGCATATGCGGTTTATGACCCAGACTTTAATCTTTTGGTACACATTAAGAATACATTCGAGGAATTGTCCGAATTAATTGAGGTGAACCGAATAAATATCTTCCCAATGGATGTAATACACGATTAGGCACGATTAGCCCATTTATGAGTGTGGAGAAAAAGCGTTGTCGGCTCGATGAAATATCATGTAGAGTTATTAAATTTGTGAATCTGTAAAAGCACAACGATATTCGCCTGTTATCCCCCCCCGGAGCGCATGGAGATGTTCTGTAAGTTCAACAAGCATGGGTCCTGTCCATCGTTTTCAGGTTGAGTTATATGTTTGACGTGCTCCACACTTCGCAGCCTTTTGATGCATCCGATGTTGTCATCGATACCGGACGCCTGATGCTACGACGATGGCGCGAAAGTGATGCCGAGGCGCTCTACAGCTATGCGTCCGACGGGCGTGTGAGCGAAATGGCTATGTGGCCCCGTCACACCTCAGTGGAAATGAGCCGTCGGGTCATCACAGAGTACTTCATTCCAAATTCCTTCAATTTCGCGATGGTGCTGAAAGCCACCGGTGAGCCTATAGGATACATTGGTCTTGTGCCGGAAGGCGATGAGAATTGTCCCGCTTCGGCCGGCGAGCGCGAGGTGGGCTATTGGATCGGTTGGCCGTATTGGGGCAGGGGACTGACCACAGAGGCTCTTCGGGCATTGATCGACTGGTGTGGGCGTGTTCCGGAGGTCGATACGCTGCTGCTCACCGCCGATCTCCGCAATGTCGCCTCGCAGTGTGTGGCTCAGAAGTGTGGATTCATCCATCTGGACGATATTTACCGCGACGGCGGCACCCCGATCCGGCTTTTCCGACTCGGCATTGTAGCCTCGCGGTTGTAGATCCGTCGTGCGGTGGCGGAGAGAAACCGCTATATGGATCTGTTGCTGATGGGCGACGAGTCCAAAGAGATGATCATGAAATATCTCTGCCTGGGCCGCCTCTTTGTGGGTTCGGTCGATGGATGTGATGTCGCCGTGGTGGTCGTGACCGAACGGTCCGACGGTTCGGTCGAGGTCAACAATCTTGCGGTGGCGCCCGGATATCGCCGAAAAGGTATCGGGCGGATGATGCTAAGCCATGTAGAATCTATCTGTCAACACCGTGCTATATATATCGGCACAGGCGAAACGCCCTCCACGTTGCGGTTCTATGAGTCGTGTGGCTACCGTTACTCCCATCGTGTGGCGGATTTCTTTACCGACAACTATCCCTCGCCGATTGTCGAGGAGGGAGTCACGCTGACCGACATGGTGTATCTGTGCAAACCGCCGGTGTAGGATGGCCGATGATGAGCGTTGCCCTCCGTGAATGTTTGTCGGGATGCTTGGCTGTCAGTCAAAGACCCCTTCAAACGAAGCCTCTTCGGCGTCGTTGTCGGCATCTACATAGTCGCCGTAATAGTCCTTCTCGCAGAAATTTATTCCCGACGGGAATTCAAAGCGCATGTCCTGGCTGTAGGGGAGTGCCGGATCGGCATACACTTTTTTCATGAACAGGCCGTAGATCGGCAGGGCCATCGATGCTCCCTGGCCTTGTGCCATAGAATTGAAATGTATGTAGCGCTCTTCGCCTCCTACCCATGTGCCGGCCACCAGGCCGGGAGTGAATGCCATGAACCAGCCGTCGGAGTTGGAGTTGGTCGTGCCGGTCTTGCCGCCGGTCTGTGCGGTGATGTTGTAGGGCGGACGGCGTATGCGGTTGCCTGTTCCGGAGTCCACCACATTGAGCAGCATCGAGAGTATTCGCCAGTAGGCTTCTTCCGAAATCACTTCAGTGTGGCGTGGCGAGAATTCGGCCAGCACATTGCCGTTGGCGTCGGTGATGGCGGTCACAAACATCGGGTCCACTCTCATTCCGCGATTGGCAAAAGCCGAGTAGGCGGTGACCATCTCCTTGACCGATACGTCGGCCGGACCCAGACACAGCGACATCACCGGATCAAGATGGGCCGTGATACCGAAGTTGTGCATCGTGCGCACGAGCGATGCCGGCGAAAGCTGGCTGATCAGACGGGCTGAAATCCAGTTGTTGGAGTTGGTGAGAGCCCACCGCAGGTCTACCATCTCTCCTATGCGCGATTTGCCTGAATTGCGCGGAGCCCACGGACGTCCGTTCTCGTCATAGAGCACAGGTTGCTCATTGAGAAACTCGTCGCAGGGCGTGAAGCCCTCCTCCATGGCATAGGTGTAGAGAAACGGCTTGACGGTCGAACCGATCTGGCGTCGTCCGGTAGCCACCATGTCGTATTGGAAATGTTCGAAGTCCGGCCCGCCGACGTACGCCTTCACATGCCCGTTTTTAGGCTCCATGGCCATGAAGCCTGTCCGCAGGAAGTGCTTGTTGTACATCAGCGAATCCAGAGGAGTCATGATCGTATCGATGTTGCCCTGATATGAGAACACCTTCATTTCGTGAGGCGTGCGGAATGATTTTTCTATCTCCGCTTTGCTTGCGCCGTTTTTCTGCATCACACGGTAGCGGTCGGTCTGCTGCATGGCATGTTCAATAAGCCTGTCGATCTGCTGCTGGCTGACTTCGGTGCGGTTGGTCGTGTATGGCGCCGACTTCGAACCGCGTTTCTCCTTGAAGAACGCCGGCTGCAGTGTCTTGCTCAGATGTTCTTCCACGGCGTCTTCGGCATACTTTTGCATCCGCGAGTCGATGGTGGTGTATATCTTGAGGCCATCGGTGTAGATGTCATATTTAGAGCCGTCGGGTTTCGGATTCTTGTCGATCCATCCGTAGAGAGGATCGTTCTCCCATGCGAGAGAGTCGTCATAGAAGCGTTGACGGTCCCACTTCGGATAGTCGCTCGCCACGGGTCGGTGAGCCTTGAGCATACGGCGCAGCTCCTCGCGGAAGTATGGTGCCAGACCGTTCTTGTGATCCACGCGGTGGAAGTCGAGCTTCAGCGGCAGGGCTTTTAGCGAATCGGCCTGCTGGGCGGTCAGTTTGCCGTTGCGCATCATCTGGTCGAGCACCACATTGCGGCGCTGCATCGTCCGCTCCGGCCGTCTGACCGGATTGTAATATGCCGGATTCTTCACCATCCCTACGAGGGTGGCTGCCTCCTCCACCGTCAGCTCCTCGGGAGTCTTGCCGAAATATACATGCGCTGCCGACTTGATGCCTACGGCGTTGTACAGAAAGTCAAACTGGTTGAGATACATTTTGATGATCTCTTCTTTCGAATAAAACCGCTCGAGCTTTATTGCTATCATCCATTCGATAGGTTTCTGCATCACACGGCTCATCAGACCGTGCGACTCCGGCGAATACAGCTGCTTTGCAAGCTGCTGTGTGATGGTGGAGCCTCCGCCGGCGTTGCGCTGTCCGAGTAGCAGGGTCTTTACGCCCACTCGGGCCAAAGCCCTGACGTCTATGCCCGAATGATCCTCGAAACGTGAATCCTCGGTTGAAATAAGTGCGTCGATCACATTCTGAGAGATCTCGTCGAAGTCGGCATACACTCGGTTGCCGGTGTTGCGGAAGTAGCGTCCCAGCTCTTCGCCGTCGGCCGAATAGATCACTGAAGCGAAGCGGTCGTGCGGATTCTTGAGCTCCTCCACCGGAGGCATATAGCCGACCATACCGTTGTAGGCCATATAGAAAAACACCATCATGCCTGCCGCCATTACGCCGAAGGCTATCCATAGCCCTGCGATGAGTTTGCGCTGCCAGGGTTTGATCGGTGACTTGAGTCTGTCTATGAGTTTCATCTGTCGATGTCAGGTGGTTAGTGAAGTGTATGGCTCGGTTTTCCATTGCCTGTGTGAGACTGACCTTGCCTTATAGCCGCAAAATTACGAATTTTTCCTCTTTTATGTCAATCATCCATGTAAAATGCCTGCTGAAAAAAACTGAGAGATTGTCTAAATTTATGTAATACGGATTTTTGAGAAGGATTGTCAGATGGATTTTTGTTTGTGATGAGGGAGTGTAGCCTTAGCTACATGACCGGGAAGCAAACAAAAAGACGCTGGAAAGACTCTCAAAAGCAAAGTGATATGAATTTTAGACAGTCTCTTAATCCACGGCCTCCGCCCGATCCCCTCCGGTATTACCTATAGTGCCATCACGCTATAATCGACAGCGGCTGTTGTAAAGTCGCATGGATTTGACTAATTTTGTCGGTAGCTTCATAGTGATTGTATTCCTGAAACCGACGCGAATGTGGTGTCGTGTGTCAGGCCTTTCGTTTTCATGATTTTATAGATTTAAGACCCTGATGGCAGAAACAAAAAATAGAGCCGCAAGAAACCGCACTGTTACTGTGTCGGACTCGGAAATTCCTGTGCTTGAACAGCAAATAAGCGGTGTGGAGACTATAAGAGCGGGGTTTCACGACGATATGATTGTCAACGCAGATCTGTTCGACTGCCTTGACTTTATCCCTGATGGATACTTCGATCTGATAATCATAGATCCGCCATATAATCTCGATAAGGATTTTCATGGACGCAAATTCGCAGTCATGAAGACTGATGCATATGAGGAATTCCTGAGAAGTTGGTTTTACAGAGTGTGTGATAAGTTGAAGCCCGACGGTTCGCTTTATATGTGTGGCGACTGGAAATGCACCTCATCCATGCAGCGTGTCATAGAGGAACGTCTGATCGTTGTCAATCGTATATCCTGGCAGAGAGAAAAGGGCAGGGGAGCAAAGGCCAACTGGAAGAACAGTATGGAGGATATCTGGTTTGCAGTTAAAAATCCACGAGATTACTATTTTGATGTCGATTCGGTGAAGATGAAAAGAAAAGTCATCGCACCATATCGGGAAGATGGCCGTCCGAAGGATTGGGAGGAAACGGAGAACGGAAATTTCAGGATCACCTGTCCGTCGAATTTCTGGGACGATATCAGTGTGCCGTTCTGGTCAATGCCTGAAAACACTGATCATCCTACACAAAAGCCTGAAAAACTGTATGCCAAACTGGTGCTTGCCTCATCACGTCCCGGCGACAGAATATTTGACCCTTTTTTGGGCAGCGGCACATCGGCCGTCGTCGCACGAAAACTTGGCCGAAGATTTTTTGGAGTGGAAGTGAATCGTGAATATTGTCGGTGGGCGGTGAAGCGGTTGATGGCTGCGGCAGTCGATGTGTCGATTCAAGGATATTCCGACGGAGTTTTCTGGGAAAGGAACTCGTTGGCCGATCAAAAAAAAATGCAATGACGGCATACGCCGAAAAAATATTGATACACAGCCAACATTATTTAGAGTAAATAACTCGCAAAAATCAGCTGCGAGTGATTTTTGAGATTTGCCACGGGGGGGTACTGATGAGTTTAATAATGTAAACGGATTTTCAAGAGTCGCTTATGAACAGTAGCGTAAATGATTTTGTGTCGTTGGTGGTCAATAATCACGCAATCGACACGAAGGATGAGATGATAGCTGCGGTATGCCGTAATTTTCCTATGGTGAAGGATGGTCGTGCGCTGTATCACACCGATTATTTTGCTGTTGTGTTTTGCTATACAAAAAACGCATCCTTCAGCAATGTGGTGATATCATTGTCCAAACTTGAAAAGTATGATGGTATTCCATGTTTTGTCGTCGTTGTCAGAAGAGGCTTGGACAATCTGGTTTATATGATAAACACTACTTTTATTGATAAGGTTAGCCATAGCTCGCAAAGTTTGAGAATCGACAATATAAGAGGCAGTGTTCTTGGCAGTAATATACGCAAGCAATTGCCCGAAATTGATAGAGTCAATTCTCCGGAGTTTTTTGACGAATTATTTTCGTATCATCAGGGATTCACATGGATTGAGAACCTTGAGAGGATCGTGGAAAGAACCAATAATATACGTCCGGTAAAGGTTAAGACGGAGTTGAATCACTCTGAATATTTGAATCTGCTCGATGCTCCGCGGCGAGCGTCATAGTTTGTCGGATCGGATGATTATGCGGTGCTTCTTGATGATTTGCGCAGAAGATGTGAGGATGTCAAGGACGCCATGCTGGTGGCTTCTCGTGTCGATAATGTGAACGTTAGGGGACGGTTGATTGAGGCTCTGATCACATCGGATCCCGAGGAACGCACCGGCTTGCTTAAAGATCTGTCGGATGTAGAGCGTATGCTGCCGGTTTATGATACTGAAAACGGGCTGGGCGATTATGTCAGGCGTTTTGAAAGTGCCGACACCTATACCGATATAAAGACAAAGATACTATATCTTGATTCCAATCCGAAAGCTTATAATGTCGATAAATTTCTGAAATGTATGGGTGAGGAGCGTTCGGTGTTTATGTTCTTTTTTGTCGGCATTGACGACAGTGGGATAATGAATACAGTCCTGTGCTCGGTATTCCATGATCAGTTGATGAAAACCACTATATTGCAGCATCATTGGGCCGGAAGAGGTACAAGGGGCGTCGCTCAATTCAATGGAAAGGTCATAAACGGGATATTGTTTGAACATGACTTTAGGAATAATATTGATGAAGATAGTTCGAGATCATATCTTGAAAACCTGTTAAAAAGATGATCCGGTGGTGAGGAGAAATAAAAAGTTGGAGGGGAGCTGAAAAAAGTGTACCTTTGAGGAGTGCCAATGATATTATATGCAATGGCCGGCTCGTAATAAATCCTTAAATTAAATATCTCATATATTATGGTTCAGAGATTTATATTGAACGAAACGTCCTATTTCGGACCCGGAGCGCGCAAGGTGCTCCCCGAAGTGATACAGCGCCTCGGCAAGAAAAAGGCATTGGTTGTGACTGACAAAGGCCTCATTCAGTTTGGGGTGGCCAAGATGGTGACCGATGTCCTCGACGAGGCGGCAGTCGCCTACGATGTGTTCAGCGAGGTGAAGCCCAATCCTACTGTGAAGAACGTGCAGGACGGTGTGGCTGCTTTCAAGGCTTCTGGAGCCGATCTGCTGGTTGCTATCGGTGGCGGATCGGCCATGGATACCGCCAAAGGTATCGGTATTGTAGTGGCCAATCCGGAGTTTGCCGACGTGGTGTCGCTCGAAGGATGTGCGCCGACGAAGAACAAGAGCGTGCCTATGGTGGCGCTCCCCACCACGGCCGGTACGGCTGCCGAAACCACTATCAACTACGTCATAATCGACGAGGAAAAGAAAAAGAAGATGGTGTGTGTCGACCCCAATGATATCCCTGCCGTAGCCATGATCGATGCTGAACTGATGTATTCGTTGCCCAGAGGCCTCACCGCTGCCACAGGTATGGATGCGCTCACTCATGCCATAGAGGGTTACATCACAAAGGGCGCATGGGAGATGAGCGATATGTTTGAGATCGAGGCCATCCGTATGATCAGCCGCTATCTTCCCGTGGCAGTCGACGAGCCGCAGAACCCGGAGGGACGCAACGGCATGGCGGTGGCGCAGTATATCGCCGGAATGGCATTCTCCAACGTAGGCCTCGGACTGGTTCATGGCATGGCCCATCCCATGGGTTCACTTTTTGATGTGCCTCATGGTGTGGCCAATGCTCTCCTGCTCCCGACAGTCATGGAGTACAATATGCCGGAGTGTATCGACAAGTACCCCCGTATAGCCGAGGCTATGGGCGTGGATATAAAGGGTTTGACTCCGCAGGAGGCTTCGCAGGCCGCTGTCGATGCGGTCAGAGCGCTTGCTATTCGTGTCGGCATCCCGCAGCATCTGTCGGATCTCGGCATCAAGGAGTCCGACATACCGGCTCTCGCCGAGCAGGCTATTGCCGATGTGTGCACGCCGGGCAATCCGCGCGACTGCAGTCTTGAGGATATCAAGGCGCTTTACCGTCAGGTACTCTGACTTTGGTCGTGTAAAAATCAACGGCTCTGTGTCAACCGATTCGGTCTTTGACACAGAGCCGTTTTTCTATTCTTGTCAGGCTGTTTTCAGATAAATGCCTGCAATATTTCGGCACGTGCTATTCGGCTGAGAGGGCGCAGGCGAGCTGATCGGGACACGATGTGGATTTCGCACCGCACTTTATCCCTTTGAGCCGTCCGATTACCTCCTCGGGTGTCATTCCGCGCACGAGCGATCCGATGCCTTGCAGATTGCCGTGACATCCGCCGGTGAATGTGACGTTTTCCACGCGTCCGTCGTCGCCGATGGTTATCTCTATGTCGCGTGAACAGGTGCCTTGAGGCGTGTAGTGATAATGCTTTGCCATTATAAGTCGTATTGTTGGGTTACTGTAAACTCTCCTTTGAGCCTGATATCGTTGCTCGATGATCCGATCATCAATCGGAACAGACCCGGTTCGACCACGCGCCGGAGCGCGGGATTGTAGATCGACAGTTCGTCGGGTCCAAGGCTGAAATGCACTTCCCGGCTCTCTCCCGGATTGAGTTCTATACGCTTGAATCTTTTGAGCAGCATCGGAGGCTGGCTGGTTGAGGCCACTGCGTCGCGCAGATATAGCTGTGCCACCTCAGCTCCTTGGCGTCGGCCTGTGTTTGTCAGCCGGAAGCTGACATCCCAGCGGTCGCCGTTGTCGGTCGGAATTATCGTGAGATCGGAGTAGTCAAATGTCGTATAGCTTAGTCCGTGGCCGAAGCTGTAGAGCGGTGACCCGCTGCCATCCATATAATCGCGTCCGGTGCTCATGCGTGAGTAGTGGACCGGCAGCTGGCCTTCGGAGCGTGGGATGCTGACCGGCAGACGTCCCGACGGATTCACGTCGCCGAAAATTATGTCGGCAATGGCACTCCCGCCTTCCTGACCGGGATACCATGCCGTCAGAAGCGCGTCGGAGTGGCGGGCAGCAAGATTCATGTCGAGAGTACGGCCCTGGATGTAGACGGTCACGACCGGTTTGCCGGTGTCATAGATGGCCTGCATGAGCCGTAGCTGATCGCCGAGCGGTGTCAGTGTCGCCCGGTCAAATCCCTCTCCGCAGTCCATGTCGCTTACGTGTGAGGCGTCGGTCTGTGCGGCGCCGGTGGCTGCATATGATGTCTTGAAGTCGCGTGCGCTCGATCCGCCGACTGCGAGTACGGTCACATCGGCCGCGAGAGCTGCCTCCACGGCCGCCGCGATGTCGGTCTGCGCGGTGTCGCGTATGGCGCAGCCTTTCACGTAGACGATCTCCACATCGGGTGCGGCCTGGCGCAATCCTTCAAGTATAGTGGTGATGTTGTCGTCGGGCTGCGGGGCGGTGTAGTCGCCGAGCTGATTGTATTGTTCGTCGGCATTCGGGCCTATTACGGCTATGCGGCGCAGCCTTTTGCGGTCAAGCGGCAGCAGTGATCCCTCGTTTTTAAGCAGCGCTGTGCCCTGACGCGCTATCTCGCGCGCGGTGGCGCGGTGGCTGTCGGCGCCTACGCGCCGCGTGGCTTCCTGTGGATCAGTAAATGGGCGCTCGAAGAGTCCGAGGTCGAATTTCAGCCTCAGTATGCGCGCCACGGCGGTGTCGATGTCGGCTTCGGTGATTAGTCCCCGCTGAAGGGCTTCTATGGCACGCTTGCCGTAGCATGCGGCGCCGAGGTCTATGTCGACTCCGGCTTTAAGCGCCTGCGCGCCCGCTTCGGTGCGGTCCGAGGCCGTGTGTCCTGCAAGAACGTCAATGCTGTAGAGGTCGGAGTAGACTGCTCCGGTGAAGCCCCATTCGTCGCGCAGCAGGCCGGTGAGAAGTTCACGGTTGGCGGTGCAGGGTATCCCGTCCACACTGTTGTAGGAACTCATCACTGTGGCCGCACCGGCCGCAATGGCGTGGCGGAACGGTTCGAGAAGTTCGCTGCGAAGCCTTACCGGCCCCACGCTCGCCTCCGCACCGTTGTGTCCTCCTTCGGGGACGCCGTAGGCTGCAAAATGCTTAAGCGTGGAGTAGAGATGGCGTCCGTCGTTGACCGACGATCCGCGTCGGCCCTGCATACCATCCACCATGGCTGCACCCATGACTCCGCTGAGCCACGGGTCTTCGCCGAAAGTCTCCTCCATGCGGCTCCAGCGTGGCTCGCGTGCTATGTCAAGAACAGGACCGTAGCCTACGCCTGCCCCAGTCGACCTGGCCTCAAGAGCTATCTCCTCGCCGGCGCGGCGTATCAGCTCCGGATGCCATGTGCCGGCCATGGACAGGCCGGTCGGATATACGGTAGCACCGATAGCCATGTGTCCGTGGGGACACTCTTCGGCAAATAGTATTGGTATGCCGAGCCGCGTGCTGTCAATCGCAAATGCCTGAAGGGCATTGAGAGCGGCGGCACCTTCGGCCGGCGACAGTCCGTTCTCGAGCGTCTTCTGTGTCCAGGGGTCGGCCCGGAGTGTGGCCCAGTAGCCGCCAACGGGCATCTTGCCGCGGTTCTGCTCTCTGAATTTCTCGGAGGGAGCGATGCTTCCGTCGGGTCGGCGCTCATACATTTCCCATCCCATGGGGCAGAGCAACTGCCCGGCTTTCTCCTCAAGTGTCATGCGGCTCAGCAGATCTGCCACTCGCTCCTCTGTCGGTTTCGAGGCCTGAAGGTAGACGGGCGTCGTGGCCGTCGTGGACAATGCCGTGGCGATTATGGCCGAAGCTGCAATAATGTGCGTTGCTCTCATCTCTTTCTGAATTTTATTGCAAGCGGTCCGGCTTTTACTCCCTTCGGCAGATTCACGCGCGTCACGCCGTTGCGGTCGGTGCTATAGCTGAGCTTGCGTCGGCCGTCGAGCAGCGTCATGCGCCCCTTTGGCTCGTTGCCGTTCCATGTGATCTGCCGTGGCATGGCTTCTCCTTCGGCCGGAGTGACTATGGCATAGAGTGTTGATCCGTCCTTCGATGCGGTGAACCATACATTGCCGTCATTGTATATCGGTGTGGTGACTGTCGAATATATCGCTTCGCCGTTGCGACGCAGCCATTCGCCGACAGCCCTCAGACGCCATTCGGCTTCCGGCTCTATAAGTCCTTCGGCCGTGGGGCCGACTCCGAGAAGCAGACATCCGCCCTTGGCCGTGGTCTCAGCCAGCAGGGCTATCACCTTTTCAGGCGATTTGTATGGCGCGTCGGGCACCCATCCCCAGTCGTTGCTCAGCGTTATGCAGCTTTCCCACGGATAGGAGAGTTGCTTTTCGGGGATGCCTCGCTCGGGCGTCTGATAGTTCTCGTTGCGTCCGCGTATGCTGCGGTCCACCGATATGAGTCCGGGATGCCGCCCGGAGCGGGCCTCGAGAAGAATGCTGTCGAGTCCTATGTCATCGCCTTTGATCCATCCGCCGTCGAGCCAGAGTATGTCGAGCCGTCCGTAGCGTCCCGATAGCAGTTCGCCGAGCTGCCCGGCTGTGAAGTCCTGATAGCGTTTCCACCAGTCGGGGTGTCGCTCCTTTTTGTAGTTGATATGGCGGTTGGGAGTGGCAAACTCCGGATTCCAGAACCATTCGGTGTGCCAGTCGGGTTTGGAAAAATATGCTCCGATGCTGAAACCTTTGTCGCGGAATGCGTCGAACACGTGGCGGGTCACGTCGCTCTTCTCGTTTCCTGCAAACGGTCCTTTGGCTATCGAAAAGTCAGTGAGCCGGGAGTCGAACATGCAGAAGCCGTCGTGGTGCTTGGTGGTGAATATCGCATAGCGCATTCCGGCGTCGGCCATGATGTCGGCCCACTGTGCCGGATCAAACTGCGTCGGGTTGAGAGAGTCGGCCAGGCTCCAGTACCATTTCTTATACTCTTCGTAAGGCATATTGCCCTTGCGGCTGATCCAGTCTACATCCTCCGAACATATCGACCATGACTCCACGATGCCCGGCACGGAGTATAATCCCCAGTGGAACAGTACTCCGAATTTCAGGTCGCGCCATTGGTCGAGCTTGTTTATCACGGCTGTGTCTGTAGGCCATTCATAGCCCGAGGCGTCCGATTGCTGGTGGACGAACCCCTGCACCTGTTGTGCCTCTGCTGTCATTGCGGCTGTTGCCATGATCGCACCGGCGGCAGCCATTCTGAAATATCTGTTCATGAAGTTATAGGTGTTTAAGGTGTGATCAGACATTGTGCAAAATTACTGAATTTTCTGCGACATATAGTGCGGATTTGTCAGAGAACTATGTCGTCAAGTCGTTCTACGGTGTGTGCCGGCGAGGGTGCATGGAGCAGCCCGGTGGGATTGAAGAGAATCGCCTGCCATCCGGCGGCGAGCGCGCCCTCTATGTCGGTCGCGGGGTTGTCGCCGATCATCAGATGAGCCGACGGATCGCTGATGCCGCTGCGCTTCATCGCATGGCTGAAAATCCGCGTGTCGGGTTTGTTGATGCCGATGTCGTCCGACAGCACGGTGATGTCGATCAGATGCGCTATTCCGGCCGAGGCGATTTTACGGTGCTGCACATCGGCGAAGCCGTTGGAAAGCACTCCGACATTCAGTCGGAATTTGCGAAGCCGTTCAAGCAGTGCGAGCGCGCCGTCTACCAGTGTGCTCTCCTCAGCCAGCCGGTCGAGATATATCCTGTCAAGATCATGAGTGAGAGCTGACGCCTCGCGCCGGGTCATTCCCGCCTCGGCGAGTGGTCTGATGAAGCGTTCCTCCCGAAGGTATGTGCAGCTTATCTCGGCTCGGTTGTAGAGCGTCCATAGGCGGTGGTTGTGGCGCTCGTAGGCTGATATCCAGGCCTCGGAGTCGTCAAAAAGTCTGCCGATAGCGTGATAGTCATGATACACGCGGCTCAACGCACGGCGCGAGTTGCCGCGGAAGTCTATGATGGTGTCGTCGAGATCCACCCACACCATCCGGATCTTGTCGGTGTCGATTATGGCTTTCATGCTTCTTCGGTATGAAGATGGCGCTCCTCGATGCGTCGGAGCAGACGCACCACCTGGATCGTCACCGGCAGGATTATTATCTCATATAGTGTCTTGAGCAGCGCCTGAGTGACGATAAGCGATATTATCACTCCGGCGGGAAGCTCTCCGGCAAAGGCTATCGGGAAAAATATCAGCGAGTCGGCGCCCTCTCCGAAAAGGGTTGACACTATGGCGCGCAATGAGAATCTGCTTCCGTCAGGGTGGGCGAGACGCATACGGTGCATGACGTAGGCGTTGACCATCGATCCGGCAAGGAAGGCTATGAAACTTGCCGCGAATATCCGGGGCACGGCTCCGAACATAGTGGCCATTGCTTCCTGACTGTGCCACGAGTCGGTGCCTGGCAGCAGTATGCCTATCTGGAGCATGATCGACACAAACAGGTTGGCAGCGAAACCGAGCCATATCACCTGGCGGGCGCGACGAAGTCCGTAGATTTCCACCACGCAGTCGGCGATGATGTATGACACCGGAAACACCACCACTCCGGCCGTAATGGTGAATGGTCCGAGAGGCACGGTCTTTATTTCCATGAGGTTGGCCGTGATAAGGCACACGCAGAACGTCACTGCAAGCAGCAGAAACGTCATAGAGATCTGTCGGGTAGGTTGATTCATTGTTCTTGTTTTTAACGAGGTAGCAAGCACTCGGAGTTGATTACTGTTTTTAATTCATGGGCAGAAGCCACATAGCTGTGGGTAGGTCACACCTGCGACACGATATAGTCGGTCAATAGTTTTATGGCCACGGTGTTATGGCCGCCCTGCGGCACGATTATGTCGGCGTAGCGTTTCGAAGGTTCGATATACTGCTCGTGCATAGGCTTTAATACAGCTTGATAGCGATCGATCACCATCTGGGGAGTGCGTCCGCGTGAGATACAGTCGCGCGCTATTACGCGTATGAGCCGGTCGTCGGCATCGGCGTCGACAAACACTTTTATGTCGAGCATGTCGCGCAGACGAGGCTGCGACAGCACAAGAATCCCTTCGACGATCACCACGCTGCGCGGTTCCACTCTTACTGTCGCTTCCTGACGCGTGCAGGTCAGGTAACTGTAAGTGGGCATCTCCACCGCACGTCCTTCGCGGAGGCTGTCGAGCTGCTGTTCGAGAAGCGTCCATTCGATCGACTGCGGTTCGTCGAAATTCACTTTGCGTCGGTCCTCTATAGGTAGATGGCTCAAGTCGCGGTAATAGTTGTCCTGCGGCAACAGAGCCACTGCGCCCTCGGGAAGGCTCGCCACAATACGGCTTACGACGGTTGACTTTCCGGAGCCCGTCCCTCCGGCTATGCCGATTACAATCATACTGCAAAGTTAAGCATTTTCGCGCAAATTTTCAGCCACTCTGACGCTAAGAGGATGCTCAATGCCACAACGCAGGTTCAACTGGCAAGTGCAAAATTAGCGATTTGTTTGAAGAACTCGGTTTTCGGGTTTGAAAAACCGAGTTTTTTCCGTGGTCTGAGGTTTAGTTTCTTTGCGACATTCTTGATGTATAGGTCAGTGAAATCATTGAAATTTGACTTTTTGGGGATGTATTGACGGATGAGTTTGTTGATGTTTTCGACCGCTCCTTTCTGCCATGAGCAGTAGCTGTCGGCAAAGTAAACAGTCACATCATCAAGACCTTTGATGCGTAATCCGGCGGTTATGTCGAGGTGTGCCGCGAACTCGCTGCCGTTGTCAGTAGTGATGGTTTTAAGATATTTACGGTATGCGTACAGCATTCTCACGACAGTCTTTGACAATGGCTTGGCTCTTTTTCCGTAAGGTAGTTTCTCCATCATCACAAAGCCAGTCATGCGTTCAAGCAGCACTAGAATCGCGTGCCCGTAGGCATCAACAATAAGATCCATCTCAAAATCGCCAAAGCGTTTGCCGTCGACCTCGGCCGGTCTGTCGTGTATGCTTGTGCGGTTTGGTATGTTGGTGGCTTTAGTGGGTTTGCGTTCGCCTTTTGGTCGTCGTCGGAAGTCGGGATGTCTGCGGTGACGGCGCAGTTCTCCGCTTTCATCAGCGTTTATAATGTTGTAAATGGTCTGTATGGATACGGAAACACCTTCCTTGGCCAACACGCCACGAATTTGTTCTGGTGACCATTGGTGGTCAATAATCATCTGTTTTATACGCCACACCAACACGCTGTCGAGCTTCTTGTTGGATGTGGTGCGCTTTCTGCGTTCAAGGGCTTTGGCATGAGCCTTTTCCCACAGATAGTGGCCTTTGGTTGTGGAATTGCGCTTCAGTTCACGACAAAGCGTTGACTGACTGCACCCTACTATGAGGGCAATTTCTTCTCTCGAAGTTTTTCTTTGCAGTAAGGCGAAAATTTGCGACCTTTGCTGCGAGGTTAATTGTCTGTACATAAGCAATACAAAATTAGTTAATCTCAGGGAGACTTCGGTCTCCCTTTTTATTTTGTATTGCCAGTATGTTCTGCTGCTGTCCGCTCTTGGGGGCGGTTTAGGCCGCCCCCGCCGCTTGGGCATCCCCTCGCCAGAAGGAGAGAGGAGAATGACTAATGCCCATCTCAAAGTTTTGCACTTCGATTTGGAATCTTCATGCTCAATGCCACAATCCGACTCGGCGCCGAATACTACACGCCGTTTTACAAACCACTTTCGGCAGGTTTCCTGTTCTCGAGCCACATAGCAGGCTGTCAGTCGTGGACTGAAGGCCGTTTTTATGCCAATGTCAAACCCACGGGTTGGTTTGGCGCGACTATCAACTACGGTGCGTCGACCTACGGAAGTTCATTCGGCTGGATGCTCAATTTTCATCCTAAGGGATTCAATTTCTTCATTGGCAGCGATCACCAGTTTTTCACGCTCACCCCGCAGATGGTGCCTGTAGGCAAGGCCACTGCGTCGGTCAATGTCGGCTTCAACGTCACATTCGGTTCGTAAACAGAGCAATACGCAACCAGACAGGCAGGCAGCCGGAATTCCCTATGGAGTTCCGGCTGTCATGTTGTATCTGGCATGAACCTGAACTTGAATGGCTTCATTGTCCGCTCTGGATGGCATGCTTTGACAGACCATGGTGACTATGGCGGCTCCGGAATTGACAGGCTTGAAAAGTTTTCTTACCTTTGCGAAATAAATAAGTAACTCGCAAAAATTAGCTGCGAGTGATTTTTGAGATTTGTTCGAGTGGTTTTTGCTTGAAGACGAGGGCGTGTAGCGAGCTACACAACTGAGGATGAAAGCAAAAAACGCCGGACAAAATCAAAAAGTACCGCAGCAAACCATGGGTTACTGACGAGTTTCATAATATCAACTAATTTTTAAGAGTGTGTTTATTTTTGACTTATGTTAAGATTTAGAGAATATATTCGAGTCAATTTTTAGATTTTGTGAAGGAGTTATGGGGTTCCATAATGACTGAACAAAAGCTTAAAATTGGTCGAAAAGAGCTATAAAGATTTCATAAAGTTAAAAGTAAACATACTCTAAGAGTTACTTATCAATCAACAGATCTGACCGATGTTCACAATACTCGAAAAGGAACACTTCTCCGAAAATGTGGTGAAGCTCATAGTTGAGGCTCCGCAGATAGCCCGCTCGCGCCGTCCGGGACACTTCGTGATAGTGCGTTGCGGTGAGGGAGGCGAACGGATACCGCTGACTATAGCCGATGCCGACCCTGTGCGCGGCACAATAATGCTCGTGGTTCAGCAGGTGGGAGTGTCCACGTGCAAGATCTGTGCACTCGAGCCCGGTGACTCGCTGACCGATGTGGTGGGGCCTCTGGGGCAGGCGACACATATAGGCCATGTAGGCACGGTGGTGTGCTGCGGAGGCGGTGTTGGCGTTGCTCCGCTTCTGCCTATCATTAAGGCGATGAAACAGGCCGGCAATCGGGTTGTTACCGTTTTGGCCGCCCGCACGCGCGAACTCGTGATCCTTGAGGATCAGGTGGCTCCGTGGAGCGATGAGGTGATCGTGATGACCGACGACGGCTCTTACGGACGCAAGGGACTCGTGACCGATGGAGTGGAAGATGTGATCCGTCGTGAAAAGGTCGATCAGGTAGTGACCATCGGACCTGCCGTGATGATGAAGTTCGTGGCGAAGCTTACGGAGCGTTACGGAGTGCCGACTATGTGCTCCCTCAACACCATAATGGTCGATGGCACCGGCATGTGCGGAGCCTGCAGGGTGACCGTCGGCGGCCGCACACGCTTCGTGTGTGTCGACGGGCCGGAGTTTGACGCCCATCAGGTGGATTTTGATGAGATGCTGATGAGGTTGCGGTCGTATAATTGATTCATGGATGCTTTGAAACACAGACTCAGATGGCTATAGACAAGAATAATTCACGCGATGCTGCGTGGCGAGTGGAGTTGCGTGGCGCCATGAGCGCCAAAGACCGGGCGGCGATCGAGCGGGTGAAAATGCCCGAGCTTGATCCGGCTGTCCGCGTAGCGTCCAGATCGGCTGAAGTAAACCTGGGCATCTCGGAGGGACAGGCAGTGGTCGAAGCCACGAGATGCATGGACTGTCCTGATCCGCAGTGCGTCACCGGTTGTCCGGTAGGTATAGATATTCCCGGATTTATAAAAAATATACAGCGCGGAGATTTTGCCGAAGCATCAGCCGTGTTGCGGCTGACGAGCGCGCTTCCGGCTGTCTGCGGTCGTGTCTGTCCGCAGGAGAAACAGTGCGAGAGCCGCTGCATATATCACCGCATGAAGTGTCAGCCTGTGGCGATAGGCTATCTGGAGCGCTTTGCCGCCGACCGTGCGCGTGAGGAAGCCCGAAAAAATCCAGTGCCTCCGAGGCGTCCGGCGCCGGGCGCTGTCAAGGTGGCAGTGGCCGGTAGCGGTCCGGCCGGATTGTCGTTTGCCGGCGATATGGCCGCCCGCGGCTTTGACGTCACTGTGTTCGAGGCTCTGCATGAGATCGGCGGAGTGCTTAAGTATGGTATTCCCGAATTCCGTCTGCCAAACGCCGTGGTCGACGACGAGATCCGTGCTCTGGAGGCTGCCGGAGTGACTTTTGTTAAAGACTGCATAGTGTCTCGCACTGTGACTGTCGAAGATCTTCGCCGGCAGGGCTTCCGCGGACTGTTTGTGGCGTCGGGAGCCGGTCTGCCGAGATTCATGGGTATTCCGGGTGAAAATCTGATCGGCGTGATGAGCAGCAACGAATATCTTACCCGTGTCAATCTGATGGGAGCCGGTCTTGACGGACACGACACTCCTGTGCTGACCGGACGCACGGCGGCTATAGTGGGAGGAGGCAATACGGCGATGGACTCTGTGCGCACGGCGCGCAGGATGGGAGCCGAGAGAGCCGTCATTGTCTATCGTCGCAGCGAGGCCGAGATGCCGGCACGTCTTGAGGAGGTGCATCATGCCAAGGAGGAGGGCGTTGAGTTTATGACGCTCTTCAATCCTGTGGAATATCTGGGCGATGAGAACGGACATGTCAGAGCCATGCGCGTGCAGCGCATGGAGCTTGGCGAGCCTGATGCCTCGGGACGCCGTTCTCCGGTGGCGGTGGAGGGCGATATCCGCGAGATACCGGTCGATCTGGTTATTGTGAGTGTGGGCGTTTCTCCCAATCCGCTAATCCCGTCTTCAGTCGAGGGGCTCAGCGTCAGCCGGCGCGGCACGATTGAGGTGGACGAAACGTCGATGGAATCATCGGTCAACGGACTCTTTGCCGGCGGCGACATAGTGCGTGGCGGTGCCACGGTCATTCTGGCCATGGGCGACGGCAGGCGGGCTGCGGCAGGCATGGCTGCCGCTCTTGCCGCGGAAGAATGCCACGGATCGGCGGCTTCGGACAACAACAGCGTATCATAACAGCGAAAAAATGTACTATATCTCAAAAAAGATAGAAGTGTCGGGATCTCACCGGCTTGAACTCTCTTACGAAAGCAAGTGCAGCAATGTCCACGGCCACAACTGGATAGTGACCGTGTTCTGTCGGGCTGAAACGCTCAATGCCGATGGTATGGTGTGTGATTTCACACGCATCAAAGAGGATATCATGGGACGGCTCGATCACCGTCATCTCAACGATGTGTTGCCATTCAACCCCACAGCCGAGAATATAGCCCGTTGGATCACCGAGCAGATCCCTGAATGCTACAAGACCATCGTGCAGGAGAGCGAGGGCAATGTAGCGGCTTATGTGCGTGACGACTGTGGCGATTGTGTGCTATGACATATAAGGTCAACGAAATATTCTATTCGCTGCAGGGCGAGGGTTTTCACACAGGCGTTCCGGCTGTATTCCTTCGTTTCTCGGGCTGCAATCTGAAATGTCCGTTCTGTGACACCCTGCATGCCGACGGCCGGGAGATGGATGCAGACGAAATCGTGCGGCTCATATCGTCGTATCCTTCGCGTCATGTCGTGATCACCGGCGGTGAGCCGGCTATGCAGCTTGACGCTGCTCTGGTCGATCGGCTGCACGAAAACGGATGGTTTGTTCAGGTGGAAACCAACGGTACCCTGCCGCTACCCGGAAATGTCGACTGGGTGACCTGCTCTCCGAAGACCGACAGGATAGCGTGTGGCCGTGTCGACGAAATTAAACTGCTGTATATGGCCGACGGGTACGACGCTGAACGCATGGAGCGTTTCAGCGCTGTCGAGGCTCGCAGCTACTCACTGCAGCCTTGTGACTGTTCCGTAAGTGATCTGCATGAAGATGATGGCGGGGCAGTGGAGTGCCGCAACAAGTTCATTCTCGAAGAGTGTATCGCCTGCCTGAAAGCCAACCCGCAGTGGCGGCTCTCCCTGCAAACCCACAAACTGCTCGACATCCGATGATTGTATCCTGCAGCTGTAGCTTAATGATTTGAGTGTCGTTACATACGGCTCTTTTCATTATCTCCGGCTCCTGTGCCACGATATTTGGAACGAGTTGCATTGCATGTGTATCTTACAGCCAAACGAATAAATCGGCTTTCAAATTGATTATGGTCTAAATCCGCTGACCCGGAAAAATCCGCTGCCCCGGAATGGAGCTGTTGAATGTCAGAGGTGTCGGATACAGGTTAGCAACTAAAAATAAAGCTACAAGTCAACGACTTGTAGCTTTATTTTGCGGAAAGACAGGTACTCTACCACATTTTTCCACTTTCTCGCGCTTATTTCTACACCGAAGCATATCACTGATTTATTGTTTTCTTCCATTATTAAAACTTGCATACACTTTCACACAATATCAATTTTCTGCCCCGCTTTTTGCCCCACGATTATTTTTAACAGATTCATCACCATCTACCCCAAATTTTTCTATTCGGTTGAAAGCGGTCATAGCGGAACGTCTAACATCATCCGCAATATCAAGGTAAGGCTTCATCGTTGCGTAATCTGAATGACCAGTCCATTTCATCACGATATTGGTAGGAATACCAAGCATGATGGCATTGCAGACAAAAGTACGCCGGGCGCAGTGTGTTGACAGAAGTTCATATTTCTTATACGTCTTGTCATATCGTTTTGTTCCTTTATACCTCGTTATGGTAATTGGCGCATCGATTCCACAAATCTTACCCATCTCTTTAAGGTAATCATTCATCTTCTGATTGGTAATAACCGGCAAAGCCTTGTCATCGGGGAATGGAATATCAGCATACTTATCCAGTATGGCGCGTGAATACCTATTAAGTTCTATCGTCAGAGAGTCATGCGTCTTGATGGTGGTGATATGAATTTCAGTATCCGTGATGTTTGACCGGCGGAGATTATAAACATCGGAATACCTTAAAGACGTAAAACAGCAGAAACAGAAAACATCCCGGACTTGTGAAAGATAGTTTTTTTGACCGAAATCAAAATCATACACTTTCATCAGTTCATCCTTAGTAAGAAAGATGACAGGTTTCTCAGCCGTTTTTAACTTCACTTTCTGATATAGGAAAGGTGAAGCATCGCAATAGCCATGCTCCTGCGCCCATCTCAAGAATACTTTTACAAATGCAATATCATTCTTGATGGTAGTATTGGCAAGACCTTTATTCTTGAAATTGTCAAGAACTTTCCCAAAATGCTCAATGAAAAGATTGACTCCACCTTTAATAATGTCATTCAATGATAATTTAGGCGATATACTGCGAAGATGTTTTCTTATGGTTCTACATTTTACCAGAGTTCCCTCACTCCATCGTCCGCTTGTAGTACCATCCTTAATAAATTCATCATATATCTTAAAGAGCGGTTCATCGGCAGGATTAGCTTCCTTTTCTTTTTCAATGTATTTTTCAGGATTAACCTGTCTGTCGTATGCTTCCGAAAACTCTTCTTTTGTTGGTATGTGGTCAGCTTCTTCAAAACGCATAAAGATGGAGTTAATCAAATCCTCCATATCTTGTAGGTCTTTGTTTATAACTGATGCCGGTGTCTTATTCTTTCCATGTGTGCTTTTCGCCTTGCAGCGTTGTATTGATTTCTCCCAGTTATCAGGATTGACATTGTGATTTACACTCAAGCGCACACGTTGACCCTGCCAGACGATAACACACCTTACGCGACCCTCCGGCTTCTTATTCTTCTTTTCCGCTGTTTCCGGTTTCTTCTTTACTTCTACACCAAAAGATATACTACGCTTGATTGCTATCATAGACCTTACACCTTATTTATATCATTCGCCTGTGGATAGATGTAGCCAAGCACGTAAAACATCCTGCTGACCGAATCAATGGGGATTTCAAAAGGCTCATAAATCATTTTCCCGTCCGGATATGTAGCACAGTTTGAAGAATACAAAGCGATGTGAGCATTATCCTTTCCTTTCTGCAACCTTTTTACTGTAACAAATTCATTAGTTTCTATAAGGTAGTTATTGCCCGGTATTAACAACTTCATATCCATTACGCGCTTCATAACAAGTATGCAGCCTACTGGATACTCAGCCATGCTATCACTTGTATTCCTAATAGCTATTTCCGCTTTGGGAAAACAAGACCCCACATTTATATAGTCTGGAGAAGATTTGCTATCGGTTATTTCTTCAACCGAATTGAACATTGCAATCATCCCCTCTGCTTCTTTATGCGTCATCGGCCCACTCTCAAACATTAGCCATTCCTTGCGTATCTCAGGAAATGCCTCAATAATCTTGTTGGCAAGTTTCATGCTTATACCATGTCGGCCTCCCCGGATGTCTGTAAAAGTTTGCGCAGAAGCAATCCCCACTTTATCTGCAAGGTCTTTCCACGTTAATCCGGTCATTTGCTGGATTTCGATAAGTTTTTCTCCGTCAGTCATAATGTTAACGATTGTTAAATACTGATTTTACTATTGCTTCAATCAGTATTTTGTTGTACTTTTGCAGTGTCAATACTGATTAACTACTTAATCAATCAATGTAAAAACAATGATTAAATACTTAATCGGCATTACAGATGCAAAGTTAATACTTATTTTTGAAATAAGCCAAATGGAACAGAGAAAAATTAAGCGTGGCGACCGATTGCAAGTTGCTCTTTTAGAGTTGAATGTGGGGGAATCAGTAAAAGTACCTTACCGGCACTATTCTGAAAACTCTATACGGTCAACTGTAACGCAACTCAAGAAAGGCAGCGAAGACCCTATTGGGTATGATATAGATGCGCGGTCTAACGTAGCCGCCATTATAACACGTACTCAGTAATTATGGAAAATGTAGGAACATTTACTATTGGTCTTGACACCCCTATTCATCTGCTGACACCCCGACAATTATTTGAAATGTTGGGCGAATGGCAAGCAAAGACAAAACAAGTAGAAGAAAAACCCCAGAAGCCTGAGCGATGGTATGCAAATAGCATTGGTGAACTTGCTGAAATTCTGGGAACATCAGAAACAACAGTCTATCGGATGAAAGCCGCCGGTCTTCTTGACGATTGCATAAGTCAGTATGGGCGATGGATGATGATAGACGTGGAAAAGGTACTTGAAAAGTTTAAGCTGTCAAATCGACGGCGCAAAAAGAAATAGGGCAAGCCAAGAGAGGCAGTCCTTTGGCGAAAGCCATAAACAACATCCAACGCCCGGCGAAGCCAAATAAGCCGGGCAACTTGAAGACGTAGCGAAAATGGTAGGCGCGTCACTTGTTCAGCGAAACACAGATAAGGAGTAGTTAGCCTTACGTGCCGGCGGTTGCAACCACCGGGTAAGCCCGTAGCCGGGAGATGCCGAGTGAACAAGGAAGTGTGGTAGGCGACACATTGCGGGTTCGAGTCCCGTCGTCTTCGCAAATGCAAGGCCGGAAGCAGTAAGACGGCATAAACAACAACTATTATGATGGAAGACATCAAAGGCTACGAGGTCGCAAGACTTCAAGACCCATCTCCGTTACAGCTTGTCGAAACCATCGACAGCGCGGAAAGAGCCAACATTGACATTCAGGTCAGCACGGCTCGCGCTTATCCCCGCAATCTATCGCGGTGCATCAACAACTCAATCGCCATCGCCACGATGGATAGGGAAACTGCCCAGACATGCGGCTACGCGCTCCCTCGCGGTGGAAAGCCCATCACCGGCCCATCGGTACACTTGGCGAAAATCATCGCCCAGCAGTACGGCAATCTTCGCGCAGAAGCCCGCGTAGTCAACGTGACCGGCACACAGGTAATCTCGCGTGGTATGGCGTGGGATTTGGAAAATAACTTTGCCGTAGCCTTTGAGGTGCGCCGTTCAATCCTGACCTCAAAAGGTGCGCGATTCTCGGAAGACATGATAACCGTTACCGGCAACGCCGCTAACGCTATCGCGTATCGAAACGCAATCTTCACGGTTGTGCCGAAAGCCATCACTGACAAGGTGTATAAGGCTGCGCAGGAATGTATCACCGGCGACCTTAGCGACGAAACGAAACTAATCAAGCGTCGTGACGGTGCTATCAAGTATTTCAACGACCAGTACGGCATCACTGAAGAAGAGGTAGTCATGCTCTGCGGCAAGCAGACCGTCAACCAGATAGGTGTTGATGAAATCGCCCTCTTGCTCGGCATCCAGCAGTCACTTAAAGACGGCGATACCACCGTTGATGAGGTTATGTCACCTTATCGCAACAGCAAGGAAGCCAAGTCAAGCAGGCTTACTGAAATGGCATCACGCGCAGCCGCCGCAAAGGGCGCGAAGAAGCCCACAGCGAAACCCGCCGAGGGTTCGGAAGATGCCGCCAAAGAAACAGTAGATAAAGAAACGGGCGAAGTTAAGACCGCCGACAACGGCGAGCCTATGCAAGCCCCCAATCCCCAAATCTAATAAGCCATGTCAAATCTCAGCTTTACACAGGAACAGCGCACACTGGAATGGTATCGCGCTCGCCTCGGTTACATAACCGGGAGTCAGGTCGGCTCGCTTATGAAAAGTGGCCGTACAAAGGACAAAGTGTTTTCAGACACCGCCCTCACATATCTTTATCAACTTGCAGGGGAACGTTCTTTGAACCCCGAAATCGTCAAGGATGATAATATGTTCACTTTCTATCTTGAGCAGACCACATCGCAGTCAAAGGCTATGCGCTTCGGTACTGAACAGGAAGAAAATGCACGTGCTATGTACGTCGATATAACCGGACGCGAGGTCAAGGAGGTAGGACTCTGCCACCATCCCCAAATCAAGTATCTTGCTTCATCGCCGGACGGAATAACCGCCGACGGCGACGTGATGGGATGCGTAGAAATCAAATGCCCCACACTGTCAACATACAGCAAGTATGTTGCGGAAATCCACGACAACGAATCACTCAAGAAAGTCAATCCAGACTACTACTATCAGTGTCAGAACCACATGGCCTGCACTGAGGCGCAATTCTGCGACTTCATCGTGTACTGCCCCTTTGTGGAAAACCCCATCCACATCGTGCGCATCCAGCGCGACGAAGATGCCATCGCCCTTATCATGGAGCGCGTGGAACTTGCAGAGCAAATCATCGAAGAAAATTATTCACAACTCAAAAGAGCATAAACAATGGCAGACAACAATTCACTTTTGTCTGGCAGCATCTGTCTGTCTGACATCCCCAAATCGCAGATGAGAAAAGTCATGTGCAAGGACGGTAAGGAACGTATCTATCTGAACGTAGCCGTCATCACAAAGAAGCAGCCCCAGACGTTTACGAGCGAAAACGGTGTTGCTCACACGTACACGCACTTCATCACTTGCGCACCCAAAAAGGAAGAGCGCATCGACGGCGTTAACTACATCCTCGGCGACCTTGAAACGCGCACGTTCACACCGCAATCTCCCACCCCAGAAGATGTAGCCAATGCGCCCAGCATCGCACCCGGCGAAAACCCTGACCTCCCATTCTAATCACTACCGGCTGCGCCGTGTCAACGCGATACGGCGCAGCCGACAATCATTATCAGATGAACGCTTCACTTTTAACAGACGGCTACAAGTTAGACCATCGCAGACAATATCCCGTAGGCACGGAATACGTGTATGCGAACTGGACTCCGCGTAGCAATGGATACATGCCTGACGCAAAGGATGGCGCGGTGGTCTTCGGTATCCAGTATTTCATCAAGAAATATCTTATAGACCGCTTCAATAACGACTTCTTCAATCTGCCGGAAGATGTTGCCGTGGCGCAGTTCAAGCGTCGCGTCGATACCTTTCTTGGTAAAAACGAGGTTGGCTCGGAACACATCCGCGAACTGCACCGACTCGGCTATCTACCTATCAGACTCAAGGCACTGCCGGAGGGGTCAATCTGCCCGATACGTGTGCCAATGATTACGGTCATCAACACCAATCCCAAATTCTTCTGGCTTACAAACTTCTTGGAAACCATCATGTCGTGCGAATTATGGCTACCCATGACCTCGGCGACATCATCCCGGTTATACCGCAAGGAGCTTGAGCGTCATGCGGAAAAGACGGGCTTCACGCCCGATGTTAACCTCGGTTTTCTTTGTCACGACTTCTCTATGCGCGGCATGGCAGGCTTGGAAGCGGCCATCACAAGCGGTATGGGACATCTGACATCATTTGTCGGCAGTGAAACGCTCCCGGCGATTGAAGCCGTAGAAAAATACTACAACGCCAACGCGGAAAAGGAAATCATCGCAATGACCGTACCGGCATCGGAGCATAGCGTCATGTGCGCCGGCGGCAAGGAAGATGAGTTTGAAACATTCAAACGCTTCATTACTGAAATCTATCCAAGCGGCTTTTGTAGCATCGTAAGTGACACATGGGATTTATGGCAGGTCGTCACGGATTATCTGCCCCGTCTTAAAGACATTATCATGGCGCGTGACGGTCGCCTCGTTATTCGCCCTGACAGCGGAAACCCGGTTGACATCATCTGTGGTCTGCCGCAGTCAACCATCGACGATATGAGCTTTGAGGAGCTTGACGAAAACAAGGCGGCTGTAACCGGCGTGTACGAGCTTCTATGGAACATATTCGGCGGCACAGTCAATGAAAAGGGCTACAAAGTCCTTGACCCGCATATCGGCGTAATCTACGGCGACAGCATCACACGTGAGCGTCAGAAAGAGATATATCGCCGATTGGAAGCCAAAGGCTTTGCCGCCACAAATCTTGTACTGGGCGTTGGCTCGTTCACGTTTCAGTATGTCACACGCGACTGCCTCGGCTTCGCTATGAAAGCAACATGGTGTCAGGTCAACGGCGAACCCCGCGAAATCTTCAAATCGCCCAAAACCGACAGTGGAATGAAGAAGTCGCTGAAAGGTCTTATCCGCATCGATAAAGACCAGAACGGCATCTACTACGCTACGGACTGCGTAACCCCGGAACAAGAAGCCGGCGGTTGCCTTGAGGTTGTCTTTGAAGACGGCAAACTGATAAAAGAAACATCGTTTAACGAAATCCGCGAAAGGCTATGCAGATAATCGACCTCGCCAAACAGACCGGCTGCAAAATAGCCACATTTCCCGACGGCGAAAAGCATGTAACCGTTGATGCACTTGACCGCAAAGAGCCGGTATCAATAGTATGCCGTATCACGTGCGCGGATGACCTTTTCTGCCTTATGCAGTTAGGCGACATTCTCAAGCGTCAGGAGATGGAAATCAATACCCTGTTTATCGGCTACCTGATGTCGATGCGCTGCGACCGTCTATTTGACCTTAACAGACCATTCTCCTTGAAGATTGTAGCCGATGCAATCAACGCAATAGGGGCGCGACACGTGCAAATCGTAGAACCGCACTCCTACCGCACAATGTCGCTGATAAAAAATTCTGTGGGCGCACTCGCAACGATGGAATACTTTATGAACGGCATCCTTAAATCCAATGAGCTACAACTTGACGTAGTGGCGGTATTGCCGGACGAGGGCGCACAAGCCCGCTATCACATACCCCACGCAATCCCATCAATATGCTGCGAAAAGCGACGCGACTCGGAAACCGGGAAGCTGCTATCGTTTGAGGTCTGCACCAAAGAAACCGACATCTGTAAAGACAAGGATTTAGTGCTTATGGACGACCTTTGCGATGGGGGTGGAACATTCTTAGGTCTTGCACCTAAACTGCGTGAGCTTGCGCCTAAAAGCATATCCTTGCTTGTTACCCACGCCATCCAGCTTGACGGCATCAAGAAAGTCGCACAGGCTTATGACCACGTGTTCATAACGAACTCCTACAAGGAATGGGGCGCAGAATCCGAACTGCCCGATAACGTAACCGTCTTCAAGGTCTTTCGATGATGAACTTCTTCAAAAGATGGAAGCGTAACACCTCAAAATCTACTGACCAGAAGCCCGTTGCCCAATTTAATCTCAAGGTCTATGCCGACAAGCTGGAACTTGATTTTAAGGGCGACGAGGTAAAGGTCGGCGGTGCGCTTGTAACGCTTATGTTGCGGCATCCGCATACCCATGCCATTATTAACAACGCAGTCGTAGCAACCAATATGGAACTTGCCCGGCGTGAAGCAAACGCCGTGTACGCTGACCTTGTTACGACATTTAATCCGAACTAATCATGTTTTTTGAAGCAAAATTAAGGGTTGAAAAGACTCTTGACACCGGCGAACAGAAAGAAGTTAAGGAACACTACATCATGGATGCCGAGCTATTCGCAGAGGCAGAAAAGATGATGTTTGAACTGTACCCCAACCAGAAAATCGACGTGTTCAGCATCGGACGCAGCGATATAAGGGAAATCATCAACGACAAAGAAGATGACAAGCCTTTCTTCAAGGCTACCGTCATTGACGTGTTCA
Source organism: Paramuribaculum intestinale (assembly GCF_030759015.1). GTDB lineage: Bacteria > Bacteroidota > Bacteroidia > Bacteroidales > Muribaculaceae > Paramuribaculum > Paramuribaculum intestinale. Next base: position 1,975,657 of record NZ_CP098825.1, on the reverse strand, counting down.
CTGATGACGAAACCGGTAAGGAAAAGGAAACCAAATACTACATGCTTGTATGCGCCGAGAACACCGTGGAAGCTACGTTGCTTGTCAATGAGTATCTCAAGCAGGGTTACAATCTGCGTCTGGACGGCATCAAGCGCGTAAAAATCATCGACTATCTACCGTATCAGCCGGCATAATCTACTACCGCCATGTGTAATCCCAATCCGAATGAAATAGGTTGGATACGCCTTTATCGCAAGATGACGGAATGGCGGTGGTATGGTCTGCCGAACATGATGGCTGTCTTTATTCATCTACTCCTTACCGCCAATCACAAAGACGGTTACAGCTTCGGTGTAGAGATAAAACGGGGTCAGGTAATGACCTCGGAAGATGGGATTATGCGTAGTATAAAAATCAAGCGCGGAGCATTACGTGTGTGCCTGAAAAAGTTGGAAGAAACTGGAGAAATAATCCGCAGTACGACCAACAAATATTCAATAATAACTATCTGCAATTATGATAGTTATCAAAGCGCAACGGAAAGCAATAACCAACAAATCGCCATCGAACAGCCAGCAGATGAACATCAGCCCGACATCAAGCCGACATCAGAGGAACATCAGCCAGCCACAAACAAGAATAATAAGAATAAAAAGAATGATAAGAATGAAGAGAATGAAAGAAAGGAAGAAAGTATAACTCTTCAAAAAGCCAAAGAAGATTTTGAAATCTTTCGCAAGGCGTATCCCGGCAAGAAGCGCGGTCTTGACACTGAGTTTGCCAACTTCAAGAAGAAGCACCGCGATTGGCAAGAGGTACTGCCATTGCTTTTACCAGCGGCGCAGGGTTATGCCGAACAGACACGCGGAAAACCCAAAGAGTACATCAAGCACCTCCAGACATGGATAAACAACCGATGCTGGGAAATCGAATACAGTAACGACAATTCAGAACAATCAAATGGAAGAAATCAAACTTATAGACAAAATGGTATATCTTCAGCCGGATATGGCCTCCAAATGCCAGACGGAACTGAATACCATTAAGGCGGTCTTCTTTGACATCCTCAAGGGTTACTGCCCCGATTTTGTCGTTGACAAGGACAACCGGGCGATTGTTACTGACGTGTTCAACTGGTGCATACGCAATACAGAGGGCAACCTGAAACCGTGCAAAGGTCTATGGATTTACGGTAATATCGGAACGGGCAAAAGCACACTGATGAAAGCCATCATCAAGTTTGTCAGCAAACACTGGCTACGTGATAGCGGCGAACACATCAAACCCCGGTGGATAAACGTGCCTACTTTCTGCGGTCAATATGCCGCCAACGGCTTCTCGGTCTTTGACAGCATCCCTATGGGTCTCGACGAACTCGGAACTGAAATAGCCCCCACAAACCATGTAGGCAACAAGCTGAACGTCGTGGCGCACTTGATAAACACCATCTACGACAACAATAGCGACATCCCCTACATCGTGACTACCAACCACACGCTGAAAGAAACCTTTGACCTTTATGGCGCAAGGACTATCGACCGTATAGGTCAGCTTTTCAACCTTGTGGAAATAAAAGGCACGACACGGCGCGATACATCTGCAATCTGGCAATCCATTAAAGCCGAAGAAGAAAGGAGTAACGGTTCAAAATGAGAGCTTACAGCGACTTTGGAATAGACATCCCAGCTGGGCGCAATAGCGGCAAGATGAAAGTTATCTGCCCCAAATGCCATGACCGACGGAAAGACAAGCGCGATAAAAGTCTTTCAGTCGATTTAGGCAAGGGCGTATGGCATTGCCATTACTGCGGCTGGAGCGGAACTATCCATGTCGGCGAAAGGTCGCATGATGCCCCCAAAAAGGAATATCGCAGACCTACGCCACGACCCATCACAACGCTGTCGCGCAAACTCGTTGAATGGTTCAATAGTCGCGGTATATCGGAATGGGTGCTTGAACGCATGAAGATTAACGAGGGTGAGCAGTTCATGCCGCAGGTCGGAAAGAAGATGAACACCGTGCAGTTCAACTACTATCTAAACGGCGAGCTTATCAACGTGAAGTATCGCACCGGCGATAAGAAATTCATGCTTGAAAGCGGCGCGGAACTGATTCCCTACAATCTTGACAGCATCGTCGGACAAAGCGAGTGTATCATAACCGAGGGCGAAATGGACTGTCTTTCGTTCATTGAAATCGGAAAGAACAACTGCGTCAGTGTACCCAACGGCGCGAATAGCAACCTGTCATATCTTGATGACTTTATAGAGGGCTTCTTTGGTGACAAGGAAACAATCTACATTGCCGTCGATACTGACACAAAGGGCTTATTGCTGCGCGATGAACTGATACGTCGTTTTGGTGGTGAAAGATGCCGCATTGTCACTTATGGCGATGACTGTAAGGATGCCAACGAGCATCTCCAGAAGTACGGCAAGGAAAGTCTTGAAAACTGCCTTAAAACCGCCAAAGAGGTCAAGGTTGAGGGCGTGTTCATGCTTGACGATTACGAAGAAGAGCTTGATGCCATCTATCAGAACGGTCTTCAAAAAGGCTTCATGGTAGGACATCCCAATCTTGATGCGTTGATGAGTCTTGAAACCAAACGCCTTATGATTGTGACCGGCATACCGGGCAGCGGTAAATCGGAATTTATCGATGAGATGTGTGTTCGTCTGAATATCCTTTACGATTTCAAGGTCGGATTCTTCTCGCCCGAAAACGTGCCGATTCAGCTTCATGCCGTAAAGCTGATAGAAAAGCTATGTGGAAAGAAATTTCAAGCCATAGACAACCGGGGTGAAAACATCACTCCACAGCAATATGCTCACGCCAAAGAATACTATCGTGAAAACTTCTTTCACGTATTACCGGAAGACGGTGCAACGATAGATAATATTCTGGCAAAGGCTAAATACCTTGTACGTCGTAGGGGAATACGAATTTTTGTACTTGACCCATTTAACCGAATCGAGCATGAACAGTCAGGCGGCGAAACGGAAACCCAATACATCTCGCGTCTTCTGAATAGAATGACGGCTTTTGCCCAGCAGAACGACCTCCTTTTCATCCTTATGGCGCATCCCACCAAGATTAAAAAGGATAACGGAAATGGCGGTGTGCCTACCATGTACGACATCAGCGGCTCTGCGACATTCTTTGACAAAGCGGATTTCGGTCTTGTGGTACATCGTGAACGCGACGAAAGCAAGAATTACACCCTTGTGCGCGTGGAAAAGGTCAAGTTCAGACACCTCGGTGCGCCGGGCGATGCTACATTCAAGTTCAACGTCATCAATGGCCGATATATCCCGTGGAAGCAAAGCGAAAGCGTAGCCGTGGATTTCAGGGCTGACATGGAGGATATGATTGCAGCCAAAGAACGGGACGAAATAACGCAGCCATCCCTGCCATCGGGTTTGCCGTGGGAAGATGATGCAGATTCAATCCCATCACAGCCACAACCGCCAGCCGGGATGAACTTCGCGCAAACGCCCATGCAGATGCAGACGGATGACCCAAACATGCCGTTTACGCCGATTGACCCCAACGAGCCATTACCTTTCTAAACCAAGTAAATCATTATCACAATGCAAAATATAGAGCTTTATAACGACCACTTTCAGAATTGGAAGAGGTATCTGAGTTGCAAGGCGCAGCTTATCATCGCCGATGTGCCTTATAACCTCGGAATAAACGCCTACGCATCCAACCCCAAGTGGTATGTTGATGGCGATAACGCAAACGGCGAAAGCGAACTCGCCGGCACGCAATTCTTTGATACCGATGCTAATTTCAAGCCAGCGGAATTTATGCACTTTTGCTCAAATCTGCTTATCAAAGAACCCAAAGAGGCGGGTAAAGCACCGTGTATGATTATCTTTTGTGCCTTTGAACAGATGATGTATTTCATCGAGCTTGGAACGCGCTATGGATTCAATTATTACATCCCATTGGTCTTTCGCAAGAACTGGTCAGCGCAGGTACTCAAGTCTAACATGAAGATTGTAGGAAACTGCGAATACGGATTATTGCTTTACCGTAAAAAGCTTCCCAAATTCAATAATGGCGGTCGCATGGTCTTTAACTGCATGGATTATCCCCGTGACACCAAGACACCTAAAATCCATCCCACGCAGAAATCCGTGCCTTTACTGGAACAGCTTATCCGCATCTTCACCGACCCCGGCGACGTTGTTATTGACCCATGCGCCGGAAGTGGCACAACCTTGCTTGCTGCAAGAAATTGCGGTCGCCGTGCCTACGGATTTGAGATTAAGAAAGATTTTTATGCCGATGCCGTGAATCTGCTCAAAACCTATCAATCCACACCATCGATGTTTGACATCGCGGAATTGGTAGAGCGCGAGTCACGCCGGGATAAAGCCAAGGCAAATAATCAACCTGAAAGCCTATTTGCGGAATGACACCACGTAGCGAAATCATCCTCGGCGATAGCTTTGAGGTACTGAAATCAATGGCAGACAAAAGCGTTGACATCGCTTTATGTGATTGCCCTTACGGAATAGACATCTGCTCAAGTGGCAGACTGATGAGAGAAAAGGGTCGCACATACAAGCCGTGGGATAAGGATGCTCCAAAAGCGGAATTTTTCACGGAGTTGCTTCGCGTCAGCAAGAACGCCATCATCTTCGGAGCGAACCATTTCATAGACCGCATCCCCATCAATTCAAAGTGCTGGATTGTGTGGGATAAGGAACAGCCGGAAACATTGTCATTTGCCATGTGTGAGCTTGCCCTCACTACATTTGACAGGTCGGCAAAGATATTCAGATATAGCGCGGCGCGTCAGAGTGTAAAGGAAACACGGATACACCCCACACAAAAGCCAGTCGCCTTGTACGCATGGATATTTCAGAACTTCGCCAATCCCGGTGACTTAATTCTTGACACCCACCTCGGAAGCGGTAGTAGTCGCATTGCCGCCTATCGCATGGGCTTCGACTTCATAGGCTGTGAGATTGACCCAGAATATTACACGGCGCAAGAGGTGCGCTTTCGTCAAGAATGTATGGGCGAACAACGACGCGGCAATGTCGTGCTGACACAATACGAATTATTCAATAATGACCAATATGGAAAAGATAACAGTCTTTGAAGCCTTTGCCGGTTACGGCAGTCAGTCGATGGCTCTTGAACGCCTCAAGCAAGACATTGGGCTTGACTATACGGTTGTCGGAATATCCGAAATCGATGCTACCGCAATCAAGGCTTACTACGCAGCCCGCGATGCCGAGTTGCTGTCACGTTGCCGCACAGTCGGCGATGTGGAAACTGCCATTAGGGGGGGGTACGAGCCTCCGCAGGAACTTATCGACCGCTACCCGAACTATGGCGACATCTGCAAAATCAACTGGGCGAATGTGCCGGATTTCAATCTGTTCACATACAGCTTCCCTTGTACCGACATCAGCAATGCCGGTTTACAGAAAGGACTCGCCGAGGGGTCTGGCACAAGGTCATCGCTTCTATGGGAGTGCGCAAGGGCAATCGAAACCAAATACCCCAAATACCTCTTGATGGAAAACGTCAAGGCTCTTGTAAGCGACAAATTCATGCCGGATTTCAAGCGATGGGCGATGTATCTGGAAAGCCTCGGTTACACGAACTATTATCAAGTGCTGAACTCAAAAGATTATGGCGTACCGCAGAACCGCGAGCGCGTCTTCATGGTCAGCATCCACGGCGAGGCTATTTACTATTTCCCCAAACCCTTCAAGTTAGACCGCCGCCTCAAGCACGTATTGGAAACGAATGTAGATGAAAGCTACTATCTGTCTGATGCTAAGATTCAGGCAATCATAGACCATTGCGAGCGTAAGCAAGCTGAGGGTTGTGGCTTCAAGCCGAACTTCCAAAACGGGGGGGGTATTGCGGAACCATCACCGGGAACTACGGACAACGTGAAACCGATACCTACATCCAAGAATGACGAAGACGGCATCATTGTGGTTGGTAAAATCAACAACTCGCAAGACGGCAAAATCGTGGACGCAGACGGCATTGCGCCGACACATACGTCAGGACACGGAAACTGCCCCAAAGTGCTTGTTGAAAATACCCCCCCCCCCGGACAATCTGCATAAATTCAAAGGATGAGAATGGCAAGCAGCCAAGTATCGCGGATAGAGTTTATGACAGTAACGGAATAGCCACAGCACTGACAACCGGATGGCATCCCTACATCATGGAATCGCAAAACAACAATTCAGAAAATGAATAAAGATAAAACCGCCCCAGAGCTTAAAATCATAGGCAATGTAATGCCGTCGGGTCACAATGTAGGTAACATCTACGACCCGGACGGAATATCGCCCACGATTATGCTCAATCACGGTTATCCGGCACTTATTCTTGAAGAAACAACCGACAACGACATGAATCAGCTTATACAGGTGGCGCAGATATACGACAAGGAAAAGAATCCTACCAACGGCAGGGTTTATGACCCCAGCGGCATCTCGCCTACGCTTACAACGCCAACAGGCGGCAACTCAATGCCCCTTATCCTCGCTATGGAACAGATACCTTTCAATACAGCCGACGAGGGATTAGCCTACACAATCACGACACGCTACGGCGCAATGTGCGCAAGCAATCTGATTGATGGCAATTTCCCTATGACCGGCATCCTTACAATCGAAAACCCAACAGAAGAAATGAAACGCCAGATAGAAGACGGAATCCTAAACTTCGACAAAGGGCTGCCAAAAGAAGCCAACCCCAAGTCATGCGCCATGCGTGGTCGCGGCAAGGGTGCGGATTACCATCAGGAACTTGAGATTGGCGACGATGTAGCCAACGCCCTTACAACCGTCCAGAAAGACTCTATGATACTTGAGGGCGAAGACCCGTCAATCATCAGTCTTATGCCGTGGAATAGACCCGGCGGCGACGTGGGCGATGTGTCGCCGGCCATCACAACAAGCGCATGGGAGCAGAACAATTTTGTAAAGCTGCCCGACGGAGATACCCCTATGGTTATGGCTGACCCACGGAAGAATTACGGCAGATTGCAGCCATCGGCTGAATCCTCGCCCACGCTTCTCAGCACTGACTATAAATCGCCCCATCTTGTCGTGGAACGTGGCGACGGCGAACTTGATATGTCTGACCCAGAAACGCGCATCATCAAGCGAGCCGTAGACCATGTGGCGCAGGAGTACGGAACGCAGACGCGCTTTCGCATACGCAAGCTGACCCCACGCGAGTGCTACCGCCTTATGGACGTGCCGGAAGAATATATCGACCGCCTGTTAGCGTCTGGCATATCCAAATCCCAACACTACAAACTGGCGGGAAATTCTATCGTGGTATCATGTCTTTATCACATCTTCAAGAATTTATTTACCAATGAAATCCCAGTTAATCAACAGCTATCCCTTTTCTGATATGCTTGACGGCATAAAGCTCCCAGAATCGGTCATCGCCGAAATGGAAAAGCGAGGGATAAGTGCAAACCCCATACCCATAAAGCCGATGATTGACACCGGCATCCACTTCAAGAAGCGCGAACCAATGCGTGAACGCGACCTGTCAACAGAAGAATTTCTCAACCTGTTCGACAAGGCCGAATCACTCAAGATGGCGTATGTACCACACTTCATTACGCAGTGCGTAATCTACTATCTTGACTTATTTGTGGAATATGCCCGCGACTGTCGGCTTTCAGACTTCAAGAAGCACACCCGGTTGCTCAAGGCAATCAAAGAGGAGTATCTTGCAGCCCTACGCCATGAAATGCCGCCGCACGTCTTTGAGAAATTCCTTACACAGCGCGATGAATACCTTGTGTCATGCGGCGCAAATCTGAGTCTTATGTATTTCACATTCGGAAATCAGATTTTGAAGAAATATGGCCGGATAGACCACGAAGCCCTATACTGTTACGCCAACATAATCCTTGCTTTCATCAACTACGTGGAAGACTTTGACCGCAACGTCAACAAGCGTATCGCAGAAAAGCTGGGGATGCCCTGCCGTAATCACGGAGATGCGCGTCTGACCGCCATTAAAGGCGTATGCAACGACATCATCAAACCCTACCCGCTGGAAAAGAACAATGACACCGAGCTATGCGTCGGCGTAATGGCAAACAAAGCGGTCATAATGATAAACAACATGCTATAACAACCCTCATATCGCAATGGAACAAGTAATCACTGACATCATCGACAAAAAGGCGGCGAAGCAGTTTAATAAGCTGACACCGACCAAGCGCAAGGCATACCGCGCAATGCTTTATGCAGGTGCGCAGATAACCATGAACGGCTATTCAGTAAGGGATATAGCCGCCGAAATCGGATATTCAGAAAGCGGAACATCAAAGTTGGCGCAGAAGTGGATAGAGCTGATGCGTCAGGGCGATGTTACCGTCAATCTGATTATAGCAGCCATTCAGAAATTGCCTAAAAACAAACGTTTTCAGCACGGAAAGGAAATCGCGCCCCATGTCAAGCTAACACCCACTGTCGTAGCGGAAGAGCCAAAGGATGAAACTCCACGGCCCACACCGGCGCAGACCCCGGCACCAACGGAAAATAAGCGAAAGGGCAAGTATGTACTCGGCTTTTTCATTACACCGGAAGACGAAATGCGCGAAAGAGCCGCCATTCGTTCATCCATCCTGTTCTTTCAGACCTACGGCAAGGGCGCAAAACCGCGTATGCACGGCGAGTATTACACGCCCGGAACGCATCAGGCAAAAGACAGTGAAGATAGCAAGAAGTGGCTACCCCTTGATACAGCAGCCCTTTACTGCGGATGCAAAGCGGAAATCATCAGCAAAGCAGGTCAAAACGGCGTGATTGAACGACGTGTCTATAAGCGCAATGCCAACCGTAACTATTATGAGTATAACATCGCTGATTTAGACAAGTTTATACGCGACAATCATCTCCTCTAACAAAGGTAATCAACTCGCAATGTGGAAGATAGCTAAGAGCTAATAAGAGTTAAAAATCAAATTTGCCCGGCGATTTAATTTGGATAATTAAAGTAAATGCTTTAACTTTGCGACGTGGTTGTAAAAGTAAACACTTAAACAAATAAATATATCAACATGGATTTATCCTCAAATCAAGAGCCGACAACGCAGGCCACAAAGGTCTGCACAAGATGCGGCAAAGAATTGCCGGTTGACCAGTTCAGCCGTCGCAGTAGCTCGGCTGACGGGTTGCAGATGTGGTGCAAGTCGTGCCAGCGTGAATCACAACGTATCTCGCGCAGTAATCGCCAATTACCCCCCCCCCTCAATCAAGGGCGACCCGTCATCCCCGCTTGCGGAATTTACACCGCGTCAGCTTATCGAAGAATTGCATAATCGTGGCTATCGCGGCGAGCTTCAATACCTCTACACTATAAAGGTCTGAGATATGATAACGAAGATAACCCCGGATTTAGTGGAAAAATGGGCTGAGTGGCTTGACCACCAGCCCAAAACCACTGCACTAACCGAAGAGCAGATGCAGACATTCGTTTTGGCGACCATGCACGAAAGCAAAATCGAAGCCAACGAAGAACTCAAGAACGATATACTGAATGGCGGGCCGTCTATGGAACGTCTATTCTACAACCGCGTCAAAGCCTGTCACACCTATACCATCACATTTGCCGTCGCCCTCGCTATGGCAAGTATCACGCGAACACCCGGCGAAGTCACGATGTACGCCAATTACTTGCAGTATAAGGCGAAGAAGATGGGAAAGGGTCTATTGCGGATGCAAGACATCGGGATGCACATTCTGCCGTATGGCGTATTTTCACGCGATACAATGCGCGAAGCGTGGGATAGGCAGAAATGCTCGCACAACCTCGGCTCTGACAACATTCTTGACCATAACGAAGCACAAGGAACAATCGAAATCAAACAAGGCTAATGTTTTACGAAGATACAGGGCAATTTACACCCAAACAAATCAAGTTGGCAAAGGAAATAGCCAGCAAAATCAAGGCATTGCGCAAGTCTGGGTGCGCCATCGTTGCGCGTCAAGATAGCCTATACGCCTACATATCCGAGGAGTGGAATAATTCTACTTGTGACACAACCCCATACCCGTTGAAGCATCTGGACTGTGGCGATATAACCGACGCAGGCGCAGATGATACTGATTATCTTGAGGAATGGTATATTGAAAACAACTAACCACTACCGCTATGAAGAAGATGTGTTTTTCAGAGCGTTTCGGTCTGCATGACGCTGTTCTTGAAGGCCGGAAAACGCATACAAGAAGAATGATACCACTGTCGGCACTTGCCAAAATCGAAGCCTTTCAGCGTGAATACTACGAGGCTACGCTTGACCGCCTTGACGGAATAGAATTGCTTGAGCAATACTATATCGTTGAAGAAAAGGGCAAATTGCCTTTCAAAGTCGGCGACATTGTAGCCGTGGCACAAAGGTATTGCTCCATCCTTGACGAACTTGAAGACCCCCAAAATTTCTGTTGCATGGGGCATTGGGAGTCTGCAAAAGGAAAACGTGCGCATTACGCCGGCTTTCTGCATCATCCCGGCTTTATGAACAAGATGTTTGTCGATGCCGAAGAAATGCCACACCAAATCAAAATCAAAAGGGTATGGTTTGAACACCTGCAAGACATATCTAACGAGGATTGTCTGAAAGAGGGCATCGATAAATGGACTGCGCAAGGGAAACGTTACTATGGTTTCTTTGATAACGATAAAGGCGTATTCTCGCATCATCCCACTCCACGCGATGCTTATGCCCATCTTATAGAGCGCATATCCGGCAAAGGAACTTGGGCGAGCAATCCCCTTGTTATAGCCTATGAATTTGAAAAGGTAAAGTAATGGGAAGATACACGGCAAATTGCAGATGTGGCGGTGTGGTAGTCATCAGAACCAACAACGCTTTTCGCGTACCGGAACTGCTTACAAAGCATGGATGGCGTTTAATCGACCCATACAAAAGCTCCTACGATATTAAAACCAACTGGCGATGCCCTATGTGCGCGGCAGCTTACGAAAGTCTAAAGAAAGGAAAACTGATATGAAAGAACGTGTATTTTGCGACCTTGAGGGTCTGGCAGGCGTAAGACGGCGTAAAGTCGGTGCATACGCTATTACGGAAGCCGATGCGTTGCAGATAAAGTCTATACTTGAAAGTAAACACGCTTGCACATCCGCAGGCAGTTATGGCGCAATCAATATCTGGAAGACTGATGCCGGCGAAATTCGCGGCGAAGCCATGCAGAACCTTTGCTCCCTTGAAGTGTGCATCTTCGCCACCTACGCAAAAGCCGCAGAATGGGCGCAGAAATGGCTTGACAGGATAAACGGCAGAGATATAGTGGAAACGTCTTTTGACGAACCTAACTACGCTTTTAAGCGCGACGTGGAACGTATTATGATGGCTTCGCGTAAGAATATGCTTGATGCTTTCTGTACGGCGGTCTGCAACAACTGGCAGAACCATGACGGCAACGGCAACCCATGCCCTCGGAACTGCTGCCCTAAATTCAACAAATTCGTAGAGCTGATAAAGACCACGCCTATACGTGGACTGGAAACAACCGAAGCCAAAGAAGCTGTAAACAAATACATCAACGACAATGAACCCAGAAAGTGAAGAAATCCGTAAAACGGCCATCAATAACCTTTTGAACGCCGACTCTTTTGTCTGCGTCACGATAAAGAACGGAAGCCTGAATATGGCAAATCTGACCAATCCGGAACGCCTCGGAATAATGCTGCTTGAAATCATGCGCAGCAATCCGGCTTTCGCCAATAGCGTCAATCTTGCTGCCCTCGCCTATGCGCAGGAACAACTACACCATAACACAAACCTAAATCAGCAATAATCAGTATTTAATAAGGCTTTTGTTTGGTGGGATAAAAGTAATTACTTAACTTTGCACCTATAAAGACAAACCAAAAACTTATAACAGTTGAAAAAGAAAATCTACATCTCCCTCCCGATAAGCGGGCGTGACCTTGAGGCAGTGAAACAACGTGCTAACTACATCAAGGAATCGGTTATTGCGGATGATTATGAGGGCGTAACGCCCTTTGACATCTGCCCGGATAGCACGTTGCCGTATTCTGAACTTATGGGGCGCGACATTGCCGGCTTAATGGAGTGTGATGGTGTCTTGTTTGATTTCGACTGGAACGAGTCAAAGGGTTGTCGCATTGAGATGGCGGTGGCTCGCAACTGCAATATCCCCGTCTATAAACTCGCCGATGAAAGGGTTGTGGAAGATGCCGACACACGGCTTTTCACAATCACACTGAATAAGCGTCAGCTTGAATTGTTATCCGAGGCATCCGACTGCCATTCACGGAATACTTGCGGCCAGTTGGATGTAGGTCTTGAAGAAGTCATTGAAAAGGCTATCACAAGAACATACAGCACCGCCGATTTTGACAAACGCCATGAAATAAGCGAAAAGGTCAAGACACTCCTGCGCGAAGTCAAATCCCTTGCGTGGAATTTAGGCCCCGGAAGCAATAAAGGCGTGAAATACGATGATGGAGCTGACATCCTTTTCGACATCCATCAGGTAATCCGTCATCACTTATGGAAGATTAAACCCGAACCGAAATATCATTATACCAATGATGCGGCAGAGGCTATAATCTTCGGAAGTCAACCGGCAATAACCATCAAGACCCTCGCAAGAAATGAATGACAATGTTATCGTAATCGCCGATGTCAGCTCGTCATATTTCTCGGTGGCGCGTTACAGCGGTGGCATAAAGTATAACGGAACGGTTTACATCTATTGCCGTGAACGTGATATTCTGGTAAGAGAAGACTGGGAGAAGTTCTACCGCAAATTACCGTGGGAAACTTTCATCACGGCAGTCAAGACCGGCAAGAAACCCGAACTACCGAAAAAGCCTGCAAGGGTTAAGGCTCAGAGAAAAGAACAACCCGATAATCAACCATCATTATTTGACTAATGGACTTACTGAATCTTATACTCAAGCGGAAGAAATACCGCATGATAACGCTGCACACGATTAACGACGAGCCGATATTCGTTGTAGAGGTGCGCGGTCTGCTATTCTGGCACGTGGTAAAGTCGTTTGAAAGCGACGATGCCGTTTATGCGCGGAACTGCGCCGAGGAGCTTCTGGATACGCTTAACGAGGAAATCCTTTAGCCGATGCCACCGAAGAAAAAGAATCAGACCGTCATCCATGAATTTGCGTGTGAAATTTTCCCACGGAAATTGTGGATAGTCAAGAAGCCGCCACATGGGTATCTGGAGAAGCATTTTCAGACCGCCGACGGCGAAAAGCTCCACGAATATGATGTTGAAGATGCAAAGGCTGTCACTTACAAGGAAATTTACAACATCGACACCGACAAGCTCGGCATCCTGATTGTCTTGCTTGAAAGCAACATCACCGTTTCGGACTGCGCCCATGAAGCTACGCACTTTGCAATGGAAATGTATGCGGCTATTGGCGAAGAAGTCAGCACCAAGCATCAGGAAGTCATGGCGTACCTTGTAGGCTACGCCACCGACTGCATCTATCAAGTAGTTACCAACAAATTCAGACCAATGTTCGATGGAAGCCGAGAAATATCCTAATCCGCAGTTGCCGACACTCGCCATACATTATCAGTTGGGCGACTGGGTACGCGAATATTCATCTATAACCGGAAAGGAATCGCCGGCGATGTATGTCGTGGCCATGTTCAAGGATGTGCTATATCTTGAAATAGACCCCGAACAGGGCGACCCCTTTGAGGTTGATTATGAAGATGTGCGGCCTATCCCACTGACCAAAGAATTTCTCGTTGAAAGGGATATTTACGGAAAGCGCATTGTCAACGATGAACACGGCATAGAGGAAACAATACCCGGTGTTGCATCCAAATGGGATTTGAACGACTGGGTTGACATTCACAAGTATAAAGACAAGTTCATTGCCAAATACCACGGAAGAGGCGATGAGTATCTTCACGTGGTCTATCTACGCTACGTTCACAACCTCCAGCACTTCTACCGGATGTTTGAAATCGATAAGCCTATAATCGTATGAGATGCCCGGTATGCAATGGCGTTGGAATGGTTGACAATCCGCGATTCTACAACAGGCCATGCTGGGACGCATGGGAAAGCGGAATACCTACAAGAATACGATGCCGACACTGCGGTGGCTATGGCTTTATTATAGGCGAAATCAGCGACATCATCCCGGCACTGCAAACGGCAGTAGATGAACATCGCGGGCTGACCGCAAAGGAAACAAAGCAAATACTAACGACACTTCTTAAAGAAAATAAATCTTAACGAATATCAGGAAGCCGCCCTTAAAACGGCGATTTATCCCAACGACGGCAAGGTTAACTATCTTGCGCTTGCCATCTGTGGCGAAGCCGGAGAATTAGCCGATAAGGTCAAGAAAATCTTGCGCGACAAGGACGGCGAATACAAGGAAGCCGACAAACACGCCCTCGCGCTGGAGCTTGGCGATATTATGTGGTATGCCGCGAACCTGTCAAGTGTTCTCGGTTATAGTCTTTCTGAAATTGCGGAACTTAATATAGCAAAAATCGCCGGCAGAGTGGAACGTGGTACGATTCACGGAGTCGGCGACAATAGATAATCATCATGGCTGCTGACACGACCTTATCAATAACGCAGATAGAGCTTGGACTCGCGCAATATTTCAATTTTCGGAACAATGTAATCGTGCCTAACGTATCATGGGGCTTACTTAACCATGAAGCCGACCTGTTGATACTGAACAAAAGCGGTTATCTTACCGAAATTGAAATCAAACGAAGTTGGGCAGACTTTCTCGCAGACTTTCGGAAACGGCATACGCACGAAGACACAAAGGTATCGTGGCATTACTACGCAGTGCCGGAGTCAATCGTTGATAAATGCCGTGAAAAACTTGCAGAAGTTGACCCCGGACACAGATGGGGTCTTATCAGCTATGCCGCGTCATGGGATGGCGAGTGCTGGCCTAAAATAGAATCGCAACCGTCAAACATACACTATCATTGCAGTGAACGGAAATTGTATTTAGAGGAGCAATTTCAGCTTGCAAGACTTGGTGCAATGCGCACGTGGTCACTTAAAGAAAAAATCATCAAAAATGGAAAATAAACCCAATATCATTGTCAAGAAGCATACCGGCGTGGAGCTTGTTCAGCTTGCCGCCAGTTTTACATCCGGTCACGAAAGTAAGATAACCCTGAAACGTGCCTACAAAACGGAACACTCCATCATAAGGACACAAATCTTCACGGTGGAATGTTACAATATCCCTCTTTTTGTAAGCACCCATTTCATCCGTCATCATGTGGGTTCACAGCCTTACCAATTAACCTGTCGTATCGACCGCCCCGGCGGTGGTAATCCCCATCTCAAGGAACGTATCGCAGAGGTCAACGAATTGCTCGCAGATGGAAGAATTGAAGAAGCCTGTGATATTCTGAATTGGCTTGCAGAAAATTCAGACCGCTACACAAAGGTGAATCTTCTGCTTTTTGGAAATGCGCAAGCATTTATTGATATGGCAAAACTCCGTCTTTGTACCACTGCTTCACCTGAAACAAGAGAAATCTTTCAGGTTATAAAGTCCAAGATTGCAGAAGTTGACCCCGACTTAGCTCCATTTCTTGTAAAGAAATGTGTTTATCGTGGAGGTATCTGCTGTGAACTTAAATGTTGCGGATACAACAAATCTGATATGTTTCAGAAAGAACTCGCCCAGTATAAATTACTTTTCTCCAATTAGGCTATGGATGACGATGGAATCCAATATATCAAGTTTATGAATGAAGAATGTAGGCTACGTTACCTTATCGATAAGTATAAGGAACATGATAAGAAACGTAATCGGTACATCGCACATCTATTGCGAATGAATGACCAGCAAGCCGAAAAGATAAAACGACTTGAGGCTCTTTCGGAACGTCAGCATGAAGAAATAGATGAGTTGATGGATGCCTACGATGGTGCGAAGCCTTTAATTGCAGACAAGGCACACCGGGCATACGTCTATGAACTTATCAAAAGGGCAAATGAAGCGAAAAAGAATAGACGGGTGGTGGAAAAGCTCACAACCGAAAATACCCGTCTATCCGAAGAAAACAAAGGTCTGAAAGACCGGGTAAAAGCACTTGAAACAATCATCAAAAATCTACATAATGGAACAAAACAATAATCCCCGTGTCATTGACTTCTCCAATGATTTAGAATCAGTCAATGACGACAAATCTCCGGATGTAAAGGCGTTTAAGAATACCGTTAGCAAAATGACCGACATCTTTATCGCTAAGAACCATGATTATGGCAATTCATTTGGGGAAACTGTGCGCGAGCTTGGTGTTGTTGCCGGCTTCGCTCCTATCATGCACAAGTTCAATCGCCTTAAAAACATCATTAAGGGAAACACTCCCCTTGTAGAGGGCGAAACCATCGAGGATACTCTGCTTGATATGGCAAACTACTGTATCATGCTTAATATGGAAATA
Source organism: Paramuribaculum intestinale (assembly GCF_030759015.1). Taxonomy (GTDB): domain Bacteria; phylum Bacteroidota; class Bacteroidia; order Bacteroidales; family Muribaculaceae; genus Paramuribaculum; species Paramuribaculum intestinale. The sequence continues at coordinate 1,959,186 of NZ_CP098825.1, read as the reverse complement.
AGCCAAAAGTAAATGATATGACCATTCAATATTTCAAGTTATATCTTGCTGGCATCATCTTCGGAATAATTCAGATGAGCGCAGATTTATTAAAGGCTGTCTATGAAACAGATTATTTTATGATAGCTTTTATGGGTCTTATGTTTATCGTGATGATAAGGCTATTGATTTGGGCGATGCGTGAACATAAACGAGAAAGAATGAAATATGGCAATCAATCCCAATCTCATAAATAACCTGCTTGATGTTTTCGCAGAAGCGGAAAAAGTCAGAGAAAAGGGTGTTATGCCCGGTCTGAATGAGCAATATAAGCAATTTGGAATAAAGTATTTTGTATCTTACAAGGAGGTGGAACATATCAAAAATATGTTTCACCGGATAGGTAGGTATGATGAATCAGAATCATTGAAACTGCTGAATATTTCACCGGCAGAAAGATATGTCTTTAACCAAAGTCTGAAAGATATGGTAGAGGAAATGGTGATGAAGATGATTCAGGATGGAGTCATTGTTCTTGAGATAAAGGATTCTGATTACGGCAAACCATCATCGGAACTTACATTGACGGTTCGTGTTGTAAATCCCAGACCAACCATAAGGCGCATTGATATTCAAAGAAAAGATAAGGATTAAATAAAGGGCGATTGGATAATACCGACCGCCCTTTATAGTTATGGAAAAGTATGTTTATGTACGATTAGCAGGATTTGGCTCTACGAATTTAAGCATCATGTGGCAGAATGTACGTTGTGCATTCATTCCATAATCAGTGCCTTTACCACGATATATCAGATGATACACATCCGGGCTTTCTTGAGGTACTTGCAACGTGATTTCACCCTTATACATAAGAGCAAGAAAACTATTTTTCTTTTGCAGAAAGTCTTCTTTGGAACTACCGGTAATGGTAAAATCCAGAAGCAACTCACGGGATGCAATCTTTGGATTAGCATCTACAATGATGCGTTTTCCGTGTTCAAGGCGCGACTCGTTTTCGATATTTTCCTTTAATGTCAATGGCTCGGTCAGCGCATCAAGAAAACCATCCCCCATACGCACCCCAAAGGTATCATATACAGAATATTTGTTGATTTTAAGTTCCGGTATTTTATTCATGCTTAGAGATTTTTAGTATTTTTCTTGATTTCAGCAATGTCAGCTTGCATCGTCTGAATAGGCTTGACAATCGCCCCAGTGTTTTCACTGATAGTCTGCAATTCGATGTAGATTTTTGCAAGCTGACGCTCGATGTTATCCTGATGAACGTTGAAACGGCTATATTCCATTGCAATCTGGATAAGTTCATCGGTCATGTCCGCAAGAGTCATTGCAGAAATGTTGTCGGTAGCCTTGATTGATTCCACAGCTTCCTGCATTGCCGTCATCCTGCCAATGATGGCAAGACCCGTATCTTCCGTAATGGTAGTAACACCGGCTTTTGATGCCTCCTGCGAATACGCACTCCCGGCATCCCATCCCATAGCCTTTTTAAGACTATCGCGGTCAGTTATGGCACTATTTACGATGCTGTCCCACTCCTTTTTCAGTTTGGCTTGCTCTTCTTCGGTCAGACCATTGTCATCATTCATAGCATCTGCAAACCCCTCATACCACTTTTTCAAGAGGTCATTATATTTGGAGTTCATAAGGCTATTGATAACGGCCTGCTGCATCATCTTTTCCCAGTTGCTTGCGAAATCTTTAGAATCGGATTCCATATCAAGCAACAGGGATTTGAAGTCATCCTTGACGCTATCAAAAGAAACATCGGTCAACGACTCCCTGAAAGCGGTCTCAAGCTCTTCCAGTTCCTTGTAGTATTCGATGTATTCATCCATGAACTGAGCCGCATCTTTGTAGCCATCATCGGCAAGACCCTTGATTTTGGCGTAAAGGTCAGGTGCGCTCTGTGCAATCTTAGCCATCTGTTCTGACGTGAGTTTCCAGAAGTCACCGGCACTCTGCACGGATTTACCAACAATGGAGGATATGCGCGACCAGTCAGAACCGCTCATTCCTTTGTTGATTTTGTTATTAGACGACTTATGACCACCAATGCCTAAGAAGCCATTTGAATATGCTGCACCAGAACGCTGCATCATTTCTTGGGTATTCTTCATTGACTGCTCAATATCGGCTTTCTGCTGACGATACAAGTCACCCATATCGGCAGTAGCAGCTTCCCTCATTTCCGTAGCAAGGTTATCCACAGCCTTACGAAGAGCCTCATTGGTTGCTGTCAGGCGTTCAATATCTTTTTCAAGATTCTTATCACTTTCACCGTTACCCCACCAATCAAACAGACCACCCATTGTGAAGACTGACTTGAATATTCCGAGAATACCTTTGTATAGGCTTTCTCCAATCTGTTTGAAGATTTCACCAGATAGGATATTGTCGATAATACCGCTTATGGCATTGAATACAGAATCAAGAATGGAAGATATAAGCGTACCCACACCATCCTTGAGGATGTCAAGGATTTTAAGAACTGCGGCAATAATCTGACCGATAAGACCGGCTTTACTAAGACCCTCGGTAAGTTCTGCCGGCAGTTCCTTTGCTATCGCGGCACCTGCTTCTGCCATGCCGTCGTTCAGTTCCTTTGTGTCTTTCCCAATATCCTTGAGTGCTTTCAGTCCATCGATGCCTCCTTTAAGTTGGTCAAATGCGCCCCATAGTTCAGCCAACTGTGAAAGACCTGCGCCACTGAGGAACGTATAGATTTCACTGACAGGTTGCATCACATTCTTAGCGGTCATTGATAATAGTGTGCCACTGCTTTGAACCTGATTCTGTGCCTCCTGCATAGCCTGATTGTTTGCAACGACAGTGGCGGCATAATTATCCATCGCTGCTTGAGCGGCTTCAACGGCATCGGTATATTCTTTCAACTGAGCCGGAGTTGTATCTGCATTATTTCTTGCCTTTTCAAGATTGATGTCAGCCGTATTCTTAGCCTCGGTCAACTTTGCAAGTTCCTCGTTTACCCTTGTATCGTTTTCAGTCGCAACCCTTAATTCATTAAGGGCGTTCTGATAGTCTGCAAGGGCAGAAGAAAGGTCTTTCCATGATTCAGTTGTGCCGAGTTGGGTACGAAGATTCTTCATCGCATTGATAACCGTCTGCTGATTGTCAGCTCCGGACTTTCTGAAAGCATCTGACTTGACATATTCCTGCAACTGCTTATAGAGTGGCTCAAGCTGACCACGCATAATGACACCGACATTATCAAAGACTGAATACCAATCAATCTTACTGGTCATAGCCTTTGATTCAAGATTTCTTATTTCCGTGTCGCGTTGGGCCGTAAGAGTCAATTCTTCACCCTTATTCTGGGCATTGCGAATCTTTTCAGCATATTCTTCTGCAATGGCAAGCTTCTTCTGCTGAAATGTTCCATACTCCCTAAGATAATCACGCATCGCAGTGACATCGGTCTGATAGATTTTCTGCAATTCAGATGCCTCATTGTTGGCGATAAGAGAAAGCTGGGTATCATAGCCGACATTCTCCCTTGCCTGTTCCTGATATTGCTTGCGCATTTCAGCAAGCTGGGTATCGGAGAATTGAGCATAATACTGATATTCCTTGCGGTCTTTACCGCCTTTCATCCATTCTTGAAGGGCATTTTTCTCAAGAGTGGACGCTTCCTTTTTCAATTCAGCCTCAAGAGCCTGACGTTTCTTTTCAGACGTGAATTTAATGGTGGCTATTTCCTTTTCGGAATTATCCTCCATCTGTGCAATTTCAAGTTCACGCTGACGATTCTTTTCAGCCTGTAAAAGTTCCGTAGTGCGCTTCTCTTCCTCAAGCTGTGCCTTGCGAAGTTCATAGGCTCTCTGCTTGGGGTCATCCTTTCCGTTTTTCTTATCCTTTTTAGTCTTATCCCTTTTATCAAGGGCTTTCAACTGCTTTTCATAATACTTATAAAGTTCACTGCTTTGGTCAACCTTTTGCATCTGAGCGTTGATGGACTTGCGGATTTCAGAAAATTCCTCGGTTGTTTTGGCGTTCTGAATCTGGCTTTCAAGGGCGGTCTTGATAGACTGCATAGCCTGACTCTGATTGCCTTTATTTCGGTTGTATTCGCCCACCATTAAGTCGTTTTTTAACTGACGATACAATCGCTTATCAACATCAGACATTGCACCCTCGCCCAACTGCGTACCATAACGGTCAATAAACTGCTGCAATAGTGCCGACTGCTCGGAATTAAGATGGTAGTTCTTGCCGCCCATCTTGAAATTGCTTCGTAGACGGGCGTTCCGTACAATCGCGTTATAGGCATCCAAATCGGCTTTTGCCATCTTTGTGCCGGGAGTGATTTTGCCGTTCTTTCCATACTTGGCAAGAAGATTCTGCAAGGTCTGACGTTCTGCGCCGGTCGTATTCAAGACCTGACCGCCCACATCACGGAGCGTAATCTTGATTTTGTCAAGTGTATTTAGTGCAATATCAAGATATTTGGTGTCAATGTAAGGCGTGGCTACGGCGTTGTCAACGTCTTTCATCTTGTCTTCCGCTTGCGCTGCCTTAACCGACGTTTCATCCAGCGCAGTGTTGTCGGTTGTCGGCGTAGCTGACGATTCATCGACATCGCCAATCTTGCCTTCCGTTTGTTCGGCGGCTTCAAAAAGTTCATGTATGTTGATAGGGTCTGCCAAAGGTTTGACCGGTTTTGCATTGATTTCATCAACCTCTTTCGATACCTTTGTCAGCTCCTCGGTCAATTTCTTGGAATCAAAGGTGGAATAATCAATTTCCGGCTGTGCCGCAGCCGCACGTTCAGCGGCATCCGCAGCGGCATTTGCTTGGGCTTGCGTCTTCTCGGTCAGTTTATCAAGCGTATTGGTTTTGTTAATAAGCTCGGAAACAAGTTTGGATGTATCCTTGATGTCAAGAACATACTGCTCGGCAAATCCCATCTGTTTCGCCAGTGCCTTTGCATCCATGTTTGCGGTTTGGGCAATTTCCGTCTGCAAGCGGGCAATTTCTTGACGTGCCTTTACAGCGGCTGCGTTTTCAATCTTTTGACCATTCTCGGTATAGGTTACATTAGCGGCATATTCCTTTTCAGCATCCTCAAGGAGTTTGACCATTTCAGTAAGTTCAGCCTTTTTGTTTTCCACCGTACTTGCTATGGTGTCGGCCATAATCTTGGATACTTCGGCAGCTTCCCCGGATGAATCGTTTTCAATGATTTCTTTCATTTCATCCTTGAAAGATGTAGTGGCGGCATCCTTTTCTTCCTGAATAGTTGCAAGACGATTGGCGGTCTGTCGTGCTTCGCCCTCTGCCAGAATCAGTTGGTTAAGCTGCGCACGGGCTTCATTTAACTGCTCAATCTTATCCCTTTCCTTGTCGATGTGGATACCGTATTCTTCCGCCATCTTGATAAGCTCCTCTACGGCATCCTTGTGTACCCGGCTATCCTTGTTCACGGAGTTCATTACGGCGTATAGCGTATCGATGTTGTTTTTCAGCTTCAACGTGGATTCGCCAAATCTTTCAGACATAGCGGATGATTCCTCAGCTTCGTCCTTAAACGACATAAATAGACCGATGACGGTTGTCAGGGCGGTAATTATCATGCCGAAGGGATTGGTCATAAAAGCGACCTTGAGGCTATTCCATGCGTTCTTGCAGGCGTTGGTGGCCGCAGTCAGCGCATACTTTCCGATGGTCAATGCTTTATCCTTTGCCGTGGCAAGTGCGGTCACGATTGTGCCGCGACTGGTTGCGGCGGTATTTACGTTTGTGGCCGCAGTATTGGCGGTGGTTGCGGTTGTTTCTCCAATGACGGCGGCTGTGGCGGTCTGTTTCTGCACGGCTTGCTGTGCGGTAATCGCGCCATTCAGTTCCTTTTCTGCTGTGTTTATACCCTCGGCTGCTGACTGCTGGGCGGTTATAGCGGAAGCCTGCTCCTCTACTGTCGCCATGTATTCTTCGGCGGCGGCTTTCTTATCGTCGGCATCGCCGGCGGCTTCTGCCATCTCCATCAGTTCTTTTGCAGACTCAACGCGCCTTTCCGCAGCTTCTACAAGTTGGTCGCTTGCGGCTTTCTGCATGTTCGCGCTTTCAAGTGCCGCCTGCTTTGTATCAACGAGTGCCTGTGCATAGTCGCGCTCATTCTGCAAGCGTTCAGCGGTATCATTCGTGATTATTCCGTTGGCATTGGAGTCGTTGATGTCGGCATCAAGGCCACGCCCGGCTTCTTCGCGCTGGGTCTGCATGTCCTTGAGGTGCGTTTCATAGGTCTTCTGCGCCTCTTCTGCGATACGGCGTTCATTCTCGGCGATGCGCTGCTGTTCCTGCTGCCATAAACGCCCCTGCTGGATTGAGTCGGCATACGTCTGGTCGATAGACCCTTCCTCAAGAGCCTTGCGTATGTCATCGTCGTAACCCTCCATCATCTTGGCGTTCTGCATTTCCTGTATCTTGGCAAGTTCGGCATTGAAGCCATCCACGATGCCCTTTGAAGCGTCGATAACGGATTGCTTGGCTGCGAAATTGGAAAGCATCACGGAGGTCTTGTAAACACCGAAAGCCGCCGCAGCGGTGGCGAGTACCGGAATGATTCTGCCGATATTGTCAACAATAGTGGAAGCCGCGTCAATAACGCCCACAAGCGCACCCTCCATATTCTGACCCATGTCATTAAACATCAAGTCCATCGAGTCATTCAGCTTGGCGATTGCACCCGGTATGGTCTTCGATGCCGTTTCCGACATCTTGTAGTATTTGCCGCCCTCGCTTGTAGCGTCAAGAAATGCCTGCTGAACCATCTCGGCTGAAATCTTGCCTTGCGACATTTCTTCCTTGAGCGCACCGATAGACTTGCCGGTCTTTTCAGAGATAACCTGCAACGGCTGAAAGCCGGCGTTTACCATCTGCATCAAGTCCTGACCCATCAGCTTGCCTGCTGCCGACATCTGGGAAAACGCGAGCGAAAGCGACTGAAAGCGGCGGGTATCGCCCATAGCAATATCGCCGATAGCCTGCAAGTATCGCGGAACTTTGTCAGCGTCGATGCCGAAGCCGAGCATCATCTGTGCAGTGGAAACAGTAGGTGCAAATTCAAGCGGCGATATTTTGGCAAACTCCTGTAATTCGGCGTTCAGCTTCTCGCCCTTACGCTTGCCAATCATCGTTTCGATAGATGCGTTCATCTGCTGGAACTGACCGCGTATGCTTGTGATTTTGGTAAGGAACTCACCCAGACCATACACGCCGGCAAGACCGCCCACGGCCATCATCGGTCGCGTCAGTAAGTCCTGTATGCCGTTGACCTCGGTAAATATTCCACTGAGGTTTTTCTTGATGCCAAATTCCATTTCCGCACCACTGCGCATTGCGGCCTGTGCAAGCTGACGATAACGCGCCGTGCTTTCGGCGAGTTTCTTGTTCAGTGCATCAATCGACGCGCCGGCCTGCCCCGGCCTAAAATTCTGAATTTGGGTCTTGGTCTTTGCGATTTCCTGTTGTAAACGTATCAGTTCGGAGTAATCCGCATCTACGTCAAATGCTAAATATGGCATGGCTGTTGAGTTGTTATTTTCAATCAGCCAATTTACCATGAAAGAGGGTGTTACACATTATTTTCCGCGCACGTATAACGTACTATCAGAAAAAAGTCGTAACTTTGTGCTTTGAAAGGCTAAAGGGTGTGCGCAGAAAGGGAATTATAAACCAAATATCACCCCTACTGCCAAGATGAACGAAAGTGCAAAAATCAACATTGGAAAGGTAGCAGCGTTGAAGAAGCTGCGAGAAAAAGTGAGCGAGCTTTCCGATGTAATGAAAGAATTGGGCGAGCCGATTCTTGATGACCTTGCTCTACTACCAGCAATCTACGAAGCATACAAACGTGTGTTCCAACGTCGCGGATGCCCGGATGAAGCCACAAGCGTCCGCAACCGCAAGAAATTTCTCATGGTCGTGTTGTATCTCTATTCGCCGAAAGCACTCGCCGGCGACAGGATGCGCATGGGATTACGAAAAAAAGTGTCGGAATTGTTCGGCTTGACTACAAGCACCCCAATATCCGACAACTGCGCGGGTCTTATCGTGCAATATCACGCTTATGCGGATTTCAGACGCGACGTTGACCTTATTTTCCAAGAGGTTCTGAATACTCTTGAAGATAAACTCATTGTTACTGACTAAATAGCGGAATACGCCGGCATCTTGATAGCATCTGCCGGATAGCCTACCATCGCTAACGCCTCGGAAAGATAAGCATCCATATTGGCGATAGCGGTGCGCCCCGACATACCCAGTCGCCAGAAGTACGACTGATATTCTTCCATGCTTTGATTAAGGTCAAGATGATACTTGTCAAAAAGTCCCTTAATGACGGCGCAATCCTCGTATCGTTCAGTGGATAAGGCGTATTGGAAAATGACGGTCAAAATCTGACTGCCGTAATCCATCAGTGCCTTTTCAAACTTATTCTCCATCGACGGGAACAACTTTAAGCTGCGCTCCGCATTTGGGGCAAAGGAACTCGTCCGCAGGTCTTTCTTTATTCGGCGCGGTGGCACGGATAGCGTCAAGCTCTTCATCTGACAAGAGCAGACTCCATGCCGGAACACCGAGGGCTTCGGCAATCTTCACAAAGGTTTCAACTTTGGGCATCGTGCCACGGATAAGCTGATTAAGACCTACGGTGGTCATGCCCAGTCTTTCCGCAAGGTCTTTCTGCGTCACACCGGCTTCAATGATGCGCTCTCTGATTCTGTTCTCCATTTCCTATTTTTCGGGTTAAAGTAAACTGTTTGCAAAGTTAACAAAAGAGGAATACAATTAAAGTATTCACTATGTTAAATAGTGTTAAGACAAAGCAAAAACTTATATTGTTATTTGGTGGATTAAATTATTTACTTTAACTTTGCATCGTAATCAATAACACCAATAAAAGTAAAAGGCATGAAACTGATAACAAAAGCACTTGAAAAGACCTTTGCAAAATATCCCATGTATTCGCAGGATGGCAAAGGCAACGATGCGGTAGTAATCGCAAAATTCTTTCTGCCGGGTAGCGGCTTCACATGGTACGTCACAGAAGCAGAAAAGCAGGCCAACGGCGACTACATGTTCTTTGGCTATGTAGAGGGCTTGGATAGCGAGCTTGGCTACTTCACACTATCGCAGCTTCAAAACGTGCGCGGTCGCTTTGGCTTGCGCGTTGAACGCGACATGTATTTCAACAACGGCAAGACCACACTTGCTCAAGTGAAACGCGAAAACGAAATGGCATACTAAACAACATCGACGGGCGAGCCGGTCATTAGATGGCATGGCTTGCCCGCCCTAACACCCACAAAAGCAATGATACTCAAACTTAAATATATCGGCGTTAACGACTGGAGCTATCGCGTGTATGAAGACCAGAATGGCCGTCGCTACGGCAATATAGAATTAGAAGATAGCAACGACATTAGCGCAATCTATCTCTTGACGGCTGACTACGAAGAGCCACTTTGCCCCATAACTGACTGCAAAGATTTGGAGGCGGTTGAAATCACGCACCGCGATGGCAGTGTAAACACAATCACAATCCCCAACAAATAAAATCCGAAAGCTATGGCAACAAGTCAGGAACTACCGGAATGGATGACCGAGGCGCAGATGGATGAACTTGCCGGCATCATCGACAATATCATCGGCGAGGGCGAAGAAGCCAACGCACCGCAATGGCGAATTGACAACGAGGTCAATAAAGCCACGGCGCGGTATATCGCCAAACATCACCCCAACGATTAAGCAGCAGAACCATGAGAACGATTAAATACAATAGCTTTGAAGAGGCATTTGCCGCGATGCTTGAATTTATCGACAAGGGAATCAAGTGCAAAGGCATCGGTCTGACAACCCTCGCTGTTTGGGATGACTGACGGAAAAAGACCTATTTACGACTTTGTGTAATAGGTCGTAAGAGAACGACACCGAAATGTTTTGCGATGCGGAAATAACAGTAATTTAGCATCGTAAAACATCGCGGGTTGGAGCAGTTGGAAGCTCGCCAGTTTAACTTGCTGGAGGTCGTCGGTTCGAGTCCGACACCCGCTACAAATAAAATCACTTACAAACAAAATCAATGAAAAAGTTAACCCTACAAATTGACAAAAAGTGCTTTCAGGCAATTCTGAAAGGCGAGCAGAAAGTCGAGCATCGGAACGTGTATCCCAATAACGCCAAGAAGTATGTCATCGAAGAAGACAAGACTGATGAAAACGGCGAAGCCATCACGGTTGTAACACCGGTTCACTACGATGCCCTCACCCTTATCAATGGTCGCCGCAAGGATGCGCCCCGTCTGACCGTGGAGGTCGTATCGGCTGAATTTGTCGTACTGACCGACGAAGACGGCAATGATTTGACCTTTGAAGAGAATGGCGAAGTGTACTATGTTTGTCAGGTATGGTACACCCTCGGAAAGGTTCTTGAAACCGCCAACATCAACGAATAATCATTAACCCTTTAACACTATAAGTGAGTTAGACGTAGAATTGATAACAACTATGGCCCCCGTCGGAACATGAACGGTGCCGGTGCCGGTGGCCGACTCGTAGCCCGTCGCACCCCTGCGGGCGTAGTTGCTGGTCGTAGCCAGCTCGGAAATCGTGAACAGCGTCGCGCTGACCTCCGCGCAGCCTTTGCTGACCAAATCCGCGCCGCTGGTGGAACAACCGGCTAAACCCTAAATCATGGCAACGCAGAATGTAAACAAGTACGCAGAAACCATGTCAATAATTCGGCGTATCCGTCAACAGACGGATACTGCCGTTTTATATTATTCAGCCGGCGGAAAGGACGGCATCGCTTTGCTTGATATGTTAGCCCCGGTTTTCAAAAAGGTTATCTGCTATTACATGTGGCTCGTGCCGGGTCTTGACCATGTGAAGCCCTATCTGCAATGGGCGGTACGGAAATACCCCAACGTTGAGGTTCGCCAGATTCAGCACTATCAGCGCGACTATTACGACCGCTTCGGATTCTTTCAGGATGGCGAGGGCGACCCAAGCATCAAGCCCCGAAAGGTAGGCGAGCTTGAGGAGGAGGTCAGACAGGAAACCGGCATCAAATGGGCGTTCAGCGGAATGAAAGGCGTTGACGGCTACATGAAGCGTATGCGCCTTTTGACTTTCAAGAAGCGCAACGGCACGTACATGACCGACAAAGGAATGGTTTACCCCCTTGCCGTCTGGACGAACAAGGAGGTGCTTCGCTATATCGAAATGCGGAATCTTATCAAGCCCTTTGTCTATAACCCCAAAGATGTAAGTCAGGGCTTTGGCATCGACTTGCGCTCCTTGCTTGTGCTTCGGAAACGTTTCCCCCTCGACTACGAGCGCACCATCCGCGAATTTCCCTTTTGCGAAAAACTCATCTTCGACTATGAAAACGGCATACTGCCATACGGTCAGGAGAAAGAGGTCATGGAAATAATCAAGCGCATAGAAACCGAATCAGAAGAATCAGACGAAGTATGAAGCCGAACAAAATCAAACAGGCAGAACAGCGCACCGTCAAGCGAAGCGAAATCAATTTTGCTTCCTACAATCCACGTACCATCAGTGACGAGGCGCGAAAAAAGCTCAAGAAAAATTTACAGACCGTCGGCCTGCTGGGTGGCGTGGTCTGGAACATGCGCTCCGGCAATCTTGTATCCGGTCATCAGAAAGTAAGCATCATGGATGCCGTTAACCGCTACGATGCGGAAACGGGCGCAAACGATTACGAATTTCGTGTTGAGGTCGTTGACTTTGACGATAAGACGGAAAAAGAGCAGAACCTCTTTATGAACAACCGAGCCGTGCAGGGTACATACGACGATGATATGCTGCGCGAGCTTCTTCAAGGAATAGACTATACCAATGCCGGCTTCGACGATACCGATATGCAGCTCCTCGGTCTTGGCGATTTCGGCGACTATGATATGGGCGACATGTTCGGCGACGATGGCGAAGATGCCACGGATGGCGGCGATGCTGACGCGCCGGGCGAACCCACGGAAAGCAAAGACTGGTCAAAGGGCGATGTTGTCGGCGAGCGTGAAGACCTTGCAATCCACGATGAAATGACAAAGGAAAGCGGCGAGAATCACAAGCTCGACCGCAGCGCGGATTTTTATCAGGATAGCGAGGCCAACCAGATAGCCCGCCACAACGAAGTGCAGAAAATCAAAGACCGCATCGCAAGTCAGAACGACGTGAACAAGGACGGCGGCATGTTGTCCTATGTAGTCATCAGCTTCAAGACACCGAGCGAGAAAGTCCGCTTCATGGAAGATTACGGCTTCGACCCTATGGCCAAGTACATCAACGGCGAAGAATTTGTAAACAAATTGGAATTTGGCGATGATGAAGATTAACGCAAAAATTTAACTTTATTCTTTAATTTAGTATTGCGCAATTAAAGAATTTTGTTTAACTTTGCATATTATACAGACACTGACAACAGAGATATGAACTACCGATTTTTAAGCAGCATAACCGACGCGGAGGTTGCGGATTTTCGCAACAGGCTCGCGGCTGAACTGGCGACACGCATGACCGGCGACGGCAAGCGTGTTATCAGTGACGAGGCCATCGGGCAGGAGGTCAACCTTAACATCTCCACGGAAGATGCGAAGAAATATCTGCAAAGCAACGACGCGGAGAATTATGACTACGCGCAGCTTGCAGACGTTATCGCGGCCAAGTACCGCACATTCAGCGATGAAGACATCATGGCCACGCGCAAGGCGATGGTCGATAAATTCATGGCTCTTGCCGATGAGTATGGCTGGGATAAAGAACAGGCACGACGCGATGCCAAAAAGGAGTTTTACGACAACCTTTCTGACGGAACTATCCTTGAACTTCTGCGCAATGGCGAGTCGATTGAGGATTATGTCGAATATGTAAGTATTTACGACTGATAGCGAGTTAAAAAGCCACGTAAGACAGATTATAACGCGAGAGTCACAAAGGCACTCAAGGGAAAGGGCGTACCTCACCTTGAAGAGCCGATGTACCGCGTATCCGCGTCGGCTTTTACAAAGGCTATAAGACGCGGCAAGGCATCGCAAGGCAGGAACGGCTGGATGGTTGACCTGCATAGCAAAAGCGAATACAAGCGGATGCGATGCTTTCTTACTCCGGACGGAAAGACAGGTGTAGCGATAAAACGCGATGGGGATGTAGTGTCTGTATTCTCCACCAGCGGAAAACGAGGCGCAATGGCAAAAATCATACCGTTTGCGGTCGCTAATGGTGGTCGCAAACTGGATTGTTATGCTTTCTCGGATGGCCGCAGTTCACTTCACAACATGTACGGAAGATTCGGCGCAAAGGCTCACGGCAAAATGACCTTTGACCCGCAATATAATCCTGTTTTCCAACGCACGGCGCAGGCCAATCCCGGTATGCGCAGACCCTCTCATGTCGTGGCGATGACGCTGCCGGGCAGTCTTGCCGGTGTCATGCGGGCTTACAACGCTGACAGGAAGATTGACCTTGGGCGCGTGAGGTCGTATAATGATTACGACAAGATGATGGATGACCGAAACGCGCATCTTGCACTACGCGGAAAGTCAAGCGGTGTCAGAGGCGCACTTGGCGGCGGTAAATAACCAACCCTAACACTACAAGAATATGGCAAAGATTGAAGAAATCATCCCGTTCATCCTTTACTTTGAAGCCGGCGTAAACAAACGCTATCTTTCACTTCCTCCCGAACAGATATTTGAGCAGGCGAAAAAGACGGGCTTCGCAAATGACCCCGACGATGCCGGCGGCGCGACCATGTGCGGTATCACGATAGCGACCTACAAGGCGTACTGCAAGCGGAAAGGCTATCCCGTACCTACGGTGTTCAGCCTGCGTAACATCACATACAAGCGTTGGCGCGACGTACTCAAGACGCTTTTCTGGGACAGATGGAAAGCCGATGAAATCAAAAGCCAAGCCCTTGCGAACAACCTCGTCGATTGGGTGTGGGCAAGCGGCGTGAACGGCATCAAGATACCGCAGAGGCTTCTCGGCGTGACACAGGACGGAATTGTCGGCCCAAAGACGATAGCCGCAGTCAACGCAGCCAACGAAGCGGAACTATTCACGAAGATTTACGAAGCCCGCATCAATTTCGTGGATGGCATCGTGCGCAGAAAGCCGAGCCAGAAGAAATTCATCAAGGGCTGGAAACGACGTATCAACGCAATCACCCTATCCGGGCTGAAATTCACATGATGACTTTACGCAAGAAATCCATAGATGACATTTACCGACAAGCTCAGTCAATCAAGGTTGAGCTTGCTGGTGGATGTCATTCCAACTGGGTATCATTGATTGATAAAATCTTATATCGCTATATTGACAATATTAAAAAATCAGCGGCATACCTACATTGCAAAATAGCCAACCATAGCAGAGAATTAAACTTCAGCGCAGCCGACTTTATCAGGATTAGGAATATTGCTAATAGCCTACAAGTTTATTCCCCGGTTTACATGGTGGAAAAACTCAGTGAATTTGCCCCCCGGTTGACCAGATAAATTGACCCCCGGAAAATCATTTAAATTGACCCCCGTCCGGTCAAGCAAATTACCCCCCGGAAAAAGACTTTACGGGAGTTGGCAAAAGGAGTTTTTGAGCTATATTGTATGTTAAATAATATTAAACATACGACTGATGGCAAATCGAAAACTGAGCATGAACAAATTAAGACAGGTGCTCCGATGCCACGCCAACGGCAACGGAGCCAAGAGTATCAGCAACCTGACGGGCATAGCGCGCAACACGGTGCGTAAATACCTCCGGCGGTTTATGGAGCTGAACCGTGGCATCGAGGATCTTCTGAAACTGGAGGATCCGGATCTGAATGAGATTTTCGGAGTGAGAGCGGTCGGTTCGGAACCCGTGTCAAGCCGCCATCAGGAGCTTATGGGACTTATGCCTGATTATGTCAGACGTCTGAAAAAGAGAGGTATGACGCGGCAGAAGCTGTATGACGACTATATCGGGAGTCACCCGGGAGGCTATTCCCGGTCGACGTTCAGCCGTCTGATGCGTCTGTATGTGGCGCAGATGCACCCTATAGCGCATCTGGAACACAAGGCCGGCGACAAGATGTATGTCGATTACGCAGGCGACCGTCTGGAGCTGGTCGACCGTGACAGCGGCGGGATCATCGCCGTGGAGGTGTTCGTGGCCATACTGCCTTGCTCACAGCTTACATATGTTGAGGCCGTGATGAGCCAGCGCAAGGAGGACTTCATACGGTGCTGTGAGAATGCGCTTCATTTTTATGGCGGGGCACCGGCGGCCATCGTGCCAGACAATCTCAAGGCTGCCGTAAAGAAGGCAAGCCGTTACGAGGCGGAGCTCAATGAGGATTACGCGGCCTTCGCCGAGCATCACGGTTGCGCAGTCATACCGGCACGCGTGCGCAAGCCGCGCGACAAGGCCCTGGTGGAGGGCGCCGTCAAGCTCATCTACCGCAGCATCTACCCGTTGGTGCGACAGCGCACTCATCATGATCTTGTGTCGCTGAACGCCGCTATCCGTACGGCGCTGGAGCTTCACAACAACGCCCGCATGAGCGGACGCCCTTACAGCCGCCGCGAGCAGTTCGAGGATCTGGAGCGCATGTACCTGCGCCCGTTAAATCCCATAAGGTTCGAGCTGAAGGAACGGCATACCGCCACGGTACAGCGCAACGGGCACGTACGCCTTGACCGCCACTACTACAGCGTGCCCCACCGTCTTATCGGCCGCAAGGTCAACATACTGTATGACTCACGTACGGTTGAGATATACTGCGGCGGAGACCGCGTGGCCGTACATCCCAGAGGATGGCGCCCGTACGGGTATACCACGGAGCCGAATCACCTTGCCTCGGCCCACCGGGACCTGAGCGGATGGAGCGTCGAGGGCTTCCTGAGGCAGGGGGCACGCATACATGCCGACGTAGAGGACTTCCTGCGGCATGTCATAGAGTCAAAGACCCATCCCGAACAGGCCTACAAATCCTGCAAGGGCATACTGTCGTTCGCATCCAGGGTCGGCAACGACCGCCTGGTCAGGGCCTGCCGCAGGGCCGCATCCTCCGGACTCTACAACTACAGCGCCGTCGACTCGATACTGCGCAGCCGTCATGACTGCCTCGATGACGACACCCTTCCCGGTCAAGAGTGCGAGGAGAGCGCCCAGATGCCCCGGCATGCAAACATACGCGGGAAGGAATACTTCAGGTAACATATCAATCCAACAATACATACAACAATGGAAATGAACCAACAGACACTCGCCCGGATGTCGCAGATGCGGCTGCTGGGCATGCACGCGGCCTTCCGCACATCAATGGAATCGTTCAAAAGCGAAGGCATGACAACAGACCAGTTCGTGGCGTGGCTCGTGGAAAATGAATGGGACGACCGCACCAACCGGCTTATACAGCGCCTGCAGAAACAGGCCTCGTTCCGTTACCGCGCCTCAATCGAGGAGATAGACTACTCCCTTGAGCGCGGCCTTGACCGGAACCTGCTGATGCGGCTCTCCGAGATGACCTTCGTCACCGAGCCACGCGACATCTTCATCACCGGCAGTGCCGGCACCGGCAAAAGCTACATAGCAACCGCTCTGGGCTACCGGGCATGCCAGAAAGGGATGCGCGTGCTATACGCCAGCACAGCACGCCTGATGGGCCAGCTGAAGGCCGCAAAGGCAAAAGGCACGATTCTTACCGAACTGAAAAGGATCGAGCGTACCGACCTTCTCATCCTTGATGACTTCGGCATACATCCCTTCGATGCCGCCGCGCGATCCTCACTGATGGACATAATCGAGGACCGGCACGGACGACGGGCCACCATCATCACCTCCCAGGTTCCCGTATGCGACTGGCATGACGTGATCGGAGAGAAGACGATCGCCGATGCGATCCTCGACAGGATCGTGCACCACTCGATAAGGATAGAGCTCTTCGGAGAGTCCATCCGCAAGTTGCAGAATAAAATCAAATGATTATTTTTGTAAATAAATCTTAATTATCAACACGCCATCAGAATCCCCCAGACCCTATTGTCAACCCCTGTAAAAACTGTCCAAAAATCACAGGTTATCAATGGGGGTCAATTTAAATAATCCATAGGGGGTCAATTTGTTGAGAATATCCACCTATCCGTTTACAAAAGAAATGCGCCACGGTGGAATAGACCACTATGGCGCAATCTTTATCGCTATTGGTAGCGATTATTATCTACAAGATATGAAATCGTCAGGCGCGATAAATCCTTTTGCTTCCATGATTCCAATAGCTACTTCGGCATCTATTTCCGAGCAATCATACGCTATACTGATACAACCCTCGGATACATAGCCAATAGTCGGCAAGAACTCACCAAACCCCTAAAGACAATATGCGAGGCAAACACCTGCAACGCGCTGTCGGCCTTTACCCATTGTCGGATGGCTTTATCATAAGCCTTACGCATTTCCTTGTCTTTCATAACCTATTATTCAATTCTGATATAGACGCGATACCAGCTATATTCGCGGTCAAAGGCATCCGTGAACGTAATCGGGTCTTCTGAGTCGGCTTCACATACCGGCTCAATGGTGTACTGGGCAACATTGGCTTCAAGGGATTTATCGCCGCACACAAACGTTACTGTTTCCGTCTTCTTTGGTTTAAGTGCCTTCGTACCGAAAAGCGCAAGGTTATCATTGGTCAGATTAAAGAAAACCGAGTCAGCTTCGCCATCCTGCAACTGATTGATGAAATCGCTGCATAAGGGGATTGTCATGTGTGTTCCGTCACGTGTGATAGGCGGCACGTCCACACATTCAGGCAGATTGTCTTCCGTAATGTCAGGCAAGTCAAAGATACCCAGTTTGCCCTTGACATTAAGAATAGGCTTTTTGAATAGCTTCACATCGCGCATGACCCATTTATATTCCGCGCCGTGGCCCTCTTGCGCCCAGATTGAGAAATTCTCTTCTTCGCACCGGTCTATGGTCGCCACGCCTACGATGGCAGACGTTGGCATATCTGCGATTGCCGGGATTATTCCCATATTCTGCGCGTTTTCTATTGGGTTCGCCCATACCAGCGGCATGGTGTTTTCGTCGATGTTGTGCTTCCGTGCGCCAACATGAATAAGAACGCGCATAGGTGTTGACTTCAACGCCCATTTGCGGTTTTCCACATCCTTTATGCCAGCACATATCAATGACCCCCACGGCTGTTGAATTGAAAAAGCTCTCATTTATTCATATTGCTTTTGGTTAGTAATCCTTATTGTGGTATCAATCTTTATTTAAGCCTGCGTCCGCATCACAATCAAGATTAAGTAAGGCGCACAAATCATTCCGTAGCTTCATAATGTCTGCGTTTTGTGAGTGATTTTCATCCAGATGTGTGAAAAATCGAGATTGGCAGAGTTTATGAAATTCTGATTTGTTCCATGCTTTGAGTATATCCATGACTTCATCCATCGTGGTCGGTGTATGTGTCCTCCCTTTATGATAGAAAAACGCGATGAACTCTTGTGAAACTACTTCTTCCGGTGATGCGAAAAGTTGCCAAACTGGTACACCAAGTGCAGCGGCAATCTCCTCCAGTTTAGCTCTGGTGGGGTTCTTTAATAGGGCATTGACGTTTTGCCGCGATGTTCCCATCATTTCAGCAAAAGCAGTTTTTGACAGCCCTCTTTCATTTAGTATGTCTTCAATTCTATCCATAGTTATTAGTAATGGTATAACTTGACGCAAAGTTACTACAAAAATTTGATATGTGCAATTATAACATTACAATTTTAGACCTAACTAATAATTATGTAAAAGCATAAAATTGCTAATAAATGTTAAAAGTAAAAATAAATCATTACATTTATTTTGTAGCGTAAAAATAAATCATTACCTTTGCAATGTGATTAGAAACCGATAGTCATTCACCCAATAATAAATAAGGAGTATGAAGACAACAAGAAATAACCTGAAAGATATAATGACCCTTGCATGGTCATTCGTAAAGCGTAACGGCTTCACTATGGCAGAGGCTATGAAAACCGCATGGCGCAACTACAAGCTGAAAAACGCTATGCACGGCGGCATCGTGAAATTCTACTTTCTGAAAGTGGATAGTACGCTGCGCGAGGCTTACGGCACATTAAAGGAGAATCTCCTGCCGGCTACACAAGGCACTGGCAGACGTGCCAACGACACAGTTCAAACATACTTCGACACCGAGAAAGGGGAATGGAGATGCTTTAAGAAAGCAAACCTCGTGCGCATCGCTAACGCATAAGACATCAAACCGGGGATGCTGTCAGCCACGGCATCCCCAACCCCAAACATCAAACGTAATCAATAACACCAATAAGACAATGAAAATAATCGCTAACATCTTCTATGTAGGCCAAATCGTATTCTCAGCCGCCCTCGCTTTATGGGCGTTATACATGGCACTACGCGGCCTCTTTACCGGCGGGCCACTGTTCGTAACTATCTGCTTCGCCGTAATGACATGCACAACCTATTGCCTCATGTACGTGCCAAGTGTGCGCGAATACAAGGAGCATAAGGCAAGCCACAACAAAAAGACACAGACAGAGCAAAATGACTGAACCGCAGACCGACATACAGCAAGACGTTGACCGCGTGGAAATCAGCGACACCCTTATTGACTTGATTGTCGATAAGATGGTCGATGAAATGAATAAGCGGATAGCCAATATTCAGCCAAGCGATGACCCCTCGGCTGAATACGGCGAATACTGGACAAGCGGAAGCTATGATAGCGATGACTATTTAGAACTGGACGAGCCGAATGATGAATACGGCATATCATACAAGTTTGAGCTATCGTGGGAATACCGCGAGTGGACTGAATATTGGACTGACCCGGTATGCTACCCATCGTTTGACGAAATGCGGAATGAAACCGGCTACGTCTATGACATAGAAATCGACACCCCGGATGGCGATGCAGTCAAGCAAAGCATCTGCGACGCTATCGCAAAGAAAGTAAACGAAATAATCAAGTAAACATGAGCTTATACAACCTTATAAATGGCGTTAATCCCGCCACGTTTTTCATCTTGCCAATGCTCGGCAAGCACCCGGATGAATATCCCAGATTCAGGGATTGCTTCGTAGGGGAAGAAGATACCATCGTCGTACTTACCCGCGTAGGCGGCGCAAACCGCAACACAGGCTATGGCGAAGACAAGATAATGGGACACCCCAATTTCATCAAGACTTACGATGATGATTTTGATAACACCTACGGCTATTACGTCTATTCAGTGCCTGACCGCTGGCGCGAAGACTACAACAAAATCATCAATGGCAAAACGCTATTCGTATCGGAAGAATACTTTAACGAGATGCTGCGCGTATGGCCTAACCTTGAAGACAAACTGCGGAACATGTTTCATCGCCCCAAAACCGAAGAGAAATGACGAAGCGTAAATCATCTGCGGAAGCTGCTGCGGATTATGCCGCAAAGGACTACTATATCGCACAGCGTACCGACCTACTGAAATCCGCGTTTAACGCCGGCGCATCGTGGCTATTCAATAATCAATGGCACGACGTGTACGAAGAAGCACCGCCCAAATCCGGGCAATATCTCGTCATCTACCTTATGGATAAGGGCGAGAATGAACCGCCGGAAAAGCGATACGTTCAAGTGTTCGACATCCTTGTGTATTTCAAGGATAATGAAGACGAGGGCTTATTGCCGTGGGGATTAGAAGATGAATTTGAATACCTCGCAAACGCCATAACACATTGGGCGTTCATCCCCAAAACGCCACCTATAACAACGCTGGAGGATGGGCTTTATTTAGGCGAAGCAAAGCCTTACAATCCCGAAATGCACCGGCGTGATTACAATAACCTACCAGAAGAATATCAGAAATGAAACCTATAAAATTTACATGGACGCAGACCCGTGACCCGCATTTGGCATCATTGGTCAAGACAGACCCGGAATTTGCGGAACGAGTCAGAAAGTCAATAAC
This sequence comes from Paramuribaculum intestinale, assembly GCF_030759015.1. Classification (GTDB taxonomy): domain Bacteria; phylum Bacteroidota; class Bacteroidia; order Bacteroidales; family Muribaculaceae; genus Paramuribaculum; species Paramuribaculum intestinale. Next base: position 1,938,170 of record NZ_CP098825.1, on the reverse strand, counting down.
CAACCTTGAGAATTGGCTTGAAAAATGTGCCGACAAAGGCAACTGGGATGAAATTGAAATGTCAATCCCTTGCAATCAGTTTGTCAACAATGACATCTTGATAAATGATGTCGGGAATGAAGACCGCATGTTTCTTTTCGTGGTACTGAATAGCAAACCAATAGAAGAAATTATGAACAGCGTAGTCACGGAACATTATACGCATCTTGTCTATCTTGACTTGATGGACTCAATCAAAGGATAGATGGCACGACTGGATGAAGAAAGGCAAAAAGCGTTAGAGCCAGAACGCATACGCCACGCAATCAAGAAAATCACCGCCCTCGGCTATGAAATAACCGCGCAGGATAACACATCTATAAAGTTTATCCACAACGGCAAGACCGTGACATTTTACCCTTATAGCGGATGGGCGACCGGCGCAAGCATCAAAGATGGTAGAGGCTTGAAACATCTGCTATCATCACTGAAATCAAATCATCAACCAAATAAATAATTGCACTATGGCAGAAACAACCAACAAGAGTGCGGAAGTCGAAATCATCGGCGCAGCCGCAGAATCGTCAGAAAGCGAAATCGCACGTCTGACCGCAGAAAACAAAGAGCTGAAAGCTCGCGTAGAAACCCTTACACGCGACCGCGACCAGTATCTCAAGTGGTGGGGCGAAAGCAACTCGGAAAAGAACCGTCTGCTCAACGTCACAAAGTCACTTGTCGCATACAGCGGCCTCATCTAATCATCCCACTGTCGCCCGGTTGTATGTTGAAGCCGTGCAGCCGGGCGACCATTTAAATCCAAAATCAACTTAATCAAAGACCAGATATGAAAGCAAAAGAAATCATCGACAAGGAAGATAGAATGATGGCAAACATCCGCGAGCTTATCCCTAAAATTGTGGGCATACGCCTTGAAGCCCAGAAAGCTGCATCGTGGATAAATAAGTATGACGCGGAACTTGCCACCGCATCAGAAGAAATGTCGGAAGCAATCGATGCCCTTTATCGTGCGGAAACCGCAATGGGCAATGCGCATCAGTATCTTCTTGTGTCGCAATCTACCATTAAGCACGGTCTTGATGCGGAAGCGTAGCCGTTTATCATGGCCATGTGGAAAGAATTTACTATCTTTGCACCGCCATTCAAAGCTGGGAAGCTGACGGATGGCACTCAATAGGTCTTCATACTTTTGTTGACTTATTGGGTTATTGATTACAACGTGACCCCGGAAGCATCCGCTACCGGGGTCACACTTTTTTGCTCAAGGGGATGCCGGCGACCTGCTGCGCACAGGTCAATAAATCGCCATAGTCACGCCAAGACCATCAAGAGGCTAAATCCATCATCGCAACATCAGAAACGCGCCAGACGCGCCCAATAGGGCTTAAAGCGTTTACTTTTATTGCTATTAAGACCACATTAAAGCGAACTCTTTTATTATTATAATAAGGTGTAAGCCTACTTAAAGCATCTACTTTTATTAAGAAATGTTAAAAATAAGCGTTTACTTTAATTTTCTTGCCAAAAAATTTGGTAGATTAAAGTAAACACCTTAACTTTGCATCGTAATCAATAACCACAATAAGTTAAACCCCTTAAAACCCCAAGCGTTATGAAGACTCTTAACGAACAAGTAAACGAAATCAAGGCTGCTAACACCAGCAAGAACTCAAAGAAAGCCGCCCTCGCTAAACTGGGCATTACACCCTACGAAATCGACCTCTTGCTTGAGGGCGTTGAGTGCGCTACCCGTGGCCGCTTCACATTTGGCGTTGAGATAGAGTGCTTCGTCAACCGTGGCGCAATTAGAACCGCCGCAGAACACACCGGCATGGCCTACGAATACGAGGGCTACAACCACCGCGACGGTCACGACTACTTCAAGTTTGTCACTGACGCATCAGTGCGCGGCATGACTGACCCCATCGAGTGTGTGTCGCCGGTGCTTGCAGGCGTAAACGGCAAGAACGCCCTTAAAAACGCCGTCAAGACGCTTAACACCGCCGGCGCAAACGTCAATCAAACATGCGGTCTGCATGTGCATATCGGTGCATCTAAACTGACCGCAAAGCAATACTGCAACGTGTTTGTAAACTACGCCTACCTTGAGGCCGTCATAGATACCTTTATGGCCCGCTCGCGTCGCGCTGACAACGCCGGATACGCTCACACGCTGCAAGACCACATCTTCTATCTTGAAAGTGCCGTGACGGTTGAAGACATACGACGTGCCCTCTGCAACGACCGCTACCACAAAGTCAATGCCGAAAGCTACCGCCGTCACAAGACCATCGAGTTTAGACAGCACGCCGGCACGACCAACTACGAAAAAATCATCAACTGGGTTAGCTTCTGCGGAAAGCTCGTCATCTGGTCAAAGAAAAACCGACTGACCGCCCCGGTAGCAAGCATCGACGAGATACCATTTCTCAACGCAGAGGAGAAGTCATTCTTTAAGGCACGTGCAAGCCACTTTGCAAGCCTTTAAGACATCAATCAGGGTCAGGGGTTGAAACATACCCCTGACACCGATTAAAACCCCTACAAGCATTTCTAAACATCAAAATAAAGAATATCATTATGTGCGTCATCATAGTAAAGCCGGCAGGCGTTAAAATGCCAGAAAACGACATCATCAAGGCAGCCTACAAAGCAAATCCCCACGGTTGCGGTTTCATATCCCCATCAACCTTTTATAAGGGGATGAGCTTCGATAGTTTCAAAAGACAACTGAAAAAGGTATCAGATGAAGAGCCTTGCATCATACATTTTCGCCTTGCGACACATGGCTCAATCAAGCGAGCCAACTGTCACCCCTTTAATCGTGGCGATGTATGGTTCGCACACAACGGAATACTAAGCATCATACCGCAGGGGGATATGACCGATAGCGAAACCGCTTTTCAGAATATCATCTACCCGGCTATTGAGAAATTTGGCTATGGGTCTATGCAGATGGATAGAGCCGTTTCAAAGGTCATTGGCTATTCAAAATTTGCCTTTTTGCAAGGCGATAAACTGAAAATGTATGGCGAGTTCATCAAGCAAGATGATGGATGCTATTATTCAAACTTGCGCTTTATGCCTTATGTGGGCTGGGTACGGAATAGCCGTCACCGGTCTTACGCAATGGGTTATTGATTACATAAAAGTCATGGGGTTTAACCTATGCTTCGCCCTGACATTGGGCGAAATTACGACTACTTTTCAAAGGTAGCGATTAAGCGAGGTAACATTTGGGTTACTTCGCTTTTCTTTTGCGTCTTTTGCAGTATGCTAACGATATACGATACCGCAAACGAGATACGTTTTCAGACACCCATCAATAAAGGCTCTAAAAGGGTCGTAGAGTTGATGGGGTCTGATTATGTTTTGCTTAAATTCAGCGTTAGCAAGCCTATTTACTTTCAGTTGGGCGATTGGTGCGATGTGCCGGGTTTTGGCCGCTTTGAATTGGTTGAGTTGTATAATCCCACTTACAACAAATCAACCGGGGGCTATGATTATGAATTAGAACTTGAAGCCTATTATTGTAAATGGCGAAATAAGATTTTCAAGTACACCCCTGAAACCGGTGGTCGCGAGGCTTCGTGGAGTCTTACTGCAACCCTTGATGTGCATTTAGGCGTATTTGTGCGCAATCTTAAAGCATTAGGATATAAGTACAACGAGCAGGAGTTTATCTTTTCAATAGATAGCACGGTCACGCAGTCAGCAAAACTTCTGACCTACAACAATACGGATATGATAACCGCCCTTAATATGATGGCGGAAGCGTGGGAGTGTGAATGGTGGATTGAAGACCATGTGATTTATTTTGGCAGATGTGAAATTGGCACACCGATTGACTTTGAGCAAGGCGTGAATGTGGCTGACATATCAAGTTCAGGCAATAAGAATGTTTACGCCACCAGAATCTATGCTTTTGGCTCAACGCGGAATATTCCCGTAAACTATCGCCCCGTTGATGAAACCGTGGTTGTCAATGGCATCGTGCAGAAACGACTTATGCTCCCTGTCGGAACTCCCTATGTGGATGCTTATCCCAATATGCCGACTGAGGCAGCAGTGGAGCAGGTGGTGGTCTTTGATGACATATATCCACGGACTGACGGAACGATTGACTCTGTAAGCACATATACCGATACTGTCACAAACGATGATGGTACGACAAACACGGAAACATTCTATCGATTCAAGGATAACCATATTCAGTTTTCGCAGGATTACATTCTTGAGAATGAGGAACTTCACATCATTTTTCAGTCTGGTAAATTGAACGGATTGGATTTTGGCGTGATGTTTAATCCCCTCGGAGTGTCTGAAAAATTATCAGATGGTTCTTGGAATCCTGATGCGCAACTTTGGGAGATTGTGGCAAATGAAGATTACGGAAGAAAGCTCCCCGATACGGTTCTATTGCCACAAGTTGGTGATAAATACGTCCTTTATGGATGGGATGCCACTAAAATAGCGTCATTGGGACTTATTGAAGATGCCGAGCAGGAACTACTTAAACGTACTGAGGAATATATAGCGAAAACGAAAGTTGACCCCAATAGCTATCCTTGTACGATGATGTCGGATTGGATGAAAGAGCAAGGAGAAACACCTACCGGCTATTATTTCCCATTTGGTCTTGGCGACTGTGTGAATCTGATTAGTGATGCTTACTTCGTTAATGGAAGCAGACAATCTCGCATTGTGGGGTATGAATGTCAGCTTGATTATCCTTATGACTCGCCCATAATCACAGTAGGTGAAACCCTTTCTACATCACGATTAGGCGCGTTGGAAGATACCATTGAATCATTGACCTTGAAAGGACAGACTTTTGTAGGTGGAGGTAATGGTGGAGGTGGAAGCACGGTGTATCTGATTACAACAAACGACACAACGACTCCAACCAATCGCAATGCCTTTTCTTCGCTTCGTTCATTGAAGGAATTTCTTAGTAAGACGAAAGCTGACCGTACACCATATCCCTTGAATGTCGGTGGAAAGCTGACAGGAGAGAAAGGTGTGCAGTTCGGTGATAGTTTTGCGGATGGTCTTACGGGCTTTGGTGGAATGGTAGATGAAGATGGCAATGGCTGGCTTGAAAGTCTTTCTCTTCGCAGATTCCTTGAGGTTCCTGAACTACGCTATAACCGTGTTGAGATTCAGATTGGCAACAAGTGGAACGCTCCCGGTGGTGGTATCGTAGAACAGTGCATACCTGACCTTGATTCAGATGGCAATCCATTGATGACCGGTACTGTCATTCTTCATCTTGAGGATGGAGAAATCGGTACTGTTGCGATTGATGACATCTGCATGGGTATTTTCCACGACGGATATACACAATCAAACAACTCAACGGCAGACTATGATGATTCCATTGGAAATTTTCATTTTGCCGGCTTCTATACTGCATATTTCAGAATCACCGACATTTTAGAAACTGGTCGCAATAGCAAATTTCGCTATATGCTCCGTGCGGTGTCGGATAGATGGAAGATGAAGTTTCATCCTTGTGAGGCTATGCACTTTGTAGGTTATGGAAACTTCACCGATACCAACCGTCAGACATCCCGATATTCTACCCGGACTTATGAACGCTATCTTAAAGGCGTGAATGATTGGGAATTTACCGCCAACAATATCGGTGCGCAGTTTGGTGACTTGAGTAATCTCTCCGTATTCGGATTGTTTATGACCGGTTATTCTGCATATCTGAATAACATCTATATGACTGGTGTCATAGAACAAACTCAAGTGCTTCCCATCCGAATGGAAATTACGACAAATGGTGACGGCTTCCTTGCTTATGGCGAATCAATGGAAGTAACGTGTCGGGTCTATCAAGGGTGGAAAGAAATAACCGACCAGATAACCGATTGGACTATTACACGCGATAGCGGTGAGGCTGTGAATGATGCTGCTTGGCAGCTTAAACAAAAGGTAAAGGATTTTGACGGAACAATAACCCTTACATACACAGATACAGATAACGACCTCGGTACAAATCCGAACTCAATCAGCACCTTATTCACGATGGTTGCAAAAATTGACGGGGATGATGTGGCGCAGGCTCAACTAATAGCAGCACCATAATGGAAATATCAAAAAAAAGAATAAGAATAGACTATGCACCTCTTAACGTGGCTGTTTCGGTGGTCAACATCACCCCTAACAGTCCGGTGGTGCAAGTATATAATGGCTTTACAAATCAGTATGAGCCTAATCGCGCACTTTCACCAACAGTGATTCTTCCTCAAGTAGTGGCAAGTGCCGCAGATAATAGTTGGGGCGACCCACATTCAAATCACGCTCTTGCTGATATGAAGTGGTTTGCCAATGGTGAAGACATTTCCACGCTTCCTGAATGGGAAAATCTTTATTCTATCAATCAGACCGGCTCACTACGTGGTGCGCTTTCAGTAATGCGCAACTTCTCACCGGGTGAACAGGTATCATTGCATTTTGAGGGAGTCCTTGCAGACAATCGATTAGGCGTTAACATTCCTATCAAGACCGAGCCTATTGTGTTATCATGCTCTGACAAGTCGCAGAATATGTATTCACTTGGCATAGGTGACGATATGATTATCCAATACAATCCTTTCAAGGATAAGCTTTTCCTCTATGAATATAAGACATCCCACGGATTGCAGACAGCATCATCATCAGCGCAGACAGCCGCAACGGATGAAAACGCCTATAACCGCGTTATCCCGGTATCCTTATACAGTGGTGATAAAGTCATAACAACAGGATATAACATAAAATTATTCCGAGTGAATACCGCTACATCATTCACTGAATTGACCGCAGGAGAAGATGAAGTAATCGCTATTGCACCCACTCAGATAACATTAGACTTACGTCTGATTCATAAATCTGATTATGTGATTCGGGCCTATGCGGAAAATAGAGAAGTGGCAATGGTTCAGTTCTCGGTCAATCGTCTGAATCCACGATACACAATCCGAATGACAAACGGAACAGACATTAGCCCATTTGACACGATGCGCTATGACGAGGTTATGGTGGATTATGACGGAAACGTTGTGGATTGTCCGGGTAGCCTTATCAGGATTCTTTGGTATGCTGATACCTACGCTAAAACCAATGTGCTTCTGAATGAGGGTGATGTAACACAGTTTCTTCTTTCATTGACCGGAATAGGCTCGTCTTACAACGATTCGTGGATTGAACTGCATACTATGTCAGAACTCAAGGAAGCACACTGCATTGCAACCGATGAAAACAATGACATCTTTACGGATGAGAATGGTAACGATTTAATTTTCAACTGATGAATTACATAATTGCAGACAAAACAAAGGCCGTTAACTACGGATTCCAAGTTGAAACCCATGTATGTAATGGGGATATGATGTGTATCAATGAAAAGGAATTGATGAACTCGGTTTGTATTTCCGGTACACTTAAAGAACGTGCTGATAAATTGAATGGCGTAGTGTGCGACCAGTATGATGCACTTGCTTTTATCAACAATAAATAAATCTGAAATAATATGTCTTACAGCGCACAAGGTAGTATTACAATTAAGCGATTAAGGAATGGTGATACATTCTTTATTTCGCTTGAAATCGCCAATGGCATCCCCCTCTATCAAGGTGTGGATGACAAGTCAGGCACAGTATCTCCTGATTGGACGGTTGCAGCCAACCAACCTATCATCGTTCCCAATGTGACATCTGCAAGAGGCGCATCTGTGGCTTTGTCATTCCACCAATGGCAATACAACGGAGTCACCCTTAATTTTAATAGTACAACTGATGCGGATGGGTATCGGCTTGACAGTACGGGAGTGTTCAAGATGAACACAACCACCGGGGCATTACGAATCGTTAAGAACCTTGCAAGTTCAACTAATATCGCCAACGATACGCTTTCTTATTCTTGCGTGGCAACCGTAGGCGGTACGGAATACAACCTGCAAAAATCCATCGATGTGCTTATTCAGACTGTCGGTGCTACTTCTTATGCCGGTTATGTAAACGCAACCACCGAGCAGCTTACATCCGACATCACTTCAACCGTGCTTTCCACTAAGTTATGGCTTGGTGCATCGGAACTGACCAACTATTATGTGAAATGGTATAGGGATAACACCCTTTGGAGTGCTAAGAACGGTATGAAGTCCATCACTGTCACAAATGCGGATGTTGACGGCACTCAGTTGTTTATCGCTGAATTTTATAAGGATTCTTCCAGCACAACCCCAGTATTCAGAGCCGGAATACGCATTATCGACACATCGGATGACTATCAAGTTATCTGCTTCATTTCTTCTACACAAAAGGATGTTGATACCGGTAGCCCTGTAACAGTCAAGGCGAAGATAGTTCGCTTCCTGCCCGATGGCTCAAATCAAGAAATCACGCCAACTGGTGTAAAATGGCGAATGGATGTGATGGATAGGAAAACATGGTCAGTCGTCAAGACTGCAAATGCCAACACAATTCAAGTCACCACAACCGAAACCGACCGTAATGGTGAAATGGGTGATGTTGAAGTCGTGGCAGAAGCAGAGTGGAATTAACACTAACAACTTAATACAAACGCAATAATATGGCTAAAAAGAATCTTGGAAACGCCACACTTGTGCCTTCTATTCAGAAGAATAACGGTGTGATGGTTGAGGTAAATGGTTCTGTCCGCAGAATCACCCTTGACAACTTTATGAACTCAATGAACACCGATGACGAGCAGTTGCTTCGTCAGATAGCATGGGGTGTTCCTATTAAGCAAGGCACCAGCAGTCCAGAATGGGGCGTTATCGGTAATACCGGTATGTGGAACGAATACAAGTCTATGGTCGGTCGCTATCTCGTTACCAACGATGGTAAAGCTGCCAAACTTTCGCCCGTCAACTCAGGTGTCTTTGCTGACGGAACTACCCTTGATGAAACAAAGGGTCATGTGATGGTCATTGCTCCCCGGCTTTACTACACAGTTAAGCGTGATGCCGCGTCTGGGGTTGATTACCTTTGGATGTCGATGCTTCCAATCGGAGGGCATTTCATCGGTGATGCGGACGGAGGTGATTACATCTGCGTAGGCGCATATAAGGCTTCGCTTGCAGGAGCAGCATTGACTTCTCGTTCAGGAGTAAGACCCGCTGGTTCGCGTACAATCTCGCAGTTCTGGACTGATGCACAGGTAAACGGAAAGAACTGGGGTCTTGTCAACTATGACCATCGCCGCTTTATGATGATGCTTTGTCTTTCGCAGTATGGTAGCCCCAACGCGCAGGATAAAATCGGTCAGGGCGTTAGTGGCTCGGGCGGTTGGAAAGACCTTTGGGCAGGTACTACAAGCCTCCTTACCGGTGCGACAAAATCACTCGGTGATAACAACGGAAAGATAAACATTACAGTCACGAATGGCACGGTTGTAGGCGTGGATTGCTCACGTGTCAATCTGAACGGATTTGAAGACGCATGGGGCTGGCAGTGGGAGATGAATCAGGGTGCATACTTCGGAAATTCTGAAAACACTGCTCAAACGGGAAACGAGTTCTATATCTATGAGGGCAACCGTATGCCGTCATACGCTGAATTGGCTACACACCCATCGGGTAAGTATCGCCAGACTGTCAGACGCACCCTTTCAGCAAACAGTGAGGGATATGTCACAAAGATGATGCTTGGCGAATACTTCGACCTTATCGCAACTACTTTGGGCGGAGGAAGTAATTCATACTGGTGCGACTATGAATATGCCAATAACACTGGTCAACTGCTGCTCTGGGGTGGTCATGCGTATCTCGGTTCGGCTTGCGGTCTCGGTTGCGTGGACTCGTGGGACGCTTTCTCGAACTCGGCTGCGGCTTGCGGCTCTCGCCTTGCTTATTATGGCCCCCTTACCTTTATGGACGGAAAGCAACTGATGGCTACTGTCTGATGGAACGTAAGTAAAGTTTCAGATAAGCAAAGTCTTACCAATAATTAAAAAGAACATTGACATTCTGAAAAACCATTACAAAAACCGAATCGTGCCAATAAATGCGTCAGCGTATTTCGGTGCGTGCAGCGTGTACGGCACGATTTCGGTAGGTAGATGGGGAAGAGCCTGCTGCTCTGGGGTGGTAATGCGAATAACGGTTCGTATTGCGGTCTCGGTTACGTGAACTCGAGGAACGCTTTCTCGAACTCGAATGCGAATTACGGCTCTCGCCAAACTTGAATGAAAGGGGTAAAACCCAATCAGATAAATTTCCCCAGAGCCTTGACCCTGCGCTTATAATGAACTACGCAGCGTAACGGATTGAAAGATTATCCGTGAAGTCAGAACACATATTGCGGAAAGGTCTGCACCTTGCAGCAGACAAGCGGTGCAAGTAGGATGCGAAAGCATTTCGGAAGCTCCGGGCAGAGAATCCAAGCAAGCCATCTTGCATTTCTCGTTGGATTCTATTATTGAACTTGAAGAAAGTTAGTTTGGCACAAATAAAAATTATATATCCGGTTTTTCAGAACACTTAACAACTGATGATGACTATCAAGCCATTTGAAGATATACAATGGGAATCAATGACCTATGAAGAAATTGATTCGCTTCTTATAGAGCGTATCCGCATCTATGAGGAAGCCATTGCTATGCGTGGCGGTAAGCGTCCAAAACGTGAGGGCTTCATAATGGAACGTATTGCCAACATCGACAATCTACGTCTTGCTGACCGAAAGGCACAAGAGGGCAAGGCAAAACGTCTCATCATCGTCAATGGAAAAGAGGTAAGGATACCAAATAAGTACATTCAGGCACACAATGAAAACGCAGAAGCCGAATTGCGTGAGTTGCAAAAGATGATTCTGACCTTGAAATTTCCACCGCCTAATTACAGAAGTGAATATCTCAGGACTGATGCAGGAAAGGTAAGGGAGCTTATAAAGCAGAATTATTATCCGTGGCGAATATTGCAACACGCCATCATGCTGGTTGTATCCCCTCGGATTTTCGCAAGTCTGATAATGGATACTTTTGCCTGTATCAAGGGTAAAGGTTTGCATTTCGGTGTTAAACGTGTTCAGCGGACTTTGCGCAGACATCCTGAACTTAAATGGTTTTGGAAAACTGATTTTAAGAAATACTATCAGAGTCTGCCTCATGACCTTGTAAGGTCATCTTTGGAACGCCTTTATAAAGACAAGATGTTTCTTCGACTAATCGACATGGTAATACTTGCCTATGATAGTGGAGAAGAAATCATAAAAGAATTGGAAAATGAAATCATACGGAATCAGAGGAACCCCTATTGGGGCAGTGTCAAGCCAGACTTTAGGCAATCTCGCAATAAGCTCCATAGACCACAAGATGAAGCAGAACGGTAGAAAGTCTGCATACTTTCGCTACTGTGATGATGTGGCAGGTTTTGCCCGGACTAAGGCAGAAGCAATTAGGGCGATGAAGATGTTTCATCATCTTTCGTCTGAAAAAGGTGTCGTTCTTAAAGCCAACGCCATAGTTTCACCCATAGGCAGAAATCTAACAGATGAAGAAAGACGAGAACATAGGAAGAAGAAAAGAAAGAGGCAACGTGGTGGGCGATGGAAGAAGCATAGACTTTCTGGGTTATTGCTTCACGCCAACGAACATCAGGATTAGAAAATCAATAAAGCAAACTTTCGCACGAAAAGCAAAACGAATAACAGATGAAAAGCGTAGGCGTGAAGTCCTTGCCTCCTATTGGGGATGGTGTAAATGGGGTCACTGCCGAAACTTATGGAACAAATTAACGAATAACGACATGAGCTTTGCAGATATAGGAGTATCCGGTCGTGTTACGACAAAAGACGGTCAACAGTTCTTCGATGTTAAGAAGATAAAGATTGATAGCATTCTTAATCTTCCCATCAAGGTGGAAAAGTTTCAAACCGATGTCAAAACCCAACATGGTAATGGAAGACATGTTGTTCTGATTGAATACAATGGTGAGAAGTGTAAATTTATCACCAATTCTTTCACCTTGAAGAATATGCTTGACCAAGCAGCCAAGATAGAAAACGCCTTTCCGATTTCAACCGTTATCAAGAAACGTGACATCGGAGGCAAGTTTCCCGATTACTATTTTGAATAATCCCTAAAACAATCAGCACAATGAAATGTAACTATCAATTTCCAACAGTTCCCGATTCGGGAATTATCGCGTATCCCGAGGGCAGTATCCTCCGCGTCTTCTACGACATCACCCCGGCACCTCTCGCTCCACGTGAATCAGAGGAAGAAGAAAACGAGGATGCGGACATCCCCCAGACTTATGACTGCAATCAGGTTGATGTGCAGGGTCGCACCTATAACGACATTGTGAGTGCTATCGTCAGCGATAAGTATTCCAACGATGATGTTCAGGCGATTATCGCCAACTATACAGAGGTTATGGATGAAGATTCTGACATCGACGAGGAAAAGCGCGAGGAGTATATCTCCGAGTATTCTGACTATCAGCAGTGGCGAAAGCACGCTAAGGCTATTGCCAACGAAGTTCTTGAACATTTAGACTGAACCTAAACCAAGCCTATGCTACACGCACAGGGAAGCATCACTATCAGGCGCAGGCCAAAGGACGGCAATCCGGGAGCGGATGCCGTCCGCTACTGGCTTGTGCCGAGTGTATCCCAAGTTAAGAAAACAGATGATGGAAAATATCATCCAACCTCCGTTACTTGTGAAAAACGCAAGCAGACAGGTAATTCAAGCCCCATTGTCACATCTGAGGGTACATTGAAGTATCAGATTGGATATACTGATAATTCTACCAGCAACCTCACAAATTATTCCTCAGCTATAACCATCCCTGCAAATTGTCAATGGATTAAGTTTGTGCTTTATGTGAATAATATTGATGTTGCTACTGAAACTGTGCCGGTTGTTTTTGATGGAAAAGAGGGAAATCCCGGGCCGCAAGGTCTTCAAGGCTGTATATTCAGACGTTCCAAATTTGCCACCGGATTTGAGTATCATAATGATTCAGCACTGACGGATACGGGATTAAGGTATATAGATTTAGTGTATCTTATGACAGATAACACCATATATGCTTCTCATGCTAAGTGGTTTAGATGTAAAAAGACCCATTCATCTACTGAAAGCAATGCTCCACAACTCACAAACAATGGAACTGAGTCTTGGCTTGAATTTTGGGAGCCATTAAATACTATGGTTCCTATATATACACCCTTATTGCTTGCTGATGATGCAATAATTACTTTAATGCAATCCAATCAAATTCTGATAGAGAATGACGAGGGTGTGATTACCGCCGGTATGTCAGGTTCTTTGGCTGGTAAGAAGATTCGTATATGGGCAGGTTCAACAACACCGGATAACGCACCCTTTAGGGTTGATGTCGATGGTAATCTGGTAGCAACCAAGGCTGACATATCAGGAACTATCAATGCCACATCTGGAAAGATTGCAGGATTCAATATTTCAGGCAGTGCTTTGACAAATGGCCCAGATTTCTCAAATGATGCCTGTATTATATTCCGTAATGATACCCACAAAACATTTGCTGGAATTGGTGGCAATGTGCTTCCCGCAACAACAGGGAATAGAGCCGTAGCGCGATTTGAGAATGAGGATTCTAATAATTTTTGGGGTCTTGGTAGAAATATCGCTATGCTTCTTTCTGCTAAAAATGCAGATATAAATCATGCGTTTCTTGGCACTGGCAATGGCAATCTTGACGGTTGGATTAGTGGTTATCATTATAGTAAATATACTATAAATAGTAGCAATACAATTTATGATGGTTTTTTGAAAATATCAAAAAATAACAAGTGGATTGTCTATGCAACTGGTTCATCTTCCGGTATAACACTTCCAACCCTATCACAAGTTCGTAAAGCTCTTGGAATAGGTACATCTACGCCATTCTGCATAGAGTTTATTGTTGTTGCTGACTTGAATAGTCAGAATGGCTTCAATATTTATGGTAGATGTAAAAAAGAGGTTACTGTCAATGGAGCAAAACAAACACCTTATTTTACCGATGAATATCCTACTATGACACATTGGAATAATGGTAGGTATGACAACCTTAAGATGGGTGCTGGTGATGCTGTAACGTTCCTACTTGTTTATGACCCCAATAAAACAGGCGTGCTTGATACATCCTATACACTGATGTATACAGCAAGGATTATTAACAGACAAAACTGATAGAACGAATATGAAAATAGACTTCTCAAGAATTGAAATCTTCACGGATGTGGCGCATAAGAATTGTTCCATTTGTGACTTGCGTACACAATTTGCAGATGTGATATACAATATGGGGCAAGGTGTCGCCGCTCACGCTTTGGCTTTGAAGATATATAATTCAGACGGCCCAACAAACTATACCGACAAGGAAATTCAACAGATTGAAACCTATATGACCTTATGTAGTCCAGCTTTCATTGATGCAATGAACCGACTTCTGGGACATGAAGCGGAAGTAGTAACAGACTAAATGAAATCCCATCTAACATTGATTAGGTGGGATTTTTACGACTATTAGATAAAGTCGTAGATTGACGGTGGTTATAATTCTTTAGTTAGAGGAATATAAATACCTTTGGTTGTCATCTTATTGTAGAATGGCAACCGATTGTAATAACATTTATAAAGACGACAAGTAATGAACGACAATAATCTATTTAGTTCGATTTTTGCTGTATTGGGTGCTTCCATAACATCCTTTTACGCGCATCTCGCCCCTTGGCTTCTACTGGGCATGATTCTTGTTATCGCAGATTTAAGATTCGGCATCATGGCTGCTAAAAAACGTGGTGAGAAGATACGTTTTTCACGCGCCATCCGGCGTACCATAAATAAGATGGTCGATTACTTGTGCTGGGTTACACTCGCAGAAGTATGTAGTATGACCTTTGAGATAACGATTGGTGTACCTGTCATAAGTATGGGTATGCTATTTATCATTTATGGTATTGAGATAAATTCTTGTGTCAATAATTATCTTGAATATAAAGGCATTAAGAAGAAATTCAATTTTTACAAATTGGTTGGCAAAGAGGAACTTCTTGATGATGTCACCGAAGAAAAGAGGAAAGTGACAACCATTGAAGAAAGAGAAGTAACAAAGACATCCCCTAAAGATGATAATCAATAATAAAGGGTAGTATATGGAAAAACAGCTCACATTTAATAAAGACCCTAAAGGGCATTATATAACGGAGTTCTTGGCAACTGGCAATGATGCTGTACATATTTGTAGAACATCTGGCGCCACTTTAAGAGTTATGGCAGCCATTGGCAATTTACCGCCCATTCCTATCGTAAAATTTGGTGATGATAGTCCGAAAGACTTGATATTTGAAATTGGCATCTGTGCTGGTGTCAAAGTTTCTATTGTATCACAATCGGAAGTAACAGAAGCGCGAATGATTGAATCATAATGGAGAGGAGTTCAGTAAAAATATCCTTGCTCAAAATAGGGTTGTCTAATGTTAGGCTACCCCAGACACATCTTGCCTTTCATAATCCTTGTACTGTTGAAGTCAAGAAGCCCGTTTTGAAGCAAGAGAATGGTTTCAATTTCTGTCTTGAGAATGGGAAGTCTTTATTGCTTGAGAAAGATGGAACAAAGTCTTTTGAAGTCATCCCAACAAGGACTCCGGATAATATTATCCTTGAAAATAACAAGAATACACTCCTTTAAACAGGTTCAACAATCAAACAAGAAAATAACAACATCAATATGGAAGATAAAGACTTAAAAATAAGTGAACTTATTCCCACTCTTCAACTTGACGGAAACGAAATCATCCCTTTTGCCAAAGATAATGCTAATGGCAGTTTTCTTGTATCTCTGCTAAAAGCATTTGTAACCGAAGATGTTGCCCCAAAATCAGCATTGAATGGGAAACAGAACAAACTGACACCCGGTTACGGCATCGAGATTACAGCAGAAAACGAAATACGGACGAAACTTGATGTATCTCCGTTTGAAATCGTTGATGAACTTCCAACATCTGACATCAAGAATAAAATCTATTGCGTACCAGACCCCGATGGAGAAGTCGGCAAGAATGAATATATTGAGTATCTTTGGCTTGGCGACCATTGGGAAATCGTTGGCAAATTTATGCCCAAGGTTGACCTCACGCCTTATCTAAAAGCTGCGGATGCTGAAAGGATATATGCAAAAATCTCGGATATTCCTGATGTTAGTGGTTTCATTACAACCCAGACATTCAATCTTCTGATTGCGCGTGTGGCCCAGTTGGAAACAAAAATGACTTCGGTTAATACGAAGCTCTCCTCAATTCCTGAAATCCCGGCTAATGACCAGTGCGCCTATGCAATGCAGAATGGTCAGTGGTCAGAGATTGCCGGAGCTAATGAGGCCGTGGTAACAATGACTACGGAGGAAGATACTTCATCTGTTCAGACTTCCAGCGATTAAACAATTACCCTCTAATATGAAATCCAAGTTTGTTATCTTCCTTATGGCAATTTTGTTCATAGGGATGTCGGGATGTCGAAGTCAACGTTATATCCCGGTGGAATCATCCAAGACTGATAGTATTTCACAAAATTCAGAGATTTTGATGCAGCGTGTTCAGAATCTTCTGAATGAAATCCGAGTGTTGGAACAAAGACGTGATAGCATCTCTGCCCGTGATAGTGTCGCAGTCAGGGATAGCATTGTGCTTCATATTAACGAAGCTGGGGATATAATTTCTAAGGAGCGATACCGCGACCGGATACAGAAAAGCGACCGAACGACTACAACGGAAAATAATAAAACAACAGAAATTACTCGTCAATATATCGATAGCCTACTGACAGCACAAAAAACGGAACTGATGGCCCTGATAGAAGAATCCAATCAAATGCCTATGCCGGTTGAAAGACAGTTGTCAAAATGGGAACAGGTCAAGCAAGAAGTCGGAGGTATTTCTATTGGCATCCTTGTTGTGGTCATAGTGATTGCTGTGATATGGCTAATCAAGAAAATAAAGAATCAAAGATAATGGCAAACTTTTCTCATTTTGGTTTATTTTGATTCAGGCTCGTTGGGAAACGCACCTGAAAGAAACAAGAAAACGCCCCAAAAAGGACGTTTTCTTTGTTTCTGCCCCACTTTCTGCCCCACTATTTTGCAAGTGGTTGATTTTCAGTAAGGGTTGCGGAAAGACAGGGATTCGAACCCTGGGTACCCGTAAGGGTACAACGGTTTTCGAGACCGTCCCGATCGACCACTCCGGCATCTTTCCTTCTGCGGTTTTGCGGTGCAAAGTTATGTCTTTTTTTTGACATGCGCAATGTTTTTTCAAAAAACATTGCGCATGTCTGTTGCCTTCAGCTCGTTGTATAGGCGTTGAATGGACGGTAATTGATTGGTTTTGATGGAAATATTACGGAGGGCGTCCTTGGGCGACTATTCTATCGTTTCCATAAGTTTCACTGCATCGATGTATCGGGCGATCCCTTCGGCGACGTTTTTGGCGTCCTGCATCGCGTGAACTACCGTAGCGGGTCGGTCGGTGACATCGCCTCCGGCAAACACGCCCTTGCGTGTGGTCATACCGTAAGGAGTGTCGCGGGTGAGTACATATCCGCGTTCGTTGACATCAATACCTTCTGTGGTGGATATAATACGTGATGCCGGCACGGATCCGATGGCCTGTATCAGCCGGTCGACGGGCATTTCATGGCGTTTGCCGTCGCTTTCGACGGTGATTGATTGCAGATGTCGGCCCTCGCCGCCTTTGACGGCCACGACAGTTGTATTCCAAAGGAATTTGACACCCTCCGCCACTGCGTCATCGTATTCGGCTCGGAGTGCCGACATGGTGTCGATATACCGGTGATATATCACTGTGACTTCTTTCGCGCCCATCCGTAGGGCAGTGCGGGCGGCATCCATCGCTGTGTTGCCGCAACCGATGATTGCTACGCGGTCGCCGTCGCCTACCACCACTTCGTCGCGCGACATATAGCCGCTTTCGTAAAGGCTTACTCGTCGCAGAAATCGGATGGCCTGTCGCACTCCCGGGTGTTCGATGCCCGGTATGTCAAGCCGTTTTGGCACGCCGGTACCGGTGCCGATGAACACGGCGTCGAAGCCGTCGGCGAATAGATCATCGACAGTGAAGTCTTTGCCGGCAGTCGTGTTGAGATGTATTTTTACGCCGAGTTTTTCGATCTTGCTGATTTCGCGGCTTACCACCTCTTTGGGCAGACGGTACTCCGGTATGCCGAATTTCAGCATGCCTCCGGGCTCGGCCTCCATTTCGAATATCTCGACGGCAAACCCTTTGCGCGACAGATCGCCGGCAATGGTCAGTCCGGCAGGACCCGAACCTATTACGGCCACCCGTCCGCGTGATTTTTCAGGAATATACTCATGACTCCATCCGGCCTCACTGTCGAAGTCGGCCAGAAAACGCTCGAGTTTTCCTATATGTATGGCCTCGCCCTTCTTACCAAGCACACAGTTGCCCTCACACTGGCGTTCGTGGCCGCAGACTCTTCCGCATACAGCCGGGAGATTGCTCCGGGCATTTATTATGGTCATGGCATTGCCGAAATTGCCTTTGGCGAGCTGTGCGATCCATTCGGGGATGTCGTTGTTTATGGGGCATCCTTTCTTGCAGCCCGGCACCTTGCAGTGGAGACAGCGTTGTGCCTCTTTGATGGCTTCGTTGAGTGTATAATCAATCGGACTCATAATCGTTCGAGTTGTTTTTATTGTGCAAAGTTACCATCTCTTTGGCATGTGGGCAATAAGCCATGGTGAAAAAAGCCTTTACTATAGTGCGGTATGCAAGAATGAAAAACTAATGTCGCTATAGCAAAAGTTATCGAAAGATGAATAGGTTGTTCTTTCAAAAAATCGATATACTCTTGTATTTAACTAAATACTAATATATTAATCGCAGTAGTTGGATCTTTATCGCACCACTGCTAAGTCAGAATCTTTCGCTCACAGATGCGTGGTGTCCGAGACCGGATTCTGCGCCATTCTGAAATTTTGGCAAAAAGAAAAAGCACTGAAAATCAAGTAATTTCAGTGCTTTGCGGCGATTTGCCATTTTTGATTGTGACCCCGGAGAAGCCGGGGTTTATCGTTGTAACTAAGTAATATTCAGGATATTGTAATGCCACGCTTCCCGTTGTTCACGAATTGCACACGGCATTATTTCAATGTTCTTACCCATTATTCCATTAGGGCAATACAAAATTAGTGTTTTTCAGGCGTTATTCCTAATTATGCCTATTAAAATTTGTTGACTGCATTATAGCCATTCATCTTTCAACAGGAAATCAAATAGGCCTGTGAAATATATACCATTGTCGTCGGTATAAGGCATTATCTCGTCGCCGACAACCACAATCTTCTTGAATGAGTCGGATATTTTCAGGAGAGATGCGAGCTCCTGCTCCCGCTTTTCTTCGGACGGTATCGAGTAAGCGGACTGAATATAATACTTCCGGCTTCCCTTGTTAGCGATGAAGTCTATCTCACGCTGTGAATATGACATTTTGCCGTCTTTCATTTCACGACTTTCCACTATGCCCACATCTACAAGATAACCGAGAACACGCAGATGATTATATAGAACATTCTCCATTATATGCGTCGGCTCCTGCTGACGAAAATTCAACCTTGCGTTTCTAAGACCTATATCTATGCAGTAATATTTCTTATTGGTTTCATAATAACGCCTGCCCTTTACATCGTATCTCTCCGCGCTTTCAAACAGGAAGGCATTTTCAAGATAGTCAATATAAGACGATACTGTTTTGGAATCAATCTTCATCTTTTGCACCGATTCGAGGGTATTGGCTATGCGTGCCGGATTGGTGAGCGAGCCAATGGAACTACATAACGAGGTGGCAAGTCGAGAAACGGCAAGTTCATTCCTTACTTTGTTTCTCTCTACCACATCATCTATATAAGTCTTGTCCCACAAGTTTTGAAGATAATTTATTTTCTGCTCATCATCAGTATAGTGGATAAGACGAGGCATCCCTCCAAAAGTCGAGTACACTTTCCATGCTTCACGAACGTCATAGTGTAATGCCTGATAGAACTCCCTGAATGACAAAGGGAACACCCTGATTTCATCTCCCCTGCCACGGAATATAGTCCGTATGTCTTTTGACAGGAAACGGGAGTTGCTGCCGGTCACATACACATCTATATTGTCATGACCGTTAAGACCGTTTACGAGTCGCTCAAAATTTTCAAGTTCTTGTATCTCGTCAAGAAAGATATAGTAATTCTCGGTATCGCTCTTTATCTGTGAGTAGATATGATTCTTTACAGCTTTTGGATCAAGAATGTCGAAATCATATTTGTCGTCATCCTTGTCAAAGTCCAAAGCAATGATATTTTCAGAGGGTACTCCTTGATCGGTGAGATAATCCCGGTATATATGACTTAATAGCCAAGATTTGCCACACCGGCGGGGGCCGGTTATAATTTTTACTTCACCGTTATCTTTTCTGATAATCAGTTTTTTGAGATAAGAATCTCTTTGTATGTATTTGTCGTTGTTCATTCCTATTCCGAATTTACTGCAAAATTACAATATTTTCGGAATACAGCCAAATGCGATATTGCTGTACGGCGGCAATTTGCTTTTCCAAGCAATGACTATGAACGAGTTGATGGATATTTTCCCTCGAAATATATAGCACCGATTGTTTCTCGAAGTTCAACAACTGCACGTTCTTGATGATGATTGTACCGCCGTCAGCCTTCTTGAAGTACCCTTCCATCCGGTTTAGCACTTCGCTGCGCAAATTTGCAGGGTCGTGGTTGCCGACAAGTGCCGCGCCGCCGGCTTCTATGACGGTGCATGGCTTTTGTGACCGTGAACTGAGCCTGTATATCTCTTTTGCAATCTGCTCTTTTCCTGAGCCGCATTCGCCGAAGATGACGGCATTGACATCCGTCGCGGCAATATTTCTTATTGCCCGTTCAATCACGGCAAATGCCTCGCTTTGGCGTGGGATAAGCTCGTCAGGGAGCAGGAGCATTGTTCTGCCCGATCTTACATACCTGCCCACTGTTTCAACAAACTGCTTGTCCATTGCCGGACGCTGAATGATGTTGACGGCACCGCCGTCCATCATCACATCGGCAATATCCAATGGGTTGAGATTGTCCACTATGGCGACTACAGGAAATCCGTATCCCTCAGTCTTCTGCCAGTTGATTAACTCCTGTGCTGTGCCACGGACGAATGTCATCGCCGCAACGATAACTGCGCCCGGTGGCAGATTCTCTCTACGCTTCGCTGAGAGCGCCAAGGCGATAACGCCACCTCGTCCTTTGCTGCCTCGATTGCCTCGACGGCAATCGGCTCATAGCCGGACTTGACAAGCAAGCCCGAAATAAGCCGACGGTCTGATTCGGAGGCATCTACAATGAGGATCCTGTTCATGTTACGTTGATTTTAGTGTCATTATAATTCAATCGGTAGTTAATATGCTTATGAATAATGAAATCAGTGTAAATAATATTCCAATAATAATAGTCCCAATCCATTGATATTTTGTCCACAATATGCCCGCTATAAGTGTTCCTATGGTTCCCCCGACGAAATATAGTATCATATACAATGTGTTTAGGAAATTTGCATTGACATTGCTGCTTGTTACTACTTTTGTCTGATTGGAGAGATGTATGCATTGCATACCGGCATCAATAATCAGGACTGTGATAACTATGCTTACGAAATATCCATCAAATGCAAGTGCTGTAAACCAAGCGAATAACATTGATAACGCACCGACAATCGAACATCTCCTACTTCCCCAAGTTTGGATGTGCTTGCTTAGTATTATCACACATGAAGCACCTGCTATACCGCAGAGCCCAAGACTGCCGATTACATCATCTGAGGCAAAAAACGGGGAGGCTTTCATCCGATATGATATACAACTCCACAGGGCGAAGAAAGATGCGTAGGCGGTTGCAGATCTTGCTGCTGAAGTATGCAGCGTTTTGTTATGCCGCAATAGACTGATCATTGATTTTAGAGTCCCTCTGTAGTTGGACGTTGGCAACGTCTTATCGCCGGGTAAAGTTATCGCTATTGCTATCAGGCATAAAAGCATCACAACGGATGCAAAGAAATAAACGTAACGCCAGGAAATGGCTTCTGATATGATTCCGCTTAAAAATCGGGAGCCTAAAATGCCAATCAATAAACAAGACTGAATTATACCTATGTTCAGAGCCTTGTTTTTAGGCTCGGAATAAAGAGCCGCCATCGGTATAAAAAATTGAGGCATTACAGAACTGATCCCTATTATGAAAGATGATAATTTTATGATAAACAAGTCTTTCGTTATAGCGACTGATAGAAGAGCCATAGAACAGCAAAAATAATCAATTGTTATGATACGCTTTTTTGATAGAGTATTGCCAAGAGGAATGACTATACATAATCCTACGACGTATCCGAATTGAGTAAGCGCGCTGATTATGCTTCCATCATACTCAGAAGCGTGGAAGTCGGAAACAATACTGCCCAATAGCGATTGGTTGTAATAACAATTGGCTACCGAGAAGCCAGTAGCCAATGCCATAATAATAAGAAGGAGTTTTGGTATTCCTTCATTTTCTTTCAAAACACAAGGCATCTTTTCTTAGTTTGTCACGAGCTTTAGTCCGATAATTGATGCAATAAGAGTAAAGATAAAAAACAACCGCAAAGGGGTGGCCGGCTCTTTGAAAACCAAGATGCCTATAATTACCGTACCGACTGCACCGATTCCTGTCCATACCGCGTATGCCGTACCTATCGGCAAGGTCTGAATGGCCTTCGCAAGTAGGTACATGCTAAGCACTGTGGACAAAAGAAAACCAGTACCCCATAAATAAAACTCTGTTCCGGTTGTTGCCTTGGTTTTTCCAAGACAGAATGCGAGGCTAACCTCAAACAATCCGGCAAGAAACAGCAATATCCAATTCATTTTTTATTTTGGTTTAAAGATTTTATCAGTTTGACCCTTATCATATAGTCCAACGAATATTTTCCGGCACCGGATACCCATATTATGATAAATGTTGTCAAATAAATAAAAGACAGCTCTTTTGCTGAAAACGGGTCTCCGGCATGAATCACAAAAAATGCAATGCACATCGTGAATATCATAGGGATGAGCGCCAGACGTGTCAGTAATCCAAATATCAACAAGACCGAACAAAACACTTCACCAAATATTGCAAGTATTAAGGAGATTTCGCTGCCGACATCCAATGGATCAGGAAATGCCAGTGCCATTTGCCCGAAATCGTTAATCTTGGTCAGTCCGTGCATAATAAAAAGCAACCCGAATAAGAGCCTCGACAAAAGCAAGGAAATGTCAAATCTTCGGTTCCCGGCTGAATCAGGAAGTAAGATATTTATCAATCGTGTCATCATAACTCAATATTTTGAGTGCAAAGTTACTAACTTGGGATTATCTAAAATTTTACATTTGATAAATAATGTCTGCTTATAGGATTATTGTTAAC
The DNA here is from genome assembly GCF_030759015.1 of Paramuribaculum intestinale. Taxonomy (GTDB): domain Bacteria; phylum Bacteroidota; class Bacteroidia; order Bacteroidales; family Muribaculaceae; genus Paramuribaculum; species Paramuribaculum intestinale. The sequence goes on along the minus strand of NZ_CP098825.1, from coordinate 1,914,673 downwards.
TTTGCAGTCAGTATGGATATAAAAGAAATTATTGACCGCAGACATATACTCCCCGATGAATCATTGGCTCTTCTTTGTCGGTCAATGGAACTTGTTCATTATCCCAAAGGCCATCATGTCCTTGAAATAGGTAAGATCGAGCGGGATGTTTACTTTATAGCCAAAGGCATAGTGCGGGCATTCACACTTGTTGACGGCAAGGAAGTGACATTTTGGGTTGGCAAGGAGGGTGCAACTATTGTATCAATGATGGGGTATGTGAGGAATGAACCAGGCTATGAGACTATGGAACTGATGGAGGACTCCACCCTTTATGTCATCAAAAGGGATGTGTTGTCAAAACTTTACCTGGAGGATATAAACATTGCCAATTGGGGACGCAGATTTGCCGAGACTGAACTTCTTGATGCTGAAATTCGAGTTATAACCCTGTTACTTGCAACTGCGACAGAGCGTTATCAAGACTTTGTGGATACCCAGTCGGAACTATTACAGCGACTGCCTTTGGGGTGTATTGCCTCATATTTGGGTATAACACAAGTAAGCCTGAGCCGAATAAGAGCCAATCTTGCCAAAGGAAATAAACAATAATTTCAGAAAACTAACCTTTCGCCATCAACAGGGATGAAAACATTACCACTATAATATTTTGAAGCCTCAGTCTTGTAAAGCCCTTGTCGTTTTTCCAAATTATCATCCTCGGAATGTACCAGAACCAAATTTTTCACCTTTGCCTTTTCTGCTAAAATAGCCACATCACGCACCGTATGATGATGTTTCTCGTATGGCTTGTATGTATCCTTATCTTCATACCGGCAGAAAGCGCCGCAGATTAGGGTGTCACAACCTTGAATTTTTCTGAGATTATCCTCGGTCAAAGATTCATCACCCAAACAAACCAGTTTTTCTCCGCAGCCAAAAGTCATCCTAAATCCGGTCTGAACGACATTTTTGGAACAGACATCGAAACATTCTATAAGAGTGTCGTTTATAGCCAATGAAGATTCATCGGAAATTTCCACTAATTCGACGTTTTTTGTAAAAAGTTCATAATCTAAAGCAAGAAAAGTCAACTGACATATAAGCCGCAACGCATTGCAGACGGAACTATTCCCATATATATGTAAGCTCCCACAGCTTTCTCCATCTTTACTCATATTGATAATACCCCTGATAAGCCATACAGCTCCAAGAATATGGTCTGTATGTGTATGAGTAATGAAAATATGATGTATCTCAGATAATTTGATACCCGATTCATTAATGGCATTGAATATACCATTACCACCTCCGGCATCCACAAGCATAAGTCCACCATGACTCTTAATGACATAGCAGCTATTGTATGAATGTTTGGGGAACGCGCTTCCGGTACCAATCATTATTAGTTCAAAATTCATATTTTATGATTGAGATTTCTAATGTCTATCCGTCTTGCCTTATTATAACACTCAAATATGAAGTAATATATAGAGAACGTACATTACCCTAATATTATTTTACATCGCACTATTGCTAAATTGATGCTTACGATACAAGCAACTTACTGTGGTTGCGTTAAATTCAGCCATAATGTCCCACTAAAAGATCTAATCATTGGCATTCCATAAATCAGCTACACAAAGAAAATGTAAGATGCTTTCAATTATAGTATAGCCTATGATGGATACATGTCCACAACTATCTATACTTATATTTCCAGTCGCTAAAATTAATAACGCGAGTTCGGGATAAGAACTTTATGTTTTTCAACCAAGCAAAAGACATAGAGTATTGGGCGGCCTTTCAAGGTCGCCTGATTTATTTGTACAGTTTGGTGTTAATCCCAAAGGACAAGCTGCCCGTTTGACTCGGGTACCTCAAAGTCAAAGTTCACTTCCGGCTTTGTGGCGAAGAAACAATACGCACCCATTGCCGCAAGCAGGTTCATGAGGAAGTTGTGTACACTACGATGGCGGGAGTGGACGAGCTGCGCCACATTCTTCAGCATGTCGTTTATGTTGTGTCTGATACATTAAGTATATCACACACCTGTTCCATTGTCAGCCAATCTCCTATGCCTTTATTCCGGAGCGATTCATAGAGCTTTATATAGAGTTTATGGAGATAGGCTACTCTGTCAAGCATATCCTTGAAAATCTCCTCCTCTATCTGAATCAATGCCATAAATCATAATGGAGTTTAGTGGTTAAATGGATAGGAGTTAAAAAACAATGATTCGGTAAAAATTACAGAAGTAGTTGAAACTTAAGTTAATATAACGAATTATCAAATACAAATGAATCGCCAAAGCGTTCATTATAAAAACATTAAACAATATGAACGTATTGGCGATTCTCAAAGACTTCACCTTTCGGTGTAAGTCGGTATTTGAAAATACTACAACCAAGATGAGCAAAAGGTTCCTCAACTGGCTGATTTTAACAATACGCACTGTAGCGTTGATTCCGGGCAAAGTCAATTTTACCCGGCTGTCGCGCTATGGCGGTCGTACTGCCAAGACCTTTGCCTCCAATTTCAAGACACCCGTAGACTGGATGAAAGTCAACATAGGTATGGCGCAGGATTGTTTTGGACCGTCCGATGACATGGCAGTGGCAATCGATCCGTCGTTCATTTCAAAGTCAGGCAGCCTTACATATGGCATAGGCCGATTCTGGTCAGGGGTGGCACAACGTGTAAAACGCGGTCTGGAGATAATGGCGATCGGGGCAATAAGTCTGAGTAAACATACATGTGTGATGCTCGGTGCTGTCCAGTCCCCGGACTTCAGGACTCTTGAATCTGAGAAACAAATGTCAATGCTTGACTGGTATGTGGCACTTGTCAGGTCAAAGGCGGCAGAGCTGCTCTCACTGACGGATATTCTGGTTGCCGATGCCTTTTTCTCCAAATATGAGTTTGTAAATGAAGTGATTGGCATGGGATTCCGGTTTGTCGGGAGATTACGTGCCAATTCATATCTCAGGTATCTGGCCATACCGGATTCCTCTGCCCCGTGCAGACGTGGCAGAAAGAAAAAGTATGGGGAAAAAGTGGATTCTCGGCTCAAGCCGAAAGTGCGGTGCATGAATTTTGGGAAAAGTGTTAAATTTGCGTCATGAAAACCAGTGATGCATTTTGGCAGTTTTTACCCGAAGGCTTAAACGAGCTGTTTGAGATGGTCAGGTTTGAAAAGACAGACCAATCCTACGACATATGGCTTGACGAGAAGAAGAAATTGTCTGATGAGGATTTTCGTAATCCCCATATCGTAGCGAGAGGCTACACGGACTATGTTACCGTACAGGACTATCCCTTGCGGGGTCGTCCTGTGTATCTGCATATGCGCAAGAACAAGTGGTGGGACAAGAAAACAAACGAGATATTCTCCTACAACCTTGAACTTCCCAACGAAGAAGGGACACGACTCAGTGCCGAGTTCGTGGCTTTTTTAAAAGACGAAGGTGGAGACGACAGCCCTGTCGATTAAGCACATAGCGCGGATGTACTGCGTAAGCGGCAAGTATTTTGCTGACTTATACCGCAATAAGCTGAGCGGCTACGCCCAGTGGTGCGAGAGCGAACTCGGTTGCGGATTCTACTTCAACGCCGCCAACATCGGCCCGTACATGAGCCTTGACGAGACCTGTCTGAGCAACGGGGAGGTATGGACTTTCCTCACCAACAAGGACGGTCATGGCGGCCCCGGAACGCTGGCGGCGGCCATTCCCGGCACCAGGAGCGATGAGATAATATCGATTCTTATCGGCGCGATGGGAAAATCAGTCAGACGCCGGGTGAAAGAAGTGACGTGCGATCTGTCGCCGTCAATGATGCTCATTGCCGCCGAGGTTTTCTACAACGCACACGTTGTCAACGACCGTTTCCACGTACAGCAGGTCTACAACGAGGCTGTCGATGAAATCCGTGTCGACATCCGCCGTCAGCTCATAGCAGAGGACAATTCCCGCGACAAGTCCGAGCCGCCGATGACGTACTCCAACGGCGAGACCATGCGTCAGATACTTGCCCGCAGCAAGCACACACTGATGATGTCGCAGAACAAATGGACTGACATACAGCGACATCGAGCCAACATTCTATTCAAGCACTATCCGATACTCAAAGCTGCGTATCAGCTCGCGATGGAGCTACGCCGCATATTTAATCTGAAAATCTCACCGACCAAGGCATTAGGGAAGATGAACAAATGGTATGAGAAAGTAATGGCATTGGACAACAATAACTTCCGTTCCGTGATCAAGACATTCAAGAACCATGCCCCGACAATAATCAACTACTTTCGCAGGAGGGCCACCAACGCCTCGGCCGAGGCATTCAACTCAAAGGTCAAGATCTTCCGATCGCAGATGCGTGGAGTAAGAGACCGAGACTTCTTCATCTTCAGACTCGTCAAACTATACGCCTAAACTTTAACATTTAAAATCTTCAATTTTAACAAATGCACCGGGATTTCGGCTTGACCCGTATTCTGCGCCATTCTGAAATTTTGGCAAAAATAAAAAGCACTGAAAATCAAGCGATTTCAGTGCTTTGCGGCGATTTGCCATTTTTGATTGTGACCCCGGAGAGGCTCGAACTCTCGACCCAATGATTAAGAGTCATTTGCTCTACCAACTGAGCTACGGAGTCATTGTTTTTGCTATCCCTTTCGGAATTGCGATGCAAAGTTAGCTCTTTTTTTTATATCTCCAAAATTTTTGAAGATTTTTTTTGTGGGCGAAGATGGATTCGAACCACCGAAGGTAAAAACCAGCAGATTTACAGTCTGCCCCATTTGGCCACTCTGGTATTCGCCCAAAGCTTATTTGCGATGCAAAGGTAGTGATTTGTACGTAATCGACAAAATGTTTTGCTCGTTTTCTTGCTTTTTTCAGCGTAGGTGGATTCCACTGGGCGGGTTATGCACTTGACAGATTATGATTTTATGGTGCATGAAATGGCTTCATAGGCCTGAAGGCATATCTCGGTTGATGCCTGGGCTTCGGCGATGGTGGCTTTCATGCGGTGGGTCGGATTGCGTATGGCGGTAATGAAGTCGGACACGAGTGCGTGATCGGCTCCCGAATGGTATGGTCCGGGGGTGAATTGCGTTGTGACGGGCTGTCGGTTGCCAAACCGCTGATGTGTCAATGTGAGTTCGTCGCCGTGGATTTCTCCGCGGGTTAATACTATGTGGGTGGTGCGTCGGCCGCTGTCGCCGATCATGTCCAGCGTCAGTGTGGCAAGGCATCCTGTGTCGGTGGTGAGATTGATGCTCTGCGACAGCGGGGCATCGGTATCGCAGATGTATGCGCATCGGCCAAACCGGCTGTGTCGCAGATACCGGTCGATGGTCTGTCTGTGTGTTTCGTCGGGCTGTGGATCGAAGTTGTCGGTCCACAGTCCGCGTCGCGAGTATAGATCGACAGCCGAGAACGGGCAGTCGGATTCCGCGTTGCAGTCAATGCATCGGTCGGAAGCGGTGGCCGGACGGTCGTTTCTTAAAATGAATAGCGGTGATGCCATGGTGTTGATGTCGGTGGCGCCGGTGGCGCCTGTCAGCCATAGAAGTAGATCGGCGTCGTGGCAGCATTTGGAAAGTATCGGCGGACTGGTCATACGGCTGTCGGCCCAGGGACCGCGTATGAAGGTATGCAGCGCGCGGTCGAGCCCTACGCTGATGCGGTGGTGGATGGCTACGGGAGTGCCCAGTGATCCTTCTGCGATAAGGCTGTGGAGAGTCTGGAAGTAGGGATGATAGCGGAGTACGTGACACACTCCGGCCACCAGCCGGCGGTCGGTGGCTTCGCGGGCTATGTAGGCAACTTCAGAGGAGCTGCATGCCACCGGTTTCTCGACAAGTATGTGGCATCCGTGCCGGAGGGCACGCATGGCCTGCCGGTAGTGATGCCGGTCGGGCGAGGCGATGATGACGGCGTCGATTTCATCTGCTCGTTCGGCCAGCATCTCTTCGTCGGTGGCGTAGAGCCGTGATGCTTCGAGCGATGTTTCGGCGGCAAACCGCTCGCGGCGCCGACTGTCAGGGTCGGCGGCGGCTATGAGTATGGCATCTCCCGGGTGGGAGAGTATGTATTGTGTGTATTTGCGGGCGCGGTTGCCTGCTCCGGTCACCGCTATTCTGGCTGGGCTTTTCATAGGCAAGCGTATTTCAGTGAGCCTCGAGCCATGTGCGTCCGCTGCCTGCCGCCACTTCCAGGCGCACGCGGCCTACGTAGGCTTGTTCCATAAGCCGGCATACGATTTCCTGCAGCTGCGGCAGTTCGTCGGGGATTACATTGAACACCAGTTCGTCATGCACCTGCATGATCATTCTCGATTTCAGGCCGGCTTCTCCGATAGCGTGGTAAATGTCGACCATGGCGCGTTTGATTATGTCGGCGGCCGATCCTTGTATCGGGGCATTGACGGCATTGCGTTCGGCGTAGTTTCTGACGGTAGCGTTGCGGCTGTTGATCTCGGGCAGGAAGCGTTTGCGTCCCATCACGGTAGTCACGTATCCATTGCGGCGTGCGCCGTCAACATTCTCTTCCATGTATGCGCGTATGCGCGGGTAGGTGGCAAAATACCCTTCAATCAGATCGCGTGCTTCGGATCGCGGTATGCCGAGCCGTTCCGACAGGCCGAATGCCGATATGCCGTAGATGATCCCGAAATTGGCTGTTTTGGCGTTGCGGCGCTGTGTGTCGCTGACATCGGAGGGTGCCACGTGGTATATTTTTGCGGCCGTCGCCCGGTGTATATCCTCGCCCGAGCCGAACGCCTCTATCATGTCGGGATCGCCGCTAAGGTCGGCTATGAGTCTTAATTCTATCTGGGAGTAGTCGGCGCTCATGATGATGTCGCCCGGATCAGCTACGAAAGCGCTTCTGATCTCGCGGCCGTCGTCAGATCTTATGGGGATGTTCTGCAGATTCGGGTTGGCCGATGATATGCGGCCCGTGGCAGTGACGGTCTGGTTGTAGGATGTGTGTATCTTGCCAGTGTGGCGGTTGACCATGCCGGGCAATGCGTTGACGTAGGTGGTCAGCAGTTTTTTCAGTGCGCGGTGGCGCAATATCAGATCCACGATGGCATGGGTGGGCCGGAGTTTTTCCAGGATCTCTTCAGTAGTGGAGTAGCCCCCTTTTTTAGTGCGCTTGCCGTTGCTGTCGATCTGTAGTTTTTCAAACAACATGCGTCCTACCTGCATCGGCGAAGCAAGATTGAAGCGTTCGCCGGCCAGGCGGAATATCTCCGTTTCCATTTCGTCAAGGCGCTTGGTGAACCTTACCGACATATCGTCGAGTACGTCGCTGTCGATTCTCACGCCGGTATATTCCATTTCGGCGAGCACCTTGACGAGTGGTAGTTCAATGTCGTTTAGAAGCGGCATGAGTCCCTGGTTTTCGACTTCGCCGTTGAGCAGGCTGTACAGACGCAGCGTAATGTCGGCGTGCTCACACATCACTGTTGCGGCCTCCTGAGGCGCGATGGGCTGGAAGCGTTTTAGCCCGGTGCGGTCGTCGGGCTGCTCGGCCATGTTGTACTTAAGGTATCTGAATGCCAGTCCGGCAATGCGGTGGGTTGTTTCCGGATCTATCAGGTAATGTGCCAGCGAGGTGTCGTAGTAGTTGTCGGTCAGGCGTATGCCATGCCGGCGCAGCACTATCATAGCCCGCTTCACATCGTGGCTGATTATGGTGGCCGGTGAGGCTGCCAGACGGCTGATAAGCCCGAAAAACTCTTTGCGTGTGGCTTTATCCGTGTTTTCGGCGGGCACGACAGCGTAGAAGGCCTTGCCCTCCGCCGGAGAGACTGCGATGCCGAGCCATGGGGCGCTCATGGCACTTTCGCCCGGTGCATAGACTGTGATCCCTATGGGTGAAATGTTTGTCAGCGCTTCGTCGACGGCAGTCTGCAATGTCTTGTTGTCAGTGATGCAGGTGTAGTTGTGGGGTGTGGTGGTGAGATTGGAGGCTGATTGCTCGGCGGGCTCGTCGAACAGTGATCCTACAAAACCGTCGGCAGCAGGTTCGGCGGGGTGTGGGGCAGCGAGTTGTCCGGCGCTCTCCATGCGTTTGATGAATGTGCGGAATTCGAGCTTGCGGTATATTTCGGCAAGAGTCTGATAGTCGGGTTCGGAGCGTGTCATGGCCTGCGGGGTGATATCCTCGGGCAGTGGCACGTCGGTCTTTATCGTTGCGAGAAACTTCGAGAATTCGATCTGTTCCTTGTTATCCTCCACTCGCTTGCGGGTGGCTCCGGTCAGTTGCCCGCTGTTGGCTATCAGATTTTCCACGGATCCATAGGCTTGTATGAGCTTTGCGGCAGTCTTTTCTCCTATGCCGGGGCATCCCGGGATGTTGTCGGATGTATCTCCTTCGAGCGCAAGCAGATCGATGACCTGCGACGGGCGTTCTATGCCATAGCGCGCGCACACCTCTTCGGGTCCTCTGATCTCGAATCCTTCGCCCCGCAATGACGGACGATACATCTTCACGTGATCGGTGACCAGCTGGCCGTAGTCCTTGTCGGGCGTCATCATGTATGTATCGAAGCCTTCACGCTCGGCAATGGCGCTGAGTGTGCCGATGACGTCGTCAGCCTCGTAGCCCGGCACTTCCACGACCGGTATGTGCATCGCCTGCAGTATCTCTTTGATCCAAGGTACTGAAAGAGTTATGTCTTCTGGCTGTTTCTCGCGCTGGGCCTTGTAGTCTTCGTATGCCTCATGGCGGAATGTCGGTCCGGCCGGATCGAAGCACACGGCTATATGTGTGGGCTGCTCCTTGTTAAGCACCTCGTTGAGTGTGTTCACGAATCCGAATATGGCGGATGTGTTGAACCCTTTGGATGTGATACGCGGAGAGCGTATCATAGCATAGTAGGCACGGTATATGAGCGCGTAGGCGTCGAGCAGGAATAGTCGTTGGTGCATCATGATCCCAATTTTTCCGCTAAGTTATGAATAATATCCCGAACGGCAAAAGGGCGTCGTGCCGACTTCTCCGGCATTGCGCCGGTATAGGCATATCGCAGGGAGTATGGGTGCGGTCGGATTCTTGACAAAAAGATGACGGCGCATGTGTGTTTTTCGGAAAATTAACTATCTTTGTGGCGGGAAGGGTCGTATATGATTCTAAAGCATTGCTGATTCTTCCCGGCAAACCATTTATTTTCACATCGATGAACTATAGTTTCTTGGACTTTCTTGGGCTGCTCGGAGCTGTCGGGCTTTTCCTCTATGGCATGAAAGTGATGAGTGAGGGTCTGCAGAAGGCTGCCGGCGATCGCTTGCGCAATATACTTTCGGCCATGACCCGCAATCGCTTCACCGGCACTCTGACAGGCTTCGCCATAACGGCGCTTATCCAGAGTTCATCAGCCAGCACTGTTATGGTGGTGAGCTTCGTGAATGCCGGCTTGATGTCGCTGTCGCAGTCAATGGCTGTCATTATGGGCGCCAACGTGGGCACCACGTTTACCGCCTGGGTGATAGCCTTGTTTGGCTTTAAGGTAAATATTTCGGCTTTTGTCTTGCCGATGATCGGCCTGTCTATTCCGTTGCTTTTTACCAAAAAGAGCCGCAACAAGTCGATAGGCGAATTCCTTATAGGCTTTGCTTTCCTCTTTATGGGACTTGACCTGATAAGTCAGTACGTCCCTGACCTGCAGAGCAATCCGGAGATGTTTGCATTCCTGCAGCGATATGCGTCGATGGGTTATCTGTCCGTGCTGATATTCCTGGCCGTGGGCATCGTGCTGACGATGGTCATACAATCGTCGGCCGCCACTTTTGCCATAACGCTGATCATGTGTTCAAAGGGTTGGATCGATTTCAATCTGTCGTGTGCGCTTGTGCTCGGCAGCAATATAGGCACTACGATCACCCCCATACTGGCCTCGATGAGCGGCAATGTCGCCGCAAAGCGTACGGCGATGGGTCATCTGCTGTTCAATCTTCTCGGCACGGTGTGGGTGCTGGCGCTGTACTTCCCGTTTGTGCATTTTAACGCATGGCTGACGGAAACTCTCGGTCAGGGCGATCCTGCAGCTTTGCAGGGCTTTGTCAACCATATCGAAGCTACGGATCCGGAGGTGTACAATCATCTGTTTGACGGCTCGCTGCCCGACAGTCATCCTGTCGTGGCCCAGGTGGGCAAGATGCAGATGAGTGTATCAATAGGTCTGTCGATATTCCATACGGTGTTTAATCTGATCAACCTGTCGGTGATGATCTGGATGACAAATCTGTATGTGAAGATCGTCATGCGGCTTGTGCCGACCAAACACAAGGAGGACGAGGAATTCCAGCTCAAATTCATATCCGGCGGTCTGCTCAATGCGGCTGAGCTTAATATAGCCCAGGCCGAGAAGGAGATAGCAGTGTTTGCCGAGCGCGTGCAGCGCATGATCGGGATGGCACAGACCCTTGTCCACACTAAGGAGGGCACAGAGGAGTTCAACAATTCTTTTTCACGTCTTGAGAAATACGAGGATATTTCCGACCGGATGGAGATAGAGATCGCGCACTACCTCAACCGTTGCTCCGAGGGACGTCTGTCAAACGAGGGCAAGCTGAAGATCGCCGCCATGCTCCGTATCGTCAGCGAGATAGAGAGTATAGCCGACTGCTGTCTGGGTGCCGGAAAGATACTTATACGCAAGCATCAGAGCCATATAAACTTCAATGGCGAGATCTACAGTAATCTCGATACGATGTTTAGCTACGTCGAGAGTGCGATGAGCAATATGGTGTCGTTGCTTTCCGACATGGACAATGCCCGCGAGCAGGAGATCATCACAGGCTATAACCGCGAGCGCGAGATCAACAACTTCCGCAACCAGTTGCGAACGTCAAATATCGAGAATATCAACGAGCGCCACTACGAATATCAGGCAGGTATCTATTACATGGATCTTGTGGCAAACCTCGAGAAGACTGGCGACTATATTATCAATGTGGTCGACGCGGTGCGTGAGCAGATGAGGAGCAAAGCGGTATGATCGGCAGTGGATTAAAAAACGGTTACAAGACGGCTACAATTTCGTTGTCTGCTGAGGCGGTAGTGTTTTATTGTCTATCTTCGTTTTTTGTTTCCGGCCGGAAGTTGCCTGTAATGCACAGTCCGGACACGCAAATTATCTGCCAATAATGACATTCATATATGACTTCCAAACATCAAAATATGTCTGACCGCATTCTGATAGTAGACTCCGATTGCCTTGCCTGTGAACTGCTGCAGTTCAAGTTTGAGGACGAAGGATTCAAGGTAGATGTGGAGCATGACTGCCATACAGCCATGCAGCGTCCGCTTGCCGACTACAATCTGCTGCTGGTGGATATGATGGAGTCGGATTTCGACGGTATCAGATTCACACGGATGGTGAGAGATAACTCCGAAACGGCCAATCTGCCTATCATTCTGCTGACAGCCAAGGCATCGGAGGATAATATTGTGAACGGACTCGATGCCGGCGCCGACGACTTTATCCAGAAACCATTCTCAACGCGTGAACTGGTGGCACGCATCCGCTCTGTGTTGCGCCGGCGGCGCGTCATGTCGGCCCGTCGCATGAGCAATATAATGCGCTATCGAGGTCTGAGCGTGGATTTCGGCACCGGCATAGTGACCATCGACGGCGCTCCGCTGATGCTGACCCGAACGGAATACCTGATACTGGCTATGTTTCTGCGCCACCGCAACCAGTTTTTCGAGCGGTCGGAGATCCAGCATGAGGCTTGGGAGGAGGATGGCATATCGGAGCGTGCGGTGGATACCAACATATCGCGTCTGCGCAAAAAACTGGGCGAATATGGGCGTAACATAATAAATCGTCAAGGCTTTGGCTACGGGTTTATTGAATGAGCCGCTTCCGGCCTGCTATGGAGCCGGCCGTCGTGAGGCAGGATGTGATGAGGCTGGACGAGGCTGTCTGGCTGGTCCGGTGGTGGCTGCCGCCGTAATATTGCCCGATGACTTCCGGCATCCGTTGCTTAATGACTCGAAGAAACTCACCGAACGTCAGCGCGACAAGCTGCGTCCGGTCATAGAACGCGAAGCTGTCGCATGGGCGGTGGCGGAGGTCGACAACGAGGAGATCGACTCGATCAACATACTGCGCGCATCGATTCTGGCCATGCATCGCGCGCTCGACAAGCTGCCGGTGGAACCGGGTGCTGTGATAGTGGACGGTAACCGTTTTGCCCGATGGCGCGACAAGGAGTGCCTCACTTTTGTCAAGGGCGACGGACGCTATGCCAATATCGCCGCAGCCTCGATACTGGCCAAGACCCGCCGCGACGAGATCATGCGCGAACTGCATGAGCGATTTCCGTTCTACGGATGGGATGTCAACAAGGGATATCCCACCGCCGCACACCGTGCGGCCATAGCCTTGCACGGCCCGTCGCCGTTGCATCGTATGACGTTCAGGCTTCTGCCTGACATTCAACTGACTCTTCCGATATGACACTACGTACGTTATATGTCTGTTTATGTGTGTTGTTGACATGTATGCCGACGATGGCCGGAGGCGAAGGCGACAACACTGTCGTGCTCGGGGCTGAACGCACCGAGCAATATGCTCCGATGCTGCGTGGCAAACGTGTGGCTCTATTCAGCAATCATACCGGAATAGTGTCTGACGGCCGCCATACACTCGATGTGATGCTTGATGCCGGGATCGATGTCAGGATGCTGTATGCACCGGAGCATGGCTTCAGAGGCACTGCCGATGCCGGCGCCAAGGTGAGCGATGCCACTGATGAACGCACCGGTCTGCCTGTACGCTCGCTTTATGGGGCGGGGAAGCAGAAGGCGCTTTCTCCGGCGGCGCTGAAGGATATAGACGTTATAGTGTGTGATATTCAGGATGTAGGACTTAGATATTACACCTACTATATCACCATGGCCGAACTTATGGAAGCGGCTGCGGCCAATGGCAAGGAGTTCGTGGTGTTTGACCGGCCCAACCCCAACGGTATGACTGTCGACGGACCTTCGCTCGATCCGTCGTTGCGCTCGGGAGTCGGACGGTTTCCAATGCCGGTCATGCACGGGCTTACGCTCGGCGAGATGGCTCGCATGGCCGTCGGTGAAGGATGGCTCAAGGGGGGCGCCAAGCCGCGCCTGACGGTGATCCCGTGTCTGGGTTACACCCACTCCACCCGCTATCGTCTGCCAGTGGCGCCGTCACCCAACCTCAAGGATATGAAAGCGGTATATCTCTATGGATCCACATGCTATTTCGAAGGGACACCGGTCAGTCTTGGGCGCGGCACCGAAATGCCCTTTACAATATATGGTCATCCTGATATGAAAGGCCCGTTCAGCTTCACTCCGCGCAGCATGAAGGGTGCCGTTAACCCGCCGCTGAAAGGGCGTCTGTGTCATGGCCGTGACCTGCGGTCGCTTTCCGACGATGAAGTAATAGCTGCCGGAGTTGATTTTTCATACGTGATCGACGCATATCGCGCGCTTTCGATCGGAGAGAAATTCTTTACCCGGATGTTTGATCTGCTTGCCGGAAACGTGGAGATACGGCGTATGATCATTGACGGCGACACTCCGGAGCAGATACGCCAGTCGTGGGCCGACGATGTGGAGGACTTCCGTGAGCGTCGTGCCCCATATCTGTTGTATCCCGAATGAGGCCGGGCCGTTGATGGCCGCGGTGGTCAGATCTTCTGTCGATGGTTGAAATAGAAGTCGAGCACCTGTCGTGCGGCAGCGAACGATGTCTGGCGGTTGGCCAGCACAAGGTGTTCGCCCTCGGCAAGGTGGCGTTTGATCTCCGGATCGTTGTAGAAGCTTGAGCGCAACTGTTCGTTGATGGTTTCGTACATCCAGTAGCGGCTCTGTTCGGCGCGGCGGCGTTCGAAATATCCGTTGGCGTCGACAAACGCGAAGTAGCGGTCGATCATGTCCCAGATTTCCGGTATGCCAAGCTCGAAATATCCGGAGTAGGTGAGTACTTCCGGATCCCATCCCGATGCGGCTTTTGGGAAGAGGCGGAGCGCCGATCTGAACTGCGCTTGCGCCAGGCGTGCGCGTTCGAGATTGTCACCGTCGGCTTTGTTTATTACTATTCCATCGGCCATTTCCATGATGCCGCGCTTTATGCCCTGCAGCTCGTCGCCTGTGCCGGCGAGCTGTATCAGCAGGAAGAAGTCGACCATCGAGTGAACGGCGGTTTCGCTCTGTCCTACTCCTACGGTTTCAACGAATATGTTGTTATAGCCGGCGGCCTCGCAGAGCACTATCGTTTCGCGGGTCTTGCGTGCCACTCCTCCGAGCGATCCGGCCGAGGGGCTGGGGCGGATGAATGCCGACGGATGCAGCGCAAGCCGTTCCATGCGTGTTTTGTCGCCGAGGATGCTGCCTCTGGTGCGTTCGCTCGACGGATCTATGGCAAGTACGGCAAGTTTGCCGCCGTTTTTGAGCACATGTAGTCCGAATGAGTCGATCGATGTTGATTTTCCGGCTCCCGGCACTCCCGTGATCCCTATGCGTCGTGAGTGTCCGGAGTGTGGTAGACATTTTTCTATCACCTCCTGTGCGATAGCGTTATGATCGGATGCGAGGCTTTCGACGAGCGTCACCGCGCGTGAAAGCATCGTTATATCGCCCTTGAGTATTCCTTCCACCATTTCGGCGGCCGAGGGCAGAGGCTTGCGTTTGCGCCGCTGCATGTAGGGATTGACTGACGGTGGAGCGGCAACTCCCGGATTTACGGTCAGTCCGTTGTAGCGAGGGTCGTTTTCGGGGTGTTCCATGATGTGGAAGATTTGTGGAAATGGGTGTTGTTGTGATATCAGGGGGTGGCGGTGGGCTCGCCGACCACTCTTACTGTCTGCGACGGCGCCGACGGTGCGTTGGTGATCAGTGTGATCCGTGCGTTCAGCAGTTCGCCGTCAGCAATGAGTGCAGGATCTGCTGTCACTTTTACCGTAGCCTCTTTCCCAGACTTTATGGTTGTGGACGATATTGTGGCCGTCACAGCTTTGTCGGGTGTGTGGAGGCGTCGCACTATCAGTGGGCTTTGTCCCGTGTTGGTGATGGTAAATGTCATGTGGAGCGGTTGGGCTGTGCGTCCGAACCGGCCGAAGTCGAGCGTGGTGCGGCTCAGTGTGGCCTGAGGCGCTTTGTTCCGATCCTCGTCCTTCATAGTAGAGAAATCCTCTTTGACGATGGCTACGGTGTTGACGGCTGATGACGCGCCGCGTCCGTCTGACACCCTTATGGAGTCGTTGACTATTCCCCAGACGGGGCATCGTCCGCTGTCGAATGTGGCGAATATCACGAACTGTTCTCCCGGGCCGACGGTGGCCGGCTCTACAATGGTCTTGATGTAGGCGGGAGTGCCACTGACCACCGGTGTGATAGAGTCGTGCGATGCGTTGTAGGCCTTCATCGTGTGTTTTCCGGTGCGCCCCTTCTTTATCTCTCCGAATGGCATAACGGTAGTGGCCAGGCGTATGCTGCCGATCTCCACCGGATATCGTCCGCGCAGCGAATTGGATGTTCCGATCACTGTGCCGCGTATGCTGAGTGTGGACTGTTCTTCGGTGTTGGTCACTATGTAGACTTTCTTTTCAAACCGGCCGGGGCGTCCCGAGGCATCGTAGGCCACACTTACTGTGAGTGTGTCGCCGGGGGCAATGGGATGGGTGGGGTATTGCGGCCGTGTGCATCCGCAGTTGGCGCGCGCCGATACCACCACAAGCGGCTCGTCGCCGGTATTGACGGCCCGAAAAAGACATGTGACGCGTCCCAGACTCTCGTCGAATGCTCCGAAATCATGGACTTTATCTATCCATTCGGTTTTCGGGCCGGTTTTCTTTTTGCGTGGAGCGGTGTTAGCGGTGGCGGTGAATGCCGCCATGAAGCTGACAGCCAGCAGGAGGCAAATGGTGATATGCCGATGGTGTGATGTCATTTTATTTAGGTATTATCATCCCTTTGAAGCTGAGCAACAGTGGCTTTTCAGCAGCATTGGTGCGCACCTTCACCCTGCGGGCGAGCTGTCCGCGGCGTCCTTCGGGATTGAATGTGATTTTTATTTCGCCGGTTTTCCCCGGAGCTATCGGTTCGGTAGGAAATGTAGGCTTAGTGCATCCGCATCCGCCGTTGCTCACCGATATGATTACGAGCGGTTCGTCGCCGGTGTTTGTAAACTTGTAGGTCCAGCTCAAAGCCCCCTTGTTGGCGCGGATCGTGCCGCAGTCGTGGTCGGTGGTGTCAAATTTGATTTCGGGGCCGGCAGCTAACGCAGCCAAAGCCCAGATGGATGCTGTCAATGCAAGTGCTATGCGTTTCATCAGTTGTAGATACTGTTGCGTTTACATTTTATAACCCAAAATTACACAAAGAGGATTTCTGCGGCACCGCTTTGCGCGTTAAAAAAGGCAAAAAGACCTGATGACGGGATCAAAACCGATGACCGGCAACAGTGAACAAGGATTTTTGTGTGCTGGTAAGTGTGTCGACATGTAGTGAACAGTGGCAGTGGATTGATCATGATGTGATCGTGAATGTCAAAGTGTGGGTTAATTGTCGGTCCGGGTTGGGATGTCACGTTTTTTTTGCTATATTTGCCGTGTTAAAATCATATATTAATGCATTAAATAAAACATCAGTCATGGAGAAGTCAAATCAGCCGCCTTTCTGGCTACAGGTCAAGGAGGATTATATTTTTGATAATTTTGATGGGCTGGTCAAGTATCTTGAGAACTACAATTATAGCCATACGGGTGATCCGCGGCGTGATAACCCTGATTATGAAGCGTCGCTTGATTGCATGAAGGGAATGCTTGACCGGATGAATGAATGTCTTGACAACCATCAGTTCAGCCATGCTTTTCCCGATGATATAGACATAGTGGCATATCTGAAGCTTTACGCAGCGACTGTCCTTGCCGACCTTAAAGCCGGAAATCAGCCCCACAGCTATTTGACGGGAATGCTTGACCTGCTGGTGCTGACTCAGAAAAACACTAAAGATGAGGTGCTGAAACGGCTGTGGGATATAGCCGTGGGATGTGTGCGACGGCGCAGGATCACAAGGATACGTGTAAACTGGACTGACATCCGCAATCTTGATGCAAGCCGCTTGCCGACGTTTATCATCCGTCTTGCCGATGGTTTGGAATTTGCGCCGGACGCTGACGGACAGACCTACTTCTACGAGCACAACGGCACTCTTGCCATAGGACATGACGAAGTGAGCGTGGCAGCCTGCAACCTTGAGGCATTCGAGCGGATGAGCCGCGGATCGTTTGCCTGTCTTGACGGATTGCTGACGATCGTGGCCGACCGCGCCGATGTGAAGGCCGAGCCGTCGTTCGACGAGTTTCAGAAACGTTCCAATGTAATGTTGCAGGGTCTGAAAAACTTCAAACCGTCGGTGCGTCGGCAGCTGAAGGAGTATGCCGACGGTGAGGAGGTGTATGTGAAAGTGACGTCGATCGAAGGCGACAGGATCAAGGTAGCCACTGCTGATCCGTCTTATGTCACTATCCATGGCGAACTGTTCCGCTACTTCTCACAGCCGGGCGAAATAATGACTATCCCTGCCTACAGCGCTCTGGCGGATCTCACGCGTTCTGCCGGGCCTGACGATGAGGTGGGTCTTGCCGTAGGGGATGTCATGAGGGTCATGTACAAGAAAAATGTTTCAAACAAGTTTGACGTGCGTCCGGCTTTGGAGAATTTCTACAGAGAACTCGCCCGGCGCAGTTGCGCACAGGCGTTCGACGGAATATACACCGGCACGTTCGGTTCGGATTCGGGCACATTGTGGCGGCTTGTCAACGGATTGACTGTCGCCGTCCACCGAAGCAAATATGACGAGGTGCCTTCTGAATACATTGAGAGTGTGCGTCAGGCCGCCGACGAGGGTACAAGCATAAGCCTTCAGACCTATAAGGAGGTGAGTGATCAGCAGCCGATGCGCATATATGCGCAGTTTGATACGTTTTATCCATATCGGTTCGGCGAGAATAATTTTAAGCCGGAAGATGCCGACCGCAATTTCCTGTATGAGTTTCTCAATGACTGCAACGCCAACTGTCCGTTTGACGATGAGCCTGTGGTTTCGAGAGAGATGATAGAGGATCCGCGCGGAGTGAGGCTGTTGTCCAATTTTATATGCTATATATTGCATAATGGCGATTTCGGCTCGGTGGAAAGGCTCGAATATATCACTGCGGCACATATGCTGTCGCTGATGTCGGACCGGCCGGACGATGTGTCGTATATGGAGCTGCAGCGGCAATATCTTGTCAGACTTGTGGCGTTCAGCCGCAATCGCGATGTAACACCTCTGGCGCTGAGCGATGATGACCGGCTGGCTTCAAACGCCGACGTTGTAGTATGGCAGCGTATTATCAGTGAGCTTAACCGCTACCGGCATCCGGAGAGCCGGACATTGACCACCGAGGTGCGCGACAATCAGGATGCAAGCATCAACAAGCTTATCGACGCCTCCAATTCGCTGATAGGGATCATTAATGAAACCGAGCTCAACAATATCAAGAAGTCCATAGCTCAGAAGCTCGGGGTTGATGACGAATATGTGGCTATCAACGCTGACCGTACATTCTACGGAGAGGAGTCGTCGACGCTCGAATTGAAAAAGTCGATCGTATTCCCTCCGGTCAACCGCCGGCGGTTCAAGGAGGTCGAGGCCGAGCCCGACGTGCAGAAATGGGCTATACTCAAGACGGTGTGCGGTTTTCTCAATTCGGAGCTTGGAGGAGACTTGTTGCTGGGTGTCAATGACAACGGTTATGCCGAGGGGCTTGATGCCGATATATCCGAACTGATGCGCGAAGGACTTATAAAAGTGGCAAGCAATGACGCTTATAGCCGATATGTGCAGTCGGTTGTGGAGGACGCTTTTGTCGATGCAGACAATTCCAATCCTATTGGCGACGTTCTCGGCTCGGATATAACCTATGCCACGGAAACGAGCAGGGAAGGAAAATATGTATTGCGTGTGCGGGTCAAACCCTATACTTTCGGTCTGGTAAAGTTCAAGGATGGATCAAGGCCGGAAGGTCTGCATGACTCATACGTGCGTCAGAGCGGAAAAACGGTGCCGATGACACCGTCGCTTGCATCAAGACTGCGTGCGCAGCGCACAGCCCGCGATACGTCCGACATGGCTCTGCTGCGCAAGGCCGCCGATGAAAAGCGCGTGGCTGTGCTCAAGGGGTATGCCTCATCGTCGGGCCGATGCGACAGGCAGATCGAAGTGTATAAGATATGGGAACAGCGGCGCACGATATGCGGGTACGATATTCTGAACAAGAAGACTCGGCTGTTCAAGGTGACGCGTTGTGAGGGAGTGGAGCTTGCCGCGCAGAAGTGGAGTCGTGCGCATGGCACGACAAATCTCGATATAGACCCGTTCGGCATGAGTTTTGAACAATATAAGGCCCAGGAGATGGTGATAAGGCTTTCGGCCTATGGCTATCGGCTGCTTGTGGAGGAGTTTCCTGTCGCCGGCAAACTTGTGCAGCAGCTTCAGGCAGCGGATACCTCAGGAGCGATGTTTGAATTGCGCTGCCCGATAAGCAGCCCGGAGGGTCTTGGCCGATTCGTCATGAGTGTGCCCGGACATGCATGGATAGTGCAGGGCGACAGTCTTAAAGAATATGTGGAAGAAAAAACAAAAATACTTACGCAATGTATAGGTTGAGCCATGTTATTTCAGCTGTTGCCGCAATGTCGGTAGGCTTTGGCAGTGTATGCTGCGTCAGTCACAGTAGTTCTGATCGTGAAACGGAGAGACTGATACTTCTGTCGGGTAGCTATTCGCCTTCCGACAGCATGGGTGTCAAAGTGTGGAGTTTCGATCCGGCCTCTGGCCGCCTCACGCTGTCGGGCGGGGTGAAGGGTATAAGCAATCCGTCGTTTGTGCATGTTTCAGACGACGGGCGGCGTATATATTCAGTCGGTGAAGATGCTGCGGTGCTGTCGTCGGTCAACATGATACGTTTCGATGCCGACAGTCTGCGGATGACTCTGGAGTCGTCCGATACTATCGGCGGCGGGGCACCCTGTTATGTCAATCTGTCGCCCGATGACCGATATGTGCTTACAGCCAACTATCATGGAGGAAATGTGACGATCTATGCGCTTGATTCGGCCGGGAAGCCTGTCGGAGATCCTCAGATATTGAGTTTCGAGCATGGCGATCCATCGACACAGAGCAAGGGTGCGCCGCGGCTCCACAGCGTCACGTTCACCCCCGATTCGTCACTGCTGGTATGCGCCGATCTTGGCACAGACCGTCTGCATGTATTCCCGCTCAATGGTTCCGGAGCGAAGAACCTGGTGGATGCCAATAGGATGACAGACGTGGAGCTGAAACCGCATTCCGGGCCACGTCATATCGTCTATTCGAAACGGGGCACAGGTTATCTGATCAATGAGATCTCCGGCGAGGTCACGGTGCTTGAACGCCGCGGCGACAGTTTTGAGCCGGTGCAGTATATAGCGTCCGACACCGTCGGCGGCCACGGCAGCGGAGATATTCATCTGTCGCCCGACGAACGGTTTCTATACACATCCAATCGTCTGAAGGCCGACGGCATAGCGGTGTTTGCCATAGATTCGGCAACCGGACGGCTCACCCGCACCGGCTATATGGCCACAGGGCCTCATCCGCGCAACTTCGCGTTGTCGCCCGACGGCCGATGGCTGCTTGTGGCCTGTCGCGACAATGACCGCATAGAGGTGTATGCGCGCGACAGTCTGACCGGGCAACTCACGCCGACTGACCATTATGCCGTCACCCCCAATCCGGTGTGTCTGAAGTTTGCCGGACGGATCGCTGGTGAATGACGTTGAAGCAGGGCAGACATGATGCCCAAAAATATAGTTGCACGGTTCGGCTATTTTATGTAAATTCGCGCTGTAGGGTCATGCGGCCTCGGCTGCATGTCACGTCGCTTGACCTACGGATCAAGGATTATAACGCAATACCTTAAAAACTGAAAATATATGCCTGAAAACAAAAAAACATGTCTGCATTCGCGACATGTGGCGCAGGGAGCGCAGATGAGTCCGTTCGGCGGATTTGATATGCCCATACAGTATGAGGGCATCACCGAGGAGCACGAAGCGGTCAGAAACCGTTGCGGTGTGTTCGATGTGTCACACATGGGGGAAGTGTCCGTGACGGGACCAGATGCCGAGCGTTATATAAGCCGTCTGTTCACAAACGATGTTGCGGGAGCTGCTCCGGGCAAGATCTTCTACGGGATGATGCTCAGGGAGGATGGCGGCACGGTCGATGATCTGCTTGTCTACAAGCGTGGCGAAAACGATTTTTTTCCAGTGATCAACGCGGCCAATATCGACAAGGATCTCGATTGGATGCGGTCGCAGGCCGCCGGTTTTGACGTAGATATCGTGGACCTCAGCGATTCTATGGGCGAGCTTGCCGTGCAGGGACCGGAGTCAGAGCGCGTGATGGAGGAAGTGCTTGGTCTGCCATGCAGCGAGCTTACATTCTACACGTTCAAGGAGTTAGATAAGGATGGCAGTCATCTGATCGTGAGCCGCACGGGCTACACCGGTGAGGATGGATTCGAGATATATGCCGACCATGGGGCGATATGCCGGTTCTGGGATCAGCTTATGGATTCGGGGCGCTGCGCGCCGTGTGGTCTGGGATGTCGCGACACGTTGCGTTTCGAGGTGGGTCTTCCGCTTTATGGCGACGAACTTACCGACGAGATCACTCCGCTTGAGGCCGGACTCGGCATATTTGTGAAGCTCGACAAGGCCGGAGGCTTTGTGGGGTGCGAGGCTCTGAAGAGGCAAAAAGCCGAAGGACTGCGGCGCAAGCTCGTAGGGCTGGAGATACATGACCGCGCGATAGCCCGTCATGGTTGCGAGGTGGTGGACCGGTCCGACGGACGGGTGATAGGTCATGTCACGACCGGTTACCGCGGCATATCGGTCGACAAAAGTGTGGCTATGGCCATGATAGAGACCACATACGCCGAAAAGGGCAGTGAAGTGGCTGTGAAGGTGCGCAAGAAGACTTTCCCGGCCACAGTGACTGCAAAGAAATTCTATAGGAAGAGCTATAAAAAATAAGAATAATACCCTAAGTAAATTAATTTCAAAGAATATGAGCAAGACTTATTACAGCCGCACTCACGAATATGTGACAGTTGACGGCAATACCGGCTATATAGGAATCTCTGAGTATGCGCAGAAGGCTCTCGGCAACGTGGTGTATGTCGATATGCCCGAGGAGGGCGACGATGTGACCGCCGGTGAGGAATTCGGCGCGGTCGAGAGCGTGAAGGCGGCCAGCGATCTGATAGCTCCGGTGAGCGGAGCGGTGGTTGAGAGCAACGGGCTGCTGATCGACAATCCGCGGCTGATCAATCAGGATGCGATGGCCAACTGGATTATAAAGGTGGAGCTTTCCGATCCGGAAGAGCTGTCGGCGCTCATGGACGAGGAGGCCTACAACGCTTTCTGCGCCACAGAGGACGCCCACTGATATGACGATCCTCTCTCCACTCACACCCATACAGAGATTCTGAAATATGATCCATCATTATTTTCCACATACGGCCGATGACATCCGGGAGATGCTCGGCCGTTGCGGCATGAGTGACCTCGGCGAGCTGTATGCCGATGTTCCGGCCGACGTGCGTCTGCGGGGCGACTATAATCTTCCGAAAGGCCGTAGCGAGAAAGAGATTCGTGATTTTTTCAATGAACTCGGGCGCCACAACCGCATTCTGACGTGCTTTGCCGGCGCCGGATTCTATCACCACTACACCCCGGCGGTGATACCATATATTCTGAGCCGCTCGGAGTTTCTGACGGCATATACTCCCTATCAGCCGGAGATATCGCAGGGCACTCTGCAATATATATTCGAATATCAGTCGATGATGAGCCGGCTGACCGGCATGGAGGTGTCAAATGCGTCGATGTATGACGGTGCTACAGCTACGGCCGAGGCGATGATGATGGCCGTGAGCGCATCGCGTAAACGCGACAGGGTGCTGATCGGCGCCACGGTCAATCCGGCCGTTCGCCGTGTGGTGGCCACCTACGCCCGTTACCACGGCATAAGACTCGACGAAATAGCTGAGGCTGACGGTGTGATTCGGCGCGACGATATGGAGGCGAAGCTGGCCGATGGCGATGTGGCGGCAGTGATAGTGGCTACTCCCAATTTTTACGGTATCGCGGAGGATTATTCAGGATGGGCCGATGCGTGTCACAGATACAAGGCTCTGTTGATAATGAACTGTGTGCCTGCCGACCTTGCTCTGCTGAAGAGTCCCGGAGAGTGGGGCGCCGACATAGCCTGCGGCGATGCCCAGTCGCTGGGCATGCCGTTGCGTTACGGTGGCCCGTATCTGGGCTTTCTCTGTGCTTCGAAAGCATTGATACGCAAGATGCCCGGACGTATCGTCGGAGCTACGACCGACGCCGATGGGCACCGTACGTTTGTGCTGACGCTGCAGGCCCGCGAGCAGCATATACGCCGCGACAAGGCTACGAGCAATATATGTTCCAATCAGGGACTGATGGCTCTCCACACTGTGGTGTATCTTAGTCTGCTCGGCGACGACGGATTGCGCGAGGCGGCCATGCAGGGGCTCAACGGAGCGCATTATCTGGCTTCGCAGCTTGAGGCTACGGGACTGATGCGTATGTCGTTTCCCGCTCAGCCGTTTGTCAATGAGTTTGCCATGGATACCGACTTTGACGTGGCAGACCTCGAGGCTGCGTGCCTTGAGCAGGGTATACTGTGTGGAGTAAAGATCGCTCCCCGGAGAATATTGATCGCGGTCACGGAGATGCAGACGCGCGAGGAGATGGACCGCCTGGTAAAAACCGTCAAAAAGATGAAGTCATGAACAAGGAATATTACGGCAAGCTGATATATGAACTGTCGCGCCATGGACGGCGCGGTGCGTCGTTGCCCGACAATGCCACTCCCGATGCACTGGCGGCGATTCCGTCCGCGCTTCTCCGCATGAATGCTCCGGGGCTGCCTGAAGTCGATGAGCCTGCGGTAGTCCGGCACTATACCAATATGAGTGCCAATAATTTCGGCGTAGACACGGGATTCTATCCGTTGGGATCCTGTACAATGAAGTATAATCCGAAGATCAACGAGGAGATAGCCGGATATTCTTCGTTTGCCGATCTGCATCCGCTGCAGCCTGCATCGACGGTGCAGGGAGCTCTTGAAGCCTATTGGACTCTCCAGAAAGCATTGTCGGAGATAGGCGGCATGAGCGAGTTTACGCTTAATCCTTTTGCCGGTGCCCATGGTGAGCTAACAGGCCTGATGGTGATACGCGCCTATCATGAGTCGCGTGGCGACAGCAAGCGGGTGAAGGTGATCGTGCCGGATTCGGCTCATGGCACAAACCCGGCGTCGGCTGCAGTGGCCGGTCTGAAAGTGGTGGAGGTGAAGAGCTTCCCTGACGGCACGGTTGACATAGAGGCCTTGCGTCCGCTGCTTGACGATACGGTGGCGGCCATGATGATGACCAACCCCAATACGGCCGGCATGTTCGAGCATGGCGTGAAGGAGATAGCCGAGATGGTGCATGAGGCGGGTGCGCTGATGTATTATGACGGTGCGAATCTCAATCCGATGCTTGGCATAGCTCGTCCGGGCGACATGGGCTTTGACGTGATGCATATCAATCTTCACAAGACATTCTCCACGCCTCATGGTGGCGGCGGACCCGGCAGCGGGCCGGTGGGCGTGCGCAAAGGGCT
Source organism: Paramuribaculum intestinale (assembly GCF_030759015.1). Lineage (GTDB taxonomy): Bacteria > Bacteroidota > Bacteroidia > Bacteroidales > Muribaculaceae > Paramuribaculum > Paramuribaculum intestinale. The sequence goes on along the minus strand of NZ_CP098825.1, from coordinate 1,889,900 downwards.
GGAATGTTTCCTGCCTGAACCTCGGGTTTGTCGTCGGGATGATGGCACATTCGCAATCTCGGACGATAGCGGCGAGTCGCTCGGAAGTATATCGGCCACGTTGGGCAATTTTGGCGTGCAGCTCCGCGCGCTGGCATATATTATGTCGCTTGGCGCCGACGGGCTGAAGATGGCCGGCCCGCTGGCTACGCTCAATGCCAACTATGTAAAGGAGTCGCTGCGCGATCTCTATCTGTTGCCGCTCGAGGGTGTGTGCAAGCATGAGTTCGTGTTTGACGGTCTGCGTGACAAATCGACAGGCGTCACCACTCTTGATGTGGCAAAGCGGCTTCTCGACTTCGGATTTCATGCGCCTACGATATATTTCCCGCTGCTCTTCCATGAGTCGCTCATGATCGAGCCGACCGAAACGGAAAGCCGCGAAACTCTCGATGCGTTTATCGATGTCATGCGCGAGATAGCGAAGGAGGCCGTTGAAAATCCGGAGGTGGTGAAGAGCGCTCCGCATAGCACTCCGGTAAGTCGTCCGGATGATACGGCGGCCGCCCTGAATCCGGTAGTGACATATGATGATCTTAAATCTTCGGAATCATGATCCATTGCGATATAATAGTGATCGGTGCGGGTCCGGGCGGCTATGAAACGGCTGCCCGGGCGGCTGCCAATGGCCTTGACGCGATCATTGTGGAGCGTGATCAGCCCGGCGGAACGTGTCTTAACCGTGGCTGCATCCCGACAAAGGCTCTGTGCCGGTCGGCGGAGGTGGCTGTGACTGTAAGGGAGGCGTTTGATTACGGTGTGTCGACGAGTGGTTTCACTCTCGACTATGCGGCGGCGTGTGCCCGTCGCGATGCCGTGGTAGGCGAGTTGCGTCAGGGGGTGGTGACACTTCTCGGCGGTGTGAGAACGGTGGTGGGCGAGGCACGGTTTACGGGTGAGCGGACGGTGGCAGTCGGCGACGAGGTGTTTACGGCTCCCATGGTGGTCATAGCCACAGGATCGTGTCCGGCGCCATTGTGTGCCGAAGGCTCTGAACTGGCAGTCGACAGCGATCGTGTTCTGGAGATGGATCGTCTTCCTGCAGAGATAACGATCGTGGGCGGGGGAGTGATAGGCATGGAGTTTGCCTCGATATTCGCGGCTTTCGGCAGCAAGGTCAGCGTGCTTGAATATTGTCAGGAGATACTCCCGCCGTTTGACAGGGAGATCGCCAAGCGTCTGCGTATGGCCATGAAGCGCCGTGGTGTGGACGTGACCGTGCAGGCTTCGGTGAGCCGTATATCCAAAGCCGACGACGGCCGTATGTCCGTGGACTATGTCAGCAAGGGCAAAGAGCGGACTATCGTTACCGATATGGTTGTGTCGGCAGTCGGACGTCGTCCGGTGTTGCCCGAAGGACTCGACAAGGCCGGAGTGGAGTTGACCGAAAGGGGCTTTATATGGGTTGACGGGTCGATGCAGACTTCGGCGCCGGGCGTGTATGCCATTGGCGATGTCAACGGGCTGTGCATGCTCGCTCACGCGGCCGCGGCTCAGGGACGTGTGATACTCGGCGAACGTGTAGACCTGGATGTCATGCCTTCGGCAGTGTTTACCATGCCGGAATGCGCCATGGTGGGACTTACCGAGCAGCAGTGTGCTGACAACGTGACAGAATATGTCGCTGCCACGGTGACTTTCCGGTCAAATGGCAAGGCTATGGCCACGGGTGATGCCGAGGGACTCGTGAAGGTGATAGTCGGAAAAACCGACCGCCGGATTCTCGGATGCCATATATGCGGTCAGCATGCTTCGGATCTGATTCAGGAGGTGGCTGTGGCTATGGTCGCAGACGTGGATTCATCGCGGTTTGCCGCGGTGGTGCACGGTCATCCGACTCTTTCGGAATGTGTGGCAGCGGCTGTGGAAAAGGCCGACAAGGCTGCGAGAGGATCATGAGCGAGATGCATAGTCCGAAAGTCAGCGTGCTGATGATAGCCTATAATCAGGAGGCTTACATTGGTGAGGCGATCAGGGGAGTGGTGAGCCAGAAGGCGCCGTTTCCCTTCGAACTGATAGTGGCCGACGATGCGTCGACCGATTCGACGGCCGAGGTGGCTGCCGGTTGGGCTGCGCGTTATCCTGACGTGATACGGCTTGTGCGCCGGGAGACGAATCTCGGTCTGCAGGCCAATTACCTTGACGCTTATTCGAGGGCTCGCGGCGAGTATATAGCGATATGTGAGGCCGACGACTGGTGGTGTTCGCGGCATAAGCTCGCACGGCAGGCGAGGATGCTCGACGAGCATCCTGAATACGGACTCTGTTTCCACCGGGTGGTAAACTATTATCAGTCGGACGGGTCGATGTCGCTGAGTAATCCGGGGCAGCCGAGCCGTATAACACTGGAGGGTCTGGCGCGGGCCAATGTCATATCCAATCTGAGCGTAATGTATCGCGCGATTCCATACGATCGTCTGCCCGGCTGGGTGGCGTCGGTAAGACTGTTTGACTACGCGATGCATTCGCTTCACGCCGAGCGTGGTGATATAGGGTATCTGTCGCAGCCGATGGCTGTCTACCGACGTCATGACAAGGGAATATGGAGCGGTGATCTGCTGGGAGGCTGGCGGATGGCAATGGACGTGCGCGAGTGTCTGATCAGTCATTTCCATTCATCACGTCGTAGTGTGGCCGATTGTTATGCCGAATCGTATCTGGATATCGCCGCCGCAATGACAGCCGCCGGCGACGATGGAGCGCGTGAGCGCGCCATGTCGTTTTTCGACAGGCTTGGCATGGTATTCGATGGCGATGATTTTGACGAGAGAGTGAAGCAGCGTAGTAGTCGGCTGCAGTCGGCTCCCGGCTTTCTGTCGAAAATCAGGCGGCGGGTGAGCCGTCTTCTCCCTTTGCCCAGAATAAGGGGATGAAGGGGAATTCTCTATGAATACTGATGAAAATCAAGACGCTGTGCCAGAAATCGATGTTATGACACAGCGTCCGTTCATACTAAAAAATGGTGCGGGCGTGGCCTGAAGGGCGCCTGCCTGCTTTACAATCCGGTCATTCTACCGGTATTTTTGCTATGCGGCGGTCGTGGCGTCCGCCTTCGTAGGGTTCGGCTATGAATGAGTCGAGCATCTCCAGTGCGAGCGACTGGTCAATGAAGCGTGCCGGAAGTACGAGCACGTTGGCATTGTTGTGGGCGCGTGCCAGTCGTGCCAGTTCAGGGGTCCAGCAGATGGCTGCGCGGATGCTCTGGTGCTTGTTGAGCGTCATGGCAATGCCGTTGCCTGATCCGCACATGGCCACTCCAAACGAGGCGTCTCCTGACTCGATGGCTTTGGCGCAGGGATGGGCATAGTCGGGATAGTCGCAAGAGGCTTCGGAGTCGGTGCCGAAATCCCTTACTTCATATCCGAGATTGGAGAGTCGGCGGATGATGGTCTGTTTCAGCTGGTAGCCGGCGTGGTCGGAGCATACGGCGACTACGGCGGGAGGTGTGGGGAGCTGTGTCATTTTGTTGTCGGTTGTTGTTAGTTCTGCAAAATTACGAAATTTTGTGGAACAACTGCTGATGTCGGTCAACAAACGCAGAGATGCGCAGGTGGTGGTAGCTATAGGTATTGAGATCTAAATGCTACGGCTGCTGTTTCTTTCGTCCGGCAACATATAGCTTTACGATATCTTCGTATTTGTAAGGAGTATATAGGCTCCCTTTGCGGTAGGCGGCAGATCCTCTGTCATAAAGTTGCGACTTGTCTGAAAGGATTTCGGCAAGTGGTTCGTCATCAGAGAAAAATGTGGAAAGCCATTCTCTGGTTTTGCCGCTCTTGAATAGGGTGAAAGGTATGTGGACAAACAGACCGTCATGCTTCTGAAAGAAGTATGGACTGCTGAGAGTGGTGGTAAAGTATACAGTTTCTCCGGTCAACTTGATTGAGCTGAAACATGACCATAAGTTGACATGTTCTCCTGCTGCATGAATTGCAAACCATTGCTTGGACGGCTCTCCCTTTTTGGCATTATGGCCGCAATTCGGCTTATATTCGCCGGTTTTGTTGTCGATTGAGCCGTAGGTGTGCCAGCATATTATCTGTGGGTTGTCGGGATATTTTGTCGGCCAGAAGACGATGTGGTCGATAGAATCCCCTTTGATTTTCAATTTTTCTCCGTTGATTTTGACGGCCACTTCTTTATCCCAGCTTTTTGGCGTAGTGAATTCTACTCCTGAGTACTCGTGACCGTTACGCATTTTTATGTCGGCGGTGAACTTTGATTTGGCGTTTGCCGACATTGTGAATGAAAGTGTCAGCAGGATAAAGATGTAGCGGCAATATCTGTTCATGATATAGATAAATACGAGTTGTTCTTAAATAGGCTTCAACGCAAATTTACGTTATTTTGCGCAAAAGTCAAACAAATTGCAGTCAAAATATCAGTTTCAGGCGCAATTTGCAATTCGAAAGCGCCAGTGAAGTCATCAACAGATGGTTGCTTGGTCGCCTCGCTCAAATCAAGTAGTATTACCGTTTGTAGAGTGATCAGGCGGGGGCGGTGGTGTAGGATATGAGATATTTCCAGTCGCGGGGCGGGGCAGGGGTGGCGTCGGCTTTGAAGAATATCCCGTCATGGCCGCGGAACTTTTCCGTTTTATGGAAATGGCAGAAGCCGATGCCGCAGTCGATGAGCGAGATATCGCTCTTGTGACGATAGTAGAAGTGGACGGTGTGGTTGTCGCAGACGAGTGCCCGCCATGGCTGGGAGTTGGTGGATGATGGTGCGAGCCGAAGCATTTCGAGCGGTTCGGCAAAACGGTTGTCTTTGTGAAGCGGGGTGTGGAAGTCTGTGTGATAGAACAACCGGTCGAACGGGAGCCGGTTAGCGCTGCGAAGCGCCAGTCGTGTCAGTCGCTCTGTGGCTGTCGGTGGGGCCGCCGTTCCTACCGGACAGACTATGCGGAGCGTTTCGCCTTCGGGCCATGTCTGATCCCGGTCGAAGTCAGAGCCTTTGAATGTGGCGGCGATCCAGCACGTGCCCAAACCCATCTGCCATGCTTTGAGCACGATCTGTTCGAACCGGAATCCGGTGCTGAGCGCTGACTCTCCGTCGGCGCCTGATGCGAGCAGGAAGAAATGGCGGGCGCCTTTGATCATGCCGTAGGTGGTGGGGCGGTAGCCTTTGCGGAGATCGAATTCTTTCAGGCGTATGGTGAGCCGGCCTCCAAACGGTGAGGATGATTCGTTGATTGCATCCAGCAGTGTGGCGATCTGTAGGTCGGTCAGTCGATTGCCATCGTAGCTTCTTACCGACCGACGCTCTTTGATGGCTTCGAGTAGGTTCATTGCGGTTCAGTTCAGGCCGTTCAAGTCATATTTATATATACGTTCGTCGGCGCCGATGCCATAAAGCGTAGCAGTGTCTTCGTCGAATGATATGCTTTGGAGCTGTTCGGGCGCGGCAAGTATTTTTCTGACAGTGCCGTCAAACGTGATCACGTGGATGGTGGTGCCGACGGGTTGTTCCGTTTCAGGAGCGATGTCACCTTCGGCCATGCCATAATAGATGGCATACACGTCATTGTTGCCGCATGTAGTGCTGCCGTAAGCGTAGAATTTAGGCATTCTTTCGGCTGAATTATAGCAGTTGTCATATTTCTTCAGGTTGCCGACGGATACGGCGCTGCGTTCCATGTCGGGGAGAGTGATGATGTTGAGCTGATTGAAATATGACATTCCGATGGCTAAATGTTTCCCGTCGAGAGATACGTCAGGATTGCCGGTGTAGGCGTAGAAGTCGGATGATGGATATATGTACATCTGCTCCGTATGAAGTGTGTCGGTCAGCTCTGCCAGATTGCGGTATCGAAGCTTATAGGCATCATTGTCCATCATTTCAAATACAAGGATGTCGCCCGCAATAAGTGCGTTTATGGCGCCGAATGCTGTAGGTGCCACGGAGTCGACCTTTGTGTGACCCTCGCGACGGCTCAGACTGATGTTGAGGCGCTTCAGAGCCTGACCGGTCACGTCGTTGATCCATAGGCAAGTGTCGCCGGTCTCAGAGATGTGGGGGCGAAATATATGGGTGTTGAAAAAGTCATCGGGTCCCTGGCCTCTGTGGCAGAAAGCTCCGAGCGGTTTCCCTGTTGAGGTGTAGATCTTCACCATGGGTTCGTCGCGAGGCGTACTGACCGCTATCAGTCCATTGCCGGCAGTAATCGACATGGCGCCGATCACTTCGTCGATCACTACGGACGCGGTGATGCTGTCGGGGGTAAACGCATCGGCGGGATATACCGTGATGTTGTCGGTGAAATATATTTCGGCAGGTGGTTCGGTTTTTACAGACGTGGAGCATGAGGATAGAGCAGCGATCGCACTCAGGCATGAGATCAGGTAATGCGCACAGTGTTTCATAATCTTCTGATTGTAGGGTGGTGGGAGATTGGTTTACAAAGACAAAGGTATAAAAAATCATGAGAACTATGGCTGGGAAGCATATTTTTTTTCTGTATCCGGTGGAGTGCTTGGATGACTTCATCAAGTGCGATGGCAGCGCATCCTGAAGACGCACTGCCATCGATCGTAAGGATTTTTACTTGATGATGGTGTTTGAGTTTTGGTTGTAGGCCTTGGCCACGCACTTCCATTCGTCATCGAGTTTCAGAAGCAGGAGGAAGTCGGTGAAGTCGATTGATCCGCCCCAGCCCTCTTCGAGGACACGCACCACGGCAACGGTTTCTTCTACGGCGAGCACGTCGATGCGAGCTTTGAATACGTCACCTGCTCCTACGGTATCGACATTGCGATAGAACTGTTCGATAGAGCCGCGCTCAACTGTGCCATTGAGTATGCCGAACAGCACGGCGTCGTCGGTGAACAGAGTTTTTGCATACTCGCTGTTGCCTTCGGCTACACTCTTCACAAACTTTTCGGCGGCATGAGCCACCGCTTCGTATTCCTTGATTTTGTCTCGCATAATTTTAAGTTTATAAATTAGAAGATATTTGTTGCCAAGGCAAAAAGCCAAGGCGATAACTGAATGCAAAATTACGCCTGTAACTGGCTAAAATCAAGTACCGAAAAATTATTCAGATACCGAAAATTTATTCGGTATATGGAAATTAGGCGGTTATTGGCTAACTTTGCAACCGGACAGAAAAATAAAACAGAAACGATGGCATACGAAAAGAAAATACCGGTGGATCTTGACTGCCCGTTACGGCTTACAATGAGTCTGATTGAGTCGAAGTGGAAATCATGTATCCTCGATGAACTGAGGAACGGCGAGCCGCAGCGACCGAGCGAGATACACAAATGTCTGCCGGAAGCCGCTCCACGGGTACTCGACATTCAGCTCAAGGAGATGGTGGAGGACGGTCTCGTCATGAAGACAATCTATCCGGAACTGCCTCCGCGCTCCGAATATAAAATCACTGCGCTCGGGCTATCATTGATGCCAATCATTGATCTGATGCTAAAATGGGGTGAGGAACACTTCGATATTTTTGAGCGGAAATATGGTAAATGAAGTGGGTTGATGGCTGATCGTCTGGTGGTGCAGGGTAGTCAGCATAGTCGGAACAATCATAATATCCAGCAATATATTCTAAATGATTAAAACCAAACTTATCAATCTGATAATTATAGTGATGTGTGCCATACAGTCATACGGATGCAGCCATACAGACAATATTGTGTCTGTTGCGGCTTCGGAATTTGAAAAGGAACTCAAGGCCGACTCGGTGATATTGCTTGATGTCCGCACGCCTCAGGAATATGCCGAAGGACATATTGACGGAGCGATAAACATAGATGTAAAGTCGGATGATTTCCAGCTACAGGCCGAAAAAGAGCTGTCAAAAGATACTACTGTGCTGGTGTATTGCAGAAGCGGGCGGCGCTCAATGGAGGCGGCAGAATCGCTTGCAAAACTCGGATACAGGGTCGTCAATCTGACAGGCGGAATCATCGAGTGGATGGATGACGGACTGCCGGTGTCGGTTGAAGATGGTTCAAAATGAGATGAATGCAAGTGATGCGGGTTATGAATATTGAGGATATCAGAGATTACTGTCTTTCGATGGATGACGTGACGGAGAAAACTCCTTTTGGGAAGTTTGCGCGCCGATATGACTCCATATTGGTATTCTATGTGCTTGATCACATGTTCTGTTTCGCGGATATGGACGACTTCACTTCCGTCACAGTGAAATCCACTCCCGATGAAGTCGAGGAAATACGCATGAATCATGCGTCGGTGAGCGATCCTTTGAACCAGAGCCTGCGCCACTGGATACAGCTCAACCTGAACGGTGATGTTTCGGACAGCGTGATTTATTCGCTTGTGCGACGCGCCTATGATATAGTCAAGGAAAAATATCAAAAAAATAAGAAATGAAAGCGATGAGAAAAGCCAGCAGGCAGAAGGGTTCGGAATGGGCTCTGGAGGTGTTTGACAAAGCACCATACGTAACCGTCAGCATGACGCGTACGGATGGAACCCCTTATGGATTGCCGCTGTCGCTTGTCCGAAAAGATCAAAGGATTTTTTATTTCCACTGCGCCGGAGAGGGCGAGAAACTTGACTGCCTCAAAGTAAATCCGGTCGTGAGCTTGTCGGCAGTAAGCAAGTGCACTCCGAAATTTGAGGAAGAGAAGAATAATTATACGGAATATTACCATTCAGCCATAGCTGTCGGCAAAGCTGAGATTGTCGATAATGATTGTGAAAAGATTGAGGCACTGCGACTGATCTGTCAGCGTTTCCTTCCACAATATATGGATCGTTTTGATGAGGCTATAACCCGGAGTCTTGGCATTACCACGGTTGTCAGAATAACTCTCACCGAACCTCCGGTGGGCAAGTCTAAGCAATAATGGCAGCGCTAATCGTTATATCTGTATGGAAGAAATCAATTATCGCAAAAAAGCTCTTGAAGTAAAAATAGACGTGACAAAGCAGACGCCTGAAGAACTGGCTCTTGCCAATGAGCAGGCTCAACTCATATTCAGATTCAACCACACAATGCCCGGCACTCCCGAGTATGACGAACTGATGCACAGTGTCTTTCCCTCAATGGGCGAAGGGAGCACAGTCGGCACTCCTCTGACAGCCGTAAGACCGCACATGGTCAAGATCGGGCGAAATGTGGTTGTGATGCCCGGATGTCTGATGATGTCGGCCGGAGGGATAACAATTGACGACGGCGCGATGATAGCCGCTAACGTACAGCTCATATCCAACAATCATGACCTTTATGAGCGGCAGATAATCACATGCAAGCCCGTCCACATCGGTAAAAACGCATGGATCGGAGCCGGAGCGACGGTGCTTCCAGGCGTCACCATAGGCGATAATGCTGTGGTAGGAGCTGCAAGTGTCGTGACCAAGGACGTTGCCGCCGATACAATCGTGGCCGGCAATCCTGCAAAGTTCATAAAACGCATTCCGGCTCGCTCCGAATGTTCTGCGTTCAATGAAGAGGATGAGGCCATACAACTCGGATTGGACAGCTGCGGCGACTAACCTTTTGGCGGTAACGGTTCGGGATAAGGCAGATTAGAACTAGCAAATGCCTCTTTTATAATAATCATATTTTCAGGTATTTGTGTTTTTTTTAATTTTCTATAGAAAAAGATTGTGAATCTTAATTTCTATATATATCTTTGAGGGTGATTAATTCACAAATGGAAAGACATTGGATTACAGTAAGTGCTGTATATGACAGAGAGATGACTAACCATGAATGAACCACCTTAAAGGGTGGTGGTATGTAGTGCTCAGGCTCCTGTAAATATGTTTGACCAAATGAGGATAAGTTTTTAAGATGCAAGATATTATGTTTAGATCGATACTTTTATCGGTGGTTCTTTTGGCAATGTTCGGATGTAAATCCGGCGTCGAAAACGTAGATGTGATCAATGTCGATGATTCGCAAATATTGGTGTGTGACTATGGTGATGTCGACCAAACATTAGACGTGAAATTCAGCACCCTCATGGATTCGATTAGAATCGTTAGATTTTAGAACAATGAGGAAGCTTATTTTAAGTGTCAATGGATGCATTTCTCGGATAACTATATTGTCATAAGACAGCACGATAATAGACCGATCCTTCTTTTTAATAAAGATGGAAAATTTATCACCGAATTAGGATCTTATGGCTCGGGGCCGGTGGAATATGACACAAGTATAAAAGATTGCATTATAGATGAACGGAATGGTGTGATATATCTGTTGCCGTTTGTGGGACCGAAGATTTTGAAATATGATTTTTCCGGTCGATACGTTGGAAAAATTGAACTGCCATCTTGGATAAACAAGGGCAAGATGTACTTGCGGTCAGACTCCATTTTATCGGTATTCCATATAGCGCTTAAGGATCGTGATGAGGTTAAATTCAATGGTGCAAACATTAATCTCAATAATGATAGCATACAGTATGTGTATGTGGATCAGCTTGCCACGAAATTAGTGTCAAATGGTGCAAAACAAGGGCTTGAGAACGAGGTCTGGTCATACCGATCTGCTCCGGATTTCCCGATTTCGTTGACTTATTCCGACACTTTATATCATTTTAATCAGGAAAATAATCAAATAAAGGCCCGGTTTACTTTCAAGATAGACTTGGAGGCTGAGAAGAATGAGGTTTCTTACTTCATTTTGAATGAAATCCCCGACTATTACGTAGTATATATGATTGGGAAGGCTAAAGACGTGATTGTGGACAAAAAGGCCCACAAAGCATTCAAAGCTAACTTCGTAAATGATTATATGGGTAATAGGCAGTCAACTTTGAAAGTGCAAGACGGTTATTTTTGGGCGAATTATGAGCCTATCGAGTTTATAGAGTTGATAAATTCGATTATTAACGATGGATGTACTCCTGCTCAAAAAGCGTATTTCGAGTCACTGCTTTCTGAAATAGACGAAGATGATAATGATATTTTATTGTTAGGAAAACTAAAGTAAATCCACATCAGATACCAATTTGTTGAAAATTAGAGTCGTCAAGCTCAAAATAATCCGGGCTGTGCTTGGCCGATACGGTGCTTAGAAGATCTTGTCGCTCCACAGACTGCAAATCTTCGGATACAAGACCCTGAAATCGCTCCGATCCACCTTCAATAACTCGCTAATTTTGATATTCTCAGGCCTGCGTTTTGTACTCGCAAAGTTACACAATCTATTTGCCCCATGCTGCCCCATGCAAGGAGATAAATAAAATTCTTGAATGATTTGTTTCTAATATTGGAAACTTTTGTTATTTTTGCGAACGATATGACAAGCAAATTTGATGAAATAGGTTCGCTATTTTTGAAGCGGCGTAAGGAACTCGGCCTCACTCAGCAGCAGTTGGGAGAGAAGGTCGGTGTGACAAAATCGGAGATATCCAAAATAGAGAACGGACGAGGAATCACTTTCTCGACCATAAACAAACTATCAGAAGCATTAGATGTATCAGCACAAATAGAGTTAAAGCCGACTGCTGAGGTTTCCATGAATATGATTCATTACATTGTGATGAGTATGGGGCTGTTTGCACGACAGTTTAAGCTAACAAAGAAAGAGGCATGTAATTATCTATCACGATTCAAAGGGCTGGAGTTCTTGATAGATAGTTATGAAGTGGAACATCAGCTGTCGATGCAGGACTGTGTGGATGATATGGCTGCTATATGTCTTAAAAACGGGGGAGCGCTATCATGAGGCTATACCATGGTTCCAATCAACCGATAGAAAGAATTGACCTGACAAAAGTCCGTAAATACAAGGACTTTGGACAAGGATTTTATACGACTCATCTTCCACAGCAAGCCAAAGAATGGTCAAGAACCATCACTAATCGCTACGGAGGAATCCCGACCGTAACCGAATATGAATTTGACCTGGATAAGGCTATTGCAGCCGGACTAAATGTAAAGATTTTCGAGGTTGCTGACCGAGAATGGGCACTTTTCGTTATGGCAAATCGCAACAGGGTCGGCAGGGAGTTTCATCATGATTATGACATCGTAATCGGTCCGGTAGCTGATGATGATATGGCACGTCTTTTCGGACTTTACGATATGAAAATTATAGGCCTCGAGGCTGTTGTGGCAGGTCTTATTTACAAAGATCTAAACTCTCAATATTTCTTTGCAACCGAACGTGCTCTTGATTATCTTGTGAAACTATGAAGCAGACAGACAACAACTTTGAATTTCTGGTTGAATATATCACCGCCAAAGTAGTAGAGTGGATGATGAAAGACCAAGGCATAGGTCTTGAAGAAGCATTGGTGCAGTTTCATAATACCGAGACTTTTGAAAAGCTATGCGGTTACAAAACAGCTCTTTACATCGAAAGTCCGGCATGCGTTTATGAAACCTTCTTGGACGAATTTCGACAAGGCACTATCCGCAATCTCACCGACTAAGAAGTCTGCGAAATTAAGATTCGTTTGAAAAAGTGTGGCAATCCTTCGCTTATTCGTTGGAAAAAGTGACATGGAGGTTTGTTGATTCGATCGAAAAAGTGTAGCCCTTGTTCAGCTAAATTTGAGAATCTATGCTTAAAAAGAATTCAATCAGTCTTCAGCGTATTCGTAGTAGATATCCCATAATGTATCGGGAAAGCCATATCCACAACATTCCACTGATTTAATCATACGTTGCATACGGAGACTGTAATCTGATATCAATCCATTGGAAGATATGAATTTGACTGCTTTGTTGAAATTGTTTTCAAGAGCGGTGTAAAAAGGCTCGTCGTAATCGCCATATTGAGCAGTCAGGCTACATCCTTGTTCTACATAATAGAGCATCAAATCTGCAATAGCATGAGGATCTGGTATGAGTTTCTTGAACGCGGTTATCAGTTTATTGCATTCTCTGAAGCTTGGATCTTTAGGCCAGTCATTCCGTCCGTAGAATTGGCTGCGGATTGCTTTTTTGTACTTTTCAAGTTCTGCATCGCTATTGGGTGCAAGATAGAACTCAAGCCAAGCATTGGCTTCCTTGCTTGCGTCGTATAACTGGAGCATGATATCAACAACCTGTTCTTTTGAAAGAGTCGATAACAGTTTCTTCAATTTAGCTTTAGACATTTCATTACGGTTTTATTAGGTGATATTATTCGGATATTCTGTTGAAGCGGCTTATCCGTTCGTTTACGATGCGGACGTAATTGCGTCTCATCTTTTCTGAAAGAAAACTTTTTCTCCAACGTTTCGGAACTCGTCAATATCAAACCCGAGTATAGGATTCACTTTAATCCTTCCGAAAAGAGATTTAGCGGCCTTGGGGCTGTATGTATCGAATCCCTCTATGAGAGAAGACGGGCAGTTCCTAATTTCAATCATTTTTTATCCTCCTTACATTTACAGCTCCTATGAAATCTCTGTCGGCCATTGTTTCAAGTAGTCCGAAAAAGTCATTTTCGTCAATCTTCAGGATGCGGCATATAACGCGACGGTTGGCTCCCTCAGGAAGCATATTTGAGAAAAAAGGGAATAGATGTTCAGAACTATATGCTGTGACTTTCTTTGGTAAAGTTGCCGATATTGGTGGCATGGCAGATTTGAGATATTCCTCATCATATTGGAAAGAATACCCGGTTCCGGGATTCTGCTCGGAAAGAATCCCGGCCTTTATATCATTGAAATAAACTTCAAGCTGTTTCATACTGTCTGCCTTATGCGATATTCAATCTCAATGCCGAGTACATCAAGAATCTTCTTTACGGTGTTGAGCGCGGGATTACCCTTGCCACGCTCAATGTCCTTGATCGTGGCAAGCCCGACTTGCGCCATCTCCGCAAGATCCTGTTGGGTCAGAGAAAGGATTTCTCGTCGCTCTTTCATTATATCTTTTAGTTCCATAGTCTGACATAATAAACTTTTGCGCAAAAATAAGAATAATTCTTAATGTCATCAAATAAAAGTATGATAAGCTGTACTTATTGAACGATTAAGTCTATCTGTGAACATCATCAAGCATAAGAGTCTAATATAGTAAACCAATAAAGTAATTCATGAAATAGTTGCCAGATCGTCCATTAAAATATAAATAATGTTGGGTTGTGTATGTAAAGTCAGCCCTTGTAGATAACTGCCGCATAGGGCGGAAACACCGATAAATAAGTTCCTTTTATTCATGATATTCTTTTTTTAATCCCATTTGTAATCTTGCGGCACTTCGCTTTTTAAAGCCGGCCCGAATTCATATCCTTGCTGTTCGAACCATTCTTTCTTTTGAAGCACGTGCTCATAGAAACGGGCAAAGTCCAGTGGCTCTCCCTGATACCACATCTGTTCTGCCAGTCCGATGATGCGGGGAAACAGGCGTTGGTCTATCATGCGTTCCGTCACTACGTCGTCTGTCCATAATGCGCAGCTCATGCCGAGAATCAAAGGATTCTTTTCATTGCAAGCCTTGTTTGAAGGATTGTTCAAATACAAGTCTTTCAAGTCGAACGTGCGTTCTTTTGCATATCCCCGCCACGGAGTGAGCGGAAAGTTGAGATACGTATAGTAGTTGGAGCTGCAAATGACCGGGTAGTTGTGTTTGAGTGCATTGCGGAGCGCTAAGTCTTTATGTCCACGGTAGTTCCACCATTGGATGACTGTATTGTCGGGCAGCGGATATCCGTCCTGATATACGACATCTCCCCAGAAGATGGCTTTGCGTCCCTTTTGCTTCAAGTGGTTTGCCATCTGTGCGGAGAACCATAGTTGGAGGTCGTGACTGTCTTTCAGATTCAACGCTGCTATTCTCTTTTGGCAGTCTTCACATTTGTTCCAATTCCCCTTTGGTGCTTCGTCTCCTCCCAAATGGATGTAGGGGGATGGGAATAGTTCACATACTTCGTCCAATACGTTTTTCAGGAAAGTCAGCACCTCATCTTTTCCGGCACAGAATATGTTTTGGGTGAATCCATGTTGAGGCACTTCGACGGGCAGCCCGAAGCAGCCCAACTCCGAATGGGCAGAAAGAGCAGCTTCCGCGTGTCCCGGCATATCTATCTCGGGCACGATGGTGATATTGCGCTGGCTGGCATAGCTGATTACTTCACGTATCTCTTCCTGTGTGTAGAATCCGTGTTGTTCTTCTGCCTTTCCTACCGAACCTCCTATTTGGGCAAGGCGCGGATACCGCTTGATTTCTATCCGCCATCCCAACCCTTCCGTCAGATGCCAGTGGAAATAGTTCATTTTAAGCAGGGAAGCCATGTCGATGTACTTTTTGATGGTGGATACCCGTTGGTACTGGCGTCCGGAATCCAGCATAAAACAGCGCCATTGCATACTGGGGGAGTCGGTGATGTCGGCACAGGCAAAGGTAAGTTTCCCGGCCGGGCCCGAAACCCATTGACGCAAAGTCTGCACGGCGTAGACGAACCCTCTTTCGCAGGAGGCGGTTATGGTCATCTGTTTCGGATTGATGCTTATCTTATATCCTTCGGGCGGAAGCGACGTGTCGTTCATCCAGCAGATGTGAGCGGTCGATGCGTTGGACTGCCATTTGACGGAAGAGTTGCGGAGCACTTCGCTACGCAAAAGGCTTACGTAAAATGCGGTGGTGTCCGCAGCGTACATGGAAATGTTCTTTCGTAAGGTGAGTTTGCCTTTTTTCATTTCCACTTGGTTGGGAGAGGGAAAGACGATTTGACCGCATGTGATGGCTGCATAGGATACAAGCAGGAGAAGAATGGATAATCGGTGGTTCATACAGGTTATCTTGATAATGGTTATTTGTAGGTAAAGTTAAGAATAAACTGTCCAAAGTGGCAAACACTTTGGACAGTTTTAATTGATTAAGGTCTATTTGTCGCCCTTTTGTGTCCTTTACCATTTTACATGTTTCAGCATATATGATTAAATGCTACTATTAGGCCGACAACGCCAAGGACACCCAGCCCAATCATACCGGAGGAGTCCCTTTTGCCGTCTTTGTTCTTGCTCAACCCCAATGCGAAGCATCCTATTGTAGCAATTATCAAACCTATTATCAAGATAGGAGTTGGAATATCCATGCCTCCGTCTCGATCAATTCTTGCTCCTGCCGGATCGACAGCGAGGGCGTTAAATGTCACTATGAGTGCCACGATAACTGAAATCACCTTATTCATACCTGAGTGTTGCTTTTAGTCATTACAATGGATAATACCACAGGGCATCAAAGGTAAATGAAGAAGTTACGCCATTCATACATTTTTTATGATACATTCCATGCGAAGCCCCGACTCATTGGGCTTTGGAACGCTTTTTACTCCGAAAATTGGTCTTTTCCATTGTGGTTTCAGAATTTTTCACTAAATTTGCATAATTCGCAAATCACATTGACTATGGCAAAATATATCAACCGGATCAAAGTAGTGCTTGCAGAGCAGCACAAGACCAATCTTTGGCTTGCGCGAGAACTCGGCAAAGACCCTGCAACGGTTTCAAAATGGTGTACGAACACCGCTCAACCTTCACTGGAAACGCTTCACGATATTGCCGAGTGTCTGCATATTGATGTTCGCACGCTTTTGAATCCAAATGATTCAGCCATTGCATCAGAGCCGGAGTTAAGCTATGGGGAATAGTGATATGCGATTGTTTTTTTGAACTACAACTTCCGATAATATAAAGATATAGGAACATGACACCGGAAGAAAAAGCAAGAGTCAAGATTGACCGCTGGTTTGAGGACGCAGGTTGGGAGGTCACCGACCGCGACCATTATACACCGGCCGCAACTGCCGTAGCTATACGGGAGGGATTGCTTGAGAACAATCTTGAAGCTGACTATTTCCTCTTTATAAACGGAAAAGCGGTTGGTGTGCTCGAAGCCAAACGTAAAGAAGTTGATATTACGGCTGATTATGTTGCTGAACAAGCCGAGCACTACACTCGTGCCGTCCCCTGCTGTTATCAGACCCATTCCAATCCCTTGCCTCTCGTTTATCTATCCAATGGCGAATCTGTCCTTTTCAAGAATCAAGAAAAGGAAGACTCGGCCTACGATGAGATAAACCGCATCCATTCTCCGAAAGAGATTGTCAAGATGCTTGGAATAGAAGATCAGTTTGCAGGTCTCCCGGTGGTGAAGAAACGCGGACTCCGTGACTGTCAGTTTGAAGCAATCACCGAACTTGAAAAATCGTTCCGCGCCGGTCAGAATCGCGCTTTAATGGTATTGGCAACCGGTGCAGGCAAGACATATACTGCTGTAACAGCGGCCTATCGCTTTTTGAATTATGCAAAAATGCGGCGAGTCCTTTTCCTGGTTGACCGTAATAACCTTGGAAAGCAGGCTGAGGGCGAATTTGGCACTTACAGACTGACAGAGACAGGAGACCCGTTTAATACTATATTTGGTGTGTCCCGCCTTAAATCTGCAGTCATACCAAAGGATGCCAATGTTGTAATTTCTACCATTCAGCGACTCTTCGCTTTTCTGAAAGGTGAGCCGATTACGACCGATAATGACGATGACGAGGAATCCGGCACTACCGAAGACATAATCCTCCCTCCGAATCCGGCTTTGCCGCAGGATTATTTCGACCTCATCGTTATAGACGAATGTCACAGGTCTATTTACGGCAACTGGAAGAAAGTGCTTGAATATTTCAATACCGCACGGTTGATTGGCCTGACAGCAACCCCCGTGCCCGAAACCAAGGCATTCTTCAACAACAATATCGTTGTCAACTACACTCTTGAAAAATCAATAGTCGATGGTGTCAATGTAGGCGCAAGAATCTATCGTATCAAGACTCAGGAAACAGAAAACGGTGGAGCAATCCGTGTCGGAGACAAACTGCGTCAGGTGACACGCTACACAGGCAAGGTAGAGACTATCACCAACCGCGAATCGCAGAACTACACAAAGGAGGAACTGAACCGCTCCATTATCAATCCGGCTCAAATTAAGCTTATCCTACAGACATATAAGGATGCCGTTTATTCTGAAATGTTTATTGAGCCGCAGCGGGAACTAAATTTTGGCTACCTGCCCAAGACATTGATATTCGCCCTCAACGAGGCTCATGCCAACAACATTGTCAAGATTGTCAAAGAGGTGTTCGGCAAGGAAGATGATGATAAGTTCGTACAGAAAATAACGTATTCCTCCGGCGACAGCGATGCTCTTATCCGCTCTTTCCGAAACGACAAGGAGTTCCGCATTGCCGTTACCTGTACTCTCGTTGCCACCGGCACGGATGTAAAGCCGCTTGAAGTCCTGATTTTCATGCGTGATGTCCGCTCAGAACCACTGTATATCCAGATGAAGGGACGAGGCACACGCACCATCGGTGATGATGTGCTGCGAAACGTGACCCCGAATGCTTTCAGCAAGGACTGCTTCTTTCTGGTGGATGCTGTCGGCGTTACTGAATCTGAAAAGACAGTTCCGGCTCCCGGAGAAGATGAAGGCCCGACCGAGACAATAACATTCAAGAAACTCCTTGAACGTATGACGCACGGCGAACTTCCTGACGGTTATTTCAAACTTCTGGCAGCTCGATTGGCTCGTATTTCTTCCAAATCTACCGAGGGACAGCGCAATGAATTTACTGAACTGACCCACGGCATAACTATGGCCGATCTTTCGGAAAGGATGTTCAAGGCAATCGACCCCGAAACGTCTCCATCGTTGCCTCCGTATCGCAATGTCAATGAGCCTAATTTAGATCGTAAAGGTCTGTTTGCGCCGTTGGCAAATAATCCGAAGGCGCGTGAGCTTCTGCTTACTCTCAACGCAGGTTTCATCAAAACCTTGATGCCCGGTGAGGATACCCTTATATCCAAAGGATTCTCTATGGAGGAAGCACAGGAAACGACTTCCGCATTTGAGGATTACTGCAAGACACATGCTGATGAGATTGAAGCATTGCGCATAATCTATAATAACTCCGGCGAACCGTTGACCTATTCAATGCTTCGCGACCTCTCAGTCCAGCTTCGCAGGGCAAACTCCCAGTTCAATGTCTCTCAACTCTGGAATTGTTATTCTCTTCTCAATCGCGAGAAGGTAAAGCCACGCTCAACACAAGAGGAGAAGGAGGCATTGACAAATATAATCCAGCTTGTGCGTTATGCCCTCGGTCAGATTGACCGCCTCGACTCGCTCTGTTCGTCGGCCAACCAGTATTTCAACCTCTGGTACGGTCAGCTTCAGCGTAATATCTCCGACAAGCAGATTGAGGTCATCAAGCAGGTTGTAAGGTATATAGCATCAAATGGAGCTGTAACTATAAAGGATATCAGAGAGGAAGACAAATCTCAGGCGGCTCAGCTTGTTAAAGCATTTGGCAATCTCACAGAAGCGAACAAGGCTCTTTTGTCTCTCGCCGGATTCATAATCTATCACAGAAATGTAGCCTAAAATTTAACTCGGCAATGGCAAACAATACAGAACAATCAATCATAAAAAAAGTATGGACCCTCGCCACGACCCTTTCAGGTCAGGGTGTAGGCTTTACTGACTACATAACTCAATTGACATATCTCCTTTTTCTGAAAATGGATAAGGAGAACCGTGAACTCGGCGAGGAATCGGCCATACCGGAGGGGTATCAGTGGGAAGAACTGACTGCTCTCGACGGAACAGACCTTCTAATGCAATATGAAGAAACGCTCGATTTTTTGAGTCGTCAGGATAATCTTATCGGCACAATCTTCACAAAAGCTCAGAACAAGATTGACAAACCGGTCTATCTCAAAAAGGTCATCACGATGATAGATGAGGAAGACTGGCTTCTCGAAGGCGACGTGAAGGGTGCTATTTACGAAAGCATTTTGGAACGTAACGGTCAGGACAAGAAGAGCGGTGCTGGTCAATATTTTACACCTCGCCCCCTTATCAAGGCAATGGTTGATTGCGCCCGCCCTAAAATAACCGAAACAGTCTGTGACCCGGCTTGTGGCACCGGCGGCTTCCTCCTTGCCGCATTCGATTATATGAAAAATCAGAGTCAGGACAAGGAGAAACGGGAGTTTCTGCGAAACGAGGCATTGAGCGGAACTGATAACACCGCACTTGTTGTCACCCTCGCTTCAATGAACCTCTATCTGCATGGTATCGGCACTGACCGCAGTCCTATCATTTGTGCAGACTCTCTCGAAAAGCAGCCCGAGAAACTTTTTGATGTCATACTCGCAAATCCACCGTTCGGCACACGCCCTGCCGGTTCGGTCGATATTCAGCGCGATGACTTCATCACTGAGACAAAGAACAATCAGCTCAACTTTCTGCAACATATCATGATGTCGCTCCGCAATGGCGGTAGTGCCGCTGTCGTGCTGCCTGACAATGTTCTTTTCGAGGGTTCAGGCGAAGCGATACGCCGCAAATTGCTGACAGATTTCAATCTCCACACAATTCTGCGTCTTCCCACCGGTATATTTTATGCTCAGG
Organism: Paramuribaculum intestinale; assembly: GCF_030759015.1. Taxonomy (GTDB): domain Bacteria; phylum Bacteroidota; class Bacteroidia; order Bacteroidales; family Muribaculaceae; genus Paramuribaculum; species Paramuribaculum intestinale. The sequence continues at coordinate 1,869,524 of NZ_CP098825.1, read as the reverse complement.
GAGTTAAGGCAAACGTACTGTTCTTTACCAAAGGTGAGCCTACACGCGATGTATGGTTCTACGACTACCGCACCGGAGTGAAACATACTCTCGCCAACAACAAGCTCGAACGCCGCCACCTTAACGATTTCGTGTCCTGTTATAATCCCGACAACATTTCGGCACGAACGGAAACGTACAACGCCGAGACCGAACCAAACGGACGCTGGCGCAAATATCCGGCTGAAGATCTGCTCAAACGCGACAAGACCTCGCTTGACATCACATGGATGAAAATCGAGGACACCGACGACCGCACCCTTGCCGAGCTAATGGCTGACATTGAAACAAAAAGCAACAACATAGCCTCTGCGGTCGCTCAGTTAAAGGAATTGTTTTCCGAGCTTAACCTTAACGAAGTCAACGAATAAGCCATGGGTAAGACAGTAACTACATACCTCGTGGACGGAGATCCCAAAGGAACCCGCTATGCTTTTATCAGCAATAAGATATGCCAGATGTTTGTCGTGCCACGTTCAAATCTTGACTATCTCGACAAACAGAAGAAACTACACAAGCCGGCATTCTATATTCTTATTGGCGAAGATGAAATGGCAAAACCGCAGGCTTATATTGGAGAAACCGAAAACTTCAGGGAGAGGGTAAAAGACCATGACCAAAAGAAAACCTTTTGGCAGAAAGCTCTTATATTCGTTTCAAAAGATGCGGATATGACCAAAACAGATGTGCAATATCTGGAATATCTTGCCGTGCAACAGGCAAAGAATATCAACCGATATGGTCTTCAGGAAAACAAGCAGACTCCGAAAGAACCGAACCTTCCGGAATATCAGAAAGATGCTATGGATGAGTTCTTCGAGGACATCAAATTCCTGACATCTTTTATTGGGATAAGCATTTTTGAAACAGCTTCGGTTAATCAACTACCCGTTTTCCATTTTAAGCGTAGAGGCGCAAATGCAAAAGGTGTGTATGATGGAAATGGCTTTACTGTATTGCGAGGGAGTATATTATCCAAAGATACTGTAAACTCTTGCCATACCATCGAAAGACGGGAAATGATTATCAAGGATTACTCTCAGACAAATGAAAATGGCAACCCGGTTTTGACATCCGATATTTCATTTTCAAGTCCAAGTACAGCTGCGAGCATTTGCGGAGGATGCAGCTCAAATGGCTGGGTAGAATGGAAAAACGATAAGGGACAGACCCTTGATGAGATTTATCGTAATAAGTGACAATTATGGATACTCAGAAACTACGCCAGCGCATACTCGACCTCGCCATCCGTGGTAAACTCCTGCCACAAGACCCCAATGACGAACCGGCATCCGTCCTTCTCGACCGCATCCGCGCCGAGAAGGAACGTCTCATAGCCGAGGGCAAACTCAAACGCCCCAAAGCAAAAAAATCTACCGATAAATCCCACTATCAGAACTTCACCCCGCCTTTCGACATCCCCGAATCATGGCAGTGGGTTAAAATAGATGAAATAGCATCATCGAATATTGGATTAACATACTCGCCTCAGGACATCGTAGATGATGGTGTCCCTGTTTATCGTTCTAATAATATCAGGGATAACAAAATCTGTTTGGACGATATTGTTTATGTGTCTTGCCCTATACTTGAGAAACAATATCTTAACAACGGAGACCTTTTAATATGCGCTCGAAATGGCAGCAGAAGATTAGTCGGGAAAAATGTTATCATTGAAAATTTAGAACGTCCCACTTCATTTGGTGCTTTCATGGCTGTATGTCGTAGTTGTTATAATCCGTGGATAAAGCTTTTATTGGATTCTGCGTATTTTAATAGCTATTTGGATGAATCTAACTCTACAGCTATCAATCAAATTACGCAAAAGATGCTATTAGACTTTATCTTACCTTTACCGCCAAAAGAAGAACAAAGTCGAATAATTTCAGCATTTCATTCTATCGTAGGTGTTATAGATGGTATCGACCAAAGTAAAAAAAATCTGAGTGAAAGTATTGCCAATCTGAAGTCCAAGATCCTTGATCTTGCGATGCAGGGCAAACTCGTGCCGCAAGACCCGGCGGACGAGCCTGCCGCCGAGATGCTCCGTCGCGTCAATCCAAAGGCAAAGATAATAACGGATAACCCACATTATCCGCAATTGCCGGATAACTGGGTGCTGACCACCATTGATTCGGTCTGTGATTATGGCTATTCAGAGAATGTTAACGTTGATGAAATTGCCCTTTCTGAGTGGATACTTGAATTGGAAGATATCGAAAAAGATAGTGGGTGCGTTGTTGCTCAGAGGTCTAAGAAAGATAGAACAGTCAATGGAGTTCGACATAGATTCGTCAAGGGCGATGTTCTATACTCAAAACTCCGAACCTATCTCAACAAAGTATTGGTAGCTCCGACAGATGGTTATTGCACCACAGAGATAATCCCGGTAAAATCCTACGATTGTGTTATACCTGAATATCTCTGCGCATGGCTACGTTCGCCATTCTTTCTCTCTTATACTGCTGAATGTTGTTATGGAGTTAAGATGCCTCGATTAAGCACCACCGATGCTCGTAAAGGTATTATACCCATTCCTCCTATAAATGAACAGAAGCGTATCACTCAGAAATTAAGCAAAATTTCAGAATTATTATCAAATCTCTCTATTTCAATAGACTAACGATAATATTATCCAAACAATTAAACCACCCTTGAACACGTTCAATAATAGCACGCTGTGTGTTCAATGGTGGTATCGGGATATGTATATCCTCAACGATTGATTTTCCAACTCTTTGTTGGCCAACAACTCCATTAAAAGTTCCCGTACAACATTTAATGAAGTTATCTGACTTGAAGAATAGTAATGAGAACTCAGGAATCAATATTGTGCTTCTGAATATGAGCAGTTCTGTTGTTCCTGCGCCAATCCCATTTGGGAGATCTCGTAGAATCATAGATTTTCGATTCTCCAAACATGGTGATATTTTGGCTACCGCAATATCTCCGTCTGCAAAATGTGTGAATCCTGATTTTATTTCACCCCACTGTTTTACATCATAACGAAATTTGTTAGAGTAGCCGTCATGGATTGACGCCATCGGAACAAAGCCTGCTTGAATATTATCCGAAGCCTTGTTCTTCGGATTGATTTCAAATACATCTTTGATTCTGGTCAGCACCCAGTTATCCGGCAATTGCGGATAATGTGGGTTATCCGTTATTATCTTTGCCTTTGGATTGACGCGACGGAGCATCTCGGTGGCAGGCTCGTCCGCCGGGTCTTGCGGCACGAGCTTTCCCTGCATCGCGAGGTCAAGGATCTTGGATTTCGTTAATGCTATAGACTGAGATAATTGCTGTTTAGATTCCCTAATTTCACAAATAATAGACATCAACGATTCTATCATTGTTAAGATACGCCTTTGTTCTTCTATCGGGGGAATTGGCAAATGTATATTATTCAGATTGTCTTGCGATAGTTTAGGCTGTGCAGAGCCTGTTATATAATCGTCTAATGGTATGGTATTGATATAAAGGGCAACAAATTCTAAAAGGAATTTATCACTGGAATCTAAAACATGTGCGTGATTATTAACCCAATACTTACCATCCGCAAAGAACGCATTATCCTTTGTGCGGCTCAATAAATTAGCACCATCTTCACCAATCAATAAAAGACGTTCATCAAAGATGTAGTTATCCACTTTATCAATGGCTCCTGCCGCTCCGTAATAATCATAAATTTTATTACTTTGTTTGCTCCTTATCGTCGAAGCGATTGGAACTCTTTCGCCATCTCGATTTATAACATAATCACCTAATCTTACCCACTGCCATGATTCGGGGATGTCGAAAGGCGGGGTGAAGTTCTGATAGTGGGATTTATCACAATACAACAAATGGATACAACTCAATGAGTCATATCCATTTGTATATATCTAGGGGACGTAAAGAGCTGCAAACTCCTGACAGCGACGTTTATATAGTACTTGAACAGTATGTTGACACGATGGCGCTGTATGTCAGTCCATTTGTTCTGCGACATCATCAGAGTGTGTTTGCTGCGGGCCAGTATCTGGCGCATGGTCTCTCCGTTGGAGCACGTTACCGGCGGTTCGGACTTGTCGCGGTTGTTTTCCTCTGCGATGAGCTGTCGGCGAATGTCAATGCGTGGGTGGTTAAAACGTTGATATATAGATAAGTACAAATCTGATTCGTACAAGTGACGTGAATTTTCTACGTTTGTAAGTTGTTAACCATCTGCTACTTAAATCGTTACAAGCCGCATTTGCCTCACCTCGCGCTGATTTCATAGGTGTTCGGCGATTTTCAATTGCCAAGCCGACAACAGTGACTCAATGCAAGGGTAGTTATAACAATCCGATTATCAAAGGAATATCGCATCTTTGACTTTTCGCGACATACAGATGAGCGTACAAAACGGGACTATTCTGGTTTCGTTATGAATTTTTTGAGACTCTCATATTGCTCATATATGTCAGGAATCTGATATTCGTCATTGTGTATTGCTCCACGACTGAGTTCGATGTCTTTGATGACATTTTTGCAGTCTCCGGCTATGGTCCTATTCACACAATCTGTTGCGAATGTGGCTTTGATTTCGGGGATGAGTTCCTTCGCGTCTATGTCCATCAGATTGCTCATCACAAAACCGGCGAATGTGCCGTCACAAGCTCTCTGAACAGGAAGATTTGAAACCATATTGTTCAGAAGCCGTCGGAACACTTCGATAATTTCGCTACGTCTTTCCGGCTGATTGAAAATTATCATTGCCAGAGCATCAGGTGCTTGGGAACGGAGATAGGAATTCAGTCCCGGTTGACCCAGATACGCTTCTATTGCAGGGATATTATCCTTGCCACACGCATAGAGCGCCGGGTGTATTAGTTCCGGAGTCAGGTCGCCAAGATGATAGTCGGCAAACTCATCGGTCTGTCGCATAATCTCAAGAACTGCATCAAGACCCTTGTCGCTTTGAAGTTGGGCGAGAAGTATGAGCGAGTGCATAATAGCACTGTTGTTCCAACTCTCGATTGTATCATCATTGATACCTTTATATGTTTTGCCGATAGAATAGAGCATGACATTGCTGATGTCTTGTGCAGCTTCGTCTTTCGGCAGGGCAAGAATCCGGTCAATGACCTCGCGGGGCAGACAGCTGTAATTGTCAGGAGAAAGCAGCTCATCCGCTATAAACTGGTTCTTGACGGAAAGCGTCTGAGGATAATCGGGGTATTGATAGGTGTATTTTTCATCGGGATACCGATCGGATTCCTCTTTCATTTTAAGCATACCGTCCAGAGCCTTTTTTACGTCTTTTAAGGTGATGTCGGAGAAAGGAGATTCCTCGTCATCATCCTCGAAGTCCTCATTATCGACGTCTTCACCGTAAGGCATGACATATTCAAAATCATCGCCAAGGTTTTTCTTCAGTGTATGGTAATATGGCATTTCCTTTCTGTCAGGATTGACAACAAGAAAATGTTTGCCGTTTTTACCGAAATCATATTCAATCAGCGGTATGTCATCCGTATCCTCTTCCAGAATATATCCGGCCGGATCAAACTCTTTTGACGGTTTAATGCCACCTTCCTCAGCGAAAGCCATTGCTCCATAGATAATGTTGTGGGCTTCGTTGTAACTGATTTCTTCAAGTCCCATACCTTTCCTATAGTTGTTCAGGTACTCTTCAAAATCAGATGGAGTCATGTTTTCGTGATAACCGGCATCCTTCACACCCAGACAGAATGTATCGACGAGGAAAGAAGCCATAACCAGATTGCCGCTCGGACGCACTCGTGTGACTACGATATGTGCCATTCCGGATTCAAGCCAGTCAGGAGGAGCGATATAACATTTGCCAACTGGCAGGGTTCGCGCTTTTTCACGCATGAACCGATATGGAGAAAGTGCGGGCTGCTTTTGTCCCTTGCTGTTATTCTTGGATTTTTTCTTTGCCATGATAATCTTGAAATGTTGTTATAGTTGAAACAAATTTGAAAGAAAGATTGATTACCGTTCCATATAAATTTTCTAAAAGTAAGTCTTGACGGCGAAGAGGAATTGGTCGATGAAGATGCGTTTGAAGGCTGCGATATTGTTCTGCTCGTAGAACATCAGCATAGCCTTTTTGTATTCGATTGAATCCACTGTGCGGAATGAAATCGGGCAATGGCCGTTGGCGATTAGAATGCCGTTGCTCACAATTCTGGCTGTGCGTTTGTTGCCGTCGGTGAACGCCTGAATATAGCTGAGTAAAACGAGCGCGAGCAGAGCTTTCTCGAAGATGTTGCTCTTGCCGTTGATTAGTCGCACTGTATCTTCAAGTGCCTCACGAATCTGAAACTCATTGTCAAGCGGAGTGTAGTTTGTTCCAGTAATACCTACACGGCGGTGACGGATGTTTCTCTCAACACCTAATTCTTTTGTAAGTAACGCGTGAATCTCCTCGATACGAGCGACTGTCAAATCTTTAAGATAGTCCGGCACATCAAGAATAAAGTCGAGAGCATCCTTGTGATTGAGTAGCATCACGGCTTCCTCCTTGGTTTTTCCGCTTGCCGTTTGTTTCTCTTTCAGCAGTCTCTCCGTTTCCAGCAACGAATAAGTGTTGCCCTCTATCTGCGAAGATTTCCAAGACAGGTCGATTCCGAGACGTTCCATCTCTTTGCAATATTCTAACTCTGACATTTCCGAAAGGTGTTGACGGAAGAGTTGTTGTGCGTCATCAAGCCGTTGCAGTTCATCATCGGTGAATAAATCCACCTTTGGAAGAATTTCATTTATGAGCTCAAAATTGAACGATTCCTGCACCTGACGCTCGTCAACATCCTTGGCAAAGTATGTATCGAGGTTCAGCTCCATTGTCACATGAGCCTGAGGAGTAAGTCTATAACGAGTAGCCGGTCCACGACCTACAACCTCAATGTGTCCCTTGGCGACACCATCGGCAATCAATCGTTTGAGTGTTGCCGGACTTGGGGCATTGGTCAATGCCGAGCCGATCTCAGCACGTGATGCCTCCGGATTGTAGTGAAGAAACTGAAGGATTTCAATCTCTTGAGTCATATCTGATAAGTTTTATCGGCTCAAAATTACTAAAAATTATTGGATTATCGGCTCAATTCGAGCCGATTTTTGCCATGTTAGCACTTGATTTGAGCCGATATATTCATAGTGTCTATGAACTATGACTTCTTTGATGCTCGTTGACGGTGTTTCAGACTCAAATCTTGCAGATTGCGTCCGAGGGTATCCTCCTTGGCAATCAAAAGAAGATCGTCATCAAGTTGCAGAGCATAAAGAACACGGGCATAGATTCCGATTGAAACCGTAGGAGAGCCCTTCTCGATACGGTTCACAGTGATAGGCGAACAGGTCGCACGTTCAGCAACCTGCGCAATCGAGAGATTACGACGCAGCCGGGCGAGCTTAATCTGCTCGCCCAAAAGAGCCATTTTCTGCTCCAGTTTCCGGGGCAACTTAGTTCCCATAGTGTTCTTGGCCACTGCCTTTATTTTAAGAAGTGCAAAGTATCTAAACGGATAACTTTTCCACACTCAATCTATCTTTTAATACTGTAAACATAATAAAAATATTTATTATATGACAATGATTCGGTAAAATTTGAGGTTGTTCAGTCTTGGCTAAGCCGCTAACTGAGCCAACCGATGATTTATTTTCTGAATTATTTTGAGATGCGGAGATTTTCCGCAAGTCGAAATAATTGTTGAGGCGAGATAAGATTCAAACATAAGCCGTTTGAACTGCGCTACCGAAAGATCCGGATAATCTTTCCTTATGACCTCCTTGCAGACATTGAGCGCAGTGAAGGAAAGATTGAATGCGAAGTCAAGCCGGTCTTTGTCGCGTGTCTGTTGCGACTGGAGTCCTGTAAACTGTTTGGCATCGCGTATGCCGAACTCAATCTGAAAGCGGGTGCGGTAGAAACCGATGATCTTTTCAGGTCTCATATTGGTGTCGGTAGAGAAGTAAAGAAGAGGGTCTGCGTTTTCAACCGGACAGACCACGATACGGATGTCGCGTTTCAATGCCCTCGAATGTACGACCGCCGTGTGACATCGGGTTTTGTTTCCTTTGGAATCCTCATATATGAATGAAGTGAACACGGACATATCAAGGTTGGAGAAATCCACTTTCTCTCCATACTTTTTCTTTCTGCCGCGTCTTCGCGGGGCGGAGGAATCCGGTATGGCCAGATACCTGAGATATGAATTGGCACGTAATCTCCCGACAAACCGGAATCCCATGCCAATCACTTCATTTACAAACTCATATTTGGAGAAAAAGGCATCGGCAACCAGAATATCCGTCAGTGAGAGCAGCTCTGCCGCCTTTGACCTGACAAGTGCCACATACCAGTCAAGCATTGACATTTGTTTCTCAGATTCAAGAGTCCTGAAGTCCGGGGACTGGACAGCACCGAGCATCACACATGTATGTTTACTCAGACTTATTGCCCCGATCGCCATTATCTCCAGACCGCGTTTTACACGTTGTGCCACCCCTGACCAGAATCGGCCTATGCCATATGTAAGGCTGCCTGACTTTGAAATGAACGACGGATCGATTGCCACTGCCATGTCATCGGACGGTCCAAAACAATCCTGCGCCATACCTATGTTGACTTTCATCCAGTCTACGGGTGTCTTGAAATTGGAGGCAAAGGTCTTGGCAGTACGACCGCCATAGCGCGACAGCCGGGTAAAATTGACTTTGCCCGGAATCAACGCTACAGTGCGTATTGTTAAAATCAGCCAGTTGAGGAACCTTTTGCTCATTTTGGTTGTAGTATTTTCAAATACCGACTTACACCGAAAGGTGAAGTCTTTGAGAATCGCCAATACGTTCATATTGTTTAATGTTTTTATAATGAACGCTTTGGCGATTCATTTGTATTTGACAATTCGATATATTAACTTAAGTTTCAACTACTTCGGTAATTTTTACCGAATCATTGAACGAAAGGAACCGTTGGAAATTCCGGAAGATGCTCTCCGTGAAATCATCTTCAACAGCATTGTCCATAAATTGCAATTTGGTACGTGGAATCAGATGAGTATCTATGACGACCATATCCGCTTATGGAATGAAGGAGTGTTGCCGGAAAATTATACTGTAGAGACTCTGATGAGTAAGCATACCTCCAAACCGCGCAATCCAAAGATGGCACAGGTTTTCTATCGTGCCGGTTTTATTGAGGCATGGGGACGCGGCTACGAAAAGATAATGAAGGCCTTTGATAAGGCGAATCTTAAACGACCGGAATTTACTGTAGAGCAAGGAGGTGTTACAGCTATTATCTATCGTGAGATTTTCATGTCTATCAGGGGCGATGCAAAACTGAACCAAACCGAACCAAAACCGAACCAAAACCGAACCAAAACCGAACAGAAAATTCAAATTTTGGAGTTGCTGTCCGAGACCCCTACCATAACGAGAGCTGAAATAGCAGAAATCTTAACGCTTCATGAGAGTAGTGTCCAGCGCCGCCTTGAAGCTCTTGTAAAAGAGGGTAAGTTAAGACACATTGGTCCGACCAATGGCGGTTCTTGGGAAGTAATCAATCATTCATCCTAAGCTGCATTATCTGCGTAATGACGTGCTTTTTATACCAGACTTCTGACGCAGCCCACCCGACCGGATGGGTGAGTAATTACTTTGAATCAAAGATTTATATTCTACAATAGAATAAAAATATGGCAAAGATGAATCCATTAGAAGAGTTTGATTGGGACGTTTTTGAAGATGCGGCTTCATCACAATCTGAGGAAGAGTCAAATGAAGAGACTACAGATGATGCAGAGCGTATGGTGGTCTCTGGTATTGTTATTTCCATAAACGAGCGCGAAATTGTAGTCAATATCGGTTATAGTAATGACGGCATCATACCGGCAAGCGAATTCAGATACAATCCAGACCTTAAGGTTGGTGATACTGTTGATGTGTATATAGAATCAAAGAGCGATCGTCTTGGCCAGTTGATTCTGTCACACAAGAAAGCAAGAGCTACAAAAGCGTGGGTAAAGGTTAATGAGGCACTTGCCAATAATGCGACGGTAAAAGCATACGTTGAATGTCGTACAAAGGGTGGCACAATAGTGGATGTCTTCGGAATAGAAGCATTTATGCCAGGTTCTCAGACAGATATAGTTAGGGCGGATTTAGAAACTTTTGTGGGGCAGACAATTGATGTTAAAGTTGTAAAGATAAATAAGGACTACCGCAATGTTGTTGTAAGCAGAAGAGCCGTAGTAGAAGAGAATCTGGCAAAGAAAACTGCGGATAAGACTTTGCTTAAGGAAATATGGCAGAAACATACAGAAGTACAGGAACAGATTCTTCGGCAACGAACTGCTCCTATTGCCATTGTGCCAGAAGCTACTACTATTATCAATGAGAAACTTCTTGTCAAAGTCGATACCACAGATAATACAGAGGAATTGCAACAGCAGATAGCTGATAGTTTGGACATTGATTATGATGAATGTCATTTTGAAGATGGATATGTCCTTGCACCTATTTCCAACTGGCAGAAATTAGATGAATCTGCGAAAGCCAGAATTAGTACGAAAGCCAACAAAGAGTATGTCACGTTCACTTACTACCCTGTAGTTGATGGTAGCATTGTTGATAGACGTGCTCAGTTTACTGGTGTAAAACAGTTGCTGGATAAACTGGAAGTAGAATATGATTTCGACAAGAACAATCGCCTGCAAATATCCATTGAAGAGTTAAACAGACTGAAGGATAATGAAGAATTCAATAGCCTTCAACTGGCTTTACCTGATAGAGCATCAGCTATCATTCCTACGTACCCAAGCATAATCGTTTATTTGGAAAAAATATGTCCTAGTCTCAAACTGAATAACATAGAAACATTCAAGAATAACAGGAAGAAAAGAAGCACAGGTGTAAATATAGACAAGCAAGTGTCTGTAGAAGGTGGATATTTTACTCAAAAATTCTTGGATAAGATAAAGCCTGTGTTTGAATTGCAAATGTGTAAGGTGGAATTTACCTTTATCATTCATGCGGATGCTCTTAACAGTTATGATTGGCAAGCAAACAAGCTTGGACTGCCTAAATTAAATGGCAATACAATTACCTTCTGTAAGAATGTAAAACTTCCTAAGCTGCAAGAAGATGTAAAAGAGATTACAGATGACGTTTTGAGTGTAGAAGACGACGGTGATGACGTTTCGGATATTACTTATATGACATCGTCAGAGTTCTTTAATACGAAGGATACTACCGATTTTAACTTTGATTTCTATCTCTGGAATAAACTGATGAAAAGATTGTTTGGTCAGAATAATTATGATTACACAGAGAAGTACTATTACAAGTACCGTGAGAATAGAGATTGGGCAACGGTAGAAGAACTTGATAAGTTCAATGATGACTTACACGTATCGTTTAAGCCGTCAATTGAGCATTCTGTATCGTCAAAGGGTACTTCAATTGGTATAGATTTCAATTGGAAGGAAAAAAGCCTAACCGAGCTTCTTACTGAGTTGAGCAGAGACTATCCGTTTGTTGATTTTGGCTTGTTCAAGAACGGTCATAAGTGCAACTTCGACGTTCAATATAGAAAAGCAGACATGACAGAAGTCATGAATCAACTTCATGATTTATCTGATGATTTGCATCTTGAACTGAAGAAGAAGGGAACAGAACTTGTCTTTTCGCGTGAATTCCAGAAAATTGAAGACCTGTTGACGTTTAAGACTCAGTTAACCCATAAACTACAGACATTTGACCAATCCAGATATTTGTGTACAATATCAGAAGTGCCTTCTGATAAAGTTAAACTGGTATATTTCAATGATATTGCCAGCAGAGACGAAGATAGGCTGGATGCAGCACGTGAACTCAAAGGTGCTGATTTTACAGTTGGAGAACTGAAAATCGGAAAACTGATAAGAACTGCAAGCTACCCGGAATTGGTCTTAGATATATCTGGTGATTTTTATGAAGTTACCAAGCAATTGTTTGATGAAACTGATGTCACCGAAATAACTCCAGACCTTTCTGGCGATTTGGAGAAGCTGGCACGTTTGAAAGAATCGTTGAACCGAATCGTAGAAGGTCGTGACGTAGAGAATTCCTCACTTGGTACTTTCATCTTTGATGCTTCTAAAGCTGCAAGTATTAAGGATTATGAAGAGAATATCAAATTAGAACTACAAGAAGTAGACAAACACCTTCTGAATAAAAGGATAGCCAATAATGAGCCACAAAAAGTGGCTATTGCAAAGGCAATTCTTGCTTCCGACTTGTCACTAATCCAAGGTCCTCCGGGTTCTGGAAAGTCAACGGCTATTGCCGAGCTTATTTGGCAACATGTACGTGAAAATCAGAATACAAGGATTCTGCTAACGTCAGAAACGAATCTTGCTGTTGATAATGCTATCGATAGAGTCGTGAATCCATATCACAATTTGGTTAAGCCAATACGCATAGGTGATGAGTCGCGTCTGGAAACAGAAGGGCTTCAGTTTTCATATTCTGCCATGTACCGCTGGGCAAAAGGAGAAGACATTACAGCAAAGATGAAGTCTTTTGACATTGACGATGATGACGACGATGATGACGCTACAACTGTAGAAGATACTGTTTATGAAGCGCCTGAAAAGTTAATCCTTCTGAATTGGATGGAGAACATCAGTAGAAGAATGGATAAGGACAGTATGCCAGAAGAAGCTCAAGAGCTATGGGAGGATCTGCTAATAAATCCTACAGACAATCTTAAAGGACTATTCTTTGACAACTACATTGCAAACTGTAATGTGATAGGTGCAACATGTAGCTCAATTGGACAGAAGAACATAATCTTTACTGAAAACATAGCTACTCAGAGTAAGAAGAACAAATTTGTTCCGACTGCATTCTATAAGATTTATAGAAGTATTTTCTCACAAAGAGATAACGAGTACAATCCTAAAATTAGATTTGATGTTGTAATTCAGGATGAGTCAAGTAAGGCAACGCCAGCGGAATTGTCCCTGCCTCTGATTTATGGAAAGAAGAATATTATCATTGGTGACCATAGGCAGTTGCCTCCAATGATCTCAAGAGAATCATTCACTAATTCCTTTGATTATCTGATCAAACACGAGAAGGACAATACTGAATTGCAGCGAATAAAAGAACTGAAGAGTTTTGTCCTTAAAAACTTCAATGTTCTTGAAATTTCGCATTTTGAGCGATTGTACAATCAGATAGATGAAAAGCTCAAAGGTTTTTTCAACTATCAGTTCAGAATGCATCCTGCTATCAATGAAGTAATAAAACAATTCTATAAGGACGAAGGTGGTTTGGAGTGCGGTTTGGTGTATCCAAAGGATTTGGGAATCAATGACCCTGACTATATCAATAACCTAGCATCACGATTCCATGGTATCACAGCAGGTCCTATTGATCCCGATGTTCATGTGTTGTGGATTGATTCTTCTTCTCCAGAAATGCTTGATGGTACGTCAAGAGTAAATTATGGAGAGGTTGAGATTATTCGCAAATTGCTTCGTGAGTTGAACGACTCGGATTCATTCCATGAGTATAATAATAGCTGGAGCAGTGTTGAAGACAAGCAGATTGGCTTGATTTCATTCTATGGTAAGCAATTGCGACTGCTCATGGAAATGGCAAGAGAATTCAACCCTGACGAGATGCCTATAAGAGTTAGTACTGTAGATAGATTCCAGGGAATGGAACGCAATATTATCATCGTATCAATGGTAAGAAGCCACTGCCTCCAAACAGAGAAAGGGCAAAAGCCGAATTATACGAAATATGGAGAAGATAGTTATACAAAGCAGGAAGATCTTGGCTTTGCTCAATCTCCAAACCGATTGAATGTTGCTTTGTCACGTGCAAAACGTTTGCTGATAATCGTTGGTGACAGCCAACTCTTTAGAACAAAGGCAATTTATGATAATGTGTACAATACAGTATTCAATCATGAAAATGGTAAAATTTTAACAGCTGAGGAATATGGACTATAAAGAAATTATCAATAAAGGTAAGCTCGTTTATGCTTCACGTTCCACCGATTCTAATTTCCGTTTGTGGAGATTGAACAAGACGGCATGTTATATTACCTACTATAAAGCAGTTGAACTGACCAAGTTGGATAAGGTTCTACTGATGACCATAAAATATAACGGTGGTTCTATCTATGAGAACACGTTAGCTGGTATTCTTGGATTTAACGTTCAGGATGATTTTGAAGTGACTCCAAAAAGATACAAAGATGTCGGAGAGGTATCTATCTTTGGTGGAATCCTATCTGAACTGACAAAGTTCGCATTGATTAGTAATGTCGATCATAAGGTTTCTGTTACACCATTAGGAGAATTGGCTCTTAAGAAAGGTATTAAATACGAATTCTATACGGGGGCACAGCTATTGAACGAATGCTTTGACTTGGCTCAAAAGACAGAAAAGGAATTCCTGTATTTCCCTTTCAGAGACTCTCTTGGTATCGTATCGAAAATTCAAGGAAGCAAATTGTTGCCTTATGAAGATTTCAATAACAATACAATTGAAGAAGAGTTGTATGGCACTCCAGAGGAACTTGTGGCGCGTCTGTTATTGCAATCAGATGATAGTACTTCGGTTTTCAGAGCTGAAGCATCAACTGATGCAAGAATGGGTGAGGTTTATGTTGATTTCAGATTATATGAATATAATGGTCAAAAGTACCCGATAGTTTTCTATCAAGATGAAGTCTCGTTGAAAGCTAACGACTTGTTGTTCAACAACTGTAATGCTCAGTACATTCGTGACAAAATTCATATAGGAGAATACCTACATCTGGTTAGAGAAAGTCGTATGAGATTGACTTACCAGTCTCTGTGTCCTTATATGGATGTATGGTCATTGGATGATTTCCTTGAAAGTGAGTATTTAGATTGGAACGACAAGAAACTGTTTGACAGCATTGCAAAAGTTGCCAATGGAGCCCAATGGTCAAAAATTTCCTCGGTATGTCCGACAGAATCGTTAAAGCCAAACCTTAAACAATACGAGGAATCATTAGACTGGATTATCATCTCGGAAAGGCTTGATAATAATTTTATTGTTGAGAATGCCACAGAGTATCCATGGGACTTTGAATCTCTATCTGCAAATCGTAGTATAGATTTTGTCAAGAGAATTATTGTTATTCCAGAACTCCACAATGATACTATAGATTGGGACTGGGAAACATTGATACCTCAATTGGACGACGAGTTCGTCCTTCAATATATTGATACCATTCCGTTTGTTATGTATTCGCAAACGGAAAAATACTTATTTCTGCATCCAGAGTCGATTTGTACTTATCCAGACCGCAAATGGGACTGGAAATTGCTTTCTTTGAATGCGGAACTCGGATTCATTTTAACCAATATATCAGCATTAGGCAAATATCTATATGTTGAGGATGTGATGCCTCGTGCATTCTCTGATAATAGTTGGGTTCATTCATACTGCGAATCCAGTGCGTTCGCTTTTGCTGTCATTGAGAGTAAAGAACGTCTTTCTACAAACTACAATGCAAACAAGGCTGATTATCAATGGTCAATAGAATTGATTGATTGGCATGAAAAAATGGGCTTTATCACATGGAAGTCTACCAATTATGCAGTTGGTCTTGAATGTAATCCTAATATCGTATAGAACTCTGAGTTCTTTGAACATTATAAAGAAAAGGATTTTAGCGTTAGCTAAATCACATTTCTGCTTCAGTTACAGAGTGTCATATCATTGATTCAAATATTGATTTCAAATGGTCGTGGTCGCAATTGTCTCGCAGAGATATTGTCCTGAACGATATTGAATTCATCAAGAAACACATGACACTTCTTGCTCTTGATGTGGTAATAGCTAACTTGAGAGAAGATTATGTTGACCAATTGTATGAGGATTCATCCTTCAAGACGATTGCATCCGCTAAGGCACTATGGTCATTGGTAACAGAAAAGGTTTCAGAAGGCATAATTCGTAAGAACTTTAATGATGAGAAATGGGACTGGAAGGTTCTGACAAAACGATTCTGTGAAAGTATGCATATCACTCAGTTAGGTAATGACCGTTGGGTGAACAAACTGGATTGGGACTATTTGTCAGAGCATCTTGATATAGTAAGAATTCAAGATAATCTGTCATTGTATGTTGACAGATGGAATTGGAAATGTATTACTTCACGTGCAGAACACGAGTTTTTATTATCGAACCTTCACGAGTACTATGATTACTGGGATTGGGAGTCTCTGCTACAAACAATTCTTACGGACGAAGATCTTGCTGACGAAGGCATAAGAATTCAGATTTCCGTCATTCTATCTCAAATCGAGGATAATGCACAATTGTGGGCATTGCTCACAAAACGTTATTCAACAAAAGATATAATAGCTTTACAGAGCAACTTGTCTTTGAGGTCTGTTAGATTTGATTGGAACTATAGCGATGTTTATAATCGTCCTGATTTTGAAATCGAACCAT
This sequence comes from Paramuribaculum intestinale, assembly GCF_030759015.1. GTDB lineage: Bacteria > Bacteroidota > Bacteroidia > Bacteroidales > Muribaculaceae > Paramuribaculum > Paramuribaculum intestinale. Next base: position 1,853,006 of record NZ_CP098825.1, on the reverse strand, counting down.
ATTTGCAAGATTATCAAGAGTATGGTATTTATGTAGATTGGGATGCTCTTTCCTCATCAAAAGCTCTGAACAGAATCTTAAGATGGGACAGGAATATAACTAAGGATTTCAACAATTGGGAGGATTTGGTCGTTTCAATTCTTAAAAATGAAGATTATGACTGGAACTTTAAATATCTTTCGACTCTTACTTCAATTGGATATTCTCAACAAATTGACCCCCTATGGATTATTTAAATTGACCCCCATTGATAACCTGTGATTTTTGGACAGTTTTTACAGGGGTTGACAATAGGGTCTGGGGGATTCTGATGGCGTGTTGATAATTAAGATTTATTTACAAAAATAATCATTTGATTTTATTCTGCAACTTGCGGATGGACTCTCCGAAGAGCTCTATCCTTATCGAGTGGTGCACGATCCTGTCGAGGATCGCATCGGCGATCGTCTTCTCTCCGATCACGTCATGCCAGTCGCATACGGGAACCTGGGAGGTGATGATGGTGGCCCGTCGTCCGTGCCGGTCCTCGATTATGTCCATCAGTGAGGATCGCGCGGCGGCATCGAAGGGATGTATGCCGAAGTCATCAAGGATGAGAAGGTCGGTACGCTCGATCCTTTTCAGTTCGGTAAGAATCGTGCCTTTTGCCTTTGCGGCCTTCAGCTGGCCCATCAGGCGTGCTGTGCTGGCGTATAGCACGCGCATCCCTTCTATGTTGTATTCCAAAATTCTCGTTGAGATTTAGAAAAGATTAACGTTAAAAATCAATTGCTTATGTTTCTGTGCCGATTGTGTAGGCACAAAAGAGTCATGATCGAGGCCTCTGCCCCAATCAAATAACCGGCAATCGGTTAGAGCCCGAAATGCCTTGTAGTAAAAAAAGTCCTATCAGGCAAACTTCTATCAGTCACGCCCCATCGGGCTGACAGTTTACTTATTCAGCATAATAGGAAAGACGCCACAACCTTTCTTTTAGATGCAGCCAAGGCTCATCAAGGAGGCGAGAGTAGCCGTCTTACTGTATTTGCCTATAAGACTTTTGTGTGTCGCATTATCTAACGGCATTCATATCTGCGGTTTGATTTCAGTACGGAAAATATTATGTTGGAGAGCTTGCGGGCTATCCGGATTATGGCTTCCTGCGACTTCATTCCGCGGGTGCACAATGCGCCGAACTTTGCGGAGAGTTCCGCGTCGTGCCGTATGGCTATCCATGAGGCCTCGACTATTTTTGGACCGAGGAATTTGTTTCCCCGGAAAGTCTTCTCACCGACGTATTCCTTGTCGCCGCTTGATGACATCATCGGCACGAGTCCGAGGAACGATGCGAACTGGCGCTGGTTACTGAAGCGACCGATGTCATCAATCTCGGTAAGCAGGCTCATGGCAATTGTCGAACCAATGCCGGGAACCGACATCAGGATGCCGTATTTCTCGGCATACCTGTCGCTGCGCGCCAGCGAGCGCAATCTGCGGTTCACATCAAGGAGGCGTTCCCTGTAATGGAGTACCTCGGCAATGAGCAGGTCAAGCGAGACCCGGGTGTCGGAGAGCAACCGCACGTCATTCTGCAACCACGTTATGAAACTTCTTGTCCAGTGGCGGTTGCTTCGGAAATATTCTTCGGGGTACTCCACGCCGTTGTTGTACAGCAGATGCTTGATTCTGGATTTTATGCCGCCGGAAAGCTTCACAATAGTGGCGCGGTGGCGTACCAGCGCACGGTCGTCGAGGCTGTCCTTCGAGTGAATGTACACACTGCCGAGCTCGCCGCGCATAAGGGCTTTGGCCAGCTTTTTTGAATCCACCGGGTCTGACTTCGAGACCTTTTCCTTCTGGGTGGTCGGAACGTCAGCCGCATGTACCACGGTGCATTTTATACCAAGCTCAGTCAGGGCATAATAGGTCGAGAAGCCAGAAAACCCCGTCTCGTAGGCTGCATGGTAGCTACCGTTAGGATAATGCTTGTTCAAATGTTCAAAGAGCTCTTTGGCCGAAGCCTTTTGAGTATGAGTGCGCATAAAACCAGAGGGGGTGAGCACCGTGACACTCCATGTTCTCAGATGGACGTCAATACCAATAGAGATATTTTGTCCGCTGAAATCTTTTTTGTTACTTTGTACCATAGACGTATCGGTTTTGCTGTTAATGTATTTTGCTTTTACAAATTTACATGCAATTGCCCTTACGTCTATCTTTTCTCCTCACTCCTCTCGGGGGAAAGCCTTAGCGGCAAGGGGGCAGACAGCCCCCGTTGAGCGCCCCGTCAGCTAATCTGATGCAAACATAGTGACTTTCTGGCATGCCCGGTAGCCCAGAGCGGTTGCTATGTAGCTTTTGCCGGTGCCGGCACTGCCGGTGATGAAGATGTCGCGTGGCTCGGTGACGAAGGTCATCTCGGAGAGCCGCATCAGCAGGTTCCGGTCAAGGCCGCGCTCAAGGGAGTAGTCTATCTCCTCGATTGAGGCGCGGTAACGGAACGAGGCCTGTTTCTGCAGGCGCTGTATAAGCCGGTTGGTGCGGTCGTCCCATTCATTTTCCACGAGCCACGCCACGAACTGGTCTGTTGTCATGCCTTCGCTTTTGAACGATTCCATTGATGTGCGGAAGGCCGCGTGCATGCCCAGCAGCCGCATCTGCGACATCCGGGCGAGTGTCTGTTGGTTCATTTCCATTGTTGTATGTATTGTTGGATTGATATGTTACCTGAAGTATTCCTTCCCGCGTATGTTTGCATGCCGGGGCATCTGGGCGCTCTCCTCGCACTCTTGACCGGGAAGGGTGTCGTCATCGAGGCAGTCATGACGGCTGCGCAGTATCGAGTCGACGGCGCTGTAGTTGTAGAGTCCGGAGGATGCGGCCCTGCGGCAGGCCCTGACCAGGCGGTCGTTGCCGACCCTGGATGCGAACGACAGTATGCCCTTGCAGGATTTGTAGGCCTGTTCGGGATGGGTCTTTGACTCTATGACATGCCGCAGGAAGTCCTCTACGTCGGCATGTATGCGTGCCCCCTGCCTCAGGAAGCCCTCGACGCTCCATCCGCTCAGGTCCCGGTGGGCCGAGGCAAGGTGATTCGGCTCCGTGGTATACCCGTACGGGCGCCATCCTCTGGGATGTACGGCCACGCGGTCTCCGCCGCAGTATATCTCAACCGTACGTGAGTCATACAGTATGTTGACCTTGCGGCCGATAAGACGGTGGGGCACGCTGTAGTAGTGGCGGTCAAGGCGTACGTGCCCGTTGCGCTGTACCGTGGCGGTATGCCGTTCCTTCAGCTCGAACCTTATGGGATTTAACGGGCGCAGGTACATGCGCTCCAGATCCTCGAACTGCTCGCGGCGGCTGTAAGGGCGTCCGCTCATGCGGGCGTTGTTGTGAAGCTCCAGCGCCGTACGGATAGCGGCGTTCAGCGACACAAGATCATGATGAGTGCGCTGTCGCACCAACGGGTAGATGCTGCGGTAGATGAGCTTGACGGCGCCCTCCACCAGGGCCTTGTCGCGCGGCTTGCGCACGCGTGCCGGTATGACTGCGCAACCGTGATGCTCGGCGAAGGCCGCGTAATCCTCATTGAGCTCCGCCTCGTAACGGCTTGCCTTCTTTACGGCAGCCTTGAGATTGTCTGGCACGATGGCCGCCGGTGCCCCGCCATAAAAATGAAGCGCATTCTCACAGCACCGTATGAAGTCCTCCTTGCGCTGGCTCATCACGGCCTCAACATATGTAAGCTGTGAGCAAGGCAGTATGGCCACGAACACCTCCACGGCGATGATCCCGCCGCTGTCACGGTCGACCAGCTCCAGACGGTCGCCTGCGTAATCGACATACATCTTGTCGCCGGCCTTGTGTTCCAGATGCGCTATAGGGTGCATCTGCGCCACATACAGACGCATCAGACGGCTGAACGTCGACCGGGAATAGCCTCCCGGGTGACTCCCGATATAGTCGTCATACAGCTTCTGCCGCGTCATACCTCTCTTTTTCAGACGTCTGACATAATCAGGCATAAGTCCCATAAGCTCCTGATGGCGGCTTGACACGGGTTCCGAACCGACCGCTCTCACTCCGAAAATCTCATTCAGATCCGGATCCTCCAGTTTCAGAAGATCCTCGATGCCACGGTTCAGCTCCATAAACCGCCGGAGGTATTTACGCACCGTGTTGCGCGCTATGCCCGTCAGGTTGCTGATACTCTTGGCTCCGTTGCCGTTGGCGTGGCATCGGAGCACCTGTCTTAATTTGTTCATGCTCAGTTTTCGATTTGCCATCAGTCGTATGTTTAATATTATTTAACATACAATATAGCTCAAAAACTCCTTTTGCCAACTCCCGTAAAGTCTTTTTCCGGGGGGCAATTTATCTGGTCAACCGGGGGGCAAATTCACTGAGTTTTTCCAGTTAATCACCTGTTCCTGACGGCGACAGCGCAGAAGTTCCCCTTTCTCAAGCATCGCCTGGTTGAAGTCGCGCTGCACCTTGTTGGTCGGGTTGCCATACAGGTAGATTCCAAGATACTCATGGCGCTGCATCTTGTTTGTTTTCGGGTTTCGGATTGGTGGATAGTAGTCAAAGTACAACGTGATCTTACCCGATTCAAGAAGACGCTGCCGCAAGGCGACTTTAGTGCATATATCCATACGAATTTTGTTTTTGAATGATTTGTTTCGGCGAAGTTCACTGGTTATCTCCCGGTTATCAAGTTATTAGACTGTTAACCTGCGGATAACCGATAACCTGCCTCATTTCAGCGTTGGAGGACGGAGAATCGCATCGATTTCCGACTTCAATATATAGGTATACTTGCCGACTTTCTTACGGCGCAGACCATGGTACTTCACATAGTTGTGAAGCTGATCATGGGTCAGATTGTACTCAGCCCGCACATTAGAGTATGAAATCCAGTCATCATCTTTCGGCGGTTCGGGCTTCGCTGCAAACACCCGGTCGCAGTGCGTCTTGCTCCAAAGTGTCTTTCCCCGGTGGTAGACCTTCGGAATATTGTGAGCCTTACCCTGAGCAAACACCCATGAATTGCTCACCCCGAACTTTGTGATAATCTCTTTCGTCGTGTAAAACTCCGAGATTGCTTCGCCGTTCTCATCAGATACCGAGGACTTGGCTTTGGACTTCCTGACATAGAGGCTTGTGCTAAGTAGTTCCTCTATGTCTATTCTACTGATACGTGTAACGCGGGAAGTGAGGCGGTATGCTTTCAACTTTCCATGATAAATGAGCTGATAGACCGCATTTCGTTTTACTCCCATAAGGTCAGCGGTCTCTTGAACTGACAGATACGCCCTATGAATTACCGATTCTTCTCTTTGGCGGATGATTGTTTCGATCACCATCGCTTCAGTCTCTTGTTTTCGTTTGTGTCTCTGTCGGTCTTTGTAAGCGTGTTCCGCACATCGCTTGCAGCAGAAGCGGGTGGAGCATTTTTGAGCTTCAAACTCCTTTCCGCACCACTCACAGATTTTTTTGATTCTGATGGTTGAGGTTGCCATTTTTGAACATTTTTTGAGCCGCTCACGGAGCCGATTATGTATTCCTACGTATTTCTACGTATCCCATTGTATACATGTGTCCACAATAGGAAGGAGCGACTTGTTCCGACCGTGGACGAGCAACAAATGTGGTTCAAAAATGGAGTAAAAAACAGGTAGAAACGAGTTCTACCGATTAAACTGCAGACAGCCGGACACAAGAAAAGGCGCTCAAACTGAACGCCTTAATACTTATCTATACTTATAGTTGCCTATCTTTAATTGCCGGTCATTTGCCGATGCAGAAACAGTTAAAGCATTTATTTACAATGATGTACGAGTCTAAACCGTACAAGAGCCGTACAAGTGGCTCCAGCGGGGTGTTTCTGCTGTCGGTCTGCGGACTCGAAAACATGCGCGGCACCTATTCCGGACATGCGGTCGTTGACCTTATGCGAAGTTAATAAAATTTCAGCAGACAGCCAACTGATTTGCTATCTTTAACGCTGTTAATCATATGATTGTTGTATCTACGGGATAGGGTAATGGACGTCTTCGTACTCCTCAACGATATTTGAGACCTTCAACAATTCAATCAAGTTGGGGGCATCATCAGGAGTGTCTTCTGTCACCAATGGCAGCAGTTCGACAATTCGGCTGAGTGCCGCCTCATATTCTTCTTTTGTTATTTTCATGCAGGGAGACTTGGCTTATTAGAAAAATGTCTTGACCGCGAAAAGGAATTGTTTATCGCGACAAAGTTAATAAAAATACGAGAGTAATCGCGACATTATGGCGTAATCTTACCCCCTACGCTCCCGCATTTGGCGTGATTCAATGGTTTGTGTCCCTTGATCTCTTCGGTAAAGGGTATGCCATGGCGGATGCGATACTGAGAATATAGGTCGTTGAATTGCAATGTGTCCTGCTCTGTGGTCGTGAATTGTTCGCCTGTATCTTCGCAGACGAAGTAGCGGACGTGAACACGAAAATTCTCACCCCGGAATTCCACATCTTCCATCGTGCATACTTCCTTAACTTTCCCTCCAGTGAAAGGGCTTCTCATATTGACATACTTTTCCATTAAATGTAGCTTTATTCGTTGGCGTATTCGTAATACATATCCCAAAGAGTATCGGGAAATCCATAGCCACAACATTCTACCGACTCTATCATCCTCTTTATTCTTGGCGCAAATTCGGTCAATAGACCATTTTGCACTATGAATTTGACTGCCTTGTTGAAATTGTTTTCCAATGCGGTGTAGAATGGTTCTTCGTAATCTCCGAATTGAGCGGTAAGGCTGCACCCCTGTTCTACATAGTATAGCATGAGGTCGGCTATGGCATGAGGGTCGGGAACAAGTTTCTTGAAAGCGGTGATGAGTTTGTTGCATTCTCTGAAACTCGGATCCTTCGGATAATCATTCCGTCCGTAGAATTGGCTACGGATGGCTTTTTTATATTTCTCCAACTCTGCATCGCTGTTCGGTTCAAGATAGAATTCCAACCATGCATTGGCCTCCTTGCTTGCACCATACAGTTCAAGCATTATATCGACTACCTGTTCTTTTGTGAGCGACAGTAGATGTTTCTTCAGTTTTGCTTTTGACATAGTGTTTTAATGGTTATAACAAGTCACTATTGGGGGATGTTACTTTGCCGACGATGTTACTCGGAGATGCGGGTGAAGCGGCTGATGCGTTCGTTGACGATGCGGATGTAGTTGCGCTTCATCTTTTCGGAGAGGTAGCTACGGTCAATCAGTTGTCTGGCATCATCGGGGAGAGTCATAGAGCGGTCAAGGATTTTGTTGGCTCGTTTGCTGACCAATCCGATTTTAGCCGCGAATCTCTCGAAGTCGAGTCTGCAAGGATGGCCGGTGCGGTCATAAACATCGCTCTTCTCAATATCGGGCGACAGGCCGCCGTCAAGACCGAGGTCATCGCCATCTACATGTAGGCTCGTGTTCAAAAGGTCATACGCCGGAGCAAGTCTGTAATCCTGCCCATCAAGAATCAACGAGAAGTTTTTAAAATGCGCGTCACCATTGGCGTAGATGTAGTTGAACACGACAAGCGTGAAAAACCGCTCCATATCTACCATCCATGCGGCGACATTGCTACGGATTGCCTTTGCAATATCCTCATAACTGCCATTGTATTTGAACTGTGTTCCGATCACCTGCTCATTCTTACCTACCAACGAAGCGAAATCTTCCATTGGTGTTTTATTGTCATCGGGCAAAATGTCGAATCGTCGTGTGATGTATACAGCTTGACCATCGGGTGTGAAACATAAACCGTTACTTGCCGTCATAATCCCGTAGACCTGCGAGGCAATCTGCATGGTCAGATGCTCGTTTGCCGGAATCTGTTTGCGCTCGCGCAAAGTCTTATCCCACGGAGCCGGTTTCAGAATATGGGTGGAGCGTTCTCCATCCTGTGCAATGCGAATCTTCCCATTCTCAATTATAGCCGGAAACTTTTCTTGCACACCGGACACGGATATTCGGTGCATCGCCTCGACAATCTCACCGACATTACGGAATTCATCAATGTTGAAATTCAGCATCGGAGAAATTCTGTTGGCACCAAACAACAGCTTGGAGGCCTTTGGACTGTATGTATCAAATCCCTCTTGAAGAGAGGATGGGCAATTCTTTATATCAATCATGTCTTGAAGTTCTAATATTAATAGCACCAATGAAATCCGTGTCAGCCATAGCCGACAGAATCCCGAAAAAATCCTTCTCGTCAATTCGGAGCGTCCGGCAAATCACTCCTCGGTTTGCTCCTTCCGGAATCATATTGGAGAAAAAGGGAAATAGCGAATCAGATTCAAAAGCACCCTCTTGCTTTGGTAAGGTTGCCGAAATTGGAGGCAAGTCCGAAGAAAGATATTCCAGCTCATACTTGAACGTATAATCGGCTCCCGGATTTAATTCCGTCAGCACTCCGGCCTTGGTCTCATTATAATAAACATCTAAAGTTCTCATACCTCAATCCGAATTAAATGGTTTTACGCACCCTGTACTCAATCTCGATGCCAAGCACATCCAGAATTTTCTTGATGGTGCTTAGCGACGGATTCCCTTGACCACGCTCTATATCCTTGACAGTGGCCACACCGACCTGCGCCATCTCAGCCAGATCTTGCTGAGTCAGCGAAAGCACCTCGCGCCTCTCCTTCATCAAATCTTTCAGCTCCATAGTCTAATATACTATACTTTTCTGCAAAGATAATCATAAAACCATAAGTAACCAAATAAAAGTATGGAATAATATACTTCTTCATTATATTTCTTTGGATTTGCATGAAAACAACTGTCAGGTATAATATATCATACTTAAATGCAGGGCTTGAACATTTAATTTTGTGGATTTGTAAAAAAGTATTAACTTTGCGGCCACTTAACTCGAAACAAATGGCAAGACAACATCGCAACATATTAGGCACCAGTAACATTCATGGCTTGAAAAGCTTTGAAGGTATGCTTTGTGCTCCGATTTCGTCTTGCGCCACATATCTCACATCAGGATATTGCCGACACGTTTGTTTCAGTTCTATAACTGATATAAGTTAACCTCGCTACAATTACAGGTTACAAGATACAACGACTGTCGGAAAGTCCATACCAACTTCCCGACAGTCGTTTTTTTGTGTCCCAATGGTATCAAAACCTTCTCCACCACGATTAGCTGCGGACACAAGCCGATGTCCTCTCTCTTCTCTTTACAACAACCGCGCTCCGGCGCAAAAACTCCAATAAAATGAAAAAGAATATTCTAACATACAATGACATACATTCGATTCCTACAAGCCGGATGGCATCTAATGGCATAATTGTCAATGTTAAAACTGTCGCTGAAATGAGAAGAATCGAAGAGTTGTTGTCAAGACTCCAACCAATGGGTGATGACAATGTCCGATATCTTTGGTTTCGTGTTGCCCCTGGAAAACCTGAAGATTGGGGTGATTACGAACAGATGAAGGCATGTGGTGATGTCCAGGACTATGACGACTATCTGAAGTTGTGGAAAGAGTATGTTAATGAGGATACTCTTTGGTATCGTATCTCTGTCGGGTATGTCAACGACTTTCACTATATGTTGATTGACAGTGATCATAATCTTTGGGATATCAGAAGTGCGAGATATGTTCACGACAAAGGTGATTCATCTATTTTCAGAGAAGATTATTCCGAAGTGATGGCAAAAATCCGAATGGCAATCGATCAATGCGTCGATGAAATTCTCAGGGACGGAGGAAAGAACTACATGGAGTTCGTGGAAGCGAATCTCCCTTATCAGAAGCGAACCGGTATTATCCCAAGACGTAGGCTGAATGAGATATTGGGTGGAAGTTGGATGGATGCGTTCAATCGGCCCAAGCTAATAGAAGTTCTTGAATCCAACTCGCAACCAATGGAATATGACCGATTGACACTCCGCACATATATGGATCTGTGGGCAAAGTGTTATCTTGCTGTCTATCCCGAAAAAGATGAGAAAAAATCTCCAAAGGAGCTCTTCGAATGGTATAGCCCGAAAGGTTGTGAGGCTGTAAAGTTCAATCTCGACTGCGAAGAGGACTTCATCCAATGGAAAGCTGAAAACAGCTCCTTTCATTGCCTTGATGTAGTTTATGCCCGTGTACATCTTTGGGTACGAAAAGATAAAACGAGCGGTAAATGGCACTTCATAATCGATACTTCAAGCTATTGGAATCTCGATGAGTATCTGACCATAGCGGAGAAACTCTATGATGATGGCATCATTCTTGAATATGGCAATCTCGACAAAATATTGCCTGTCTTGAAGGAGGCGGATCTCGTGGAGATAACCCCATCTGCATACAGATATTTTCAGCGTGACGGTGTTGGCAGTCAAATTGCTCTTTGGGGAATACCCGATGAGCTGCGAGAGGAGGTTATAGCCAACACGAACTGGGAGAAACAACATGAAGTAAAACCAAACAATGTATAACCAATTCCGACTCCGGCACTCTCCCCGGAGTCGGTTTCAACTCAAAATTTGATGAATTATGAAAATACAATATGCATCGGATCTCCATCTGGAGTTCCACGAGAATAGCCAATGGCTCAAAGAGAATCCTCTGATTCCGGTCGGTGACGTGCTGGTACTCGCCGGTGACATCGGTTATCTTGGCGATGAAAATTATAGTCGGCATCCCTTCTGGGATTGGTGTGCTGACAATTTTCAGCAGACAATCGTCATCCCCGGCAATCACGAGTTATACAAAAGCTTTGACATAAACGAACTTCAAGAGGGATGGAGTTTGAATATACGCCATAATGTAAAGGCTTGTTACAACAGCGTAGTTGCTCTATCAGATGAAATAGACCTGATTGTTTCCACTCTTTGGTCGCACATTCATCCCTGTGATGAATATTTGACAGAACGCGGCGTAACGGATTTTCATCGAATTCGAAACGGTAAATTCCGATTATCCGCACAGCGTTTCAATGAGGAACATGAGCGGTGCCGTGAGTTTATTGCTCGTAGCATTGAACACAGTAATGCCCGGCATATCATTGTCGCAACCCACCATGTTCCTTCGTTTGAACTGATGGCCGATGAATTCAAAGGTAGTCCAATTAACGGCGCGTTCACTTCTGAGTTGGGCGATCTTATCGCCAACAGCCGAATCGACTACTGGATATATGGGCATTCCCACCGAAACATAAGCAAGACAATCGGCAACACGCAATGTGTCTGCAACCAGCTTGGCTATACCTTTCATGGTGAGCAAGGAACATTCAAGCGTGATGTCATAATAGAACTTTAGCAATGAACTTCAAATTCGACGGAAGTAGGGTGTTCTTTACATCGGACACCCACTTCAATCACGCAAATATAATCCGCTACTGCCAGCGTCCTTTCAAGGATACGGCAGAGATGAACGAGACATTGATAGCCAACTGGAACCGAACGATCGGCAATGATGACATCGTATTTCATCTCGGAGATTTCTGTCTTGGAGGTGCAGCCGAATGGGCCCAAATGCTCGATAGGCTTAATGGACGGATATACCTGATTCTTGGTAACCACGACTTGAAGAATATACGTCAAGGATTTATCGATCGCTTTGAGCATGTGGCCATGCAGATGCGTATTGAGGTAGGGAAAAAGAAAATCTACCTCAGCCACTATCCATTTCTCTGTTTTGAGGGAGGATACAAGACTGATGTATGGCAATTGTTTGGACATGTGCATACGCGGCCCTCAAACACTGGCATTGATGCCGGACGGCTTCAACATCTCTACCCGACACAATTCGATGTTGGTGTCGACAACAATAACTTCACGCCCTTGTCATTCGACCAAGTCCGTGAGCGGATACAATGGCAAATAGAGCAAGCAAACAAACGAGAGCCACGCCAAAAGCGATAATACTTGACATCCAATCCAACGCCACAACTAGCTACCTAAATACAGTCGGTTGTGGCGTTTTTATTCTATACACGTTGGCTAGCGATGCTGATATGGATGACTTAGAAAACTGAATCTCCCACCAGTGTGTAATTGTGTTGATAATGTTACTCGGAACATCAAAAAATTTGAACTACCGAGAAATCCTCGGCAGTTATTTCCATTTTGGAAACAACTACACGCTTAGTCCTTACATACTATATCAGAACGATCATCTTCAATTGCTCCACTTGGCATTTTCCCTCAGTTTGAACTTGTGCAAAAAATGCAACAGTTGAATCTGAAGCCAATTCATCTGCCTCATAAATCTTAGTGATGTTGCGCTCGACTTTACTACCGTCTTTATCTTAAGTTGTTGCAAAAAATGCAACAACTCGATTCTGCTATACCTCAACTCTTTAAAAGCCGTTTAACAATCCATTCCGGGTAATTCTTGACACCTCGGCGTTCAAGCAGCTCTTTCCCTTTCAGAGAACGGATGATACGATCTATGGTGCTACGAGAAAGTTTTGTGATTTCCACAATTCTATCAAGAGACACATGGTTGTCTCGCTGCATCACATCTATTACAGCTTTTTCATTTTCAGTTAACTTTACTCCGGAAACGTCATCGTGACGTTGTGACGTTTCCGAAACGTCATCATGATGTTTTGCCTCATCCCATCTGATATGCAGATAACGATTTCGCAGCTCGTTGTTTTCGCCGAGAAGAAGATTGCGGAAGAAAAGGATAAGATATTCATATGTAGGTTCTACACCCTTGACGGCATTACGGTAGTTGGCGCGGACAAGCGCATTGCGGAAATACCACGAATGGCTCTTGAACATATCATTCTCAACCGAGTACCCCATCGAACGCAGATACTTGATGGTGAATACAGCGGTAGTACGCGTGTTTCCTTCAGGGAATGGATGGATTTGCCATATGTCCGACACAAAACGTACCAGATGCTCAATAATTTGTGACTGCGATAATCCCCTGTAACTGAACTGTCTTTCCTGTTCAAGGTCGTATTCAATAGTGCGGGTCAAATCTTCATAAGGGCCATAAAGAACGGTAGCACCATCAAGGACCCATTCTTTCTTTGTCACGTTATATTTTCGGAATTCACCGGCATGTTTCATAACACCGTTGAATATACGACGATGAACCCCGGCCAACCCCTGAAGTGAGAACGAGAAAGATTGCTCCGAAAGAACACGGACAATATTCTTCGACACCTCATCCGCCTGTTTCACATCATCGGGTATCTCACGCGCAGCCTCACTCTGATAATATGTTGTAATCAGTTTGTCAACATCATCAATGTTGACTTCACCCTCGATGTGCCTTTTTGCGGTATCAACCAGATAGTCAGATACCTCAAGGCCGTCAACCTTTTGCAACCCAATAGCCGTCTGCCACAGTTCGGCGCGTTCCTTTGGCCCCGGTTCTGTAGCCCTCAAATATTGTTCAAATTCATTATAACGTTCCATAAGTCAATGAGGTGTTATCGCCACTTTAATAACGTTGTCGCGGCGGTTTTCAAACAGATCGTAGGCTTCCTCGATCTGCGAGAAGGGGAAGGTATGGGTTATCAGCGGGGTCGTGTCAATCTTCCCTTCGGATATAAGTTTCAGGATTTCTTCGCAGTCGCAACCATCAACGCCACCGGTCTTGAACGTCAGATTCTTGCCATACATATTCGGCAACGGTAAGACCTGAGGCTTATCGTAAAGAGCCACAACCGTTACAATTGCATTCGATCGAGCCGCTTGCCAAGCCAACTGGAATGTATCTTCCGCACCGGCAACCTCAATCACGCGGTCCGCACCGCCATGTTCCGACAGCCGCAACGTTTTCTCCAGACACACCTCCGGAGAGACAACGACCACATCAGAATAATGACTCTTGACAAATTCCTGACGCACCGCATCCTTCTCGCAGACAATAATTCGTTTCGGATCATAAAGCCGGACGCACTGTAAAGTGCAAAGTCCGGTCGGTCCCGCACCGATAATCAGCACCGTATCATCCTCGCCAATCTCCGAAATCTTTGCAGCCCAATACCCGGTGGCAAGAATGTCACCGACAAACAGAGCCTGTTCATCGCTCACATTATCCGGAATCTTTGTCAGACCATTGTCAGCAAACGGCACGCGGACAAACTCCGTCTGTCCGCCGTCAATCCGGCAGCCAAGCGCCCAACCACCATTCGGGTCAGTGCAATTATTTACCCACCCATGCTGGCAGAAGAAACACTCCCCGCAGAACGTCTCCACATTCACAACCACGCGGTCGCCCGGCTTAGCTTTGGAGACAGCCTCGCCGACACTCTCAACCACACCGACCATCTCATGCCCGACAGTAATGCCAGGCACAGCCCTCGGCACGCTCCCATGCTTGATATGCAAATCGCTGGTACAGATACTGCTCAGAGTCACCCTCACCACAGCATCCGTAGCCTCTACGACTTTAGGCTTATCCTTCTCGATTATCTCAAACCGGCCTTTGCGAATATATGTCAATGCCTTCATATTTCTTCCGTATTCAGTTCAATTATTTGAACATCAACGCCTAATAAGTTAATTAAGCGTTGATGAAGATCTGAGAAATCTCTTCTTACGACAAGAATTGCCTTTACAGGAGCATTTGTTCCGTCTGCCTTGGTTAATGCTTCAAGTATAGCTTTATATTTGATGCACTGGAATATACCTCGTGTTATGTCGGAATCGTCAGATATTGACGGCTTTACTTCAACAGCAACCCTTGAACCATCTATGCACTCAAAATAGACATCCAATCTATCTCCAGACGGAAGTATATGTTCAACATCAGCATTGATGATTTCTGTGACGCCCAAACAAGAGGGATGACTTTTTACATAATCTTTTAGAGCCTTGTGTTCAGGGCTTTCCCCTCCAAAACTACATCTTTGTGGATTCTTGATTTTGTCTATCTCTTCTGGACTAAAAGACAATAAGGGCGATAGTCCTAACTCATCCAAGATCATATTCCAATGAGGGTAGTTGATCGCTTCCTCATCAAGCCCTTTCACAAATATTCGCTTGCCCTCATCAGACCATGTATTGTAGCTGGGTTCTACGTAACTGAATCCAGCTGCTGGCAGTCCCGTGTTCTTGTCTTTTATTAATGAATTTAACGTTGGTATTTTGGTTTCAAGTTTCTTTGCTAAAGCCTCAACAACATCTTGTACCATCCCAAGTACATGCCCAACTCCAGAGAACCTATTTTTGCCTAAAACGATAATCAGATCGCTATAGGTGTGGTTTGTCTGACCAGTCTGTGCCCAATGAATAAGCACAGGAATAGCTTTCCGAACATTTTCCCGGGTTTTCTCAGTTTGTATGATTGTATCTATAATATCCATAGTGATCAGGATTTGAAATAATTTGGTCGCATATATTCTCCTTCGTCTTTAGCGGAAGAGATAAAACCTTTATTTTTAAGAGTCTTCAGAAGTTCGAGGTTCGGCACTGTTTTGTCGATTTTGGGTTTCTTATGCCTTTCCGAAATGGCCGTAAAGGATGGGTCTCCTATAGATTGAAGCACATCTATGAATTCGTTTTCATTGTAATCAAGCGCAATAAGTACATGATTGGCTATTATCTTTTTGGGGACAAGCAGAGAACTTTGCTTGATGAGACTTCTCAATTCTGCAATAGTGTATGATATGCCATCTAGATTTTCTGAGAATATAGAAAGAACGATATTACTTAGGGATTCGTTATTTTGAGTTACAGGATATTGAGCTTTACGGATGATTGTAAGTTTTTCTTCAGTCGAAAACCTATCACTTTGCAACAGCACCAAGCATACTTCGGCAGATAGCATATAGTCCCAATCAATATTTTCGATGAACTTCTTATTCCAGAAAATTAGGTATGTTGAAAGTCGTTCAGTGCCATTTAAAACGGCTATATTTTCTTTATCAAAAGGTATTTTCCGATTTCTCAATAACAATTCGAATCGTTCTTTCGAAAGTGTAGTTAGATACTCATCACCTTCCACATCACATCTAAACGCTTTATTGAGAGATACGTATTCATCGAATGTAAGATGTTCGTTAGAACCAAACAGTAAATCAAATAACTCAATTTCTTTTTCAACCCCACTAGCACTCTTCTCTATAGATAGACTATCGCAGTTGGATTTGATGAAGTTGAGCACGAGAGAAATATTGCTTCCATATTTTTCATATAATATAGAGACATTCTCCCATGTAGGAACTATTAAATTGCATTCATACATTAGCATAGCCTGTTCGTCAGTAAGCCCAATAATATTTTCTCTGCGGCATTCTTGCCCCATCAAGAATTGTCTTTTCTTATCTTCTGGTAAATTGCTATTGAGAATAAATTCAATAGATTCCAACGATTCGTTGTTGTACTGAATGTTCATACAATCGAACGTAGTGGAAAAGTTATCCTCGTCCAAAAGATAAGACTTAACATCATCGTTGCCACAATTCTGTATATTATCCAATGTTATGTCTTGGACTGTTGTCTCTGGCTTATCATATACAGTTGAGAGCACGACACAGAGGTTGTCTTTAGTTATAATGTATGAGTACTCAGATATTACATTATTCAATAAGGGGGCATTTCCAGCCATAAGAGCCGTAAATGTTGCGTTTTCGATGATGAATCTAAGCCTATCATTCTCAATATATGCATACTGGCTATGAATGAAGAGATAGTTTTCACTTATCCAATTGAAAATTTCATCATTAAGGTCTCCTCCAAATTGGATGATGCTGATTATAAGATTGTTCTTTTTCTCGTCATTCGGCAGAGCAATTACATCTTTCCAAATTGAAGACAGGCGAGATTCGTAATAGGTCACAAGGAATGCTCCAGGAGAATGGCTTGAAATGTAAAACTCACCGAGAAAGTCGTATCTCTTCGAGGTGGTTTCAATCACATCAACCATACGGTCATAAAAATCGGAAATTTTGGAATTCCTTGACTTGTTTGACGTAAAGTAATCGAGCAATTCAATATTAAGAATGCTCTCTGTTATAAAGTTATTTGGACGCAGTTCCTTAGCGAAATTATCAATTTTATCAATATGTCTATTATATTCGGGCGTTTGCAATTGTCTGATTGAAAGGATGTACTCTCTATCCGCCGGAGAAATCAGGCCTTCATAGAAGTAAGAAATGTAGTCATAATAATCTTCATCGATATATCCCTCAATAAGGAATATATTCATCATCTCACTTAATCCCAAGTTCATATATAAATCGGATGCCATAACTTTGGGATATTTTAAAAGTATTGAAGCTAATTTTAGGCCAGATGTAGTTCTTAGGTCTTTATTTAGATTGTTTAGACGATTCTTGAGTGTTTCTGGTTCAATAGAAATTAGTTGAATTTTTGCAAAGTATGGTGATTCTTGATAAACTGACTTTACATTAATACGAGTACTGGTAGTCGATGCGCTACCTGAATTATAGTTATACAGATAATGATAGCTTACACTTTCCTGAGTAAGCAAATCATTGAATAAGTTATCCGATGTTGCTATCGATTCGATTGTATAGTATTGATTGCTGATACGAATTGAAACTGCCGTTGAATTTACTTGGTTCAGAAGGCTTACCAAAAATAATTTTTTAAGTTCGACAATCTCCCATTTCTTCGCTTCTTTATATGCCTGTATCTCCTTATTGCAAACTGCAATTGAGTCATTGATTTCTTTTGTGGCAATTTCAATAAAAGCTTTCTTCTGAGATATGCATGCATACACTTTCCCTTTGCGACGATGCAATTCAGCGAAGTCTTTAGGATAGTAATTTTTGTACACTATCATTGCCAGCAACTTCGTCATATTGAGGGGCTGACCAGTCTTTGATAGTTTCTCTCGATACTGCTGAAATTCGTTTACAATATTGGTGAGAATACGCATATCTGGGATAAAGAAGGCTATGGAGGCCAAATCATCATCAGATATAGTATTATTGGGTAAACCAATTTCTGATAATTGCTTTTTAAGGATGTCCTTTGAGTTGGATGGATTGATGACAGGAATTACAGTGATTATATAGTCAAAGAACTTAGTCCGATGTTCATCATCAAAAACATCGTCTTTTACAGCATATACAAATGTGATATGGCGTTTAATCTCTTCTGATTCGTTGATTAGTTGATTCAGTTCTCTGAGTTTAAGATATATATCTGAGGTCTCAAATCTATCGAGGTCTTCAATGATAACCACGTTATATTCGGTAGCTCTGAAAAAATATAATATTTCATCTAGATGTTTGTTGAAAATTGAATTGTCCTCTTTAATATCGATTTCCCCATCCTTTAGGTTTAGTTTATTCAATTTTGAATTGCTATATCCTTGGACAAAGTATTTGATTACATAAGCTGAGCAAAAAAGCATATAGCCCATTGCGAGGAAATCAAATAATGAGTTCACTTTACCCCAGTTCAACCACTCATATGCTGAATCGACTTTAGCAAATTCGGGCTCAAAAGCTATAAAGAATGCGATTATAAAACCAATAGTCCAAAGTACAAGCCCCCACAATTCTTTTTTGGTGAAATAAGTTATACGCTTGAATCTTGAATTAGGAACTGTTGAAGCCTTTTCGCGATATATAAGTTGTTGAAGGATACTATATTCTATTCGGCGATTGAGAGCCTCCTTGTCGTCAGAATTCTTAGATTCATCTTCTCCTGTATCATTGTCCTCACTACCTGATTGAAGTGTTGCTAAAGAGATGGAAAGATAGTTCCGTCTGTCCTTGAAGTCTTGTTTGAGAGTATTGAGCACAGAACTCTTACCCGACCCATAAGGTCCGGTAAGAGCGATATTTCTAATGCCTTCTTCCTCAGCATTTCGAAGAACTTCATCTAGCTCTTCTACGGCCTTATAAGAATCGGGGTCATCTTTCTTTGTAAGAATCCTTGGAAGGAGAGTTTTCATAAACTATATTTTTATAGACCGTTCATTTCGAGGTCGGTGATACTCTTGGCTGTAACGTAGGCGTACATTGTCACGAGGATATGTACTGCCACTTTCAACTCTTCGTCGGTAAATTCAGGAGCGCTGTGAGCTTCGTCGTTGCGCCATGCACGCACTTTTTCAAGATAATCCCGGAAGCGGAAATATCTTGGATCGGTGGTGTGCTTCAACCTGCGTAGCGATTCATGACCAAAAATGCAGTCAGCAAACTGTGTTCTGTCAACTGCGCCTTCGCGG